>CAYGDW010000006.1:60401-68576 GCA_964348755.1 uncultured Bacteroidales bacterium | reverse complement strand
CCCCCAAATTGCCAAAATCATTGAAAGCCCTGTCATTTTGAGCGGAGCGAGAAATCCCGTCATTTTCATCGGACAATGGTGATTCCAAAAATAAAAAAATAACCAATTCAAAGTTATTTTATCTGAAACCAATTCATAAATCGTCAATTCCCAGCGTTTTAAATTTTAAATTTGACGGTATTATCCCAAAAAAACATTTTGGCAATTCAGCACCGAATTATTATTTTTGTTGAATCTAAATAAAGATAAGCCATGAGCGAACTCATTAACAATTCAGACCAGCGAAAAGCGCTCCTCAAACACATGATTCTTGAGCTTCACAGGGGCACCGCCCCCGAAGAAATCAAAGGCCGCATACAGCAGCTTTTAAAAAGCATTCCTTATGGAGAGGTAGTTGAGGTTGAGCAGGAGCTGATTAACGAAGGTCTGCCTGAGCAGGAAGTTTTGCGCTTGTGCGACATACATACCTCAGTGCTCGAAGGCAGCATTGACCTGAGCGGCGCCAGGCACATTCCTGCCGGGCATCCTGTCGATACCTTTATAAAAGAAAACGAAGCCCTGGTAAATGTGGTTCTTGAGCTCAACGATCTGTATACCAAGGTTGCTTACCTAAATGATGATGCAGTACCAGGCATTTTGCTCGAACTAAAGAAGCGCTTTAATGCCCTAATGGATGTTGACAAGCATTACCGACGCAAGGAGAACCTGCTTTTCCCGTTTCTGGAAAAATATGGAATTACCGGCCCGCCCAAGGTTATGTGGGGCAAACACGACGAGGCCCGCGCTATGCTGAAGGCTGCCCTTGAAGCGCTCAATGCCGGAGGCCAGATTTCTGCTGAAGAAATGAATGCGCTGGTACCATTGATTTTCAAACCGGCAAGCCAGGCTGTTCAAGACATGACTATGAAAGAAAACGAGATTTTGTTTCCCATGACAATGGATAAGTTAACAGACCTGGACTGGTGGGAGGTCTATAAGCAAACCCTTGAAATTGGCTATTGCCTTTACGACCCTAAAGAAGAGTGGCAACCTTTAAATCTTTCGGGGCAAAAAATGCCGGAAACTGAACTTGCGGGCAATGGCGAAATACAATTGCCAAGCGGCCGTTTTAGCGTTCAGGAACTTACAGCCCTGTTGAATACCCTGCCGGTTGACATGACGTTTGTTGACCGCCATGATAAGGTAAAGTACTTTTCGCAGGGCAAGCACCGCATTTTCGACCGCAACCGTGCTATTTTGGGTCGCGATGTGCGTTTGTGTCATCCGCCTTCGAGCGTCGATGTGGTCGAAACCATTATTAACGACTTTAAGAGTGGGCAGCAGGATGTTGCTTCATTCTGGATTCAAATGGGCGGCAAATTTATTATGATCGAATATTTTGCCATGCGTGGCGCAAATGGCGAGTACCTCGGAACCCTTGAAGTATCGCAGGATTTGACCGAGGCCCGCCAGCTTCAGGGAGAGCGGCGATTACTCAGCTACAAAAAGTAATAAATGGAAAAGCCTGAAATAACCCCCGAAATGAAAGTGGCTGCCTTGCTCGATCATTACCCTGAGCTTGAGAATGCCCTTGTGGAATTGGCCCCTGAGTTTAAAAAACTGAAGAATCCATTTTTGCGAAAGACCATAGCAAGGGTTACTTCGCTTAAACAGGCCGCGGCTATTGCAAAAATCCCGGCTGAAGCCATGGTAAATAAACTTCGGATTATGGTCGGACAGCCATCGCTGGCAGGTTTTGCAGGAGTTGAGGAACGTTATGAAGGAAACAGGCCAGACTGGTTGCAGGTAAATGAACCATTTGAAACGTTCGATGCCTCGCCGGTAATCAACTCTGGCGGAATGCCTCTTGGCCGTATCATGACTGATATTGATCGCCTGCAACCTGGTCAGCTCTATTTGCTGGTTACCCCTATGTTGCCGGTCCCTTTGCTCGAAAAAGCGAGAAATGAGGGTTTCAAAACCTGGTCAGAAAAGAAATCTGACAACCAATATAATAACTGGATAAGCAGGTAAGTAAAAAAAAAACTAAACCGCCGCACCCTCTGCGTTTCTTCAGGATAAGGTGCGGCGGTTTCGTTTTGTCTTCCGCCTTAAATTATTAATTCATAAAAATAGGGCCATCGGGGCCAAGCGGGAGGCCAACCAACATCCAAACAACGAGCAGGGCAGTCCAGAATATAGAAAGCAATACGGTATAGGGCAACATGGTAGAAATAATGGTTCCAATGCCATATTTTTCGTCATATTTTTGTGCAAATGTAACAATGAGGGCAAAATAACTCATCATTGGTGTGATCAGGTTGGTAACCGAATCGCCAATACGGAAGGCAGCCTGGGTAAGCCCCGGGTGATATGGCGGATCGATTAGCATAAGCATAGGTATAAAAACGGGGGCCATAATGGCCCATTTGGCCGAGGCGCTTCCCATAAATAAATTGATAAAAGCCGAAAGCATCACAAAAGCAACGATAAGGGTTATACCTGTAAGCCCGATAGCTTGCAGGCCCTGGGCTCCTTTTATTGCTACAATTATGCCCAGGTTGCTGTAGTTGAAAAAGTAAACAAATTGTGCGGCAAAGAATACCAGCACAATATACCCACCCATACCAGCCATCGACTTTGTTATGTGCTTTGCAACATCTTTATCGCTTTTTATGGTTCCTACTGCTATTCCGTAAATAAGCCCGGGAATAAAAAACATGAGCAGGATGCCAATAATGATTCCATTAAAAAATGGAGAGTGCAATACTGAGCCTGTTTCGGGATCGCGGAATATTCCCCATTGTGGCACTACTGAAATAGCCAGTAAAGCCAGGGTTATTATCAGCCCGTATCCTGCCCAGCGAAGTCCTTTTCGCTCAATAGGAGTCAGTTGTTCGATTGGCAGTTTTTCGGCAGATCCGGTATATTTTCCAAGGCGTGGTTCAACAATGCGTTCGGTAACCCAGGTGCCGACAAAAATTACGATGAATCCCGAAACGAACATAAAATAGTAGTTTACGGCAGGGTTTATCACTATATCGGGAATAATCATCCGAGCGGCCGATTCACTGATTCCTGCAAGGATCGGGTCGATTGAACCAATGAAAAAATTGGCACCAAACCCGCCGCTAACGCCACAAAAGGCAGCCGCTAAACCTGCCATTGGGTGCCTGCCAAGGGCGTGAAAAATCATGGCACCAAGGGGAATAAGCACCACATAACCCGCTTCGGAGGCCAAATGCGAAATCAGGCCGGCTGTAACAATGGCTGCAGTAATAAACTTCGGAGGCGAACTTAGCACCATACTGCGTATCATAACGGTAAATAAACCCGAACCTTCGGCCACGCCAATGCCAATCATAACCACCAGCACATAGCCAAGGGGTGGAAACTTTAGAAAGTTGGCAATAATGTTGGTATAAATCCAACGAAAACCGTCGGCGCTTACCAGGTTATTGACGGTGATTATGGAGCCATCGACCGGATGGTAAGCATGAACTGAAAAGAATGAACTTACCCACGAAAGCACCATAACTGTAACAGCGAGCAAAAAGAACAAGGTAGCAGGGTGGGGGAGTTTGTTTCCGATAATCTCAATCCAATCGAGCGATTTGGCAAATGCCTTTGACGAAAAACGTTTAATTGCTTTCAGGAAGTCGTCCATTCGGTTTTAGTTTAGTTGTGGCGCCAGACTGCTGGCTTAATTTAATTATTGCCGGACGATAAATTTCTTAAAGGGTGCCGGTTGTGCCGGCAAAGATAAAAGTTTTGTTTTTATATGATGATCAAAACCCTAAATGCCCCTTTATTTTTCGTGAAGAAATTGCTTTATAAATGATTTAACCAAGCAACTGTTGCCACACAAAAAAAGCTGGGTACAATTCGCTCTGGTTTGTTTGAGGAAGGGTTTTGAACAAACCAAATATTGCCGAGCCGCTTCCGGTCATGGCTGCATATTCTGCACCCTGGCTATAAAGATTCTCTTTGATTTTTTTTAGCAAAGGGAACCTTTCAAACACGTTTGTTTCAAAATCATTTTTTAATTCGTGCTTCCAGGTATCAATTGGCTGTTCAAGGATTTGAGCGATTGATTTTTTTGGGAAAGCGGGTTTTACATTTGCATAGGCTTCGGCCGTACCAATATGAATATCAGCTTTAATCAAAACCAAATTCATTCCCGTTAAGGGGATTTCGATGGGTTCGAGTATTTCGCCGCGGCCATTGGCAAGCATGGGTTTGTTTTCTATAAAAAACGGGCAGTCGCTGCCCAGGCTGGCCGCCATCTGCATTAAAATAATATTGTTTATGTTTAGCGCAAAGGTTTTGTTTACCATTTTCAGGGTAAATGCTGCATTTGAACTTCCGCCACCCAAACCCGATCCGGTCGGTATTTTTTTGTGAAGATGAATATTAATGCCGGGCAGGCCAAATTCTTTCTGAAGCAATTCAAAAGCTCTTATGCACAGGTTGGGTTTTCCATCCAAAGGAACAGGCAACCCGCTGTTTGAAAAATGTATGATATTTTCCTGGGTTGCAGGAATTATTTCAAGGGCATCGCAAAGCCCTATCGGAAGGAGTACTGTTTGTATATTATGGAAGCCATCGCTGCGTTTGTTAAGGATGTTCAAGCCCAGATTAATTTTGGCATTTGGAAATTCAATCATGGCGTGTAGGTTTAATCAGGGGTTTTTCTCATCCCATTCAAGTTCGAACCTTTCATTGTTTTGTTGCCTTTGGCGGCGAAGGGGGTTGCGAAGGCGGGGTTTCGATTCGGGTGCAATGGTTTCGGGTGCGGGTGCTTCAGGCTCGGGGCGACCGCCAAATTCTCTTCTGAAGGCATCGCGCAGGTTTTGCCCTTCGCGTCGGAAGTCGTCGCGAATTTTTTCTCTCACACCCTGAACATCGTACCGAAAAACCGGCTCATTGGCAGTACCGCTTATTCGTAAAAAAAGCGTGGTGCGCCCAAGGCCATCGTCAATAATTTGGCCAAATTGCTCCTGGGTGTTTCTGTTTTGCCAGTTCTTGCGCGAAAGTATTTCGCTAAGAAGCACCTGAACCCGGTAGTCAATTTCGTTGTTGAAGCCATGCTCGCCCGAGAGTTTGAGGTTTAGGGCACTCGAATTGATCTCCATATCTGGAATAATAATTTTTCTGCCTTTAATCTGAATCTGGTTTTCAAGGGTCGAGAAGGTAACCCGGCTCATGTCGTCGATTCTTAAAAATCGGCCCAGTCCTGCCAATGGCTCAAAATTGACAATTGATCCCTGTTCAATCCGCATATTTGCCGTGGTTTCAATGCTTTTCCAATCAACATCGAGGGTTGGTGTCCATTTGCCTGTAAACTGTATATCAGAGGTAACCTTTCCAAACAGATGCTGGTCGGTAATGCTTGTCTGCCCAAAATTGCCCATTTGATAAAACAATTTATTGATGTCAACCCCGCTTACTCTTGCTCCAATTCCCACCACAAAAAAGTCATTTTTTGTGCCATCAATATATCCGTTGGCCATTACCTGCCCGTCCATTGACCTGAATGTTACATCCTGCGCCATGAAGCGTTTATTCTGGAGTTTGGCCTTCCCTTTTACGTTTGTTGCCTCGAATTTTCGAAATGCAAGGTGCACCACATCTGTTTCTAGATTAAAACCCAGCCGGTCAGAAAAGTTGAGCTTGTAAGTGGTATCGGCTCCACTTACCGAATGCTTCAGTAATTCATTAAAATTTAAGTAGTTGCTATAAAGGCTTGCCGCCACATTAATTTTTTCGTTTTCAAGAAAGAGGTAGGGCAGTACATTTCGGAAAACTCCCTTTAATTCGAAATCGCTGCTTCCGGCATGGCCGCTAAAGTTTTCTACAATCAGGTCGTTGTCGCTAAACAGCAAAGAGCCGTTAAACTGGCGAAACGCCAGTGGGTTGCCTTTAATAGCAAACGAAAGGTTCTCGTAGGTGAAAGTTCCGCTGGCTCGTGCTGAAACAAAATCCTGCCCTGTGAACCGGTTTTTTTCGCTCATACCCCCGTTGAAGTTTAGGTCCATCTTTACGCGGCCTGCGGCATGGCTTACGGTGTCGACGCGGAAAAGACTTACAAGGTCTCCGGCATCGGCATCGGCAAACATTTTAAATTCGAGCCTGGGCTTGTTGAAATTGTGCATGGAAAAATGGCCCTGCAGCACCCCGTTGTTTATGGTAGTATAAAATTCTTTGAACGAAAGGGTTGAAGTGGAGAGATTTTGTGCCAGACCATTGTCGAAACGACCCTCAAATTGAAGTTTTTTTAGGTTTAACCCGCTTTCGCGATGAAGCAGTTCAGCGCCCGAAACCCTAAAAGTAGCTATGATGCCAGGCTTTTGGGTTTGACTAAGGTTGCCTTTAATTCCGGCTTCAAACTCAAGGTTTCCGCGGCCCTTGTAGCCACTTACAAATGGTTGTATCGATTCGGGCAAATCTGCCAAAAGCTGGCCCAGCGAAAGTTGCCTGCCATTGATCTGCGTATCGAAATACACTCCTTCTTCAAGATTGGCAATGGTGCCTTTCACTCCAAAAGCATTCCCGTTAATTTTCAGGTTTCCTTTCTCAAATACAAACTCCCTGTTTTCAATTACACTTAGCACCATGTCAATTTCAATGGAGCGATCCCTTGCTATGATTGCCGAATCGATGGTCAACAAGTTGGCATACAGCCCTCCACGAGCAGTAAGGTAATACGATTCTTTGCGAAAATTGCCGCTCATGGTGGCCTGTCCAATGTTCAGGTCAATTAAATGTTTTCCGGGAAGGTCGTTGTAAACAAAATGAACTTCGTTGAACAAAACCCTCTTCAGGTCGAATACAAATTCGCTTTGTGGTATGTCTTCGGGTTGAGGTTTCCAGATGCGGAAGTTTTGGTTCCCATCCTCAAAAATTCGCATATTGAGGCTGGCCTTGCTTATTTCTACTTCGCTTATGGTGTAATTCCCGAATAATAGCCTCAATATACTGAATTTCAGATAAATGCGCTGCGCTTCAAGAAGTGTTTCTTTGGGCTGATGGTAGCCCGCTTCATTTACTTTTATTCCCGAAAATGTTACTGAAGCCAGAGGAAAACGCCTTATGAGGTCAAGCCTTATTTTGTCAACAGATACTTCTGTTTGCAGGTTCTTATTGAGGCTTTCAACCATAGCTCCTTTTATTCTATCCTGAAATATCAGTGCAAGAATGGTAAGCAACACAAAAAAGGATACAATAAAAATGATACCTGAAATTCCTGCAAGTTTCAGGAATTTCAGTATCATTTGCCTTTTCCCAAGCCCTGATTGAGTCATTAATTTAAGAAATTACCCCATCATTTTAAGGAAACTCAATTCTTTTTCGGTAAGGAATCGCCATTTTCCGCGCGGAAGGTCTTTTTTGGTTAGGCCAGCATACAAAACCCGGTCGAGTTTAGTAACCTTATATCCAAGTTGTTCAAAGATTCGCCTTACCACGCGGTTTTGGCCCGAGTGAATTTCAATTCCAATTTCTTTTTTTGATTCGGCCCTATCAATATATGATACGGCATCGGGCACCACAAGGTTATTGTCAATTTTAACCCCGCTCGCAATTTGTTCTAAATCGGCCTTTGTAACAGGTTGGTCGAGGTGCACATGGTAAAGTTTCTTTATACCATGTTTTGGGTGTGATAGTTTTTTGGTAAGATCGCCATCGTTGGTCAGCAAAAGCAGGCCGGTGGTGTTTCGGTCGAGGCGCCCTACAGGGTAAACCCGCTCGCGACAGGCATTGCGTATAAGCTCAGTTACGGTTTTGCGTTCATGCGGATCATCGGTAGTTGTTATATAGTCTTTAGGTTTATTCAGAAGTATATAAACCTTTTTTTCGTTGATTAGCTTTTGAGTGCCATACATTATCACATCGCCGGGTTTTACCTTTATGCCCATTTCGGTTACAATTTGCCCGTTTACGGTAATTGCCCCATTTTTAATAAGCTCGTCGGCTTCGCGCCTCGAGCAAACTCCGGCATTGGCTATGTATCGGTTTAATCTAATGGAGTCATCGAATGGGTCCTTGTGCGAATCGGATTTTCTTGTTTGGGTCGCTCCGGTTTTAAAGGGTCGCGATGGGTTGTTTTCGCGTGAATATGGCCGCTCAGGTGCAGAACCCCGTTCAGTGCCTTCGCGCCTGTCTTTTGCGTATGGGCGATTGGTTGGGGTGCGGTTT
>CAYGDW010000006.1:0-60301 GCA_964348755.1 uncultured Bacteroidales bacterium | reverse complement strand
TGAGTAGGGCCGTTCGCTCGAGGAACCTCTTTCAGTGCCTTCGCGCCTGTCTTTTGCGTATGGGCGATTGGTTGGGGTGCGGTTTTCACTACTTTCTCTTCGCTCTCTTGAGTAGGGCCGTTCGCTCGAGGAACCTCTTTCAGTGCCTTCGCGCCTGTCTTTTAAAAAAGGTTTGTCATTTGAAAACCTGTTTCCGCCCCTATCAGTTTTTGTTTTTGGGGTTGGCCGTTCTTTCTGGAAAGGCCTGTCATTTTTCTTAGGTCGGTCTTCTTTTGAAGGTCTTTCGGAACGGGCCTCACGGCCAGTGTTTTTTCCGGCTGGTTTTGCGCCAGAGCGGCCCGGGCTGCTGGTGCGCCGGTTTCCGCCGGGTCTGGCAGATGTTCTTGTCATGATAATTTATGGGTTGAGGTTTAAGATGTAAACGTAAAAAAATTAAAATAGTGTCAGGTTTGGATCCTGCCATGGCTTTATTAGTTCTGGGCTATTGGCGGCTGTGCTGTTTACCCTGGGGCTTACCTTGTAACTTTTCATTTTACTGGCAGGATATGGAACTAATAGCGTTTTTATTTCCTGCTGGTTGTTTACTGCTGACAGCCAAGCCATCGAGCCTTCGCGGTCGAGGATGACAGGCATACGATTGTGAATTGGACTTACCATCGGGTTTGCATCCGTGGTTATTATTGCAAAACGAAAGCCAATCTTACCGTCAGGGCCGGGCGTGCCATCAAATATTGCGGCAAATGCAAAAATGCTATCATCATTAAGTGTAAAACGCCATGGCTGTTTTGATTTTCCGGCCTTTTGCCATTCAAAAAAACCATCGGCCATTACCAGGCATTTGTTGGTTTGGAGCATATTGCCGAACATTTTTTTTTCAAAAAGCGACTCAGCCCTTATATTAATAAGCATTGGACTAATGTTGGATTCATTTTTCCAATTGGCTTGCAAACCCCACATAAACTGCTGTAGTTTACGTGGTTGGTTCATGGCAATTACCGGAAGCAATTGTGTTGGGGCAGCATTATAAACGCCACCCGCAATATTTTCGGGAGCGATTACGCCAAAGTATTCAGCAATTTCCCTGGCTTTTTTGCTTATAGAATATCGGCCGCACATAACATTACTTCTCTACAAAAAAAAGGCGCCTTAAGCGCCTTTGGTTTATATCGGATACCAGCATCAGCTGGTAATTTCGTTCAATTTGTCAAAGGCACCATTAACTTTATCCAATAACTCATCGAAAAGCGCACGGTAATAATTTCGAAGGCTCTGCCCGTTTTCATTCACGTCAGGGTTATTGATCCGAAGAATCATTTTATCACGAAACTCAATCATTTCATTAATTATTGCTTCAAGTTCCTCCTTCTTCTGCTGCTTGGTGTATTGATGAATCATGCAGGTGCCTATTACCTCGTCAATCAGATAATTAAGGTCTTTCTTCAGATTTTTTATACTTGCCATATCAGGTACTTATTTTGGCTGTAAATTTAATTGTTTTTAAGCCTTATAGGAAATTTATTTTCTATTTTAGTTAAAGTCAATCATTTCAATCTCAAAAATCAGGACGGCATTCGGAGGTATTGAAAAGGTTCCGTTTGGCCCGTAACCCAGACCGGATGGAATAAGGAGTTTTCCTTTACTACCCTTATTAAACATCGGAATTCCATATTTGAACCCTAAAATGGTTTGTTGAAGGTTAAAAACCTGGGCTATCCCGGTGTCAAACACTTTTCCGCTTAAAAGTTTTCCGGTATAAGAAACACTTACAGTGGATGTTTGTGTTGGGAATGACCCTGAACCAGGAGAATTAATGACATAAAAAACACCCGACTCAAGTTCATGTGCAGTCAGTTGATGAGTTCTGATATAATCAAGAATTTTTTTGCGGTCGCGTTCAGCTTGCCTTTCGGGGTCGTCGGTTCCGCACGAAGAGGCAATTAGCATAATAAGGATGCCAAATAACCAGATTTTACCAGAAAACATTTTAATGAAGTTCATTGAGTTTGAGAAATTTTAGGTGCAAATTTACTAAAATTAAATGAATTGTGGCCGAAATAGTATTGGGCGCTGAATGAAAAGGAAAAGCCGGAGTTTCCGGCTTTTCGTGAGAAAACAAAACCAATGAAACCATTATTAAATGCAAAGTTAACGGGGCCCCTTCTTAATCAACATTATCGTGCAGAAATGAGTTGTTCGATTTTATTTGAACTTTTCGTTCTTCGTCTTCATTGAGAGTGTACCTGGAAACCTGAGACTCGGTGCTGAGCGGGGTATTGTTCAGTGCAATATTTCTCCTGACGAATGCAGGTTGGCGTTCAAGATCCTGAAGTCCTTCGGGAGTTTTGAGTTTAATGCTCAGTTCGCGCAGCCTTTGTTCGCGCTCAGAAATTTTTTGCAAGAGTTCGGCTTCCGAAACCGGGTTTGCACTAACCTCATGGCCGTGCTTTATAGTGGTTGCACCCTGATTTTGACCAGACCTTAGTGTGGCTGGTTCCGAAGAATTATCTTTTTTATTTGAAACATCAAAATCAAAAATGGTAGCCGGTTGTTCGGTATGTAATTCCTTCCTGGCTCCTGTATTTGATTCTTTAGGAGGATTGCCCTTTGTAAAAATTCTTATACCACCACCTGATTCAGCATCAAATGTTTCTGAATGAAAGGGGGGGTGTTGGCTGTTGTTTTCAAGCACCACAACTTTTTTTTGTTTTTCTGATTCTGAAGGAAACCCTGCCCCATTATTAAAACCGGTTGCTACAAGGGTTACATTTATCTTGTTTCCTAATGATTCGTCGCGGCCCGTACCCCAAATAATTTCGGCAGTGTTGCCAGATTCTTCCTGAATGTAATCAGTGATTTCAGAAATTTCGTCCATCAGAATTTCTTCTTTTCCACTGGTTATATTGAGCAAAATATTTTTGGCCCCTCTTATATGGTTGTCGTTGAGCAAGGGCGATGTAAGCGCCATTTCAATTGCTTTTCTGGCCCTGTCTTCGCCTTCGGCGCTTCCGCTGCCCATAATTGCCACTCCGCTGTTTGACATTACGGTTCTTACATCGGCAAAGTCAACATTTATATTTCCGGTTAGGGTTATAATTTCTGCAATGCCTTTTGCTGCTGTTGTAAGCACGTTGTCGGCTCTGGCAAAGGCCTCGCTTAAGGGTAGGTTTCCGTAGAGCTCGCGCAGGCGTTCGTTGCAAATTACCAGTAGTGTGTCAACATGTTCCTGAAGTAGTTTTATTCCTTCTTCTGCCTGTTGCAAACGCCGGCGACCCTCAAAATTAAAAGGTTTGGTAACTATGCCTACGGTAAGTATGCCCAGCTCTTTTGAAGCACTTGCTATAACCGGTGCTGCACCTGTGCCGGTGCCTCCTCCCATGCCGGCTGTAATGAATACCATTTTGGTTCCTTTGCTCAGCAATTCCTTTATCTGGTCAATGTCTTCAATGGCAGCATTTTTACCAACTTCGGGTATGCTTCCGGCTCCTTTCCCCTCGGTAAGGCTTACGCCAAGCTGTATTTTATTGGGCACAGGGCTAGAGTTTAGGGCCTGGCTGTCGGTATTGCAAATAACAAAGTCAACACCTTCAATTCCTTGCCTGAACATGTGGTTTACAGCATTGCTGCCTCCGCCACCAACCCCAAGTACTTTAATTATGGAGGACTGATTTTTTGGCAGGTCGAATCGGATCATTTCTTTTTTCATATTTATCGGGGTTGAAGGTAAATATTTTCATTTTAAGCGCATTGCAATAAACTTTTCTTTTATTAACAGTTTTTTGCGCCTTGCTGTTAATAAAAAGAGATTAACTATGCTGTCCTTTTTCAAAAAAATCCTTTCCCTGGTTTAAAATTTTGTTGAAGAAGTCCGATGCAATTCCGGTTTTGGCAGGTTTTTGGTCGGGGCTTTTCTTTATAAACTCCTTTTCGTCAAGGCCTTTAATAACCAACCCTATGCCAGTAGCATGCATTGGGCTTGCGGTATCGCCCGAAAGTGACTTTGCCAGGTGCTCGTTTGGATACCCTATGCGGGTGTCCATTCCGGTAATAAATTCGGTGAGTTGTGCAGCGTGTTTCAGTTGGCTTCCGCCCCCTGTGAGCACAATACCTGCTATGAGTTTTTTTTCGTATCCCGAGTTTTTAATCTCGTAGAGTACGTTTTCAATTATTTCTTCCATACGTGCCTGAATAATGTGGGCCAGGTTTCGCAGCGAAATTTCCTTCGCGTTACGGCCTTTCAGGCCAGGTATGGAAACCACTTCCTCATCGCGGTTTTCGCTTGCCAGGGCTGACCCGAAGCGCTTTTTGAGCTCTTCGGCCTGCACGCGTATAATTGAGCAACCCTCTTTTATATCCTCGGTTATTACATTTCCGCCAAGCGGAATAACAGCTGTGTGGCGAATAATGTCATCCTGAAAAATGGCAATGTCGGTGGTGCCGCCTCCAATATCGACCAGTGCCACACCTGCTTCCTTTTCTTCCTGGCTAAGGACCGCCTCGGCCGAGGCCAATGGCTCAAGGATAAGGTTTGAAATTTCAAGCCCGGCTTTTTTTACGCATTTGTTTATGTTTTTTACTGCTGCAACCTGCCCTGTTATTATGTGGAAGTTGGCTTCAAGGTTTATACCCGACATTCCCCTGGGCTGACGCGTGCGTTGATGGTTATCAATAATGTATTCCTGAGGTATTACATGTATGATTTCTTCGCCAGGAGGAAGCACCAGCTTATACATATTTGAAATCAGGGTGGCAACATCGTTTTGGTCAATTTCAATTTCAATGTTGTTTCGCATTATGTTTCCCCGGTGCTGCAGGCTTCTGATGTGTTGGCCGGCAATGCCCACATTTACCACCTCAATGTTTACACCCGAGGCCCGGCTGGCGTCGTCAACGGCCTTTTTTATCGATTCAACAGTATCCTGTATATTTTCTACTACCCCGCGGTTCACTCCAAGCGACTCAGACCGGCCAAGTCCAAGCACTTCCACTTTTCCGTACTCATTTTTACGGCCAACAATACAGGCTATCTTGGTTGACCCAATGTCTAATCCGGCTACAATTTCTGATTTTGTCATAACAATTCTATTTTGAACAAATTACCTGGTTACTGTATTTTACATTTATCCGGCGGTAATGGTTCCAGCCAATCCAGGCAAGGCCGTTTTGGTAGAAAGTCATTAGTTTGCCAAATTTCATTTCCATCTGGTTCAAATCTCCAAACTCAATTACATGAGCCCCATTTTTTGGAGTAAGCTCAAACTGACCGTTTGGCAATACAAAAATATGGTCAATAAATGCGCTCCAAAAGGCTTGGCTTTCGATATGCAAAGCCAACCTGTAAAGGTCTCTCAGTCTTTTCTCGTTTGAAGAAATTTCGTTATCGGGCCTCACACTGGCCAGATTAATTAAAGGCGAGTAGCCTGCTTGTATGTGCCCGGTGGCAACAATTACATGGGCCGTATAATCAGGGCTCAATGGCATCAAATGTCCTGAGTGGTCGATATAAAATCCCTGCCCGTGTACGTTAAGCACCCTTACGATAGGCTGTCGCTGCGATATATTTATAGTGAGCCCGCCGTCAATATTTCTGAACACACTTGTTTTGCTCACCGATGGTATGCCAGCAACCACCGATTCAATCAGGCTCAGCTTGCCTACAGTGATTGGTTTTCCTTCAAGTGGCCCGGTTGCATTGAGTACTTTGGCTTTAACATCTTCTGCATTAATAAAATGCTGGCCTCTCAGGTAGTCAATTGATACCGAAACGCCTTTGCATGGCAAATCCCTGTTTTTGTCAACAGCAAAGCTCACCAATGTAATAAACAAAAATGCAAGGGCGATCGCCAGCGATATTTTTAATATCTTTCTGATCATAATTCCTTCATTTTCAAGAACTTTACAATGTCACCTGTAATGCGGTCAATGTCGCCGGCTCCCATAGTAATGAGCACCTGCGGGGCATGTTTCCGGAGCAGACCAATAATATCTGCTTTTTGAGCCAGTTGTTTGTTTTCAAGTTTTATTTTACTCAGCAACCATGCTGAGGTTACTCCTTCAATGGGCAACTCCCTTGCGGGATAAATGTCGAGCAGAATAAGGCGGTTTGCCAGGCTCAGGCTTTTTGCGAATTCTTCGGCCAGGTCGCGTGTGCGGCTGAATAGGTGCGGCTGAAAGATAACCGTAATTTCCCTTTCGGGGAAAAGCTCTCTGGCAGCTCCCAGACAAGCACTGATTTCTTCTGGATGGTGGGCATAATCATCGATATAAACCAAATTGGGCCCACTATACAGATACTCGAACCTTCGCCTTACACCTTTAAAACTCTCAAGAGCATTGGCTATCACAGTGCTTTCTATATTGAGGCAATGAGCTATTGCAGCAGCACCCGTTGCATTTTCGAGATTGTGGGCACCCTGAAGCCCCGGCCTGAATTTTTGGGTTTTTATCATTCCATCAAGAATTGCATAAAAGCTGCCTCCCTCCATACTTAATTTTTTTGCAAACACATGGGCTGGCATACTCGAGTGGTATGTGATTACATGGCTTTGTGATGGTATTTTCGATTCAAGCCCTTTTTTAATTACCAGAGTACCATTGGGTTTGATGCGTGATGCAAATGCCCTGAAGCTATCAAGAAGTGCATCTACCGATCCATAAATATCGAGGTGGTCGGCATCCATAGAACTTATCAGGGCAACTTTTGGCGAAAGGTGCAGAAATGAGCGATCGAACTCATCAGCTTCAACAACAATCCACTCGGGCTGCTCACTTTCAATATAGTTGGTATTGTAGTTGGCACTTATGCCACCCAAAAATGCTGTTACCCTTATTCCGGCTGTTTTCAGTATATGGGTAACCATGGCGCTGATAGTGGTTTTTCCGTGGGTGCCGGCCACTGCAATGGTGGGCGTTTTTGCCGAAATAAGTCCAAGCAGTTCAGCCCGTTTCATCATGGGTGTGTTCAGTACTCCAAAAGCTTTATACAAAGCTGAATCTTTTGGCACGGCAGGGGTAAATACTACCAGGTCGGTGTTTTCCGGAATTATGGCTTCATCGTCGTCAAACCAGATCCTAATTCCTTCGGCAATCAATGCAGCGGTTAGGGTAGTTGGGGTTCGGTCGTAGCCGCTTACATTTATTCCCTGTGACTTAAAATGGCGTGCCAGGGCGCTCATACCTATGCCACCTATGCCAAGAAAAAAGATGTTATGTAAACGGCTAAGATCCATTTTATTTCGTTTTTACAATACTTAAAGCAACATTTGCAATCACATCGGCTGCATCGCGATATGACAATCCGGCGAGTTTTTCTTTTAACCTGAACCTTTTATTTTCGTCGGCCATTAATTCGAGCACTACCGGTCCGAGCTTTTGGTTCGCCTCATGGTCTTTAATTAGTATGGCTGCATGATGGTTTACCAGGGCGAGGGCGTTTTTTGTTTGATGGTCTTCGGCCACATTAGGCGAAGGGATCAGGATGGCAGGCTTTTGCACAATGCAAATTTCTGAAACCGCAATGGCACCGGCCCGGCTTACAACAAGATCGGCGACGGCATAGGCAAAGTCCATTCGGTCAATAAACTGCTTTACAAAAAGGTCTTTGCTGTATTTTTTTGCCTGCTCTTTGGCCGTTTGGTAATAGCTTGTGCCGGTTTGCCAAATTACCTGAACATTGTTACTGATAAGCAGATTGAGGTTCTGGCTCAAGCTTTGGTTTATTGTAAGGGCACCCAGGCTTCCACCGGTTACAAACAATATGGGCTTATGGGGCGAAAAACCAAAATATTCAATTGCCTGCTGGTATTTCCCTTCCAAATTTACAATATCCTGGCGCACAGGGTTTCCGGTCAGGAAGAGTTTTGATTTGTCGAAAAATCGATCCATACCTTCATATGCCACACAAATTTTGTCGGCTTTGCGGCCCAGTATCCGGTTTGTAAGCCCGGGGTATGAGTTTTGTTCCTGAATTAGTGTAGGAACGCCTTGTTTGGCAGCCGCCCTGACCAAAGGCCCACTGGCATAGCCCCCAACGCCAATAACCACATCGGGTTTAAACCGTTTTACAATGATTTTGGCCTTTATCATGCTGTCAATCAGCTTAAAGGGAACTTCAATGTTTTTCCAGGTGAGCCGTCTTTGCATCCCAGACATATTGAGGCCTATAATATGAAAACCGGCTTGAGGCACTTTTTCCATTTCCATACGGCCTTTAGCCCCCACAAAAAGGATTTTTGCATTGTAAACCTTTTTTTTGATGGCCAGCGCAATGGCAATTGCCGGGAACACATGTCCACCGGTGCCACCTCCGGCAATAATTACCCTGAGCACATCAGGTTGTTGCAATTGCTTGTCCATTTTGTGGTTCCTCTTCTTCTTCAATTTTTCTGCTAACGCTCAGAATTATGCCAATGGCCAGGCTTGTAAACCAAAGGGAAGTTCCGCCCATGCTTATTAGCGGAAGCGGCTGCCCTGTTACCGGCAAAATGTTTACTGCCACCGCCATGTTAATCATTGCCTGAAACACCAGACTGAAACTCAGACCTGCCGCCAGCAGGGTTCCGAAAGTGCCCGGGCTTTGCCGGGCCACGCGTACCCCCCTGTAGAACAGAATAAGGTAAAGAATTAACACTGCAAACCCGCCAATTAAGCCGTACTCTTCAATAATTATGGCATAAATAAAATCAGAGTATGCGTGGGGCAGGAAGTTGCGCTGGGTTGAGTTTCCGGGCATTTTCCCAAATATTCCGCCTGTTGCAATGGCAATTTTGGCCTGGTCGGCCTGGTAATTCTCTCCTGTTTTTCCGGCAAAGGCTTCAATACGGCTCTTCATTGTCAAAACCCTGCCTTTTTCGGGCAAAGTCATTACCACTGCAATAAATAAAGCAAGCGCAACAATACCCACACCGCCCATTGCAAGAATATATTTTAAACTTACCCCTCCTACAAACATTAATACTATGCATGTAATAAAAAGCATGGCGGCGGTTGAGAAGTTTGCTGGCAAAATGAGGCCTGTAATAATAAGTACCGGCAAAAGTACAGGTACAAAAGCGTCCTTAAAATCTTTAATAGTTTCCTGTTTTTTGGTAAGGGTGCGGGCCACAAACATTATAAGTGCAAGCTTTGCGAAGTCGGAGCTTTGGAAGCTAATATTGATTA
The DNA here is from genome assembly GCA_964348755.1 of uncultured Bacteroidales bacterium. Classification (GTDB taxonomy): domain Bacteria; phylum Bacteroidota; class Bacteroidia; order Bacteroidales; family UBA7960; genus UBA7960. Next base: position 51,145 of record CAYGDW010000006.1, on the reverse strand, counting down.
TTGGCAGGGTAAGCCATCGGCTGGCTTCATTTATGGTGGTTCCTCTAACCAGGGTTATAAAAAGCAATGGCGCCGCCACCCATAGCGCCAGTTGCGAAATACGGGAGTAATATGTGTATTTTACTCTGCTTGCCAGCACCATAAGGCCCAGGCCCAGCAACAAAATTATAAAGTGTTTTATAATATAATACTCGGTATTGCCCGACCTGAACCGGTAGGCGAGGGTTCCGGTTGAGCTGTAAACGGCTAACAACGAGAAGATGGAAAGGAAAATGACAACCATCCATATAGCTCTGTCGCCTTTAATTTTTTCGAGTAGGTAATTCATAATTTAATAACAATTACAGGTCATAAACCGCTTGTTTGAACTCTTTTCCGCGTTCTTCAAAATTTTGGAACAAATCGAAACTGGCACAGGCCGGCGAAAGCAACACCACATCGCCTGGCGATCCGGCCTGGTATGCAGCCTTTACGGCATCGTGGGCCGAGTGGGTTTCAATTATCACCCCATTCATATTTCCGAATGCTTCAATTATGCGGCTGTTGTCTTTACCGAGGCATATTATGGCTTTCACTTTTTTCTGGACCAAAACAGCCAGGCCCGAATAATCGTTGCCTTTGTCCTGGCCACCAACTATCCAGATTACGGGTTTTGACATAGACTCAAGAGCAAACCAGGTTGAATTGACATTGGTTGCCTTGCTGTCGTTAATAAATTCAATGCCGCGCACGTAAGCTACTGGCTCAAGCCTGTGCTCAATGTTTTGAAAGTCGCTCAGGCCTTCCCTGATAACTTCCTTGCGTATGTCTAACAGCCTGGCAGCAATGCCACTTGCCATACTGTTGTAAATGTTGTGTCGTCCCTTCAGTCCCAGTTCAAGGATATCCATCTTGAATTCCTCAGATTTAAGTTTTATTTTTAGTTGTCCATTATTATCTGTCCAGGCCCCTTCTTTTAGTATTTTATAAGTGCTGAAGGGAATTAGCCGTGGGCCATCTTGCTTTTGTTCCATTTTTTGTTTCAAAACCGGGTCGTCGGCGCAATAAATGCAATATTCTGACCTGGTTTGATTTTGCATTATGCGAAATTTTGATGCAACGTATTTTTCAAAGTTGTAATCATACCGGTCGAGGTGGTCTGGAGTAATGTTGAGCAAAACAGCTATGTCGGCTTTAAAGTCAACCATTCCATCGAGTTGAAATGAAGAGATTTCGAGCACGTAATAATCGTGTTGTTGGTCAGCCACCTGCCATGCAAAACTGTTGCCTACATTGCCAGCTATTCCAATGTTCAGGCCTGCTTTTTTGAGCAAATGCCCGGTAAGCAGGGTAGTGGTTGTTTTTCCGTTGCTGCCAGTTATGCAAATTGTTTTGGCTTTGTTGTACCTTCCGGCCAGTTCAATTTCAGAAATTACCGGAATTCCCTTTTGGCGAATGTCTTTTACCAGAGGTGCCCAGTCGGGTATTCCTGGGCTTTTCATTACCTGGTCGGCATTCAGTATCAGGGCTTTGGTGTGTTTTCCCTCTTCCCAGCAAATGTCATTATGTATAAGAGCGTTTTTGTATTTCTGTTTTATTGGCTGTAAGTCCGAAACAAAAACTTCCCAGCCTTTTTTTTTGGCCAGAATGGCTGCTCCTGTTCCGCTTTCGCCTGCTCCGATTATGGCCAGCCTGCCTTCCATACTTTTGTTATCTTAGTTTGAGGGTAATTACGCTGAAAACTGCCAGTATTATACCCACAATAAAAAACCGTTGAACAATCTTGGATTCGTGGTAACCCATTAATTGGTAGTGGTGGTGTAGTGGGGCCATTAGAAAAATGCGTCGGCCTACGCCAAATTTTTTTTTAGTGAATTTAAACCACGATACCTGCATAATTACCGAAAGGTTTTCGACCAAAAATATTCCGCAGAGCACCGGAATTAGTAGTTCTTTTCTGATAATTATAGCAAACACTGCAATAATTCCGCCCAATGCCAGCGAGCCAGTATCGCCCATGAAAACCTGCGCTGGATAAGTGTTGTACCATAAAAACCCAATGCATGCACCTACAAAGGCAGCTATAAAAACCACCAGCTCGCCTGTAAGTGGAATAAACATTATGTTCAGGTAGTCGGCAAAAACCAGGTTTCCCGAAACGTATGCCAGCACACCCAGGGTAACCCCAATAATTGCCGAGGTGCCGGTGGCAAGGCCATCGAGCCCATCTGTAATATTTGCGCCATTCGAAACGGCTGCAATTATCAAAATCACTATTGGAATAAATACCAGAAACGCCCACTTTTCATAGCCTTCGCCAAGGAATTTGAGCAATTTTGCATAATCAAATTCATTATTTTTGAAAAAAGGAATGGTGGTTTTTGAAGATTTTACCGACTCGCGTGCGAAAGCAGAACTTTGCTGGCCGGCATCTTCAAGAATGAGTATTTCGCTGGTGGTGTCAAACTCAAGTGGTAGTTGTACCTTTTCCCTTATAACCACCGAGTCGTTCAGATAAAGGGTTGAACCCACAATGATTCCGAGTATAATTTGCCCCAGAATTTTAAAACGACCCTGTAAGCCCTTTTTATCTTTTTTAAAAACCTTTATGTAGTCATCAACCAGGCCAATAAACCCCAGCCAGATTGTGGATCCCAGCATTAAAATAATGTAAACATTGTTGAGTTTTGCAAAGAGCAAAGTGGGTATCAGAATGGCTGCAATTATAATTATACCACCCATTGTAGGGGTTCCCTGTTTTTTCATTTGCCCTTCAAGGCCCAGGTTTCGGACTTCTTCGCCTATTTGTTTTTTTTGCAAAAAGCGAATTATCCGGCGCCCCGAAATCAGGCTTATAAACAGTGAAAAGATTACGGCCATACCTGCCCTGAACGAGATATACTGAAACACACCGGCGCCAGGTATGTCTAAGGTTTTGTCAAGGTATTCAAACAGATAATAAAGCATTGTTCTTTAGCTTTTTGTTAATTCAGGTCAGGAATTCTATTAAAACTTCTTTGTCGTCAAAAGGGAATTTTACACCCTTTATTTCCTGGTATTTTTCGTGTCCTTTGCCGGCCACAAGTACAATGTCGCCAGGGGCAGCCAGGGCGCAGGCTGTTTTAATGGCTTCGCGCCTGTTATCTACCACAATGGTTTTGCGTATTCCGCTGTAGTCGAGCCCTGCCTGCATCTGTGCAATAATTTGCCCGGGGTCTTCAAATCGTGGGTTGTCGCTTGTAATTATAAGCTTGTGGCTGAGGCGGGCTGCAATTGCAGCCATAGCTGGTCTTTTTGACTCATCGCGGTTTCCGCCACATCCAACCACAGTTATAATTTTTTCAGTTCCTGACCTGATTTTGCCAATTGTTTCAAGTACATTTTCGAGTGCATCGGGTGTGTGGGCGTAGTCAACAATACCTTTTGTACCTCCTGCTCCGGTAAAAAAATCGAACCGGCCTTCGGCAGGATTGCAATTGCTCAGGCTTGTAAGTACTTCTTCGTGCCGGCAGCCCAGCATAATGGCCGTAGCATAAACCGCCAGCAGGTTATAAGCATTAAACTCGCCAACCAGTTTATACCACACTTCTTTGCCATCAATTAAAAGTTGCAGGCCATCAAAAGTGTTTTCGAGAAGTTTTCCTTTAAAGTCGGCAATTGTTTTAAGGCTGTAGGATTTCTTGTTTGCCCTTGAGTTCTGAAGCATCACCATGCCGTTGCGGTCATCGGCATTGGTTATAGCAAAAGCGCCGGGTTCAAGTTGGTCGAAAAATGATTTTTTGGCCTTTAGGTACTTGTCAAAGGTTTTATGGAAATCGAGGTGGTCGTGGCTCAGGTTAGTAAATACTCCTCCCGCAAAAGTTACCCCAGCCACCCTTTGCTGCACCATAGCATGCGAGCTAACCTCCATAAATGCAAATTCGCAACCTTCGGCAGCCATTTGGTTTAGCAAGTTGTTAAGTTGCACGGGGTCGGGGGTTGTAAAATTTGAAGGAATGATTTTTTGCCCCACTTTGTTTTGTACTGTTGAAATTAGTCCACACATATATCCGAGCCGCGAAAAAAGCTCATGAAGCAAAGTAACTACGGTAGTTTTTCCATTGGTGCCGGTTACACCAACCAGCCTGAGCCTTTGCGAGGGGTTTCCAAAAAAGCCCGATGCCATAATACCCAGGGCCAGGGCCGAATCTTTTACCTTAACAAAGGTTACCCCTTCGGGAGTATTTTCAGGAATTTCTTCGCAAATTACGGCCACGGCTCCATTTTTAATGGCCATTTCAATATGCTTGTGTCCATCGGTAGTAAGACCTCTAATGGCCACAAAAGCGGCTCCGGGTTGCACTTTGCGCGAGTCGGCTTCAACTGCCGTTATCCCGCGCTGAATTACGCCACGGGTTTCGAGCAAATCGGCCTTATACAGTATTTCGCCTAAATTTTTCAACTTAGCTTTAGTTAATTTAACTCGATAAAAATTGTGCTTCCTGCGCTTAACCTTGTTCCTGGTTGAAGGCTTTGCCGCCTTACAATACCTCTTCCGGTAAAACGAACCCTTAATCCGGCGTTTTCCAGAACATAAAGGGCATCTTTAAGGCTCATTCCAACGGCATCTGGCACCAGGTTTTCTATAAAATTCTTTTCCCTAAGCCTCACCGTATCACTGTTTACCTGGGTGCTTGCCCATCTGGTGTTAACATTATCAAACAATTTGGTGTCAAATGCAGCATAAATAGTGCGTATATTCTGGGTGTTGGCATTTCTAAAGGCAGGAAGTGATGCCAGTAGGTTTTGGTTGATTGGCGGTTGAGGGTAGTTAATGTGGGTTGCAAAAATTTTATCGGATATTTCTTTGAAAACCGGGGCAGCCACCTGGCCTCCGGTAAATGCGCCTTTTGGGTTATGAATAACTACAATACAAGTGTAAGCAGGCTGGTCGGCAGGGAAATAGCCTACAAATGAAGAGCGGTAAGCTTTGCGCCCTTCCGGATTGCGATATCCCCTGCTGGTGTTGGCTACCTGGGCCGTTCCGGTTTTGCCTGCAATAGGGTATAGTGTGCTGAAAATATTTTTTGCCGTTCCGTTTTCTACCACTCCGGTAAGCATTTCGTGTACCAGGCGCAAGGTAGATGGGCTTGCAAGGCTCCGGTTTAAAACCTGCGGTCTGAATTGTTGAATGGTTTTGCCGGTTTGCCTTATTTCCTCCACAAACATTGGTTTCATCATGCGCCCATTGTTGGCCACGGCATTGTAAAATGCCAGGGTTTGAAGCGGGGTAAGCGATACACCATAACCTATTGCCATCCACGGAAGTGATACTCCCGACCATGCAGAGCTTTTAGGATCGCTGATAAAAGGCAGCCCTTCGCCTTTAATTTCCAAACCCAGGGGTTTGTCCAATCCCATATTGCGCAAGTGGTCAATAAATTTTGAAGGGTTGTTTCGATAAGCCTTTACCACGAGTTGAGAAATACCTACATTCGACGATACTTCAAAAGCATTCTTTACGGTTATGCTTCCAAAGCCGCCTTCCTTTACATCGCGCATAATGCGGTCGGCATAGCCGAAGGAGCCATTTCCCGTGTGCACAATTTCATCAGGTTTTACCTTACCGTCTTCCAGCAGGGCTATCATCGATGCCAGCTTAAAGGTCGATCCCGGTTCGGCACTTTCGCCAATGGCATAGTTGTAGGTTTCTTCGTAAAACCCCGAACTGTTTCTTGTCAGATTCGAAATGGCTCTGATTTTGCCAGTGGCAACCTCCATGAGTACCACAGTTCCAAAATCGCCATCAGATCTTATGAGCTGGCTGAGCAGGGCGCTCTCGGCAATATCCTGCATTCTTATGTTTATGGTGGTAATCAGGTCTTTTCCGTTTTCGGGCCTGATTTCGTTCTGGTCGTTTATTGGAATCCAGCTTCCTCCTGCCGAACGTTGCATAAGACGCTTACCCTGTGTGCCTTCAAGGAATCTGCGGTATGCACCTTCAAGGCCAACATAAACTCCTTCGCGCTCAAAACCTATGGTGCGGGCCGCCATGGTGCGATAAGGCATTACCCGGCGCGAGTGTTCAATCTCTATAAAACCACCGCGAAACCTGCCAAGCCTGAATATCGGAAACTCTTTGAGCAATCTTAGCTGGTGATACGAAACATTGCGTTTTAAAAGGAAATAGCGCTCCTGATTGTTGCGGGCCTTAACAATTTCGGATTTGTATTGGTTAGGGGTGCGGTCGCCAAACATTCGCGAAAGCCTCAGAGCCAATGAGTCAATGCCCTGGTTGAAAACCTCATAACTGATTACCGTTTTGCTTAAATCCATCCTGATTTCGTAAATAGGTATGCTGGTAGCCAGCAAGCGGCCATCTTCGGCGCATATATTGCCCCTTATGGCATCAATGCTTTCATACCTAAGGGTTGCATTACGGGCCATTTCTCGCCATTTTTCGCCCTCGGCAGTTTGTATGTAAATAATTCGGAACAGAATTGTTAAACCGAACGCGGCCGTAACAAAATAAACCAGGTAAACACGCAGTATTATGTTCTTTTTGTCTTCCATTTTTACTGGCAGAAAGATCGGTTTTGTTAAAATATACTTCTTAAAAGTTTGCGGCCACTGCTTTGATCGCTTATTTGTACAGGCGGAGTTATTGACTCTACAAACCCCCTGCTTTTAAGCCTTCGAAGCAATTCTGACTGGTTGCTCAAAAACATTAGCTCCGATTTGGTTAAGGTATGGCGGGTTCGCAATTCTATTATTTCTTTTCTGAGGGTTTCAAGCTCGCGAGCCTGTTTCTCGGCATAGTAGGTGTTTGAAATAAAAAAAATGGCAAGTGCAGCAATAAAAAAGATAAAAGGCAAGGAAGCCGACACTTTTTGACGGGTTAGCATTGAGCCATCGAGCATCGATTGAATAAAACCAGATATCGCACCCCTGCGAGGGCTTGAGTTTTCTTTATTCGATTTTTTAAAATTGTTAACTCCCATGGTTTTAACTATTCTGCCGTTTGCCTTTTTTCTGCAATTCTAAGTCTGGCGCTGCGTGCCCTGCTATTGCGCTCCATTTCTACCTGGCCTGGCATTATGGCCTTGCCAATCGGTACCATCGGAGTTAGAGGGTTGCCAAAAAAATCCTTTTCAACCTCACCCCTGAAATTTCCAGCCTTCATATAATGTTTTACCAGCCTGTCTTCTAATGAGTGATAAGAAATTACCACCAGCCTGCCACCAGGCCTGAGTACTTCGTTGCATTGCATCAAAAATTCTTTCAATGATTCGAGTTCCTGATTTACCTCAATTCTTAATGATTGAAATACCTGGGCAAAAAACTTGTTCTCCTTACCCCGCGGTGCCAGATTTTTCAAAACCTGAATCAATCGCCCTGTGGTATCAATATGTTCAGCCTTTCTGTGTTTTTCAATAGCCGCGGCAATTTTGTAGGCATTGCCAAGTTCGCCGTACATGTAAAAGAGGTCGGCCAGTTTTTCGGGGCTATACTCCATTATAACATTTTCGGCTGTAAGATTATTTTGTTGGTTCATCCGCATATCGAGCGGGCCATCAAAACGGGTTGAAAACCCCCTGGCGGGCTGGTCGAACTGATGCGAGGAAACACCCAGGTCGGCCAGAATGCCATCGACCGGAGTAAGCCCATACAACTTCAGGAAGTTTTTCATGTATCTGAAGTTTTGATTAAGGAAAAACACCCGCTCATCCAATGGCAAATTGGCCCCGGCATCATTGTCCTGGTCAAAAGCAATGAGTTTGCCCTGACCAAGCTTTTCAAGAATCAGCCCAGAATGGCCCCCACCTCCAAAAGTGGCGTCAACATATCGCCCGCCCGCCGAAATGTTAAGCCCATCGATGCTTTGGCCAGCCAATACCGGATCATGGTAGGTCTTCATTTTTGCCCTGATTGTTTATCTTTCCCATTACATCCTCGGCAAGCGATGAGAAATCTTCGGGCTCGGAACCCATCATAGATTCATACACCTCTCGCGCCCATATTTCTATCCTTTGCCCGTATGCAAAAAGAACTATCTCGTTGCTGATACCCGAATAATCGAGCAGCGACTTGGGCAACAGCAAACGGTTTGCTGCATCAAGCAGAATTTCTGAAGCACCCCTGAAAAAATACCTCACAAACTCACGGTTTTTCTTGTTGTAAAGGTTTAGGCCATTGACCTCGTGCGAAATCTTCTGCCACTCGCTTAGTGGATAAAGTGTAAGGTTCTTTTCAAAACCGCGGTTAATGACAAAACGCTCCTGGTCGCCTTCCGATAATTGCTTTTTCAAGCCGGAAGGCAACATAAAGCGGCCTTTGGTGTCAACCTTACAATCAAACTCGCCAAGCAGATAGGTCATTTTCCCACGTTGTTGTTTCAGTGTGTAAATATATAGCAATTTTTACCACTTTTTACCACTTTTTACCACATTGTTAATAACTTTTTGGCCCCAAACCCCCTGTTTCCGTTAGATTGTGCTTAAATACCTGAATATCAATTTAAAAAGTATGTTACATATTAAAGAATAAAACACATGTTTTTGGATTACAGATTATTAGGTGCTTACTTTTTTTTCTTGAATAATAGTTAATTTTGCTCTGTGCTCAACCCCTGAAAAAACGCGTCAGGTTTTGAGTACGGGCAATCTATTTTCGTATCAGTTATGACCAACAACCCGCTTAAGCCAGCAAAGGAAGGATACAGGCAACTGCTTGATGTTGACAGTGTATTCAAAAAAAAGGGGCCTAAACTTTACCCTTATATTCCGAAGTTTATTATCAGCTACCTCAAAAAAATTGTACATCAGGACGAATTGAACGATGCGCTATATCGTTTGTATCCGAAGAAAAACTTTGAGTTTCTTGAAGAGATACTAAATAATGAGTTTAAGGTTGAGATAGCTGTGAACAACTTTGAATTGTTGCCAAAGGATGGACGTTTTATAGTTATAGGCAACCACCCTCTTGGAGGCATTGACGGAATGGCGCTCATGCATTTGGTTGGAAAGAAAAGGCCGGATCTGAAATCGCTTTCAAACGATATATTGCTTGAACTGGATCCTTTAAAAGATTTGTTTGCTCCGGTTAACAAGCATGGCCGCAGCACTCATGAAACTGTAAAAATTTTGGATGAGTTGTTTGCTTCAGAGCAGGTGGTGCTAATTTTTCCGGCGGGTCTTGTTTCGCGCAAGCAAAAAGATATTATTTACGATCTTGAATGGAAAAAAACCTTCATTACCAAGGCCATAAAATACCAGCGCGATATTGTTCCTGTGTATATTGAGGGTCGCAATTCTGATTTTTTTTATAATTTGGCCCGTTGGCGAGGCAGGTTGGGCATAAAGCTCAACCTTGAAATGCTTTACCTGGTTGATGAAATGTTTAGGCAAAGGGGTAAAAAAGTAACTTTAACCTTTGGCGAACCAGTTTCATATACTACCTTTACAAATGAACTTACGCATCAGCAATGGGCCGATAGTTTAAAGCGGCATGTTTATAACATTGCCAAAGGGCAACTACAATTTAAAAAGTAGGGTTTTAACAATTAATACGGAATGAAGAAGGAAGAAGAGTTGATTGCCCCAGTTGACAGGGATTTATTGGTTAGCGAACTTACAGGGGATCGTTTTTTGCGAAAGACTAACAATGCATCTAACGAAATTTATGTAGTTAATGCGCATAATTCGCCCAATTTAATGCAGGAAATCGGGCGGCTTCGCGAGTTTTCGTTCAGAATAGCGGGTGGGGGCACAGGCAAATCCCTCGACATTGACCAATACGATACGGCAGAGGAGCCTTATGAGCAATTGATTGTTTGGGACCCCGTTGACCTTGAAGTAGTGGGTGGCTACCGCTATAAGCTCTGCAATGATATTTCGTTTTACAGCCCGGGTGTTCCCAGGCTTGCCACTTCGGGTATGTTTAGTTTTTCTGAAAAGTTTATCGAAGATTTTTTGCCATATACCATTGAGCTGGGCCGTTCGTTTGTGCAGCCGGCCTACCAGCCCTCGCGCGAAAACCGCAAGAGCATTTACTCGCTCGATAACCTCTGGGACGGACTTGGCGCATTGATGGTGGATCAGCCCAGTATGAAATATTTTTTCGGAAAAGTTACCATGTACCCACATTTTAATGTATATGCGCGCGATCTGATACTTTATTTTCTTGGAAACTATTATCCTGATCCCGAAAAACTGGTCTATCCAAAAAATCCTTTGTCTTTGAAAACCCCGGTTAAAGAGCTTGAAAAAGTTTTTACCGGCAGCAATATTGATGAAAATTACAACCTGCTATCGAAAGAGGTAAGGAAGCAAAATGAAAATATTCCGCCCCTTATCAGTTCATATACTGCCCTCAGCAGAACCATGAAAACCTTTGGCACTGCCATAAATCATGATTTTGGTGGGGTTGAGGAAACCGGTATTCTGATAACCATTGGCGATATTTACGAGGCAAAAAAAGAACGCTTTGTAAAAAGCTATATAGATTGGAGGAATGAAGGGGGCAAGATTGACTTTTTTCGCATTTGATTGTCTGGAGATTAATCTATGATCATACGTTCGGCCGAATTTGTAAAAAGTTCGCCTTCAATTAGTGAGTGCCCCAAAAGCACATTGCCCGAATATGCATTTATTGGCCGCTCCAATGTGGGCAAATCTTCGCTTATAAATATGATAACGGGTTTTGGCAAACTGGCCAAAACTTCCTCTACACCTGGGAAAACACAGCTTATCAATCATTTCCTTATTAATGATTTGTGGCTATTGACCGACCTGCCTGGCTTCGGGTTTGCAAAAGTGCCTGTAAAGGTTAAGCAAAAGTGGGACAACATGATAAGAAACTACCTGCTAAAGCGCGATAACCTGGTTTGCACATTTATGCTTGTGGACATAAGGCATGAACCGCAAAATAACGACCTGGAGTTTATGGCATGGATGGGCAGCCGGCAAATACCTTTTTGTATATTGTTTACCAAAGCCGATAAGCTAACTTCGAACCAACGCCAATCGTCAATGGCACGGTATTTAAAAAAATTATCGGAGCAATGGGAACCTCTCCCGCCAATTGTTATCACCAGTTGCGAAACCGCCCAGGGGAGGGAAGAAGTGCTGCAACTTATCGAAACTTACAATCAGGTATTCGAATCAGAAAAAAGTTCATGATCAAGGCCTGAATCCCGAACCTTTTAAAATTTTTTGCGAGTCGGTTTCGGCCAGCAATGCCTGAAGGCTCAGGTTGGGATTTCGTTTCATATATTCCCTTACAATTTGCCAGCCTATGTATGCGGCAGTTCGTGGTGGGGCATTTTGTGTAAATGGAGCGGTAAAGGGTGCATCGCCAATAAATTTGATAATCATTTGCCTGTCGCTCGAATAGAGCATTTCGTTTTCGAGAAAGAAAGCCCATACCCTGCCCAGGTTGGTCTGCAGCCATTGAAGTTGCTGGCCTGAGTAAACAATTTTGAGCGTGTCGTGGTGCTGTGGAAGCATTGAATCGAGAAAATAAAGCATCTTGCCTTCGTATATCATAAAATCAAGAAATAGCTCAGGCACCTTTGCTGAGTGCTGAAGGTGTTTTTCAGCCAAAATTTTTATGATATCGGTAATTACAAATGCCGGTTGCATGCCAAAGGTTTGATACGCCGGAACTCCGATTTTCGGATATAGGAGATAATCGCGACCCAGGTAATTGTCGAGACCGATGGCCATAACATTTTCAAATAATTTTATAGGATGCCGGAAGTCGAGCCCCGAAATGTAAGTGAAAAACTCAGGCAATGGCTCGGTGCTGAAATGATAGTGGTAGTACCTCATGGCCTGGGTTAGCTCTTTTTCAAGTGCTTCTACAGAGGGCCATACTTCCCTGGTGTCGAGATACAACTCCCTGATTTGAGGGTCGGTAACGTAATCGAATAGCTGCTGTTGGCCGGCTTCAGTATTTATTTCCTCTCCAAGAAAAACCCTGAAGCGGTCAATGTAAGGTTCAATATCATGGCGCAGGGCAAAGGGGTTCAGGTTAAAAAGCACCTCTTCGTAGCGTCCTATTGAAACAGGGTCAATTTCAATGTTCGAAATATTGGCCTGAAAAGGTGGACTTTTTTCACGGTGTTGGCACGAACCCAACAAAATGCCAAGGAGCACCACAGAGGTCGAAAATAATTGGAAACCTGGTATTAATTTCATGAAATGCAATTCTTTAAGGTTAAAGAGGATGTTCAACTCTGCAAAATACTGCTATAAATGAAAAAATTTGGCTAATATTGCATGTTATTTAAACGCCAAAATTATGAAAAAATATTTGTTGCCAGGATTAATCCTCTTGCTGTTGGTTCCACAGGTATTTTCGCAAAATAACCCGGGTTTTCGATTCGGATTAAAGGCATCGCCAACCATAGCCTGGATGCGTCCCGAAACACGCGGTTACGTGCAGGATGGAGTAAAGGTTGGTTACACCTACGGTTTTATAAGCGACATTAGCCTGGGCGAATTTTATGCCTTTTCTACCGGACTGAGCATAAACACGGTGGGCGGCAAACTCAATTATCCCGAACAAATTTCGACCACTCAGGAGGTTGCCCTTAGCCGTAATTACGGTTTGACATACCTGGAAATTCCGCTTACCATAAAAATGCATACCCAGGAAATAGGATATATTACTTACTTCGGGCAATTTGGCCTGGGTGCCGGGGTTAATCTCCGGTCGAAAGGAGAGGATAGTTATACCTTAGGCGGAAACGCCATAACGATTGAACTGGACGACATAAAAAGCGATACCAGGCTTTTGCGTGGCTCGCTAATTGTTGGCCTGGGTGTTGAGTATTCGCTCGGTGGAAGAACTTCGCTGCTTGGTGGAATAACATTCAACAATGGTTTTACAAATGTGCTCAAAGGCACAAACCCGGTACTCAACCGCAAGCCAAGTGCAATCAATAATTTCCTTGAGTTAAATCTCGGCATAATGTTTTAATTGAATTTTTCATGAAGATTGCCCTTGCACAACTCAATTTTATTGTTGGGCATTTTGAACACAATATTAACCTTATGACCGATGCCCTTTCCTATGCCAGGGGCAATGGTGCTGATATTGTGGTGTTTACCGAATTGTCGGTTTGCGCGTACCCCCCGAATGATCTTCTGGAATCGGATGCTTTTATTTATCAGTGCCAGCAAGCTGTCAGTAAAATTGCTGAGCAATGCAAAGGCATTGCTGCCATAGTTGGAACGCCAGGCCGCAATTCAAAAAAAATTGGCAAAAGGCTTTTAAATTCTGCTTTACTGATAGTTGAAGGCAAAATAGAGGCTGTTTATCACAAAGGACTTTTACCTACCTATGATATTTTTGACGAGTACCGGTATTTCGAGCCGGCCGATTCGTTTAAAACCATTTGCTTTGGTGGCAAACGCATTGCACTTACTATTTGCGAAGACCTTTGGAACCTTGAGCAACCGCCACTTTACAAGGCCAGCCCCATGGATGAATTGATAAAGGAGAAGCCAGACCTGATAATTAATATTTCAGCTTCGCCTTTTGCCTGGAACCATGTTGCCCAAAGGCACTTTACTTTTTCTGAAAATGCCCGCAAATATGGAATTCCGCTGTTTGTAGCCAATCAGGTAGGCGGACATACAGACTTGATTTTCGACGGTCAGTCGGGCGTTTATAACTCCATGGGTGGGTTGGTAGATGGTTTTGAACCTTTTGCAGAAGGGGTAAAAATATTTGATCTTAAAGATGTTATTAATAACAAGGTGCCGGCACGCCAGATTTTGATTGATGAGCAAACCAAAATTGAAAGCATTTATCAGGCCCTGGTTTTTGGCATTAAGGAATATTTTGGCAAACTTGGCCTATCGAAAGCAATTCTTGGCCTTAGTGGCGGGCTCGACTCTTCCCTTACCCTGGTGCTTGCTGCCCATGCACTCGGGACAGAAAACTGCAGAGCAATATTAATGCCTGGCCCTTTCAGCACCAACCATTCGGTTTCCGACGCAGTGGCCTTGGCCCAGAATCTTGATGTACAATACGATATTATACCTATTACCGAAACCATTAGGGCTCTCGAAAATACTCTGGAACCCTGGTTTAAGGGTACTGTAAGGGGTGTTGCCGAAGAAAACATTCAGGCAAGGGCAAGAGCAAATATTTTAATGGGGCTTGCAAACAAATTTGGGTATGTTTTGCTCAACACATCGAACAAAAGCGAAGCTGCTACCGGTTACGGAACACTTTATGGCGATATGTGCGGCGGATTGGCCGTTTTAGGTGATATTTATAAAACCGAGGCCTATAGCCTGGCTAAATTCATTAACCGTCATAAGGAAATTATTCCTGAAAATACTATTACAAAACCGCCTTCGGCTGAGCTGAAACCCGGACAACTCGATACCGACTCGCTTCCGCCTTATGATATACTCGACGATATACTGCATAAATATATTGAAATGAATATGCCTGCCGAAGAGATTGTGGCCGGTGGCCATGATAGTGTGTTGGTAGCCAGGGTGCTGCACATGGTTAACAGCAGTGAGTACAAACGGCGCCAATCGCCACCGGTACTCAGGGTTTCGAAAAAAGCATTTGGATATGGTAGAAAAATGCCTTTAGTAGCAAGGTTTCCAGGGTGATGATTTTAAGACTGCTGTTATTATTGACAACTTCTGTATAACAACAATGCCTCCAAAATTCAAAAAATAAATTTTGGCAAACCATTTTTAAATTATTTGAAAAACGATTTGAAAAACGGTGCTTGTTGAATCCTGCCCCAGGCTTCGAGCGGAATATCCTGGCCTGTATGAATATTTAGTTTTGCCAATGCCGAAGCCAGATTTCTATTGTTGCCAATAATGTCTTCTCTTTTTGCCGATTTTTTTACCCAAACAAACTCCTGGCCCAGCAATTTCATCATGGTTTGGCGGTCTTCGGCCTTGGCAAAAGGAGGATTGTGTTGGGGATCGGACAAAAACAACAGGCAAATGCGCATAAAATCGGTGCAACTTTCGTGCTCCATAATGTTTTCCCCTTTCCAGGCATCCAGCTTTTTTGTTCTCACCTCCCTTGTCCATTCAATTATCTTTGGCACCCAATAATCAAAAGTCAAACTTATTTTCTGATATATAGAAGGAGTGGGCACGGCAAACGTGAACAGGCCCCTGGTTTTGGCAGGAATCATTTTTACCCCTTCATAACCTTCTGGCAATTCTTCGTTTTCGAAATTTACTTTGTGCGAGGCATTAAACAGACTACAAGCTTCTGCCATCTGCAAAAAAATAACTTTGGAAGTGTACTTCAATGGTTCGGGTATTGCCCTTACGGTGCGCAATACAATATTGCTCATTCCCTTGTCTTTTTCCCTTTGGGAAAAATATATTTCACTAAAAGTGCTGAAATTACTTTCACTCCAAATTTTGTCGGCCGGATTTCTCATGCTATTAAACAACGCATCAAATCGCCTGCATGTAAGCTGCCAATCAGGGGCTTTATTTACAAGTTTGGCAACTTCTTCCCGGTTTTCCTTTATTATACCTGATAGTATTTCCATATTGCAAAAAATTAAATTCTTGCAAAGCTAATAAGCCGGTGCAAATTTTTTAAAACTATTTCCCTAAATGTTAATCAAAATGCAATTTCTACCTTTTTGCACTTCAATGCAAATCTTATTTGGTAGGAAAGGTAAACGATAGTGAAACACCCAGCGAACTTGCAGAAAATGACTCGTTGGTATCGGCCTTGTATTTTATGGCTGTATATGTCAAAGCCACCCATTTATACCCAAGTTCGAACCTTGGCCCTAAGGAGCTGGTAAAATCTACATCAGCAATAAAACCATCGCCATTCAATTTTACAATTTGGTGAGTTGTAATGCCTATCCCAATGCGGAAATCCTTATTTATTTTCCAATAGGGAATAATATTGATTGGAAGCCTGGTTAATCTAATGTTGGCATTGCTGGCGGCGGTTGTGTTGTATTTAAAACCAATGGTGGCACGTAACATAAGGCTTTTTATTTTTTTAAACTGAAAATCGCCACCCAACGCCAAATAACCGCCCTGGCCGGCCAGCATGGTCTGGTCTCCGCCATTGGTAAAAAATACCGTAAGGAGCTCATCGCCACCGTATTCAATTCCGCCTTCGGCCAAAAATTTGGCCATAAGTGGTTTTTCACTTTGTTGGGCAAGTACACTTAATGAAGTCAAAAAAAGACTTGCAACAAAAACTAATGCTAACTTTTTCATTTGTTTAAGGTTGATTAATTAAATTTTATTCGCTTAGAAGATTGCTTGCCTGGACCCGCATACCCCAATATGGCAAAACAACCTGAGTTAAAATAGCAGGTTGCAAAAGGTAACCAAAAGGGCAATGATTTCTGTTGAAAGGACTGCTTCAGTTTCGGCAACAATACTTGCTTACAATAATGGTGAAATGAAGACCGCACTGAAATGTATTATAAAGTTAATCAAACTCTCAGAATTATTTTGAGGCAATTTTTTTTTGATTTTATTATTGTCCGACAAATCTAATAACCGAAGAATTACCTGTTTGAGATTCCTCACTACGTTCGGAATTACAGTCAGTTAGCTTTTTATTAAGGGGGTAGGTGGCAGCGAAGCCGCCGCCAAACAACTATCTTCCCCAAAACCCACGAAAGCCTTGTCATTTCGAGCGAAGCGAGAAATCCCGTCATTTTCATCCGTAAATAATTTTTAAATTAAGGTCGGATGGAACTCGCAAGATGAATTTTAGCTTCGCTGAACTTCGGTTCATCCTTGTTTGAGTTTTACGAATCTTACTCGTTTCATAAATATTAATGAAATGCAGTTTTGCCCAAAACGAGGTTTGATAAATTTAATCCCTTAATAATTTACTGTTTTAAGGGCAATTAAATCAGTTTTAAATGGCAAGGCTTTTGGTTGCTCAATTCTTACTCCCAATTTTTTCAATTATCTTTGTGTTTATATTAAAAGAGCCATGTTAAAAGGCAGGGAATCGAAGCCTCATATTGGTATTTTTGGTCGGCGCAATATTGGTAAAAGCTCTTTTATCAATGCTTTGGCGGGCCAGGATATAGCCATTGTTTCGGAGGTGCCTGGCACAACCACCGACCCTGTGCGCAAGTCGATGGAGATTGCTGGAATTGGCCCGGCAATACTTATTGATACTGCGGGCATTGACGATGATGGCGAACTTGGAGCAAAACGCGTTGGCCGCACTTTGGCAGCCCTTCGCACAGTCGATCTGGCCATTCTAATTATTGCCCAAAACACTTTTGGACAATACGAGCTTGACATTGTAAAAACTTGTGGAGAGTACAAAGTGCCTATTGTGGTTGTTCACAACAAGGCTGACATGGAAATGTTAAGTGAGGGTTTGAAACAAAAACTTGAAGCAGACTACCGCGCCCAGGTTGTGGATTTCTGCGCTTTGCAGCCTTCAAATATTGACCAGCTTCTCGAAACCCTTCGCAAGGCCATGCCGCCAACAGCCTACACCTCTCGCAGCCTGCTTGGCCATTTGCTCAGCCCGGGCGATATGGTGCTGCTCATTACGCCAATTGACAGCGAAGCCCCCGAAGGGCGAATGATTTTGCCACAGGTACAAGCCATTCGCGATGTGCTCGATAACGACTGCCCAGTGGTTTTGGTAAAAGAAAACGGCCTGGAGGAATTAATTAGCCAGCTCAGGCCACAGCCAAAACTTGCCATAACCGACAGCCAGGTGTTCGAAAAAGCCAATGCAGCAATACCCAGGCATATTCCGCTTACCAGTTTCAGCATTATGCTGGCCAGCCATAAAGGCGATTTCGAAAACTACCTCGAGGGCACTCCTAAAATTGATAGCCTGCAGAATGGCGACCGGGTGCTGATACTTGAGTCATGCACGCACCATGTGTCGTGCGACGATATCGGACGTTTTAAAATCCCGAACTGGATGACTAAATATACCGCCAAGGAACTGCATTTCGATGTGGTGGCAGGGTTGGCCGATACACCACACCCTATAACTAATTATGCACTTGTGGTGCAGTGTGGCGGCTGCATTATTACACGCAAGCAGGTAGTGGGCAGGCTTAAGGCTGCTGTAGATGCAGGAGTGCCTGTAACAAACTACGGAATGGCCATTGCATGGATGCACGGCATCTATAAACGGGCCGTAGCACCTTTTTTGAACAACGGGAAAAGGCTTTATTAATGGGGTAATGTGGTAAGGTGATAATGGGGTAATGTGATAATGGGGTAATGTGATAATTTGGAGAACTGCCTATAATCACTGGATAGGATTAATTTTCTTTGATGACTAATAAAATTCGTACTTAAAACCAAAAACCTTGCCTGTCGCGTGGCAGGCACAACCTCAAACCCAACAAGTGATCAATACAATCAAAAATATCCTCGAAAAGGAAACCCTCGAAAAGGTTGACCTGGAAACATTATTGGCGGCCAATGAGGAAGATCGCAAGCTAATTTTTGAAAAATCGGCGGCCATAAAGGAAGCGTACGTAGGCAAAAAAGTGTATTACCGCGGGCTTGTTGAGTTTTCGAATCTTTGCGGTAAGAATTGCCTCTATTGTGGCATACGCGCCGGAAACAAAAATACCCATCGATATGAGGTTACCGAACAGGAAGTGATAGATGCCGCCCGCTATGCCTGGGAAAACAAATTTGGCAGCATTGTCATTCAAGCAGGCGAACGTACTGATAAAGAATATGTTGGCCGTATTGAGCGTATTGTTAATGATATTAAGACCCTTAGCCAGGGTGGGTTGGGAATTACTCTTTCGCTTGGCGAACAAAGCGAAGACACTTACCGCCGGTGGTTCGATGCAGGTGCGCACCGCTACCTGCTTCGCATTGAAGTATCGAACCCTGAACTTTACACAAAATACCACCCTGACAACAAAAAGCACGACTACCAGGCTCGCCTCAACTGCCTGAACCTGCTGCGAAAGGTGGGTTATCAGGTGGGTTCTGGCGTTATGATTGGGCTACCATTCCAAACCACTGAAGACTTGGCCGACGACCTGTTGTTTTTTCGTCAGCATGATATTGATATGGTTGGTATGGGCCCTTACATTGAGCACCAGGATACACCCTTGTATAAATATCGAGACAAATTACTGCCAAAAATCGACCGTTTTTATCTTTCCCTGAAAATGGTGGCCATACTGCGCATAATGATGAAAGACATAAATATTGCAGCCACCACCGCCATGCAGGCCATTGACCCTATTGGCCGCGAAAAGGCCGTAAAAGTTGGCGCCAATATTATTATGCCCAACCTTACGCCTACAAAGTACCGCGAAGACTATTTGCTTTATGAAGACAAGCCCTGCATTGACGAAGATGCCGATGAGTGCAGCCGTTGCCTAGAGGCACGCATACATATGGCCGGCGGACAGGTTGGATACGGCGAATGGGGCGACTCAAAGCGGTTCGAAAAACGTAAAAAGAATTGAACAAAATAAAAGTGTTATTTATTATTGAATTTGGAAATTAGCAGAGGTTTAAAATACACCCAAAGCAATACTAAATAATGCAAAACTTGTTGCAGCAAATTGTACAGACTGGCCTGGCATTCAAAACCTCTGGCAGGCTGGGGTATAATGGCCAAACCTTTCGGTTAAAACAGTTGAAATTAAAACCTAAAATGTGAATATAGTTATGAAAGACCTTAAAAGACCCGACGTTGAAGTGCTTGACATTACCCGCGATGTAAAATGGATAGGCATACTTGATTACGACATTGTTACTTTCGATGTGGTAATGACCACCGAATACGGCACCACTTACAACTCTTATTTTATTAATGCAGATAAAAAGGCTATTGTTGAAACTTCGAAGGAAAAGTTCTGGGATGTTTATCTTGATAAAATTAAAAAGGTAACCGACCCCACCGAAATTGAATATATTATACTAAACCACACCGAGCCTGACCACAGCGGCAACCTGGCCAACCTGCTTGCCGTGGCTCCCAATGCCACAGTGGTAGCCAGCCGCATTGCCATTGGCTATTTAAAAGACCTTTTGGGTAAAGACTTCAGGCATATTATTGCCAAAGATGGCGACACTCTCGATCTGGGCAACAAAACCCTGCGGTTTATTTCGGCACCCAACCTCCACTGGCCCGACAGCATGTACACCTACCTCGAAGACGACAAGCTGCTATTTACCTGCGACTCGTTTGGATGCCATTATGCAAACCACAAAATGTACGACCATCAGGTGGGCGACTTTGCCGATGCCTTTAAATATTATTTTGAGGTAATATTGAAGCCTTTCAGCAAATTTATGCTTAAGGCCATTGAAAAAATTCGGCCGCTCGAAATTAAGGCCATACTTACCGGACATGGGCCATTGCTAATGAACAACTGGAAAAAATGGGTTGACCTTTCGGAACAATATTCTTTGGAAGCTATCAATACCCCTCAAAAAGATTTTGTGTTTATTCCCTACGTTTCGGCCTATCAAAACACTGGCAGGCTTGCCGAAGCCATTGCCGAAGGAATACGCAGCACAGGCGACTTTAACGTTGAAGTAGCCGATATTGAAACCATGCCCCTGGGCGACATTGACGAAAGAATTGCCCGAAGCAGCGGAATAGTGGTAGGTTGCCCCACCATAAATCAAAACATTTTGCTTCCCATTTACAAACTCTTTGCTTTAATAAGCCCCATTAGAGACAAGGGTAAGGTTGCAGGCTCTTTTGGCTCATACGGCTGGAGCGGCGAAGCTACCAAACTAATTAATGCCAACCTGACCAACCTTAAACTTAATGTACTTGGCGATGGGGTCTATTTTAAATTCTCGCCACACGAAAACGAATATAAACTCGGTTTCGAATATGGCAAACTCATTGGTGAAAAAATTCTTGCAGAAAATTAATAGGGCCTAGTTTCTGGTAAAAATTGAATGCCTTTCGGGGCTTTTTGAAATTTGAGTTTCATAAAGCCCCGCCTATTATTACTTGGGGCAACACTTAATATTTTTTTACAAAATGGTTAACTTAGAACCCAAATTATCAGCAAAAAAATTTGAAATCTGCAAACCGACTTTTTCTTTTAATGATGGCAGTTCTGCTGTTCTCGTGCAGCAGCCAGCGCAATCTTGCCATTCAATTTGTTACTCAACAGGCCCAATTGCATGTACTGTTGCTTCCACCGCCGGCAGTTATCCGGAAATTTTACCCTGCTCACCCTGACAGCCTTAAACCAGCGCAGGTCGATCCATTTAACCTAAGTGAAAGTCAGTTTATAAAACACGCCAATGATTCGGTTCTGATAAATTTATTTATGGATGCTTTGCGCGAAAACCTTGCATTGTTTGGGGTAAAAGCCTATGAGGCATCTGAAATAGAAAAGTTTCTTGCACTCGACAGTCTGGCCTATGTTTTTTCGGTGGCACAGCTCGAAGCAATGGAATACAACGACAAAGATTTAAAATATACCCTATACGACACTACGGTATATGAAATTGCATTTCCGCAGGTAATTCTAACCCAAAGCCAATGGTTCGAATTTACCGAATTGAATCATCCTGAGCGCCCTATGCAGGTTTTGTACAGTTCGCAATTTACAAACGATGTGTTCCAAGGGAGGTTTCGTAAAAATACACTTACCGGCCAAATGGCCTATGAATATCAGTCATTCCCGCTTGGCTTTGCCGACCTTTACCAACTAAGCGTTTTTGCCGGACAAAAGAATGCACAATATATTTACGATTTTTTATTAAACAAGTATATTGACGATCGCTTAAAAAAAACCCGAAGGCCCAAAGATTACCTGCAGTACCAACGAGAGCTGAACACATTAGGCCGGGCTTACAACGACCGCTTCATACGCATTGCCATTCCTGATTCTGAATAAATCGCTTTAAATGTTAGCAATGCCGTAACTCACTTTTTACCCACGGCCAGGAAACCTTTTCAAATGATTTTTTTAAACCCCAGGCGCCGGTTGCCTAAACTTTATGGATTTAGCCTTTTTTGCTTTTAGGCCTCCATTCGGTTCAGCTTTTCTAAGGGCATTATTTGGCCTTAAATGTTATTTTTTCGTGCTATATCTGGTGTATGGCGTTACTTCCTGGCCAACAAACTTTCCCTGCATGAATTTGAAATAGCCCGTAATTGCAATCATGGCGGCATTGTCGGTGCAATATTCAAATTTAGGAATATACACCTGCCATCCGGCGGTTTTTTCCATACTAAGTAAGGTATTGCGAAGCCCCGAATTGGCCGAAACCCCTCCGGCAATTGCCACCTGGCTTATTCCTGTTTCCTTTACCGCCTTTTTTACTTTGCGCAATAAAATATCAACAATTGTGTGCTGAATTGAAGCGCAAAGGTCTGTTTTATTTTTTTCGATAAATTCCGGATCTCTTGCCAGCTCATCGCGCAAAAAATACAGTATAGAAGTTTTTAAGCCGCTGAAACTGAAATCGAGGCCAGGTAAACTGGGATGTGGAAATTTGTAAGTAATGGGGTTACCCTGGCTGGCAAATTGGTCAATAAAGGGGCCGCCGGGATACGGAAGCCCCATGATTTTGGCTGCCTTGTCGAATGCTTCGCCTGCAGCGTCATCAATAGTCTGGCCAATTACTTCCATGTCGAAATAATCGCGTACCAACACTATTTGGGTATGCCCGCCCGAAACCGTGAGGCAAAGGAAGGGGAAATCAGGATGTTTAGGTTGCTGCTCATCATCAATAAAAAGAGCCATTATGTGGGCATGCATATGATTTACCTCAATAAGCGGTATATTCAGGGCAAGCGAAAAAGCCTTTGCAAAACTGGCACCCACCAGCAAAGAGCCCAAAAGGCCAGGCCCATTGGTAAAAGCTACTGCTTGAAGCTGATTTTTCGTTATATTTGCAACACTCAGGGCCTTGTCAATTACAGGAATAATATTTTGTTGATGAGCCCTTGAAGCAAGTTCCGGCACAACTCCCCCAAAATCTTTATGCACGGTTTGGTTGGCAATGAAGTTGGCAAGAATTTTGCGATCTTTGATAACTGCAGCAGATGTATCATCGCACGAAGTCTCTATTCCGAGAATGTATATACTCATGAAAGTTACCGACAATTAGGAATTTTAACAGGGGGTACAAAGGTATCAAAAAAAGAAGAAAAATATTAATGATAGTGCTGGCAGTAGTGGTATTGCTTCCGCTGATCGGTTATGGCATCTTACGCAGCCCGCGCGTGCAGACATATCTGGGCCAACGCATTGCAAACTACCTGTCAAGGCAACTTGATACAAGAGTAAATGTTGGCGGGGTAAATGTTTCATTTTTTCTGAATGTTGTACTCGAAGATATGTTGGTTGAAGACCAGCACCAGGAACAAATGATATTTGCCAAACGAACCGTTATAGACATTTCAAGGGTTTCATTTCGAAAAAGGCTGCTTATAATTAACAAAATTTCATTCGATCAATCATTTATTGGTCTTACCCGCTATAACGGAAAAAAAGAATTTAATTTCCGATTCCTTGTTGATTACCTTATGGCCGATGAGCCCGACCCGGAAAAAAAACGCTGGCAAATAGTGTGTAATTCGCTCGAATTTAGCCGTTCGGCCTTTTCGTTTCAGGATCATAACAAGGCACCAACCGATTTTGGGTTCGACCCGGGCCATTTTGCCGTTGGCGATTTTGCCATGGCTATTGACGGTATAAAACTGGCCAAAGACACCCTTTCATTTGAGCTTAATCGCATTACCTTTAAAGAAGCAAAAGGATTTGAGCTGCAATACCTTTCGGGTAGCTTTTTAATAAACCCTCAACAGGCTCAAATTAAAAACCTGATTGTCAGAACTCCGCTTAGCGATTTAGAGTTACAAGTCAATTTTACTTACGAAGGGTACCAATCTTTTGAAAAAATTTTCGATGAGGTTGCCCTTGAAGTAAGCATTGATGATTCGAAACTCGATTTGGCTGATGCAGGCTTTTTTATTCCGGCGGCTTATGGTATTGATGGCCCGGTAATGTTAAGCGGAAACTTCAGGGGCACACCCGCAAACCTTCGTGGCACCAACATTTCGGTAAATTATGGCCGCAGCACCGCCCTCAAAGGAAATTTTCACCTTATGGGCCTGCCAAACCTGAGAGAAACCTTTATCAACCTCTCGCTCGAGGATATGCGTACATCCATTACCGACCTGAGCAACTTCAGGTTGCCCGTTTCGGCACGAAATAATTATCCGCAGGTACCCTCAAACCTGGCCAACCTGGGGCGCATCTCTTTCAGGGGCCGGTTAACAGGTTTTGTTAACGATATGGTAGCATTTGGCAGACTGCAAACCGACATCGGGGTTATAACCTCCGACATTCTGGTAAGGCAGCACCTGCCATCAGGGCTGCCATCATACAAAGGCCAGCTAATAACCGAAAACTTTAACCTCGGCAAATTATTTGAAGCCGAAAACCAAATAGGGTTGTTAAACCTGAACGCCGAGGTTGAAGGGAAGGGCATTACCCTCGAAACTGTTGACCTGGCTATTGCCGGACAGGTAAAATCGGTAGAGCTTAGGGGTTACACCTATAATAACCTTGAAATTGCCGGCAACCTAAGCAACCAGAAATTTAATGGCTCATTGCTTGTAAAGGACCCAAACCTTTTTCTCGATTTTCAGGGTATCATTAACCTTGGCGAAGCCATTCCGGTTTTTGATTTCAGTGCCCGCTTCGAGCAAGCCAATCTTACCCGCCTTAATGTTTACCAGCGCGACACCCTGGCCGAATCATTGGTTTCTGGTGTACTCACTATCAATGCCGTGGGTTCCGATTTCGATAATATTACCGGCCAGGTAGTTCTTGATCACCTTTTTTATGAGGAATTGTCGCTGGAAAACGAAATAAAAAACCAGTACACCACCGGTCGGATTCAACTTATTAAAACCATTGATGAAAACCAAAGCAAAATGCTACAACTCAGGTCCGACTTTCTCGATGCCGATCTTACAGGACATTTCAGATTTTATAGGATAGGGCAGTCGGTTCGAAACCTGGTAGAAGTTTATATTCCTGCATTTTACCGGCACCTTGGGCCTGCAAAAGACAATGGCTTTTATTTTGGCAATACCGGTTTTGTAGTGCAATTTAAGGAAACCGGAATGCTCTCCGACTTGTTTTTTCCTTATATACGGGTTTCTTCGGGCAGTGGGCTTAGGGGTTCATTTGGAAAGGCAGCCGGAGAGCTTGAGTTTAATGCCTGGGCCGATACCCTGGTGCTGGCAGGCAATCGTTTCAGCAACCTTCACATTAATAGCCAGCCTCAAAATAATACGTTTCATTTGGATTTGAAAAGCGATCGTCTGCTGATAAGCGACAGCCTCTTTATGGACCAACTGAGTTTTACCGGCCAGCTGCGCAACGATAACCTCCAAACCCGGCTTGTATGGAATAACCCCGATTCGCGCAAGCGAAACTTTGGCAATATTGAAGGCCTTTTGCAGTTTTTCGACCGCAATCGTACTGGGTTGAGCCTGCTTCCCTCACTGGCAGTGATTAACGATGCAGCGTGGCGAACCAATGCAGGAAACCAGGTTGTGTTTGATTCTGCACGGGTGGAAGTCAGAAACCTTATGATTTCTAAAAATGAAGAATACCTGCTGGTTAATGGTTTGCTTAGTCAAAATCCCGAAGACCAAATGCTAATTGAATTTAACGAATTTGATGTTACCAACCTCTCGCAATTGCTCAGGTTAAAGAATATGAACTTCGAGGGGGCTATAAGCGGACAGCTCGCCCTCGGCTCTCTCAGAGATTCGCCACGATTTGAGGCCGATCTTTACGTTAGTAACTTTGCTTTTAATTTCGATCACCTTGGCGATTTACACTTTGTTAGCCATTGGGACAATAACCAAAAAGGGTTCCATACATATCTTGAGGTAGTTTATCATGGAAATGTTGGCTCAAACAGGCCCCTGCGTGCCTCGGGCTATTTCTTCCCTGAGCGCAAAGACAACAATTTCGATCTTGATATTGTGGCCGAGAACCTTAAAATGTCAATCTGGGGCAGGTATCTTGAGAGTTTTGCAAGCAATTTCCGCGGCCTTGCCACCGGTAGGCTCAGGCTCGAAGGACCACTAAACCAACCCGAACTATCGGGCCGGCTAAAATTGGCCAGGGCCGGCTTAAATATAAATTTTTTGAACACTTCTTACACTTTTACCCACGACCTGACTATTACCAAAAATCAATTCTCTTTTGAGAATATGGTAATCAACGATACTTTTGGAAACTCTGGGCTTGTTAGTGGCCGAGTTACCCACCAAACTTTCAAAGACTTTGGCATTGACATAATGCTCAGGCCTGAGCGAATGGCACTTTTAAATACCAGCGCTGGGCAAAATAATGTTATGTTTTATGGAAGGGCTTTTGGGTCGGGAGTTGCCCATATTTTCGGGCCAGTCGATAATATTACACTGAATATGAGTGGACGCACCAGTCGTGGAACTCAGATATTCCTTCCATTAGACCGTACCGATTATGTTGCCGAGAGCACTTTTATTACCTTCGTTTCAAGAGATACCCTCAGGGCAATAGCTCCGGTTCAAATACCCCAGGGAAGTAATCTCACCCTGAACTTAGACCTTGAAGTTACTCCGGATGCCGAAATTCAACTGATCTTCGACTCGCGAATGGGCGATATTATAAGGGGTAGGGGTGCAGGGAACATAAAAATGGAACTGCCCGCCGGAGGAAGCTTCAGAATGTATGGCGATTACACCATTGAAGAAGGCGAATATCTTTTTACCCTGCAAAATATTATAAATAAACGCTTCAGGATTGAACAGGGTGGTGTAATAAGGTGGATGGGCGATCCGCTTGATGCCGATATAGATTTGCGAGCGGTGTATCGCCTGCGTACCGCCCTATACGATCTTGTGCAGGCTGTTGATACTTCCGAAGCATTCAGGAGGCGAATTCCAATCGAAACCGTTATGATACTCCGGGACAAACTTTATAATCCTACCATCTCTTTTGATATTGCAATTCCCGGAGGCGACGAAGGCACCCGCGAAATGCTTCAAAGAATTATTACTACCGAGCAGGAAATGAACCGACAGGTGTTTTCGCTGCTGGTGTTAAACCGCTTTATGCCCACAACAACCGACCAGTACAATACTGCCCTGGGGTTCGGTGTAGGAAGTACCTCATCTGAATTGCTTTCGAATCAGCTTAGTAATTGGCTTTCGCAAATCAGCAACGAATTCGACATCGGTATAAATTACCGCCCTGGCGACCAAATTAGCAGCCAGGAACTGGAAGTAGCCCTTTCTACCCAGCTTTTTAACGACAGAGTAACCATTGACGGAAATGTTGGAGTGGCAGGAAATGCCCCCGGTTTAGGCAATCAACGTACCAGCACCATAATTGGCGACGTTAATGTGGAAGTAAAGCTGACTCCTGAAGGCCGGTTCCGGGTAAAAGCATTTAATCGCTCAAATACTTTTGATATAGTGAACGCCAACTCGCCATATACCCAAGGAATTGGTGTGTTTTTTCGCAAAGAGTTTGATAACCTCCACGAGTTGTGGCGACGAAGGGTGCGTTCAGAAGGCCAGACAGGTTTTGAGCAGGAGATTCCGGTTGAAGATTTATAAAATGTGCCCCATCTTTGTGCGCTTGGTTTCCATGTATAATTGCCGGTGCGGGGTAACAGGAATAATCAAAGGAATGGTTTGGGTAATTTCAATTTCATAGCCTGAAAGGCCAGTTTTTTTGCTGGGGTTGTTGGTAATCAGTTTTATACGTCGTGCCCCCAAATCGCGCAAAATCTGTGCTCCAATTCCATATTCCCTTTCATCGGGTTTAAAACCCAACTCAATATTTGCTTGCACGGTGTCGCGCCCAAGTTCCTGCAAATGATAGGCTTTGAGTTTGTTGAGAAGGCCAATGCCGCGGCCTTCCTGGTTCATATACAAAATTACACCTTTACCTTCCTGTTCAACCATTTGCATTGCCTGATGCAGTTGAGGGCCGCAATCGCATTTGCACGAACCGAAAATGTCGCCTGTAACGCACGAAGAGTGCACCCTAACCAGTATTTCTTCACCGGTTTCCCAGGTCCCTTTGGTTAATGCCAAATGAAGTTTGTTGTTGGTAGTTTGTCTGTATGCTGTAAGTTTAAATTGCCCCCACTCAGTAGGAAGTTCAACCGAAATTTCTTTGTCAATCAGGCTTTCGTATTTTATGCGATAAGCAATCAGGTCTTCGATAGAAATAATTTTCAGGTCAAAGCGTTTTGCAATTTCAAAAAGCTCTGGCAGTCGTGCCATACTTCCATCCTCGTTCATTATTTCAACCAGCACACCTGCAGGCTGAAGGCCTGCAAGCCTTGCCAGGTCAATAGAAGCCTCGGTATGCCCTGCCCTATGCAAAACGCCTCCCTGGCGTGCTTTTAGCGGAAAAATATGACCCGGACGCGCCAGTTCTTCGGGGCGGGTGGCCGGGTCGGCAAGGGCCCTTACTGTTTTGGCCCGGTCGGAGGCCGAAATTCCGGTGCTGCACCCATGACCCCGCAAATCGACCGAAACAGTAAAGGGGGTTTCGTGTACTGAGGTATTTTTTGGAACCATTAGTTCAAGGTCTAACTGTTCGCAGCGCTGCCGGGTTATAGGTGCGCATATAAGGCCGCGTCCGTGGGTAGCCATGAAATTGATAATATCGGGAGTTATGGTCTCGGCAGCAGCAATGAAATCACCCTCGTTTTCACGGCTCTCATCGTCCACAACTATTACAATTTTACCAGCCCTGAAATCTTCAACGGCTTCATTAATGGTATTTAATTTTTGCTGCATAAGGCAAAAAGTTTCCGGTATTGGTTAGGTAGTAATAATTTTTTCGAGCTTTTGGCAGGTGGCACTCCACCTAAAATGTTTCCCGACAAAACTAAAACCATTAAAAATCAGTTTGTTATAAAATTCGTCATCCTTTAGCAAAGTTAGCACATGTTGCGCATAATCCACAGGATTATTTCCAATAAGCAATTCGGCATTTGGCTTTGCCCCCAGGGCAATATTTGCAAGGGGCGAGGTAACCACCGGCAGTTGCATAGCCATGGCCTCAAGTACCTTGTTCTGAAGCCCGGTGCCAATTTGCATTGGGGCCACAAACACCTTAGCGCGCGCATACCAGGGTCGCATATCGTTTACCCAGCCTGTAACCACCACATTTTCTGATGCCAGAGCCCTGACCCTTGCGCCAGGATTTGTCCCGACAAGAACCAACCTGGCCTCTGGAAACTCTTTCCAAACCAGTGGCATAATTTCCTTCACCAAAAAAATGGCACCGTTTACATTTGGGGCATAGCCCATATTGCCACTAAAAATCACTTCAAAATCTTTTTCCAATCGCATTGGAAAGAAAAAATCTGTGTCAACCCCGTTGGGAATAATATGTATGCTTTGGTTTGCCGGATGGGGTATAAAATTGCGGTCAGGATGTGAAATAATAGTTTTTTTAGCGAAAGCTTTGAAAACCTCATGCTCATATTGCCTCACCCTCTCATATTCAGCATTAATAAATGGCTTTAAGTACCAGGGCGAAATTTTCAGCCTTCGGTGTAAGCCTTTCGAAAATGCGTCCTGGTAGTCGATGGTTTTGTCAATGGCCTGGTCTTTTACAAATTCGGCAGTTCTGATAAGTTGACAAAAAATATGGTGGGGTTCAATTTGCTTAATTAAATTTTTTACCTGGAGATGAGCAGCTTTGCTATAAAAATAGGCAACCTGAAATGGTTTTCCGGAAAAAATATTGCAGACAAGTCGTGCAGCAATATCAGATTTTCTGAAACGGATTATACTTAGTTGCTTAACGTAAGGGAGGAGGTTTTTTTCGGCTTTGGGGTGTATGGGCTGGTCGCTGAGGGCACAAACATAAAGGTCGTGATACCTGGCAAGTTCTTTTATTTGATAATATGCACGAAGCTTATCACCTTTATCGAGGGGGTAGGGCACCCTCGACAACATCACAAAAATCCGTTTTCTCAAAACCTGATAATTTTCAAGTTGTATAAAGATTTGGGCTGGTTTTGCTTTTTGGCTGGTGGCAAAGGTAACAGATAAAATACTCAGCCCCCATAAAAACTTCGGTAGAAGCTACTCAGCATTGGCATAACTTCTTTAGGATTAAATTTTTCCTGTGCCAATTTTTTTGCATTTTCGGCAATGGTTTTTGATAATTCGGGGTTTTGGTGGCAGGTAACAATAATTTCGGCCATTTTTTCAGGATCATCAGCAATAAAAATATGGTGTCCATTTTCTCCATCAATACCTTCGGCGCCAATGGTGGTCGAAACAATTGTTTTTGCGGCAGCCATGCCTTCAATAATTTTTACTCGCATTCCGCTCCCCGAGAGTAAAGGAACTACCATGATCTGCTTGTCGGCCATAAATTCGCGGGAGCAGTGCACCTGTCCGGCAATAACCACATTTTCAGAGGCATACCTGCCAAAGCGGGGAGGCATTCCTTTCCCGGCAAGGAAAAACCTCATTTGGGGAGCCCTTTTTATAACCAGGGGCCAAACTTTGTCTAAAAACCACTCAATTCCATCCTGGTTTGGGCGCCAGTCCATAGAACCAAGATGAAACACGCTGCTTATTTTTATTTGCGGCGGGTGTTCGGGTTGTCCGGTATTTGGTATGGTTACCGGAATTACCACCGCAGGTATGTTTATTCCGTTTTTGCGGAAAAATGCCAGGTCGATGGGCGAAATGGCCACAATCCCGTCAATATTGCTAATAACCCGAAGTTCGAACATTTTGAGTCGGGCAGCCAGCAGCCTCAAATACCAGGCTTTCAAGGGGTTTTTGGCAGCAAAGGCCATGCGCTCCCAAATAAAATGTTCGATGTTGTGCGAGCGGTAGAGCAATGGTGCCTGGCTGTTTTTTCTGATTATACCAATATATGGGGTAAGGTAAAGGCCTTCGAGCTGAATAATATCGAAGCGTTCCTGCTTTAAAATGTCCTCGATGCGTTGTTCAATGGCTTTGCTGAAAAATCGCGAAACATTGTACGATTGCCTTGTAAAAAGGTTTAAAAATGCTTTTATAGGGTTTACCCGCTGGTCAATTTCATAAAACTCAAAACTGGTTTTTTGGCGGTATTCAGCAGGAATATTTTCGGGGCAAACTGTGCAACCATTCAGTTTTAATGCGAATACTTTTACTGAATAACCCTGCTGCTGCAAACCTTCGGTAATCTGGTGCATGGCAATAGAGCCTCCATCGATTGGAGGGAAGGGTATTTTATGACAAAGTTGTAAAACCCGCATAATAAAAGTTTGGTATGGTCATTTTTCTTCGGGTTTTTTAAAGACTCCAATAAACCTGTCGATGCGTCGCAGGTAACTGTCCATATCGAGAAGCGATGAGTCGGTTGAGGCTTTTATTGTAAGTATAATGCCAACAGGCAACAGCACCATGGGAGCTATCCACATACCCTGGTAGGCTTCAAGTACTCCTTCGCGGGCAAATTTCTCGCCCGTAATTGATAGCACGTGAAATACAACAAAAAACATAACCGAAATGACCACAGGCAGCCCGAAGCCTCCCTTGCGTATTATTGCACCCAGCGGAGCGCCAATCAGAAACAAAACCACGCAGGCAAATGATAGGGTAAACTTACGGTGAAATTCTATCTGGTATCGTGCAAGGGTGCGGCCCCTTTGCCTAAACTCCTCCTGTAAAAAGTAGGCCTGTTCTTTATTGCTTCGAACCAGCGACATTGCCCGGTCAATAACTACCTGCACGTTGCTTGGGTGCACAGCCTTTGAAAAGTCAACCTGCTTTATATTTTCCTGCGATATGGTGTCAATCTTTGCCGGGTTTGTTCTGAAAAAATAAATCAGCCTGCTCGAATAATCAGTCCTGAACAGGTCTTTTCTTTTTCTGATTTCGGCCGATAGCGAGTCTTCGAAAAAGATAAGCTGGTCGATACTCAGCATTTGGAAGTTGCTTTTAAACAATTCCTCGTCGGTGCGTGCCAGGTCGAATGCGCTGAGGTCGAACCGCATCATTTGCTCTCTGAAGTAGGTTCGCCGAAATGGCTTTTCAGGGTCGCGGGGGTTTTGCTGTAATACATCCTGGTAGTTTACCCCGTTGAAAAGTGTAAAAATTAGTGTTCGTTCGTCGGTTGTGGTTACCATAGTGCCCCATTCGGCCAGGGTAAGGTTTACGTTGCCGCGGCGGTCTGAATGATCGTAGATCTTAATGCCCCTAAGGGTGGTGCCATCTGCTTCCTTATTATCGACCTTTATAACATAATTATCAATTCCGTTGTAATAAACTCCCTCAACAATATTGAATGCAGGCCTTTGTTGTCGTACATCATAAAGCAGCGACAGCATTTTGAGGTTTGCCACCGGAAGTACATTATTAGAGAAGTAGAATGCCACAATTACCAAAAAAAACGAAATTCCAACCATTGGCATCATTATCTGGCGCAAGGAAATGCCGGCCGATTTGAATCCTACAAGTTCATAATGTTCGCCCATGCCTCCCATTGTCATTATTGAACTGAGCAGTACTGCGAGGGGCAAGGCCATGGGCACAAAGGTAGCCGATGCATAAAACAACAACTCTGCAATTATATACCATTCAAGCCCTTTGCCAACAAGGTCGTCAATATACTTCCACAAAAATTGCATAAGTATGATAAACAAAGCAATAAAAAAGGTTGCAATAAATGGCCCGATATAGGAAGTAACAACCAGTTTATGGAGTTTTTTCATGGGGGCGTATATCAAAATTTGGCAAAGCCATCAAAGGTGGCGAATTTATGCAAAATTACCAAAATGCCCTATACATTGATGCATATCCGGGCACATTGATTTATAATGCAAAATTTATTCTGGCTGGTTTAATAAAAGAAGGGGCGCTTTATTCAGTATTTACAAGTTTTATCTTGCCTATAATTTCCTGCTGCTCATCTGTAAGGCTTATCTCTACAAACCGGGTCAAAGGAAAATCTTCTTTCAGCTCTTTGCGTAAGTCGTTGGGGTATTTTTCGGAAAGAATAGGGCCAAGCAGAACAATATCGCAGGGGGTGGTTGTAAGAAGTTGGCTCAGCGCATTATGGCTGGTAGCCTTGCCAGTTACTTTTATATCCTGGTTGCCATTAAGCAAAGCCGCCAAGCCATCTGCCATTATATCGCTACTTTCAACTATTATGATACTGATTTTATTCATTGCCCGTATGCATTAGTGAGGCTAAATTACACCAAAGCAAAGGCATGTATTACCGTATTTTTACGCAATTTTTACAAAAAAAATGCCCGCTTGGGATTGCGGGCGGTTTTTAGGCTTTTTTAAAAGTAAAATCCTGTTACAGTTCAACTATTTTGTTTTTTATGGCAAATTTTATCAACTCCACTGAGTTCTTCATGTTGGTTTTTTGAAGAATATGGTTTTTGTGCGACTCGATAGTGCGAACGCTAAGAAACAGTTTGTCGGCAATTTCGCTGTTGTTATAGCCCTGGGCAAAAAGTTGAAGCACCTCAAGTTCGCGCCGGGTAAGCTCAGGGAACGGATTGCTGGTTTTCTTTTTTTTGTTTGAATAATTTTTTACGATCTCGTCTGAAATTCGGGCATGGAAGTAGTTTTTGCCGCCATGAAGTGCCGTGATGGCTGTAACAAGCTCTTCAGAAGCAACATCCTTTGGCACATAACCGTCGGCTCCGGCATCGATGGCATCAGATATATTGTCGTAATCAGAGTGCATTGAAAGAATGAGCACTTTTACGCCCGGCAATTTCTTCTTAATAACTCCGGTAACCTCAATGCCCGACATTTCGGGCATGCTGATGTCGAGAAGGATTACATCGGGCGCATATTTTTCTACAAGGGCTATTGCTTCATTTCCGCTATGCCCAACCCCGGTTACCTCAATTTCGGGAGCACTGTCAAGAAACATCCCTATGCAATCGGTAACCAATTTGTGGTCATCGACCAACGCAACCTTGATTTTTCCCATGTTGATTTTTATGTATTTTGCTTTATGGTTCAATTACTTGATACGCACAAAATAACAACAAGTTTGCGAATATTGCAAAAATATATAAAAATTAGCCCAAAACGTATTAAACCATATCTTCCTTTACTCTTTTTTAAAAATGGTTGCTGAAGCCTGGGCGGTTGGCATTATCAGCAGGTCGTTTATGCATACATGGTCGGGCAGGCTGGCCGCAAATGCAACTACCTGGGCCACATCATTGCCGGTAAGGGGCTTGTAGCCTTTATAAACGTTGTTTGCCCGCTCATTGTCGCCCTGAAAGCGTACCAGCGAGAACTCGGTTTCTGTAGCACCGGGGCTTATTTGGGTTACCTTTATGCCGTATGCAACCAAATCGATGCGCATACCCTGGCTCAGGGCATCAACGGCATGTTTAGTGGCACAATAAACATTGCCTTTTGGATAAACTTCGCGGCCTGCTACCGAACCAATGTTAATGATATGCCCCATTTGGCGGGCCTTCATTCCGGGCACTACGGCCCGTGTTACGTTCAAAAGGCCTTTTATGTTGGTGTCAATCATTTGCTCCCACTCGTCCGGATTCCCATCTTCAATTCCATTAAGTCCAAGGGCAAGGCCTGCATTGTTTATCAGAATGTCAATATTTTGCCACGGAGCAGGCAAAGTGGCTATGGCATTTTGGGTGGCTTCCCGCTGGCAAACATCAAAATGCAATATCATTACCGGCACTTGGTGCAATTGGTAAATTTCATTTTTTAACCCTTCCAGGCGCTCGAGTCTTCGGCCGGTAATAATGAGCCAATGCCCCAAGCCAGCAAAACAAAGGGCGCAAGCGCGGCCTATGCCGCTGGTAGCGCCGGTTAT
Source organism: uncultured Bacteroidales bacterium (assembly GCA_964348755.1). Classification (GTDB taxonomy): domain Bacteria; phylum Bacteroidota; class Bacteroidia; order Bacteroidales; family UBA7960; genus UBA7960. The sequence goes on along the minus strand of CAYGDW010000006.1, from coordinate 16,338 downwards.
CATGGTAATTTTCGACATAGCTTTATTGAGTTTTGAATTTGGAAGTCTTTGCGGCAAAATTTTTCAGAAATCGCGGCCATTCAATTTTTTCTAAAGGCACTATGCTTATTAAACTTAACCAAAACAGGGGCAGAGCCGGTATTTTTAAACGCACAAGGGTGCCCGAAACCTGTGTAGTAAGGCCTATAAATACGAACAACAACAGTGTAAACCACAGTCCAAACCATTCAATATTATTGAGTTGTTTTTTTTTAAAAGCAAAAAATACCAGGGTTAATGCAAAAAGCACGATGAGCATATTTTCGAGTGCAGCCATAATTATAACCGGATTCAGGCTTTCGAGAAGGTGTGGCCTGAACAGCACATTGAACAAAGCCCTTGGGCTGTAAAGCAAAATGCTTTTAAGGGTGGGTTCAAGGTAAACTTCATGAATTATGCTTCCAGCATTGACCAAAACCGAAAATTGCATAATGGCATTTTGGCGTTTTGCCAGAATTGCTGCCGGGTCGAATTGCGGAAACAGCCAACTGACAGCAAGTACCACCAAACCTGCTCCAAAAATTACAATAGCAAACGCTTTACCAGTACCAATTTTTTTTATTTTCCCCGAAAGGGAGAATGCCAAAAGGCATGGCAACAGCAAAAGCAGCACATACACTTTTAGCAATAGCAGCAATGCAAAAAGCAGGGCAAAAAATGCATATTGGCTTATTGTAAGTCTTTCGGGACCAAGTATTCTGTCAAAATAATAAATAAAGAAGCCCATTGCTGGTATGAGCAAGGCTTCCTTTGTGAGGCCCGATCCCCAAAAAATTATTGATGGAAACAAAAATATGCCCCATTTTATCCAGTTCAGCTTTTGATAAGGAATTTGCCTGAGGGCAAATTTATAAATGGCAACTAGTCCGGCCAGCGAAACAAAGTTGGCAATTATAGCATTTACATGTATTTTTCCGAAGGAGACCAGGTTCAGTATTGCATTGTATCTTATTACCAGGCGGTTGTCGTTATAAACCGGAAATAACCGGGGGTCCCACCAGTAGTGCATTTTGTCGTAGTACTCGTTAAGGTGTGGAGCGTTGGCTTCTATACCGGTAACCAATCGCAGATAATCAGCCGGATTTTGCCAAAGGGCATCATAAATTACCTTACCTTCATTAAAATACCGGTATATATCGGCTGTAGCCGATTCGTAGTAATAGGTGTATATCAGAATAAATGCTGCTCCGGCCCCTGCTTTTATTAAAAAGAAAAAAAGCAGAATAGGGTATGGCAGCCCTGGCAGATTTCGGAAAAACGGGTGCCTTTTGAGTGCCAGGGCCAACACAAAAATCCAAAACAGTGAGTAAATGGCTTGTGTCATAACTTTCAAAGATAATTGTAAATTGACAACGAATTGTTTTTGGCGGCTTGGCATAGTTGTTTAATTTTGCCAAACATTAAAATTTAGCTTCTTATGGAGCCTACCACCCACGATTTTCCGTCAGGGCTTGAAGCAGCCCTGCAGTTGGGGCTTTTGCCCGTGGAGTTCGACAAAATTTGCGAATTTCTTGGCCGCGAGCCCAATTTTACCGAGCTTAGCATTTACTCGGTCATGTGGTCTGAGCATTGTTCTTACAAAAATTCAATAAAATGGCTTAAGACGCTTCCACGCAAAGGGCCGCACCTGCTGGTTGAAGCAGGCGAAGAGAATGCCGGCCTGGTTGACCTTGGCGATGGGCTTGCCTGCGCCTTCAAAATAGAGTCGCACAATCATCCCTCGGCCCTTGAACCATACCAGGGAGCTGCAACAGGGGTTGGTGGCATTAACCGCGATATTTTTACCATGGGTGCCCGGCCCATAGCTCAGCTAAACTCGCTTCGCTTTGGAAACCCAAAACTCGAACGCACCAAATGGCTGCTCAAGGGTGTGGTAAAAGGCATTGGCGACTACGGCAATGCCTTCGGAGTGCCGGTTGTGGCCGGCGAGGTTTTTTTCGACGATTGCTACAATACAAACCCCCTTGTAAATGCCATGTCGGTGGGAATTGTCAAAACGGGCAATACCATTTCGGCAATTTCTTATGGCGTTGGTAATCCGATATTTATTGTGGGTTCTTCCACCGGCAAAGACGGTATACATGGCGCCACTTTTGCCTCCGAGGACATTACCGAGGCTTCGGCCGATAAAATACCTGCTGTGCAGGTTGGCGACCCTTTTCAGGAAAAGCTATTGCTCGAGGCCACATTGGAAGTAATAAAAACCGGTGCAGTAGTGGGCATGCAAGATATGGGCGCTGCCGGTATAACTTGTTCAACCAGCGAAATGTCGGCCAAAGGCGGGCACGGCATGGAGATTCACCTGGACAGGGTACCCATGCGCCAGAAAAATATGCACCCCTTCGAAATTTTACTTAGCGAATCGCAGGAGCGTATGCTGTTGGTTGTGCATAAGGGAAGGGAGGCAGAAGTAAAAGCCGTTTTCGACAAGTGGGATTTGAATTGTGTGCAAATTGGCCAGGTGATAGAAGGCGACATTCTGAAATATTATATGCATGGCCAACTGGTTGCCCAGGTACCGGCCGATTCGTTGGTGTTAGGGGGCGGTGCACCCGTTTACGAACGCCAGTATAGCGAACCTGCTTACTTCAAAGAGAAGGACCAATTTAAAATTGACCAGGTAAAGGAGCCAAAAAATCTAAGGGAAGTAGCCCGATTTTTGGTTTGCCATCATAATATTGCCTCCAAAAAATGGGTTATTGAACAGTACGATACCATGGTGGGTACCAAAAATATGAGTACCAATCTTGGGGCCGATGCCGCCATTGTTAATCTGAAAGGTACCAACAAAGCCCTGGCCCTGACTGTGGATTGCAACGCGCGTTATGTACATGCCGACCCTGAGCAGGGCTGTGCAATTGCTGTAGCCGAGGCGGCACGCAACATTGTTTGCAGCGGCGGTGTTCCTTCGGCCATTACCAACTGCCTGAACTTCGGAAACCCATACAATCCCGAAGTGTACTGGCAATTTGTAGGGTCAATTAAAGGAATGGCCAAAGCATGCCAAAGGTTCGAAACCCCGGTAACAGGTGGCAACGTGAGTTTTTATAATCAGGCAACTATCGATGGAAATACAGAGCCCGTTTTTCCGACACCTACCATTGGAATGCTTGGCGTAGTTGAAGACAAGGCCCTCATAACAGGGCTTGGATTTAAGAGCGAAGGTGACCTGGTTTACCTGGTTGGCCGCTCGCGCAACGATATAAGCAGCTCAGAGTACCTCTACAGCTACCACAAAGTGAAACTGTCACCAGCTCCTGGTTTCGATTTGGATGAAGAATATGAACTGCAAAAATCTGTTTTGGGCCTTATTCGTGAAGGCCTTATAGAGTCGGCCCACGATGTGGCAGATGGGGGCTTGTTTATAACTCTGTTTGAATCGTCAAGAGTCAACAACCTGGGGTTTAGTATCGATACCGACCCCGAATTCCGCCGCGATGCTTTCCTTTTTGGCGAAAGCCAGAGCCGTGTGGTGGTTTCGATTAAGCCCGAAAACGAAGGCGAATTTGCCGCTTTCCTGGCCCGGACCAATACTGAGTTTTCGCTATTGGGCGAAGTAATCGGAACCGACGCCATTGTTGATGGACAATCGTTTGGAAGCATTGAGCAGCTCGATGAATTGTATGAAAGCACCATTCCGAAAATGATGGCCTGAGGGTGGTAAGGAGGGGATTACCTTGTGTGCAGGAATTCCTCCATCCAATTTAAAATTAAAAAGAACACTTTATCCTTCTCTGGCTCGCGAAGCATTTCGTGCCTTCCTGGAAAAATCTTAACCTTCAGGTTTTGAAACCGTTGTTTCAAAAATTTGCGATGAATCTTCATGGCGTCTTTCCCGAAATTTCCAACCGGGTCGTTTTGTCCACCAAAAATCAATATAGGCAATGTTTTTCTGTATTTCAGATTTTTGCTGGTCTTTTTCATTTCACCGATTCCTTTAAAAAGGTTGTTGAAAAAGGCATTGGTACATTGGAACCCGCAAAACGGATCGGCCACATATTGATCGACCTGGGTTCGGTCTGACGAAATCCATTCGTAATGTGTGGGTTTAGGCGAGAAATGGCGATTGAAGTTGTAGTAAAAAAGACCGTTAAACCATTTGCTTTTATATTGTGCACCTCTTAAAAGAGTTTGAAGCCTTATAAACTGGAGCGAAAGCCAAAGCAGAGATCTGGGCGTGTCGAAAGTTCCCGAAAGTATAAGGCCTTGTATATATACTGGGTAAACAGAGGCAAAATGCTGTGCCAAAACCGAACCCATGCTGTGCCCAAGCACAAATACGGGGGCTTCCGGCAGGTTTTGCCTAATATGGGTGTATAAGGCGCGCATATTTTCAAGCATCAATTCCCAGCCATTGCTGTTGGGCAGGTGTCCGAGCCTGGCTGTGTTGCCGGCCGTTTGGCCATGGCCCGGATGGTCAGAAACAAATACACCATATCCGTTTTGAGCCAGAAACTCGCCCAGCTCCTGGTATCTCCCGCCATGCTCTGCCATGCCATGGCTAATCTGAAGTATCCCTTTGGGCTTGCCAGTTGCAGGGAGCATACTTCTGACAAAAAACCTTTGAAGCGAACTGTTGTTCAGAAAGAACGACTTCTCTTTTATGATCTGTGTTTCCATAGCTGCCCGCTGTTGTAAATAAAGACTAAATGCTTTGTAATATTTGGCGTAATTTTGCCACCCGGCTATCATTACGGCCAAAAAATGCAGAAACGGTAATTTCGATAAAATTACCAAAGAATTCAGTAAGTTCGGCCCTAATCTCTTAATAAAAAAATTGGTCAGGCGTTTTCAAAATAAAATCTTTTTTTGTGGAAGATAAGGGAAATTCAGGTGCGGAACAAGGGTATAGAAAAAATTTAAAGCCCTGGCAGCGAAATCTTTACATTGCCTGCGGCAGCATTTCGCTTACGCTTGGATTAATAGGCATACCGCTGCCTTTGCTGCCCACCACCCCATTTTTATTGATTGCGGCCTGGTGTTATGCGCGAAGTTCCGAGCGGTTTTATTTCTGGCTGATCAACCACCGGCACCTGGGCAAAAATATCAGAAACTACCGGGAAAAGGGCGGGGTTGAAATTAAAGTAAAGATTTGGGCCATTTCGATGTTGTGGATTACAATACTCGGGTCGGCAATTTTTGCTGTAAACCTTTGGTGGGTAAGGGCATTGCTTGTAGTTATTGCTTTAGGCGTAACCATTCATATCTGTTTGCTCAAAACCCTAAAACAATAAACCCCAGGTAAATCATATAAAAATGCCACCAGTACTAAGTATTGCAACCGGTGGCAATTAAAAAGATAATTCCTTTCGGGGAAAACTTTTCAGAAAAATTTAATCAGAATTAGTGACCGTCGTGGCCCGTATGCACGTGCCCGTGCGACAATTCTTCGGGGGTGGCTTCGCGGGTCTGAAGAACCTCTCCCTTAAAGTGAAGGTCAAGGCCAGCAAGTGGATGGTTAAAGTCTATTTTAACTGTATCCTGACCCACTTCAAGGATTTTGCCATTTAAGGGGTGGCCGTCCTGGTCGCGCATGGGCACCATATTGCCAACTACCAGCATTTCAGTAGCCAATTCCCCTTCAATTACAAAAATGTCTTTTGGCAGATCAACCACCGCCTCATCAGAAACCGGCCCGTAAGCGCTTTCAGACTCAATGGTAAATTCAAAAGCTTCGCCCTGCTTAAGATTTGCAACCTGGTTTTCAAAGTCGGGTAAAAGATTACCTGATCCAAAAAGGAACTGGGCAGGATTACTCTCCTGGGCTGTTTCAATAATTTCACCCTGAGCGCTCCCGGCTCGCAATACGTAGGTTAAAGAAATAACTTTTGGTTGTGACATAATAAATGATTGTTTCTAAAAATAAATAAACGGGATGACCAACCACGCAGCTCCTCCATCCCTTTTTGCTTGACTTTGGCGAAAGTACTGAATTTGCTAAACCCTGCAAAATAAATAATTGTTAAATTTGGCCGCCTTTGGGCCATGCATTTTTACGCCAACCCGAGCGGGTACTCTAAATACTTTAAATAAATTTGCATTTTATTTGGGAATTTTGGATAATGTTTTGTAATTTTGCGCTCCTGAAAATTTAATAAAAGGATTTCCGAATCATGGCAAAAAAAACAAAAGAAGCGCGCATTCAGGTAATAATGGAATGCACCGAGCATAAAGATAGCGGCCTGCCGGGTACTTCGAGGTATGTTACCACCAAAAACAAAAAAAATAGCCCCGGGCGTCTTGAGCTTAAGAAATTCAACCCCATTTTGCGCAAAAAAACTATTCACAGAGAAATTAAATAACCCTTTCAACTATGGCAAAGAAAGTTGTTGCTACCCTTAAAACCGACTCCGGAAAAGGTTATGCCAAGATTATCCGCATGTCGAAATCAGACAAAACCGGCGCTTACACATTCAACGAAGAAATAATTGCATCTGACAAGGTAAAAGAATTTTTCAGCAAAAAATAACCTACCAGGTATTATCATAATTTTTCAGACCTGTCTTTATTTAAAGGGGCAGGTCTGATTTTGTTTTCATAAACGGGCAGTTGGTGGTGCCTGCCCTTAGCTGAATCAAATTCACTACCTTTGCCAGAACAAAATTGCAATCCAATGGGCCTGTTCGATATTTTCTCAAAAAACAAAAAGGAAGTCCTTGATAATGGACTTTCTAAAACCCGCGAAACCATTTTTGGAAAGCTATCGAAGGCCATAGCAGGCAAATCAAAGGTTGATTCAGAAGTACTTGACCAGCTCGAAGAGATCCTTATTAGTTCTGATGTGGGCGTGGCTACAACCATACGCATTATCGAGCGGATAGAGGCTCGCGTATCGCGCGAAAAGTACCTGGGAACCAGCGAGCTAAATCGTATCTTGAAAGAAGAAGTGGTAGCCCTGCTTGCCCAAAACCCTGGGGGAGGCTTTGAAAACCTTCCACTTGAAATTACTCAAAGGCCTTATGTAATAATGGTGGTTGGCGTAAATGGGGTTGGAAAAACAACTACTATTGGCAAACTTGCCCACAAGTTTAAATCTGCCGGACTAAAAGTAGTGCTTGGCGCCAGCGACACCTTCAGGGCAGCAGCAGTTGACCAGCTTACTATTTGGTCACAACGGGTTGAGGTGCCAATTGTTTCGCAAGGAATGGGTGCTGACCCTGCCAGCGTTGCTTTCGAAACCCTTCAATATGCAGTAAAAAACAACTTTGATGTGGTAATTATTGACACAGCCGGGCGTCTTCACAACAAAGTGAACCTTATGAACGAACTGTCGAAAATAAAGCGTGTAATGCAAAAAGTGGTGCCCAATGCTCCACACGAAATCTTATTGATAATTGACGGAAGTACTGGCCAAAATGCCTTTGAGCAAGCCAAACAGTTTACAGCCGCCACCGAGGTAAATGCCCTGGCTATTACCAAACTCGATGGAACAGCCAAAGGGGGAGTAGTGATAGGAGTGAGCGACCAGTTTCAGGTGCCGGTTAAATACATTGGCGTGGGCGAAAAGCTTGACGATCTGCAACTCTTTGACCGCATTGCTTTTGTAGAATCATTGTTTGAATAATATTTTAAAAAGTTTGTGAAAAAGAAATCACTGAATGTAATCACACTGGGTTGCTCAAAAAACCTGGTAGATTCTGAACGCATACTTGGCCAGCTTCCAGCCGGAAAGTTCAGGCTTTCGCACGATGCCAACGGCCCAACCGATATTGTTATTATCAATACCTGCGGATTCATTAAAGATGCCAAGCAAGAAAGCATCGATACCATCCTGCAATATGTTGAAGCCAAAAAGCAGGGACTGGTACATGAAGTAATTGTAACAGGATGTTTGTCGCAGCGCTATAAAGAAGATTTGCAGAAAGAAATTCCGGAGGCTGATGCATGGTTTGGCGCCCGCGAACCTGATGATCTTTTTGAGTACCTCTCGCTAAAATTTTCGCGCGAAAGCGGCAAAAGACACCTTACTACTCCCAGCCATTACGCATACCTTAAGATTGCCGAAGGTTGTGACCGGACGTGCTCGTTTTGTGCCATCCCGATGATCAGGGGTGCTTTTCGCTCACGAACCATCGAAAGTTTGATTGAAGAGGCCCAAAACCTGGCCGACAAAGGGGTAAAAGAGTTGATGCTGATAGCTCAGGACCTGAGCTACTATGGCTACGACCTCGAAAAAAGGCCGTTGCTTGCCCCGCTACTTGGAAAACTATCTCAGGTAAATGGCATTGAATGGATAAGGTTGCATTATGCATACCCTAAAAATTTCCCGGAAGAGGTCATTCAAATTATGGCTAATAATCCGAAAATTTGCCGCTACATCGATATACCAGTTCAGCATATTAACGATCGCATTTTAAAAGCCATGCGACGCGGGCACGACAAACAGGCCACCCTGCAGTTGCTCGAAAAATTTCGACAAAAAATTCCGGGCGTAGCCTTGCGTACTACTCTTATGGTGGGCTTTCCGGGCGAAACACGCAAAGAATTTGAAGAATTGCTCTGGTTTGTGAAACTGGCCCGATTTGAGCGGCTGGGCGTGTTTACTTACTCGCCCGAAGAAAGTACTGCTGCCTTTGCGCTTGGAGACCCTATTCCTGAAAAGGAAAAACAAAAAAGGGCCAATGAGCTAATGGAGCTTCAAGCCGAAATAAGCGGCGCACTCAATGAAGAAAAAATTGGCAAAACATTTAATGTGCTAATCGACAGAGAGGAGGGCGAATATTTTATTGGCCGGACCGAGTTCGACTCTCCCGAAGTAGATAACGAGGTACTGGTTGAAAAAACGGCCGATATCATAATTGGAAACTTTGTAAATGTTAAAATTACCTCGGCTACTGATTTTGAGCTGTTTGGGGTGGCCTTTAAATAAAAAGATATGCTTAACCATAATTCAACACTCGAACAAATAAATGCAATAAACCGCAACACCCTTATGGGCCACCTGGGCATGGAATACCTCGAGGTGGCCGAGGGATACGTGCTGGCTCGCATGCCCGTAGATCACCGCACCCTGCAGCCAGCTGGCATTTTGCATGGCGGCAGCAGCCTTGCACTGGCCGAGACAATTGGAGGGCTGGGCTCTGTTTTATTGGTAGATTTTTCGCTGTTCGATGTGCGTGGAGCGCAGGTTAGTGCAAATCACCTTAGGGCAGGTACCGGAAACTGGGTGTTTGGAAAGGCTACCCTTATACACCGCGGGAAAAATACACACCTCTGGAATATAGACATTCTCGATGAGCAAAACCAGCTCATTTCAAGCTGCCGGGTCACAAACTTTATCATTCCTAAAAACGGCACCTAAATCCTGACAAATGCAACTTCAGGAACTAATAAACAATTTGCTTGGCAAAAACCAGGCTTTTGTCAGCTACAGGCTTCCTGGTGCCATTGAACCCATTACCTTGCTTGGAGGGGTGTTCGAACAAACTTTCGATTGGAAAATTCTGAAGGATAAAACCGGATTTGTGGTGGCCCCATTCGTGCCTTCAGAGTCTTTCCCTTTTCTGTTTTATAAAAACAGTTTCCAAATAAATGGTTGGAACACAAATCTCAATCCTTCAAATTTTACCAGCCAACCCCTTTCGGGGAAAACAATTCAGCAATTGACAGTGGGCGTTGATTTTATAGAATACCAAAATCAGGTTAACCACCTGGTTGATATTCTAAAAAATGGTGATCTTCAAAAAGTTGTATTATCTCGTGTGCTAATACATGAGCTTTCATCCACATTTACGGCAGGCGATCTTTTTGGCGAATTATGTGCAAAATATCCAACGGCCTTTGTTTACATTTTTAACGACGGTTTGGGTAAACTCTGGGTTGGCGCTACACCCGAAACCCTTCTCGAAGCTGACAATGGTAAGGCACAAACAATGTCGTTGGCGGGTACCATGCCTGTAACAAGCAAAGATTTGCCTCCGGCCGATTGGCATGATAAAGAAAAAGAAGAGCAAAATTCGGTAAACTTTTTCATCCGTGAAAAGCTGCAATCCTGTGGTATTTCTGAAATTAATGAAGCTCCGCTCGAAGTAAAGGTGGCCGGTCCGGTGGTTCATCTCTTAAAATGTTTTGGATTTGAACTACCTGAAAATTTGTCGGTTTTGGAGTTGGCCATGGCCTTGCATCCCACACCGGCGGTTTGTGGTTTACCAACCCAAAAAGCTTTGGCTAAAATTCAAAAAACCGAACTACATAATAGGGCTTATTATTCTGGGTTTATAGGCCCATTGACAAACCAGCAAAGTGCCCGATTGTTTGTGAATTTGCGTTGTATGCAGATTGTTGGCAAAAATGCGCTTATTTTTGCAGGCGGAGGGCTGCTTGCTGCATCAGATGCAGCACACGAGTGGCGTGAAACCATGCTGAAAGCAGAAACCCTGCTGTCGATCATACGAAAATTTAACTGAAACTCAACACATGCTGCACGACCGTATGGGCCTGGAATACTTGGCTGAGCTAATGCACCGCCGTGGTATCAGGCATTTGATTATTTCTCCAGGCTCGCGAAATGCCCCAATTATTGACGCATTTTGTAAACGTAGTGGCTTTGAGTGCAAGGCAATTGTTGATGAGCGCAGTGCAGCTTTTTTTGCCCTGGGAATGGCCCAGCAGTTGCAGCAGCCAGTAGCCATTGCCTGTACTTCGGGCACGGCCGTACTCAATTTTTCACCTGCCATTGCCGAAGCTTATTATCAGCGCATACCCTTGCTTGTACTTACTGCCGACCGCCCCGCCGAATTTATTGATCAGGCCGACGGCCAAACCATAAGACAGCAAAATGTTTATGCAAATTTCGTTAAGAAAAGTTTTCAACTTCCGCAATCTATCAATACACCCGACGATTTGTGGTATGCAAACCGCCTGGTTTCCGAAGCACTAAATGCCGCAGTGTATCCGGATGCCGGTCCGGTGCATATTAACCTGCCGTTTTCTGAACCTCTTTATGGAGTTAAGGTTCCCAAAATTCCTGTTCCAAAGGATTTTAGGGTGGTTCAGACCAGTGCCCTTCTAACACCCTTAGCGCTCAGCGAACTGATTGTAGTATGGCAAGGAGCCACAAAAAAAATGATTATTACAGGGCAGCTTGGCCCCGACTACCATTTGCAAAACCTACTTGGCCAGTGTGCCAAAGATCATGGCGTGGTGGTTATTACCGAAACCACTTCAAATCTTTACGATCCGGCTTTCATTGGCTGGACAGACCGTTGCCTTGCGGCCATGCCTGACAATAGCCTTGACTTTGCGCCCGATTTGCTTATTACTATGGGTGGGGCAATAGTTTCGAAAAGAATTAAAACATGGCTTCGAAAGGCCAAGGTAAAAGCACACTGGCACATTGACCCGACAATAATAAATATGGATGCTTACCAGCAATTAAGCCGAAGCGTTCCAATGCAGCCTGCCGCATTTATCGCCCAATTGCTCGCGGCCATCAAGCCTGCTTCTGGCAATTATGCTAACATTTGGAAAGCATTATCGGCCAGGGCGCAAACAGCCCATAAAGCGTTTCTTAAAAACTGCCCGTATTCCGACCTTAAAATATTTAAAGAAATTGTTGGAAGCATCCCACCGGGTTATGAAATTCACCTGGCCAATAGCACCCCGGTTCGCTATGCTCAGCTCTTTGAGTTTCCCCATTGTTTTCGCTTTGATTCTAACAGGGGAGTAAGCGGTATCGATGGGAGTATTTCTACTGCCGCCGGTGCGGCTTCAATATCCGGAAAACCCACCCTGATGATTACCGGCGACCTGGGCTTTTTCTACGATTCGAATGCCCTGTGGAATAAGCATTTGCCTAAAAATCTGAAAATAATTATGATTAACAATGGGGGTGGGGGTATATTTCGGTATCTCGATGGCCCTGACCAAACAGGGATGCTTGAAGAATTTTTCGAAGCCAGTCATGATACTTCGGCCGAATTTATTGCCAGGGCATTCGGTCTGGGTTATTACATTGCCTCCGACATTGAAAGCCTTCAAATGAATCTGACCGTTTTTTTCGGCGAAAGCCAAAAACCGGCCATGCTCGAAATCAAAAGCCCTGCAAAACAAAGCGCGGCTACTTTGCGGGCATATTTCAAGAGCCTTGCAGGCCAATAATATGGCTATGTGTAGTCTTTAATTATTCTGTTGCTTTTCAGTGTTTTATTTTCTTCATTCGAAACAAAAAGCACTTCCCTGCATTTATCTTTGTAAAAAATAAAAAATCAATATGGAATCTAAACGAATCTGGACAACAATTAAGACTTATAAGGATATTCGGTTTGAAATTTTCGACCATATAGCCAAAATTACCATTAACCGGCCTGAAGTTCAGAATGCATTCAGACCCACAACTACCTTTGAAATGTCCGATGCACTCGACATAAGTCGTGAACGCCAGGATATTTATACCATAATTATTACAGGCGAAGGCGACAAGGCTTTTTGCAGCGGTGGCGACCAGCAGGTTAAGGGCCATGGTGGCTATATTGATGAGGAGGGGGTTCCACGCCTGAATGTGCTCGATGTGCAACGCCGCATACGCTCAATGCCCAAGCCGGTGGTGGCTATGGTAAATGGATGGGCAGTTGGCGGGGGCCATGTGCTGCACGTTATCTGCGACCTTACGGTTGCATCAGAAAACGCTCGATTTGGACAGGTAGGGCCAAAGGTAGGCAGCTTTGACGCCGGACTGGGAAGCAGCTACCTGGCTTCCATTGTTGGACAAAAAAAGGCACGTGAAATTTGGTTTCTTAACCAGTTTTACAATGCCAGTGAGGCTCTTGAAATGGGCCTGGTAAACAAAGTGGTTCCCTTAGAACTGCTCGAAGAGGCCACCATTGAATGGTGCCAGATTATGCATAAACGTAGCCCAATTGCACTGCGTATGATTAAACTGGGGCTAAATGCCGAACTCGATGGACAGGTGGGACTGCAGGAATTTGCCGGTAATGCCACCATGCTGTATTACCTTACTGAAGAGGCACAGGAAGGGAAACACGCATTTCTGGAAAAACGCGACCCTGATTTTCATAAATATCCAAAGTTTCCCTAAAGCCTGTTATGGCCAGTATTAAATCGTGGATAAAGGCAGCCCGACTGCGCACTCTGCCTCTGGCTATGGCCAGTGTGGCAATGGGCGGTATGGTGGCTGCCACCAATGATCGCTTCAACCTCAAAGCCGTTTTGGTGGCTACACTCACCACATTATTATTGCAAATTTTGTCGAATCTTGCCAATGACTACGGCGATTGGCGCTCGGGCATTGACAATGATAAAAGGCTTGGGCCAAAAAGGACCGTACAAACCGGGGAGATAAGCCATAAAGAAATGAAAATGGCTATTTGGTTGCTTTCGGTACTTGCCCTGGCGAGCGGGTTGTTGCTTATTTTTTGGGCAACCAGCCTGTCATTCAAAGCTTCGGCCATTTTTATTTTGTTAGGCCTGGCTGCCATTGTGGCCGCCATTAAATATACCGTCGGCAAAAATCCTTATGGCTATATTGGCCTGGGCGACCTGTTTGTGTTTTTGTTTTTTGGGCTGCTTGGAGTGGGAGGAACCTGGTTTTTGGCCACCACACAATGGAATGCGCTGGTGTTACTACCGGCAGCAGCTATGGGTCTGCTCAGTGCCGGAGTGCTGAACCTCAATAATATGCGCGACCTTGTTAATGACCGCCAAAATGGTAAAAACACCCTAGTGGTAAAGATAGGACTCCGATCAGCCTTTGTTTATCACTGCATAATAGTGTTGTTGCCCTTTGGGCTTCTTTCTGCTTTTGTTCTGCTTTCTGGGGTCAAGACCTTTGTGTTGCTTTTTTTGGTGGTCCTTCCTTTGTTTGTGGCCGACCTGGTCAGAATAAAAAATAGCTACGGTGGCGCTTCGCTCGATCCGTTTTTGCGAAAACTAGCCCTTAAAACCCTTTTACTCACAATAATTTTCGGCATATTAATCAATATTTGAAATGCTTCGGGCATCATACATTCCCTATAAGCTGCTTTTCAGGCAGCCCGCCGGCACTTCAAGAGGTGTGCTTCACGCCAAGGAGTCGTGGTTTATTTATATTGAAAACCAGGATCGTGACGACATTTTTGGGATTGGCGAATGCAGCCTGATTGAGGGTCTTAGTCCCGATCCACGCGAAAATTTCGAACAAGAGCTGCACACACTGTGCGACAATATTAATGAGCACGAAAGCTGGACAAAAAAGCGGGGCAACCTTTACCCAGCCATTCGCTTCGGGCTCGAAACGGCATTGCTAGACTTAATTAATGGTGGAAGGCGAGTTTTTGGGCAGAATGAGTTTACAGCAGGTCGAAAAGGAATTCCAATAAACGGACTAATATGGATGGGCAAGCCTGATTTTATGAAGGAACAAATTTACGAAAAGCTTGATGCCGGTTTTAAATGCATTAAATTTAAGGTGGGCGCTGTTGACTTTGAGCAGGAACTTGAACTTCTGAGGCTGATTCGCAGCGAATTTGGCCCTGAAACAATTGAAATACGCCTTGATGCAAACGGGGCATTCTCGCCTGTTGAGGCGCCCGAAAAACTAAAGCGTCTTTCTGCTTTTAGCCTGCACTCTATTGAACAGCCCATAAAACAGGGTCAACCTGAAGCAATGGCTTCATTATGCGAATCAAGTCCTATACCCATTGCCCTTGATGAGGAGTTGATTGGCCTGAGCGACCCGGTTGCAAGACGCAAATTGCTCAATGTTGTAAAACCCCAATATATTGTACTTAAGCCAAGCCTTTTGGGTGGTCTTTATTCAACCGCGGCCTGGGCCATGCTGGCCGACACCCTGGACATTAAATGGTGGGTAACATCGGCCCTTGAGTCTAATATTGGCCTTAACGCAATTGCACAATGGACCTATTTGAACGCTCCTGCAATGGCTCAGGGCTTGGGAACCGGGCAGCTTTATACAAACAACATCCCTTCTCCTCTTGTTATTGAAAAAGGAATGCTTTTTTATAAACCTGGGTTGCCTTGGGATTTAAATATTTTAAATTGTGCCTGATACCATACCAAAATCGCTTTCGCTAAATGGGGTCATGTATGATTTTGCAGGGCTTAGAGGGTTGATTTCTGATAAGGTAAATCCTACCAATCCTTTAATGGGTAAGCTGGTTTCTTTTTTGGCCGATTGGCTCAACGACGACATCAAAATTTTGCAAAATACCAGTGGAAGTACCGGCCCACCCAAAATAATCAGCATCGATAAGCAACTAATGCTGAATAGTGCCCGCATGACCGGTCGTTTTTTTGGATTGAAACCTGGTATGAAAGCCTTGCTTTGCCTTTCGCCCGAGTTTATTGGAGGCAAAATGCAGGTGGTGCGGGCAATGGAATTGGATCTTGACCTTGTAATCACAAACCTTGAAGCCAATCCGGTATCTGGTCTCGGCCAAACTGTTGACTTTGCTGCCATGGTACCTTTGCAGGTAGCCCATGTGCTAAAACAAAATCCCGAAAAATTCAGTTTGATAAAAACGCTGATTGTTGGAGGAGGTCCAATGCCTGAAACCATCGAAAAGGGTCTTCAAAATGTTGCAGCTGTTTGCTGGCATAGCTATGCAATGACCGAAACATTGAGCCATGTGGCGCTTCGTGCAGTAAATGGCCCACACAGAAGCAACTGGTTTGCCCCAATGGAAGGAGTAGAGCTGAGCACAGATGATCGTGGTTGCCTTGTGGTGAGTGCCCCGGCTGTTGCTCAAGGCCCGGTAGTCACAAACGATTTGGTCGAGTTAAAAGGACAGCAATTCAAAGTGCTGGGTCGTATTGATGATGTGGTTATCAGCGCTGGGCAAAAGTTTCATCCGGCCCAGCTTGAACAAAAATTGAGCAGGGTAATTCAAACTCCTTTCTTTCTCACAGGAGAATATCAGCCCGAAGCCGGGCAGATACTGGTGCTTTACCTGGAAGGGAATTTTAAAAATGAAGAAATCCTTAAACTGAAAATACAAATTGAAGGTTTACTTCAGATTAATGAATCACCCAGAAAAGTGGTAACCATTGCAAAATTCAAATACCTCGAAAGTGGAAAAATTGACCGGCTGGGAACCATTGCCAATAATGCCTGCCCCTAATGATCAGGGGGGGTGTAGTTTAATAATTAAACAACTTCCTGTGTTTCAAATGTCTTGATAAACCTTTTTCCGGCTGCCGGTACATTATTCAAGGTTCAATTAAATAATAGTGCACCTAAAGTGGGAATTAATAACAATTTTGATACACTATTTTCAGTCACCATTGTCCGATGAAAATGACGGGATTTCTCGCTCCGCTCGAAATGACAGGGCTTTCAATGGT
>CAYGDW010000005.1:0-71408 GCA_964348755.1 uncultured Bacteroidales bacterium | reverse complement strand
TGCTGAAATAAATGCCATTTTATTGTATTTGAAAGAATTGGAGGAAATGAAATGAAAACATTCCACAGCATCGAAGAATTAAAACCTTATTACAATGGCTAAAAAAGAAATTGTAGATATATTGAAAAAGTATATTTTAGTTTTACGTTCAGAGGGAATAACCATTGATAAGGCATATTTATATGGTAGCTATTTATCAAATACAGCTACTGATGAAAGTGATATTGACATTCTGATTGTTACTGATAATGAAGACGATTATTTAATTGGTAAAATTTGGAGTTTGACAAGAAAGGTAATTTCAAAAATAGAACCTTATCTAGTTGGGAAAAAAAGGTTTATTAATAATAGTGATTCTCCATTAATTGATTTAGTAAAAAGGACTGGATTAGAAATATCATAAAAAAATACAGGCAATAAATAGGATTCTGAGCGGTCGGCACGACCCAGCGAGGAGTCGGTGTTGAACTACATCCGTCCGACAACGAGCTATGCATTTAACGAAGGTTTTTTTGATATTTTGCGATAAACAGATTCAACGTTCTTTGAAGTATTGCAGGTTTTAGTGCTTTTGGAGGCTGTTTGCAACGATATTTTGGGTTGGAAAGAACGGTTAAAGACGATTTTGTCTGGTAACGGGCATGCCTTGCCCTTTTCAGCATTAAACGCTTAATGAATACGATGTTCATGCCGGAATATTTATTGTAATAGGAGCACCCTGCATTAATCCCGAGGGATACTTGTTCCTGGATCGAAAAATGTTCTAACCCCCTAATTCACTGAAGATCAAAAAGACTTTATTGACCAGAATAAGCCTCTGAATATTGAAGCGAGATATCCATCATGCAAAGAAAGGTTATTGAGAAGCCTGACTCACCAGAAATGCCTTGAAATCATTGAATAACAAAAGAGTTGCAACAATGGATAAAAGTGAAGCTATAAAAAAAGTCATGCAATATAAATTGTTGCTTGGAAGCCACTTTGACCTTGAATCAGTTTACCTTTTTGGCTCTTATGCAAATGGTACAAACAGGGAAGATAGTGACATAGATGTTGCCGTTGTTGTAAAAAATATTTCAGAAGACTATTTTGCAGTAACCCCTTTGTTTTGGAAGCTAAGAAGACAGGTTGATGATAGAATAGAACCGATTTTAATTGACAAGAATAATGATAAATCCGGGTTTTTGGATGAGATTAAAAGGAATGGTATTGAAATAGGGTAACCAACAACTAAGCACACACAAGCTAGCCCATGCTATTGAGAAACAACGGTTTATTGTAAAACTTTGAGAAAGAAATTAATTCTGAAAAATACTCCAAACCATGAGAAATATAGCCCAACATTTTGACCAGACAAAACCGCCTGTAACAGAAACAAGGTAAGTGTTTGTGTTTTACCAATCATACTCGTTTCATCGTCATAAAATTTCAAGTTTTAATCAATAACCTAGTACGGTGATGCAAGGGGCCTTTACACCCTTAAAAATTTGTAATGCTCTCCTTTTTTTTCTTTCTCAACTAAAAAACTAAAATCAGTAATTGTTTTATCGCTAATAACCAGACCTTGGTGGTTTTAATCTTTTGTTAATGTTAATTTTAATAAAGAATTAACAGATTTTTATAGCTTTTTTCAAATAATCCCAAAAAAAAATAATATATTTGTATTAATCTAAGAATTTAATTTCCTAACCGGCTTTAAAACCTCCTTAATATGAATAGAATCAAAACACTAATTTCTTTGGCTTTGTTGACACTGTTGTTGATTCCAACGGCATGCGACAAAGATAAATTGGAAGATCTTCCTGGTTCCGATTTTACCACTGCAGAGGGCCTTATAATAATAAATAATGCCTCTGAACTGAGCAGGCGTTTGAGCACGAAGAATGTGGTTGTAAGAATTATTCCAGAATATTTGAGAGATAATAATTTAAAAACTACCTCAAAAGTCATTGACCTGCGAAGCAACTTTTTATTCAGGCTTACTGCTGAAGTTGCTCCTCCCGTGCATAATGGCCGTACGCTTATGGCTACACACGTGTTTTTCGCTGATAATTTCGCATTCGTAAGTTACAACCTCAAAGGAAATGATTTTGGGGGTGCATTGGAGATTTTTGATGTACGCGAACTCAATAACCCAAGAATTATTTCGCAGGCAATTTTTCCCAAATCTGACATTAATGCAGTTTATTATGATAATGGGAAGGTTTATCTGGTTGGAGCAGCAGGCAAATTTGAAGAATATGGATTTAAAGATCCAGCCAGCTTCAAGGTATTAAAAGTAAACCCTAATATGCAAATACTTGGCATCGACACAATTGTTGATATTCCGTCATTTTCGGCAAATGGTATTTTCCTAAGCGAAGACAAAATTTATGTAACAAGCGGAAATACCGGAGGCCTTACCATACTGAATCAGTTATACGGTTTGGTAAGAAAAGAAAACATTCCCGATGCAAGATCGGTTACGGCCAATAACAACCATGTATTTGTTTTATCGGGTCAGCCCGGAACCATCAGGGTTTTTGATAAGAACACCACTCATTTTCTAAATTCCTATCCTATTGGAGGAGCAAACACCCCCTTCTCCAAGTCAGAGGTTGCGGCAACCAACGAGTATTTGTTTGCAGCCCTCAACGAGGAAGGAATTCGAGTTTTAAATGTAAATACTAATTTAGGAACAATAAAGCAACATATTCCTAAACCTGAAACTCCGGCAGGAGATATTGACTCAAACCATGTTACCAACAGCGTATCGTTTAACCACCCTCTCCTGTTCATGGGCAATGGTGTATCGGGGGTGACAGTTGGAGAACTGGTTCCAGCGCAAAATGATCAGATTGTATTAAAGGGCCGCATGGACTTTGAAGACAAGAGTTCAACCAATTTTGTTAAGTCAAGCGGCAACATTGTTTTTGTTGCTTCGGGTTTGGGCGGTCTCAAAATACTTTCAATTAGCAAGGATGAAGGGGTTCCTCCCGACATTATACCAACACAACCTTGCCCTACATTGCTTACAGCTATAAGGCAAATGTTTCCTGAGAGTCAGAACGCACAGATTAACTGGCCAAAACTTTTCCGGCAGGGGGTTACCCTAAATGTTACAACTGCTCAAACCACCAATGTTTTCGTGAAGTTTGTGGGAGAAGACGCCGGATTGAAAAACACTTTCGGTTATTATGCATACCCGGCAGACAATCCGCCAACCTCAATACAGGATCTGCAAAAATATGTTGTTTTCCCTAACGTGTCAGGTACAGGTGAAGGTGGAGGATTGGTTACGGGCGATTTGGTTCAGTTAGGCACCGAACCATTCCCGGCAAATACTGTTATTGGCTTTTACCTTGTTGTTCAGGGGTGGGCCAATGGTCAGATGGTACCCGGAATTTATACCCACTACACCAATACCAACCTTAACCCAAATAACAACCAGCAACATTTATTATTTATTGAGTCTGGTTGCAATGACCTCGTACTTACTTTCGAGGATATAGAATTGCCGTTCAGCAATAAAGATTTCAATGATATAATACTTGTTATCAAGGATAATCCTAATGAACTGCAAAATACACGTTTTAAAACTGATGGTATTATAAGAGTCAACGATAACTAATAAGAACAACACCACCTTAGTTATTAGTTGCTGAAAAGCCAGAGGCTGCCTCAAAATCATGAGGCAGCCTTTTTCATTTTACTGCAATTATGTGTAAACCAATAGCATTAAATTATCATTAAAAAAATAATCACTATTGTCCGATAAAATCTAATAAACAATTACGTGTTCGAAATTCCTCACTACGTTCTGAATGACTGATAGTTAGTTATTTGATAGGTGTTGACCGGCAGCAAAGCTGCCGCCCACCCCCTATTTTCTCCAAAACCCCTAAAAGCCTTGTCATTTCGAGCGAAGCGAGAAATCCCGTAATTCACGCGCGAATAACAGCCAGGGCTGTATTATCAGGCCAGTATTAGTGTCTTAACCTGCTTTGATTACCAGCCAGGCAAACTGACTGTATTTCTGCCTTGAACGAATTCCAGTCTTTAACTATTTCAAAAAATGATTTGTTGTTGGTTCGTTTCAACCAGTAAAGTTTGAGTTGTTGCAATATTTCAATGAAATTTGCCACCCAAATACGTGCTAAAAAGCCAGTTACCGGCAATAAAGCCAAATATGCAATGCTCCCAAAAAAACTTCCCGAAAGGGCATAAACCACAATGCTTTGAATCACATAAAAAAGCGGGCTGACAGCCAAGCCCCATACAAATTTTATTGAACTGTGAAATTGATGGTCTTTAATTTTTTTTACAAGCACCATTACACTTCCGTAAAACAGGATATTGTTAATAAGGCCATACAAAAAGACAGGTAGTGTTAGCAGCAAAAGCAAACAATCGAACAGAAGCCTGAAAAACCCATGAGAAGGAAGACTGAAGAATTCCCATTTAATACCATGGGTTTTTAAAGTTCTTAAAAACCGCAGTCCTTTACTCCTGAACTCTAACATGTACTCGGGGTCTTTTGCCAGTTTATCTTCAAATGCAGCAACCATTTCCTTTTGTTTGAGAAAGCGATGCTCCTGTCGGAGCTTAGTTTTCTTCTCTGCCATTATCAATGGTTCTGAAAACATGTGGCTAAGGCTGTAAAACACATCGTAATATTCCCTGGTTTTAATATCAAGAGCCAGCCCTGAGAGTTTATCGGTGAGTTTGTCGCGAAAGGTAAGCATGGCCTTTTGCGGATTCTGCCCATATTCGGTTTCAAATTGGTTTACGGCAATGGGTTTGCCAAAGCGTACGTGCAAAACGCTGCGCATGTGCTCATAATTATCGAAATAAATGCCGGTCGGCACTACATTCAGGCCCAATTTGAAATTGTTTTTCTCTTCGGCCATAAAAGCAAGGCGGGGCACTCCTTTTCGAAGCGGCAACAGACTGCGCAGGTTGGTGTGGGCTGCTTCTGGAAAAATACAGACAGAGCGTTTGTTTTCGAGTACCTCAACAGCCACATTAAAAGAAGCCTCATTGTTGCCAAGGTTTTCTTTTCCATCGCGAATGCGAAATACCGGAATAATTTTTAACCAAAAAAAGAGGTTGCGCAGCAGCGGAATTTTAAAAATGTCGGCCCTGGCCAGAAAAACGGTTTGCCTGCGGGCAGCATAAAGAATGGCTAGAGGGTCCATAAGGGCATTCTGATGGTTTGGAGCAAAAATAACAGGCCCGTGAACAGGAATATTTTCTTTACCCTCCACCGTAATTTTGCGGTAAAACAACCTCATCAGAAAAAAGACATAATACGAGAGCAAGCGCCACTTTGCTGAATCGCGAAACAGGTGTCTTTTCTTTTTCAGTTTCATGGGTAGCGGTATTCTTTGGTGCGCCAGTAAGAAGCAATGGACAGCCCTGCCAAAATGTGCCAAATACCCCACCATGCAGCAACAATGGCCATACCGCCCGTAGGAAGGTGCGACGGAAAAATGGCCGGGTTAAAAATCAGCACCAAACCAAGAGCACTGTTTTGAATGCCGGTTTCAATAGAAATGGTGCGGCGGTTTTGCGAGTTAAGCTTTGTTAAAGTAGCCGTCCCAAAACCCGTTGCCAGCGCAATGCCATTGTGAAGCAAAACTATAAGAAAAATCCAGCCAATGTGTTTGAGAAAATGCTGATAATTGCTCGAAAATAAAACAACCAGCATAGCAACAAAAAATAATATGGAGAATATGCGAATCGGTCTTTTGATTTTCTCAGCAAATACCGGTAAATAATGATTGGTTGCCATACCTACAATTATGGGAACCCCAAGCAAAATAAACACTATTCTGAACATAGCTATGGGGTTGATACGCAACTCCTGAAGAAGGTCGTTTTGTGCCCAGGGTCCAAGCTGACTATACAAACTTCCCCAAACAAAGAAGTTGAACGGAGTCATAACTATAGCAGCAATGGTTGCAATGGCGGTTAAGCTTACCGACAATGCCGGGTTTCCTCTGGCCAGGGTCGAAATAAAATTCGATACATTTCCTCCGGGACAAGCCGCTACCAAAATCATGCCCATGGCCACCCCAACGGTAAGGCTTTTCCAGAAAACCAATACCAGAGCAAAGGTAAATATTGGCAGCAGGATAAATTGCGAAACTACTCCCACCACAACAGGTTTGGGGCGCTTGATAAGCTCCATGAAGTGACTTACTTTAATCTCAAGGGCCACACCAAACATAATAAATGCAATGGTAAGGTTCAAAATAAAAAGTCCACCATCTGAGAAGTTCAAAACGGTGGAGTCCATTTTTTGCAGGGCTTCAAACATAAGTTTAATTTTTGAAGCAAAAATACAAATACTTTAATTGGTTGAGTAATATCGGGAGTTTAAAAAAGAGGGAATCTGACCAGGCTATTAAAAAATATAAGTACTGATTGAGCGCAAAACAACATCCTTACCACGAACCACCTGCACCTCCACCTCCGAAACTTCCGCCTCCGAAACCTCCGAATCCGCCACCACTGCCAAATCCGCCACGACCAAACGACCCTGTTCCGCCTGTGAAATCGCCCCATGAACCTTTGTTGCCATGGCCTCCCTGGCTCATAAGCCAAAGGAGTGTCCAGAATGGAATTTCTTTGCCTGGGCTGTAATGTGCATTGCGCTTTCGCGAAAGCAGGGCAACAAAGAAAATGGCAAGAACGATAAATATTGCCATACCAATTAAAGAAGGCTCCTCAGCCTGGCTGTACTCTGAAGCCGGAAATTCGCCGGCGGCCAGTTGCATAAGTATGGTTGTAGCCTGGTCAATGCCATCGTAAAAACGGCCCTCGCGAAAATTGGGAACAATTTCGCGGTCAATAATATGTTTGGCAGTAATATCAGGTATTACACCCTCCAACCCGTATCCAATTGATATATGCACCCTACCCTGCTCATTTCCCTGTCCCGGATTTACAAGTACTACCGCCCCGTTTTCTTTTCCGGCCTGACCAACCCCCCACTTTTCAGCAAGTTGATCGGCAAAATCGGCAGGGTCCATCCCGCCAAGATCGCCAATGGTAACAACGACAATTTGAGTTCCATGCTGGGCAGCATACTGGCTGAGTTTTATTTCAAGATTTTGGCGCTGACCCTCATCGAGCATTTGCGCAAAATCTGACACCATTACCGGAGGCACGGGCGCATTGGGTATTGCTGCAAATGCCTTCCACGAAAGTGAAAAAACAAATACTATTACCAAAACAGTGGCTGAAATGGCTTTTGATGCGCGGGCAGAAATTTTGTTTATCCGTGTTTTATTCATCGAATGAAATATCGTTGGGAAGTTCGTTGGCATCGTGCTTTTGCCATGGGAAGTGCATTTTGAGTTGGTGACCTGTTTGGCTAATGGCAGAAATTAGGCCCTGGGCAAAATTGCCTTCAGCAAAACTGGCAAGCATCCCGGCTTTAATATCTTCCCAAAAATTTGCCGGCACCATTTTGTTTATGCCTGCATCGCCCAAAATCGCAAACTTGCGGGGTTTTATGGCAAGGTAAAACAGCACACCGTTTCTTTCATGGGTTTTCACCATGCCAAGTTTTTTAAAGATTGTAGCCGCTCGGTCCATAATGTCGCCCTTGCAGTCAAGTTCTATATGCACCCTTATTTCGCCCGAAGAATGCAACTCTGCACTGGCAATTGCCAGCATTATTTCATTTTTTTCTTTATCCGAGAATAAGTTGCGTGCAGTGGTTGCCATATTTAAAACTCGATTACAGGGGCTGTTTGGGCGCCTTCGGTTGCCTCAAATTGGGTTTTGCGGTCAAAACCAAATATACTGGCATAAATATTTCTTGGAAACTGGCGAATGTTGGTATTGTAATCTCTCACCACCTCGGCGTATTTTCGCCTTTCGTTGGCTATTCGGTTTTCGGTTCCTTCCAGTTGGGTTTGCAGATCAAGGAAATTTTGGTTAGCTTTTAGGTCGGGATAGCGCTCAACCACCACCATAAGGCGGCTAAGTGCCGACGACAACCCATCCTGAGCCTGTTGAAACTGGACAAGCGCTTCGGGAGTAATGTTTTGCGGGTCAATAGTAACCGATGTGGCCTTGGAGCGGGCTTCAATTACGGCCTCAAGGGTTTCGCGCTCATGCGAGGCATAGCCCTTTACGGTGCTCACCAGGTTGGGTATAAGATCGGCCCTGCGCTGATAAACATTTTCAACCTGTGCCCATTGACCCTCAACGGCCTCGTCCAATTGAACCATTTTGTTGTATGCTCCCCTAATGCTACTGAAAAGCAGCAAAGCAACTATTACTATAATCCCAATGGCAATCAATCCTTTGGGTACTTTTGGCATTTCCATTAATAATGAGTTTTAAGTGATGATAAACAAAGGTAACCTATATATACATGCCTCACCAAATGTATTTGACATTTTTTTTATGAGGCGACTCTTAAAAACCTGTAATTTTTTGCTAAATCAACTCAACGCTTCGCTTAATGAACTCGGTAAGCTTTTGGCCTTTGAGCAGGTTTCGCGAAAGCAAAGCCAAATCTATTGCCTGCCGTATTTGTTTTTCGCGGCCAGTGTCGTTGTTTTCTTCCGAGATTTTATAAACGAGCGGATGATTGCTGTTTACAACCAAAATATAGGTTTCGGGCAAGTTGCTCATGTAATTCATACCACCCAGCATCGACATGTCTTTCATGCGGCGCATAAATTCGGGCTGGGTAATAATCATGGGTGGCTCTGTTTCGCTCAGATTCTCAAATAAAACCTGAAAATTATCGCCATCAACATTCTTTTCGATCAATGGCAACAGCTTGTCTTTCTGTTCTTTGGTAAGCTTCGAAGGCAGTTCATCTTCCTTGCGTATGAGCTTATCAATAACATCAGAATCGACCCGTACAAAGGCTGAGTTTTCAAGTTCAGTTTCCAGCAGGTTTACAAAATGGCTGTCGATTGGGGTATCGAGTAGCAATACATCGTATCCCCTTTCCTTTGCCAGGTCAACAAAGCTGTGCTGATCTTCGGTGTGGGTGGCATACAGGTGAACCACCTTTTTGTCCTTGTCGGTTTGGGTGGTTTTAATGTGGTTGTGGTATTCGTCGAGAGTAAAATACTTGTTGTCAACATTTTTGAGCAGGCAGAACTTTTTTGCGCGATCTCTGAATTTTTCTTCCGAAATCATGCCGTACTCAATAAAAATTTTAATGTCGTCCCACTTGGCTTCAAAGTCGGCCCGGTTACTTTTGAAAAGTTCTTCCAGTTTATCGGCCACTTTTTTTGAAATGTGGCTGCTAATTTTTTTTACGTTATTGTCGCTTTGCAAAAAGCTTCTCGACACATTCAACGGAATATCGGGCGAGTCGAGCACACCCCGCAAAAGGGTAAGAAAGTCGGGAACGATGCCCTCAACAGAGTCGGTTACGAACACCTGGTTGCTGTAAAGCTGTATTTTTTCGCGCTGCACCTCGAAGTTTTGCTTCACCTTGGGAAAATAAAGTATCCCCGTAAGGTTAAAAGGATAATCAACATTCAGGTGGATGTTAAAAAGGGGTTCTTCAAAACTCATTGGGTAAAGTTCCCTGTAAAAACCCTTATAATCTTCATCTTTTAAATCGGCCGGTTTTTGGGTCCAGGCTGGCTTGATATTATTTATTACTCGGGGCGTTTCAAAAGCAACCTCCTTTTCTTCCCCTTTTTCATCTTTTTCTTTTGTAAACTTCTTTTCAGTGCCAAAAACAATTTCGACCGGCAAAAACTTGCAATATTTTTTCAGCAACCCCAAAACGCGTACTTCTTCAAGAAACTCCTCCGAATCAGCAGCAATATGCATTACAATATCGGTTCCTCGCTCGGTCTTCGATGCCTCATCGAGTATAAACTCCGGGTTGCCATCGCACTCCCAGCGAACGGCCTTCGAATCTTCTTTATACGATTTGCTGAAAATTTCAACCTTTTTGGCCACCATAAACGAGGAATAAAATCCCAGGCCAAAATGGCCGATTATAGCACCACTCCCCTCTTGGCTTTTAAACCGGGCAACCCACTCTTCGGCACTGCTAAAAGCAATCTGGTTTATGTACTTTTTTATTTCTTCGGAAGTCATACCAATGCCTTTGTCGCTCACTGTAAGGGTTTTGGCAGTGGGGTCAATTTTTACTTCTATGCGCGTATCGCCCATTTCGCCCTTAAACTCGCCAAGCGATGTTAGGGTTTTTAGCTTTTGGGTTGCATCTACCGCGTTGGAAACAAGCTCCCTGAGAAATATCTCATGATCGGAATAAAGAAACTTTTTAATGATTGGAAAAATATTCTCTGTCTTTACGTTTATCTTGCCCTTTTGCATATCTTTTAAATGTTTGTTATTTGGGGTGGTAACTCCCAAAGGTTATGCCACCAATTGAAAACTGCCATTTTGACTGCTTAATGTCCAGGCAAAACATTCGCGAGTTATCAGGCAAGCAAGCAATCCATTTTTGTAGCCGTTAATATGCTGAATTAGATTCATTGCCATAATTATCTTTTAGTTTTATTTGATAAATTCGTTGCGCATTATTTTTTCATATCACCATACAGCCTATTCAATAAAAAATTCTTTTCAATGAATACATTTCAAACGCTCGATTATTTGATTTTTGCAGCTTATGGGATGCTTATATTGTTAGTTGGGCTTTGGGTTTCGCGCACCAAAAAAGGCCATACGAAAACCGCCAAAGACTATTTTCTGGCAGGTAAAAGTTTACCATTTTGGGCAATTGGGGCATCGCTGATAGCCGCCAACATATCTGCCGAGCAGTTTATCGGAATGGCGGGGTCGGGTTTTGCCATTGGGCTGGCTATAGCCACCTACGAGTGGATTGGCGCCCTTACCCTGATTGTGGTTGCCAAGTTTTTTATACCAATATTTATCAAACAAGGATTGTTTACCATTCCTGAATTTATTGAAAAACGCTTTAACACCAACCTCAAAACAATTTTGGCCGTTTTTTGGGTGGCCCTTTTCATTTTTGTCAACCTTACATCCGTTTTGTTTTTGGGTGCCAAGGCCCTCGACAATATAATGGGCAACGGCGACGGGTCTTTGATGTTTTACTTTATTCTGGGACTTGCTTGTTTTGCAGCCGCCTATTCAATATGGGGCGGGCTGTCGGCTGTGGCCTGGACCGACGTAATTCAGGTTTTACTGCTTTTGGTTGGCGGTTTTATAACTACCCTTATAGCTCTTGATAAAGTAACCCCCGACGGAGGCATTATGGCCGGAATTGAACATATTTATTCTGCAGCAGGCGAAAAGTTTCACATGATCATTAAGCGAGACAACCCCCAATTTATGAACCTCCCGGGAATTGGGGCGCTAATAGGTGGCATGTGGGTGGCCAACCTGTATTACTTCGGGTTTAACCAATATATCATTCAACGCGCTCTGGCTGCAAAATCGCTGCCCGAAGCGCAAAAAGGACTGGTATTCGCTGCTTTTTTAAAACTGCTCCTCCCTATATTTGTGGTTGTCCCGGGCATTATTGCCTATGTATTGTTTACACAGCCCGAAGGAACAGCCATTATTGAAAACATTAAAACCGATTTTTTGAGGGCCGACGGCTCAGTAAACGTAGATATATCTTACCCCTGGCTTATTCGAACTTTTATTCCTCCCGGCCTGAAAGGCCTGGTTGTGGCTGCACTTACCGCGGCAATAGTTTCGTCGCTGGCCTCAATGCTCAACTCAACAGCCACTATCTTTACAATGGACATTTACAAGCCATATTTCTCTAAGAAAAAAGACGGTTCTGATCTGGTTGGGGTAGGCC
Source organism: uncultured Bacteroidales bacterium (assembly GCA_964348755.1). GTDB lineage: Bacteria > Bacteroidota > Bacteroidia > Bacteroidales > UBA7960 > UBA7960. The sequence goes on along the minus strand of CAYGDW010000005.1, from coordinate 59,632 downwards.
GCATTGCTGGGCTGGCTGCATTGGTTATTGCCGTTTTGGTGGCCCCACTGCTCAGCAATATGAATCAAATGTTTCAGTACATCCAAGAATATACAGGCATTGTAAGTCCGGGCATTTTGGCTGTGTTCCTTATGGGTCTGTTCTGGAAAAAAACCAACAGCAAAGCCGCAATAATTGGCGTTGTTTCTTCAATTCCTGTTGCGCTACTGCTCAAATGGCTGCCCATCGAAATGCCATTTCTCGACCAAATGATGTACACCTGCATTATTACAATTGTAATTATAATAATGGTGAGCCTTGTAAGCGCCGATTCCGACGAAAACCCGAAATCAATACCACTGCCTAAAGAAACTTTCAAAACCTCGAAAAATTTCAACATCGCAGCCTATGTTTTATTGACCATTCTGGTGGTGCTTTATACAGTGTTTTGGTAACGGAAAACTTCAATATGCAAAGTGCGAAAAATGAGGCGCTAACCCCCGATTTTTAAAGCAAGACTGAGTAAAAAAGCATTACGGACATAATGTGTGCTTATAATCCGGAAACCTTAACTTTTAATCTTTAAAACCAACCGCAATTTGTGCTTAACCATAACACTGCCTTCAATACTCAACACCTATCATACAAAATAACAATCAATATGAAAGACATAAAGGTTAAAGAAGCATTCAGAAAAGAATATGGTGATGAGTTTCGGTTTTTTGCCGCTCCGGGTCGCATAAATATAATTGGCGAGCATACCGACTACAACAACGGCCTTGTGCTTCCTGCCGCCATTGACAAAAGGATGTATCTGGCCATAAGACCGCGCAGCGACAATAAGGTGCTTATTTCATCTGTTGATTTTGAGCAAACGGTAGCGTTTAAGGTTAATCACCCCGCCCATGATTTGCCTCATTGGGCCAAATATCCCTATGGTGTTATAAAGGAACTACAGGTCGATGGCCACCAAATTAAAGGTTTTGAAGCAGCCTTTGGAGGCGATATTCCAACAGGAGCAGGCCTTTCATCATCGGCTGCCCTCGAATGCACATTTGCCCTGGCGCTCAATTCCATCTTTAACTTAGGCATTGACAAACTTACATTGGCCAAAATTGGGCAAAGAGCCGAGCACAACCATGCCGGAGTAAAATGTGGTATTATGGACCAGTTTGCCAGTTTGCACGGCCAGCAAGGCCATGTAATAAAACTCGACTGCGGTTCGCTAAAGCACGAGCTTTTCCTCCTCGAACTTAAGGGTTTCGAATTTTTTCTTACCGACACCCGGGTAAAGCATAGCCTTGCCACCTCAGAATACAACAGCCGTCGCTACAAGTGCCAGGAAGGAGTAATGCTGCTCCGGTCGAAAATGCCCTGGGTAAGAAGCCTGCGCGATGTGCGCCCCAAAGATGTGGAACTTTACAAGGCTATATTGGGCCAGGAAATTTTTCTCAGATGCGTATATGTAACCGAAGAAAACCAAAGGGTTGAAGAAACCTGCAAGGCACTACAGCAGGGACAGATTGAACACGTTGGAAAACTTATGTACCAGTCGCACCATGGCCTGCAACACAAATATATGGTAAGCTGCCATGAACTCGACCTGTTGGTAGATACGGCCCGAAACACCAGTGGAGTGCTGGGCTCGCGTATGATGGGAGGTGGATTTGGAGGATGCACAATTACTTTGATTAAATCCGAGGCCATCCAAAATTATAAAGAAAAAGCAAAAGCTGCTTTCGCGGAAAAATTCGGGAAAGAACCCGTTTTCTACCAGGTAAACATTAGCCACGGTGCCTGCGAGCTTTAATTGAATTATCAATTAATAAAAATAATTTTCCTGCCTTAAGCTGTTAAATTGCTGATTAACGGCTTGTTATGTCACTGCCTTACAACACAATCTACTTTGTTTTTCACAGTAATAAATTTTTTTTACTACTTTGTATTGCATAGTATTAAAATTTTATTTACTTTTGTAAAAGATCCATTAAACTTTAAACATGAACCTCGAAAATGCCAAGGCCCAAATGCGCAAAGGAGTGCTCGAACTGTGCATTCTTTCGCTTTTATCGGCCAAAGAAGCCTACGCTTCAGATTTGATACAGGCCATGAAGGAGTCGAAACTGCTGGTGGTAGAAGGAACCATTTACCCCCTGCTAACGCGGCTCAAAAACGACGGCCTGCTATCGTACCGCTGGGAAGAATCCTCGGGCGGTCCACCCCGTAAATACTACAAAGTAACCCTTCTGGGTGAAAAATTTCTTGAGGAATTGCGCAAGACCTGGGCTGAACTGGTTGAAGCCGTTGGGAAAGCCACCACACCAGAAAAATAATGCATATAGTTGCATTAATTTTTTTAAATTTAACAAGACAAAAGCACTTTAAATCAAAAAATTAAGATTGAAGAAATGCAGCGATCATAAGCCCATTGGTAACTCCTAAAAGAATTTTCAGTAACATTCGTTGCACCAGATCAACAAACAAAAAAAAATAAAAAAATGAAAAAGACCCTGACAGTAAACATAAGCGGCATAGTATTCCATATTGACGAGGATGCTTATGACAAGCTCGGCTATTACCTGGCCAGTGTTCGCCGTCATTTTACGCCCGACGAAGGCTGCGACGAGATAATGGCTGATATTGAAAGCCGAATAGCCGAAACCCTTCAGCAAAAAATTAGCGACAGCAAGCAGGTTGTAAGCCTCAAGGATGTAGAAGATGTAATACGCCAGCTTGGCGAGCCCGACCAGATTGGCGGCGAACCAGAGGACAGTGGCGAGCCGGCCGCCAAAAGAGTTCGCACCGAGAAAACCCAGCGCCGGTTGTATCGCGACCCCGACAACGCCATATTGGGCGGAGTATCCGGAGGTCTGGGGGCATATTTTCAACTCGACCCCACCTGGATACGCATTGCCTTCGTACTGTTTACCTTTGTGTATGGTTTTGGGCCATTACTCTACCTTATACTCTGGATTGTAGTGCCCAAAGCGCGTACAACTGCCGAAAAGCTCGAAATGCGGGGAGAAAAGGTAAATATTTCTAACATTGAAAAAACCATTAAAGAGGAACTGAGCGAGGTTAGGAAAAACCTTGATGAGTTTTCGGAGGAAGCCCAAAAGACTTTTCAAAAAAAAAATTTCAGGATGGATTCAGACGGGTCAAGGGCAAGCTTCGCCAGATCGGCCGGAGTCTTTTTCAGAGGCCTGGCTAAGGTAGTGGCCGTGCTGGTGGGTTTGTTCCTAATGTTTTTAGGGGTGTTTTTGCTGGTGGGCTTTGCTTCAGCCCTGATGGGCGGCCCTGTTTTGATAGATTCTGACTTTGGCGTTAGAATGTTTTCACTGCCAGCACTTGCCGAAATTTTCTTCAACAACCAATCTTTTGTCAACCTTTCGGTTATCGGTATTATCCTTCTGCTTGGAATACCGTTTCTGGCCATGGTATATTCGGGAGCAAGGCTTATCTTTGGGTTTGATGTAAAGGTAAGGTATTTTGGGTTTGTGGCTTTTATGCTTTGGGTAGCGGGTTTGGGCATTTGCCTTTTTGTTTTGCTCAACGGCGCCCGAAACTTTTCGAGCCAGCGCAGCGTTACCCAGGAGATAATTCTTGAAATGCCTTCGCAAGGCCGAATTATTCTTGATGTTGATGAGCAGAAAATTCGGGAATTGGGAATTAGCCCCGGCAGCGAAGTAAAGGCTGCACGCTGGGATTTACTCTGGCTTACCGAAACCGGCCAACGTAACGGTATACCGCGCCTGCGCATACGCACCTCACAGGCCAACGAAATTAAAGTTGTGATAACCAAGGAATCGAGGGGCATAAGCCCACTGGTTGCCATGGACAATGCCTCGAGCATTACCTACGGCCTGGTGCAGGACGGCAACACCATCATATTCGACCCATTCTTCAGTTTCGAAAAATCTGATGGCTGGCGGGCGCAAAAGGTCTTTATTGAAATTTATATACCAGAAGATACCCCTGTTGAAGTTACAGACGGGCTTAAGAATGCTCTTGATGTACGCTGGTACCTAAGGCACGAGGCATCGCAACTGCACCAACCCGAAAAAACACCCGCACTAAAACTTACCATGAATTATGGCATGCCAGGAACCGTAACCATACTTAACCGCTTGCAGCTACCCATAAACCGTTCGAAAGCAGCCTGAGATTGTTCACTTGCCAAAGAAAGGACAAAAAATTTATGATGCAATTTTATTAATTTTGTGTAGCCCCCACCAGGGCTACATTTCTTTTATACTAAAAACAAAACCTTCTTCACCTTGTTTATCAACCATTACGGCAAAAAATGAAAGAGTTTACAAAGGAGTATATTATCGAGGTTTTGACTGATTACCGTATAGCCTGCGAAAGCCGGCAGGCAAGCCTTTCGGGTCGGCGCGAGGTGCTTACCGGCAAAGCCAAGTTTGGCATATTTGGCGATGGCAAAGAAGTGCCACAATTAGCCATGGCCAGGGCGTTTAAAGATGGCGATTGGCGCTCGGGCTACTACCGCGACCAAACCTTTATGCTAGCCACCGGCATGATAACCCTCGAAAACTTTTTCAGCCAGCTTTATGGTGACACCGACCTGGCTTTTAACCCCGACAACGGGGGCCGCATGATGAACAACCACTTTGCCACGCGCAGCATTGACAATCATGGCAACTGGAAAGACCTTACCAAACAGAAAAATTCCTCGGCCGACATCTCCCCTACCGCTGGGCAAATGCCACGACTGCTTGGGCTGGCCCTTGCTTCGAAAATTTTCAGGGAAGAGAAGGGTCTCTACGACTTCAAAAAGTTTAGCAATAATGGCAATGAGGTGGCATTTGGCACTATTGGCGATGCCAGCACCAGCGAAGGGCATTTCTGGGAAACCATCAACGCTGCAGCAGTGCTGCAGGTACCATTGGCAATGTCGGTATGGGACGATGGCTACGGCATAAGCGTGCCACGAGAACACCAAACAGCCAAAAATAGCATCTCCGAAGCGCTAACCGGAATGCAAATAAAAGAAAATGGGGAAAGAGGCATTTATATTTTCCGCGAAAAGGCCTGGGACTATCAGGCCCTTGTTAAAATTTACCAGGATGGAGTTGCCCTTGCACGCAAGAAGCATGTGCCAGTTTTGTTTCACATTACTGAGGTTACCCAGCCACAAGGGCACTCAACCTCAGGATCGCACGAGCGCTACAAAAGCAAGGTAAGACTGGAATGGGAAAAAGAATATGACTGCATTAGCCAGATGCGCCTGTGGATCATAAACAAAGGCATTGCTACTGCCCACGAACTTGACCAAATAGAGAAAAACGCCGCAATCAGGGTAAAGGAAGCCCGCAAGAATGCCTGGGATAACTTCCAGAAACCCATTTTGCAGATGCGCCAGGAGTTTATTAAACTGGTGAACATTGAAAACTGCAACTGCCGCAAATCGGAAAAAATTGACAGCCTGATAAAAGACTTGGGTCGTATTGGCGAACCCATCCGCAAGGATATTACCTCTGCGGCTAAGAAAATTCTGCGGCTGATCTGCCACAACTGTGTGAGCGAAGAATCGCTTAAGCTAAAGGTGCAGAATTGGCTCAAAGAGTCGCTGGCCGACAATCTCAGGCGCTACAGCTCGCACCTTTACAGTGAGTCAGCGCTTTCGCCCATGAAGCTAAAGGAAGTACCGCCTGTATATGCTGATGATGCACCCCTGGTAAATGGTCGCGAAATACTTTTGGCCAATTACGACCAAATATTTGGCATATACCCCGCGGCAATGATCTTTGGCGAGGATGTGGGCAATATTGGCGGGGTAAACCAAACCCTCGAAGGGCTTCAAAAGAAATATGGCCAGCTGCGAATTGCCGATACCGGCATACGCGAAGCCACCATTATAGGGCAAGGACTTGGTATGGCCATGCGTGGCCTGCGCCCTATTGCTGAGATTCAATACTTCGACTACCTGCTTTATGGCCTTCAGGTACTTAGCGACGACCTGGCCACCTTACGCTATCGCACGGTAGGCGGCCAAAAAGCCCCGCTTATTGTTAGTACCCGCGGCCATCGCCTCGAAGGCATTTGGCACTCGGGAAGCCCAATGGGTATGTTACTACACTCAGTGCGAGGGGTGCATGTGCTGGTTCCGCGCGATATGACCCGCGCAGCCGGATTTTACAACACCCTGATGCTTTGCGACGACCCCGCCATTGTAATTGAGCCCCTAAACGGATACCGCCTTAAAGAAAAACTACCCTCAAACATTGGCAAATTTACTATTAGCCTTGGAAAACCAGAAATCCTGAACCAAGGCCTGGATGTTACTTTGGTAACGTACGGCTCGTGCGTAAGAATTGCAATGGATGCAATAGACCAACTCAGAGATTACAATGTGTCAGTCGAACTAATTGATGTACAGTCGCTAATTCCCTTCGATATTCATCACACTATTGTGGAATCACTCAAAAAGACCAACAAGATTGTGTTTTTTGATGAGGATGTGCCCGGAGGCGCCACGGCTTACATGATGCAAAAAGTACTTGAGGAGCAGGGTGGTTATCTTTACCTTGATGCCGAGCCAGGGACCATAACAGCACGCGAGCACCGCGCAGCTTACAGCACCGACGGCGACTATTTCTCAAACCCAAATGCCGAAGACGTGTTCGAAAAGATTTATGGACTTATGCACCAATACAATCCTGACAAGTATCCGGAGATTTTTTAAAAGAAAAAGAAAACTTTGGGGCTATCTAATTCGGTTCGGGATTATTCGCTTCATCAAAATTTTAACAACAAAACGGATAACCACTTCTCGATTTGTGATTATCCGTATTGTAAGCAATTACCGTACTGTAAATAATTGACCTGAAACCTGACCTACAGCTATTTACAATTTTTACTATATGCCAATTTCGGGGGCTTTGTAAGTGGGCTTATAACCCTCGAGGTAAATCAATAAATTAATGACGCTTATTGAGCCTTAGTAATTCTCAACCCACTCCTCAAAATAAGCCTGCGGGTGCTGGCAGGTGGGGCAGTTTTTCAAAGCCTTTTCGCCTTCGTAAATATAACCGCACTTGCGACAATACCACTTAATTTTTTCGGGCCGCTGAAAAACAGATCCGTCTTTAACCCTGGAAAGTAGTTTAAGATAACGCTCCTCGTGGTTTTTTTCTGCAGCGGCAATTAGCTTAAAGGTGGTGGCAATTCGCTTAAAACCTTCTTCTTCGGCAATTCTGGCAAACTTAGGGTATAACATTGTCCATTCTTCATTTTCGCCCTGGGCAGCATGAAGCAAATTCTCATCGGTGGTTGAAACGGTTCCGGCCGGATAGCTGGCGGTAATCTCTACCATGCCGCCCTCAAGGTAGCTGTAGAACATTTTGGCATGTTGACGCTCCTGATCGGCAGTTTCCTGAAAAAAGGCTGCAATCTGCTCGTAGCCTTCCTGCCTGGCAACCTTGGCGTACATTTCGTAACGGCGAGCCGCCTGCGATTCGCCTGCAAATGACTTCAAAAGATTCTTCTCAGTCTGGGTTCCTTTAATGCTTTTTGTCTCCATAATAAATTCTCCTTCAATAAATTATAATTCAGTTTGAAATGTCTTTCAATCACGGGGCCGCTTTCGCGCAAAGGACAAAAATAATGGAAAATGTTGCCATTTCTCTTTCGACAACTTTCGAAATGCCATTTTTGGCGCTATTTATAACCAGATTAAATAAAAGTAACACTGCTGGCCGACAAAAATTACAGGATTTCTCGCTCCGCTGTAAATGACAGGATTTTCTATGATTTTGGCAATTTGGGGGGTATGTGGCGGCTTCGCCGCCACATACCCCCTTAATAATAAGCTAACTGACTGTCATTCTGAACGTAGTGAGGAATCTCTTGCATAAAATTCTCCCCCTTTTTACTTTATCGGACAATATTGTAAAAGGAACAAATATGGAGGTGCAGCTTAAAATAATTGGTTCGCTTGAATAATTATTTTCTAACAATCAATACATCCTGAAAATTAAGGCATTGCACTTTTGACTTATCAGCCCACCAGCCAGGGTAAAACTGATCTATTCTGAGGCCTGCTTCTTTGATCAGGGAATGAATATAATCCATCTTGAATGCGATATTGGCATCTTTTACCCTGGGGTTGTGCAGGAAAAAATGCCCGTACCGGTATCTGAAGAAAGGTTTTTTGGTTTCATTTAAATGCTGTTCGGAGGCTGGGGTTATAATAAAAAAGGTTGCAAGGCAATAGGCACCGGGTTTCATCACCCTTCCTATTTCTTTAAGATAATGTGCCACATCAGTGGGCTGCATGTGGGTAAAAACAGAGGTAAGTATAACCAGGTCGAATTCGTTATCCCTGTAAGGGAAATAAAAGTCGGATGCCCTTTTGGAAGTTGAAAGGTTGTACAGGTCGTTTTGCAGCGGAGTGTAAAGAAACCGGAAATTTGAGTATCGGGCATAATTGTTTTTGCACCAGTCAATTGCCTCTTCAACAATATCGAAGCCTTTGTAGCTACCCTTTTCGTTAAGAAAACCTGCGAGAGGCCTGGCAATGCGACCAATGCCGCAACCTACATCGAGCACACGGTGATGGGGCTTAAGGTGGCAATGACTTTGAAGTTGTTGTAGCAAGGTGTCGCCAATTTCAACAAAATTGCCCTGGCCCACAAATATTTTGCCTCGGGGTGGTACCAGAGGAGGGCGTTTTTTCAAAATCCTTTCCACTGTATCGATGGGTAAAAATATTAGTCGCCTAATTAACCGCCTTTGCCTTGGATGCAAAAGGTAATACAATTTGCGGAGCAAGCGGCTCATAATAGCAGATTTACAGCTTATTACCTGAAAAGGGTTTGGGTGCGGTCAGGTCCTGTGGATACAATTTCAATGGGCACCTTTACAAAATCTTCGATTAGGTGCAGGTAAGCCTGAAGCTGGTCAGGCAGTTCTTCAATTTTTTTAAATGCAGCCAGGTCGAGATGCCAGCCCATAAAATCAATCAGCACCGGTTTAAGTTTTTCTGGTTCAAAAGAGGAAGGCAAATACTCCACCATTTTGCCATTGTAGTTGTAGCCCACACAGACCTTGAACTGCTCCATTTGGCTGAGCACATCAACTTTTGTCATTATTAGTTTTGAAACGCCGTTGATCATAACGGCATATTTGAGTGCGAGCAGGTCGAGCCATCCGCAACGACGCGGACGTCCGGTAGTTGAACCGTACTCGTTGCCGGTTTTGCGAAGGATTTCGCCATTTTCATCAAAGAGTTCGGTGGGGAATGGCCCACTTCCCACGCGAGTGCAATAGGCTTTAAAAATGCCAAACACCTCACCAATTCTTGCGGGTGCAAGACCGAGGCCTGTACAGGCGCCTGCGGCAATGGTGTTGCTTGAGGTTACGAAAGGATAAGAGCCAAAGTCAATATCGAGCAGTGTGCCCTGGGCGCCTTCGGCCAGGACACTCATACCGCTGTCGAGGGCCTGGTTTATGTAAACTTCGCTTTCAACAAGTTGTAACTGGTGGATTCGCTTTAAACCCAGGAACCATTGCTTTTCGTAATCATCGAATGGCATGCATTCAATTTTAAAGTCATTCTTCGAAAAGCCAAGACCGCGGACCTGACGCAGGTGTGTTTCTTTCAAATCGTGGTATTGAATTTCAAAGCCCGGATTGAGCGAATCGCACAAGCGAATGCCGCTGCGGGCAATTTTGTCGGTATAAGTTGGACCAATGCCCTTGAGGGTGCTTCCAATTTTTTTCTGCCCTTTGGCGGTTTCGTTGGCGGCATCGAGCAGTCGGTGACCCGGGGTTATAAGGTGTGCCCGGGTCGAAATAAGCAAACTATTGTAAATTTGGTTCTGTTTTATACCAAGGTGGTCGAGTTCCTTGCTAAAAATGCATGGGTCAATTACTACCCCGCTTCCAATTAAGTTTTTGTTGCCCCGATGAAAGATTCCTGAAGGAATGGTATGCAGAACATATTTTCGATTTTCAAATTCGAGGGTATGGCCAGCGTTAGGGCCACCCTGAAAACGGGCAATCAACTGGTATTTCGGGGTAAGCACATCTACAATCTTACCCTTGCCCTCATCGCCCCATTGCAATCCAAGTAGCACATCTGCCTTATTGGCCAGTTTCATTATGGTTTTGTTAAAAATACGACATAAAAAAAGCGGCTATCTAACCCGCTAAAATGCAATACCAAAATTAACTCATTTAGCGCAAAGCGCAGATGAAAAGCAAAGAAAAAGCTAAAGAAAAAATGAAAGGTTAGTCCTTGTTCAGATTTTCGCAATCGTTGCACTGGCCAAAAAATACCAGCGAGCGATGCGTAATTTTTACTTTCATCGCTTCCTGTACCGATTCCTGAATTTCGTGCAGGCGTGGGTCGCAGAACTCAAGCACCTTGCCACACTCTACACAAATGGCATGGTCGTGTTGTTTGAATTTGTAAGATTTTTCGAATTGTGCCACATTTTTGCCAAACTGATGCTTAATAACCAGTTTGCAGTACTGAAGCAACTCAATAGTATTGTAAAGAGTGGCGCGACTAACGCGGTATTTGTTGTTTTTCATTTTAATGTATAGCGACTCTACATCAAAATGACCTTCGGTAAGATAAATTTCGCGCAGAATGGTAAACCGCTCCGGGGTTTTCCGGTGGCCATTGGCCGACAAGTACGAAGAAAAAATGTTTCTAACCGCTTCGTAAACTTCCATTTGCGCCTTTGACTCTTTCATGCGTTCAAAATTTGTTTTTAATTTGAAACCCCGCCATTGCGGTACCTCCAGGCCAACAGAAAATCAACATTTTTTAACAAAACCTGTGGTTGATAGATTTTCTGATGCTGGCTTATCATATAACATATATGAACATTTTGGGCTATAAGCCCCAAAGGTAGAAAAAAAAATTATTATTTGAACTCTTTATAAATAATTAGGTATTTTGCTGATTATCAGCGATGTGATAAATATTAATTTTTTCCGATTCGCGATACAGATTGAACTCCCTTAAGTTTTTTCAGTTTGTTTACCAGGTTGCTTAAGTGTTGGGTATCATGAATATATAGCATAACAGTGCCTTCGAAGGTTCCGGCATTTGTATCGATATTAATGCTTCTAATATTTATATTATATTCGCTTGAAATAGTGTTCGTTAGGTTTCGCAAAAGGCCTATTTCGTCAATACCTTTTATTCTAATTCCTGAGAGGAATGCAATATTTTTGTTGGTAATCCATTTGGCCTTAACAATTCGGTATGCGTACTTCGACATAAGCTGCACGGCATTGGGGCAGTTGTTGCGGTGAATTTTTATGCCTTCGTTAATTGTTACAAATCCAAACACATCGTCGCCCGGAATGGGGTTGCAGCAAGGCGAGAGGGTATAATTGAGGTTTTCGAGGTTATCGCCAATAAGCAGGGTGTCAGGTTTTTGTTTTAGTTGCTCACGAATGGGGTCAACTGTGTGTGGTTTTTCATCGTGGGCCGAATCTTTATGCCGGCCAAATGGGTTTTTGAGGTAGCTGAGTATACCGCCTTTTTCCTGTTCGCCATGATATGCTTTAATTTCTTTTTGTCCAATTTTTCCGATGGCCACATCGTAATACAGGTCGAGTGGTGCTGCCAGTTTAAAGTAATCGACCAGTTTCTGTATGTTGGAAGGATTGAAATCGATTTTATATTGTCTTAATTTTCTTTCGAGTATTTCTTTTCCTTCTTCAGCCTGTTTTTTGCGTTCCTCTTTCAGGGCCACCTTTATCCTACCTTTTGCGCGGGCAGTTGTAACATAATTTAGCCAATCGGGTTTGGGTGCTTGTTTTGAGGAGGTAATAATTTCAACCTGGTCGCCACTTTTGAGCACGTGGCTCAGGGGCATTAGCTTATGGTTTACCTTTGCTCCAAGGCAATGGTTGCCTACCTGCGAGTGAATGCTGTATGCAAAGTCGAGGGCTGTACTGCCAATTGGCAATGTTCGCAGTTCGCCTTTTGGGGTAAATACAATGATTTCGTCGGAGAAGAGGTTTAATTTAAATTCGTCAATAAAGTCGAGGGCATCCGACTCGGCGGTTTTCAAAATTTCGCGTATTCTTCTCAGCCATTTGTCTATTCCGCTTTCGCCCATTTTTGATTCTTTGTACTTCCAATGGGCGGCATATCCTTTTTCTGCAACCTCGTCCATGCGCTGGGTTCTGATCTGCACTTCGACCCACTTTCCCGATTTGCTCATTACAGTGGTGTGCAACGACTCATACCCGTTTGCTTTGGGCGTCGAAATCCAGTCGCGCAGCCGGTCGGGGTTTGGGCGGTAAATATCGGTTACAATTGAATAGGCTTTCCAGCAGTCGGCCTTTTCGCGCTGCTCCGGAGTTTCAATAATTATTCTGATGGCAAAAATGTCGTAAACTTCTTCAAATGGTACTTCCTTTTTTTGCATTTTGCCCCAAATGGAGCTAATCGATTTGGTGCGGGCGAGAATATTGAAATTTAGTCCTTCGCTTTGCAGCGATTTTTTTATCGGATAAGTAAATGAATGGATAAACCGGTTACGTTCTTCTTCTGAGTCAACAAGTTTTTGAGCTATGGTATTGTATATTTCGGGGTCGGTATATTTTAGTGCAAGGTCTTCGAGTTCGCTTTTAATTGCATGAAAGCCAAGACGATGAGCAAGAGGGGCGAACAGATACAGTGTTTCGTTGGCTATTTTGAGTTGCTTTTTTGGCGGAAGTGATTCGAGCGTGCGCATATTATGCAACCGATCGGCCAGCTTTATCAGTATTACCCTAACATCGTCCGAAAGGGTTAAAAGCATTTTGCGGAAATTTTCGGCCTGCACCGAGGTGGTTTGGTCAAAAATGCCTGAAATCTTTGTAAGTCCGTCTATAATACGTGCTACTTCCGGGCCAAAGTGCTCCTTAATGTCGGTAAGGGTAAATTCGGTATCTTCAACCACATCGTGCAGCAAAGAGCAAATAACGCTTGTAGTTCCCAGGTTAATTTCTTCAACCACAATCTTAGCAACTGCAATGGGATGAAAAATGTAAGGTTCGCCACTTTTGCGGCGGTGGTTTTTATGGGCCTCAACTGCAAATTCAAATGCTATGCGCACTTTCTCACGATCCTCTTTGGTGGTCGAGGGCCGGCAGGCAACCATTAGCTGGCGATACCTTTTTAAAATTTCGGCGCGTTCCTGATCAAAAGTGGTTGTTAACATCTGGCTGAGTAATATCCGGTTTATTGCTTTATACAAATATACGCTATAATGCCCGATTTTACCTAAGACCTTATGTAAGAGGCAATATTAAAAAAATCACTATTGTCAGTCAAAGTAAAAAAAGGATAGAATTTTATGTCCGAGATTTCTCACCAGGTTCAGAATTACAGTCAGATAGCTTTTTATAAAGGGGTTAGGTGGCGGCTTTACCGCCATCTACCCCCTTTATAACCAAAACCATTGAAGGCCCTGTTATTTCGAGCGGAGCGAGAAATCCTGCAATTTTTTTCGGACAGTGATGGAAAAAATTTATGTGCAGATCATTTATTTTATGGCAGGAGTTGTATTTGCTTGCGGTAAAGCAGTGTAACAATGCCGTCGGACAGACCGATCCTGGGCACAAAAATAAAACTGCTTTGAAGGTAATTCATTATAAAATGGTAAATCTGACCGGCAGGAACAATAACGTCGGCACGGTCGGGCCGCAAACCCATCAGTTCTACGCGGTCTTTGATTGAATAAGCACCAAGGTGGTTCAGGGCATTTTCAAGTGCAATATACGAAAGGGTTTTATTGCTTAAATCGCCATAGATCTTGGTAATCTTGTTAATGTTGCCACCCGACCCAACCAAAAGCAAATCGCCGTTCTTTTTTTTTGCTTTCGAAAGCCAGTCTTTCATCTTTTGCCATTCCGAATCTTTTACCTGGCCATTGAGCAGCCTAACGGTACCTAATTTGAATGAATCGGAATCGAGGATTTTTTGGTTTTCGAGAATAGAAATTTCGGTACTTCCGCCCCCAACATCAATATACATAACCCTTTTATAGTTGCCGTTGAAGTTAAGGTTGCTTACCATGCTTACAATTCTGGCTTCTTCAAGTCCATCGATAATTTCAATGGGTATTCCGGTTTCCTGTTTAATCCGCTTAATAACCTCTGCGGCATTACTTGCCTCACGCATTGCCGATGTTGCAACGGCCCTGAAATCTATTGGCTGCACCACCTCAATAAGCAGCTTGAAAGCGGTCATGGTTTTTTCAAGGCGCTCCAGCTTTTCTTTCGATATTTTGCCCTTTCCAAAAACGTCTTCGCCCAACCTGACAGGCACCCTTAACAGCGAAGCTTTTTCAACCACGATTTCGTTATTCTGGTCAAAAACATTTGCAAAAAAAAGCCTGATGGCGTTTGATCCTATGTCAATTGCGGCTAATTGCATGGTGTTATCCTTTTTGAACCTTCTGTTTTAAATATTCGTAAATAGCCTGTTGGCTACGAACAAGCCCCTGGCCGGTGGCAGGCAGGCGATATTTATTTTGTTGCTTTTCTTCTACTATCCGGGCTTTCACATTGTCACTCCATTGTAGTTCGAGCATTTGGCGCAATTCGGCCTTAATGTCCTCATCCAATACAGGGCAGCCTACTTCAATGCGGTAATCAAGGTTTCGGGTCATCAAATCAGCAGAGGTAATAAAATATTTTTCATCGCCTCCGTTGTGAAAAATAAGAACCCGGGAGTGCTCGAGGTACCGGTCAACAATGCTAATTACTTCAATATTTTCGCTTAGGCCTGTTTTGCCTGGCACCAACACGCAAATGCCCCGCACAATAAGCCGGCATTTTACACCAGCCATACTTGCCTGATAAAGTTTCTTTACCAGGGCCTCATCGACAAGCGAATTGAGTTTCAAAAAAATAGATGCAGGTTTTCCAACTTTTGCGTTTTTAATCTCGTTGTCAATTTGCTGCACAAGAAATTTTCGGGTTTTGAAAGGCGACACGATCAGGTGTCGGAAACTGACAAGGCCATACCAGGTTTTTTCAAAAAGTCCGAAAACCTTATCGACCTCTTGTGTAATTTGGGGGTGGCAGGTAAGCAGGCTGTCGTCGCCATAAAGTCCGGCGGTTTGTTCATTGAAATTGCCTGTGCCTATGTTGGCATACAAAACATTTCTGTTGCCTTCCTTACGCCTAATCAGCATTAGCTTGCTATGAACCTTCAGACCTGGCACCCCGTGTATGATCTTTACTCCCTCCTCCTGCATTTTTTCAGACCAGCTAATGTTTGCCTTTTCATCGAAGCGTGCCTGCAATTCGAGAAACACCGTAACACTCTTGCCGTTGCGGGCTGCATTAATCAGCGCATTGATAACGTTTGAGTTTTTGGCCACACGGTAAATGGTCATTTTTATTGACCTTACAGCAGGGTCAATAGAGGCTTCGCGCAACAGGTCAATAATATATCTGAACGATTGATAGGGAAAATGAAGCATAATATCTTTGCGGCGCACTGTAGCAAGAATACTTTTTGAGCCTTCGAGAATTGGGTGCGACAAGGCAGGTGCTGGAGGGTATTCGAGGTTTTTGGCACCTACATTCGGAAACTCCATAAAATCCTTAAAGTTATGATACCGCCCGCCAGGGGTCATATCATCTTTTTCCGAAATTTTAAGCCTTTCGCTGAGGCTTTTCAGGAGGCTGCCCGGCATAGTTGCATCATAGATAAACCTAACTGGCCGGCCTATTTTGCGCTGTTTCAAACTATCAGACATGCGCTCCATAAAACTCTTTGATATGTCGTTATCCAGGTCAAGCTCGGCATCGCGCGTAAGCTTTATGGTATAAGCATCGAAACGGTCGTGGTCGAAAATTGAAAAAATTTCGGCCAGGTTGTACCGGATTACATCATCGAGCAAAATAATATAATGGTTATCGTCGGTTTCAGGTAGTATAACAAATCGCGAAACGGTTGTTGCAGGAACCCTGATCAGAGCAGAGTCGTCTTTAACTTGTTTGCCGGAATGCTGCAAATGCACCACAAGATATATTGCCCTATCGCGAAGAAACGATGAACGCTTAAAATTTCGCATCATTATCGGGAAGAGGTTCGGCCTTACATTTTCCCTGAAAAAACGCCTGACATAATTGCCTTGCCCAGGGCTAAGCTGGTGCTCATTTACAATAAATATGTTATTCTTTTCAAGGTCTTTGAGCAGATTGCCATAAATTGCAGAAAATTGTTCCTGCTGCTGTTTTTCAATTTTATTGATTTTTTTCAGAAGTTTGACAGGATCGTAAGACAGCTCACCGGGATTTTCCAGGCTATAATCGAGCAGACGGCGAAGCGTAGCCACCCTTACCCGGTAAAACTCATCGAGGTTGTTTGAATAAATACCCAAAAACCTAAGCCGCTCAATGATAGGAACCCGTTCATCGCCAGCCTCTTGCAAAACCCTTTCATTAAACGAAAGCCAGCTTAATTCGCGATTAAATAGAGGAGGTTTTTTCATATTGACACCGGCTTAATAGATTTTACTTTTTATTGCATATAATAAAATTGCAATAATAACAATAAAACTATAGTGGCCTGTTAAGGCGGCATTAAATTAAATTTAAACAGGATTTAAAGCATTTTGGGATAAACATAAAATTTCACTTCCTTTTTTGCCATTATTACCTGGTTCCATTTGGTTGTTTCGCAGCCAATACAAACCACCGCCGAGGTGGGCATGTCGGAATCGAGGCGAGCCTTCAGCAATTGGGCAAATCCCGAAATAACCGGGTTGTGGCCAACCAGCATTACACTTTCCAGGTCATCGGGCAAACCAGATACAATGTCGAGCAGGCTTTCGTCGGTACCCAGATAAATCTTTCGCTCTTCTTTTATTTCTTTTACAGGATAGCCCAAAGCCTGGGCTATGAGCAGGGCAGTTTCCCACGAACGCACAGCATGGCTTGCAATAATTAAGTCAATTTTAGCCCCATTGGCAATAAGATAATTGGTTATTTTGCCCGTACGTTCAACTCCAACCTCCAAAAGCGGGCGTTCGTGGTCTTTTAGTCCGGGTATTTGCCATGAAGATTTGGCATGGCGAACAAGGTAAATGGTCTTCACAATTGGTAAAATTTATGATGTCGGAAAAATCTTTGAAACACCAAAGATAAAAACAAAAAATATGAATTAGCCTACACAGACAAATTTTAATCAGACTAAAAATATTTTAACAAAGAAAAAGAAGCCATAGCCTCCTTTTTTAAAAAAGCAAAAGAGGTTAATAAGCAAAGAGCGGAAAGGGTTCCATCAGCTGGTGTACCTTTTTCTTCACGTTTTCAATTACGTCGGCATTATCAATATTTGAAATCACCTCATCTATCAGGTCAACAATCTGGGCTGCATGTACTTCTTTAAGCCCCCGGGTTGTAATTGCCGGTGTGCCAATTCGAATGCCCGAAGTAAGGAATGGAGAGCGGCTATCAAATGGCACCATGTTCTTGTTTATGGTTATATCGGCAAGCACCAGGGTATTCTCAGCTTTTTTTCCTGAAATATCTGGGAATTTCGAACGCAGGTCAATGAGCATCAAGTGGTTGTCGGTTCCGCCTGAGGTAACATGGTATCCTTTTGCAATAAAGGCCTTGGCCATGGCCTGCGCATTTTTCATTACCTGTATGCCATACTCTCCGAATGAAGGTTTTAGCGCTTCGCCAAAAGCCACAGCTTTAGCAGCAATCACATGCTCGAGCGGGCCGCCTTGAGTTCCTGGAAAAACGGCGCTGTCTAATACTGCCGACATCAATTTTATTTCACCTTTTAGGGTTTTCTGCCCCCAGGGGTTTTCGAAGTCTTTGCCCATAAGAATAAGCCCGCCACGAGGGCCACGGAGTGTTTTATGGGTAGTGGTGGTTATAATGTGACAATGTGGCAGGGGGTCGTTCAGGAGTTTCTTTGCTATAAGGCCGGCCGGATGGGCAATGTCGGCCATGAGCAATGCACCAACCTTATCGGCAATGGCACGCATGCGGGCATAGTCCCAGTCGCGCGGATAGGCCGAGGCACCGGCAATAATCATCTTTGGTTTTTCCTGAAGGGCCAGGTTTTCCATCTGGTCATAATCGATGGTGCCAGTGTCTTGCTTCACGCCATAAGCTACCGGTCTGTATAAAATTCCGGAGAGGTTTACCGGAGCGCCATGCGAGAGATGACCGCCATGGCTAAGATCGAGGCCCATAAAGGTATCGCCTGGCTGCAAACAAGCAAGAAAAACGGCGGCATTGGCCTGGGCTCCACTATGAGGTTGTACGTTGGCATACGCGGCCCCAAAAAGTTCCCTGGCACGGTCAATGGCAAGCTGCTCGGTTTGGTCAACAATTTGGCAGCCACCATAGTAGCGACGCCCAGGATAACCCTCGGCATACTTATTGGTCAAAACGCTGCCCATGGCCCGCATTACCTGCTCACTTACAAAATTCTCAGAGGCAATAAGCTCTACACCGTGCAACTGCCGCAAGCGCTCCTGCTCAATCAAATCAAATATCTGACGGTCTTTTTCCATGATACTCCTGAATTTTTAATAATATTGAGGTTTAATCTTTAAAATCAGGCCCAAAATTAAACAATTTTCCACAACGGTCAATTTAGGACAAAACCCCCAAAAATGCTATTTTTACCCGGAATTAATAAAAACGCTCAATTGAAAAATAATGAACATGAAAATTAAAAGCAATGTATTTTTCTTTTTGCTGCTTTTTCCTTCCATTTTGCTTGGTTCCGAAAAAGTGGTGATTTCGCAATGGCTCACAACTGGGCCCCTTCCGGTTAGTTATCCGGCATTCCATGAAATCAGAAATGTGGAAGGCAAGCCCTTTTCAAACGCTGAATTGCTTTCGTTCAGGCACAAAAACCTAACCGACTTTTTCCCGGAGCAAAACATGACTTTTAAGTGGTTTGGCGGAATGAGTGCAGGCTGGCAGGCGGCTTTTGCCGATGAAAAAGGATTTTTGGTTTTGCACGATGGCGGCCAAACATCTCAACCTCAGGTAGCTTATCTTGCATCCTATATCCGGACCGACCGTTGGATATCGGCTCAGTTAGAGATTCGCAGCCCCTATCTTCTTGAAGCATACCTAAACGGCAGCCGCATCGGAACCAAAACCACACTCGAAAACCAGGAGGGAACAACAGGCAAGGTAACAAAGGAATTGAAACTACCCCGAGGCACTCACCTGCTTGTAATAAAAACCCTTAAACCACCTCAGCAAGGGCCTGAATGGCGCCTAACGGCCAACCTCGAAATAAAAGAGCCTTTTGGCCCTGAAGACCTGGCCTTTACTTTGAGCCCGATAAATATTAAAAACATTAACCATATTCTTGATGGGGTAAAAATTACCCGCGTTCAGCCTTCGGCCGATGGCAAGCACTATGCCCTTAGCTTCAGACAATCGCAGCCACCCTCCGACCAAACTGAAACCTGGACTGATATCAGGCGCACTTCTGACAACCGGTTGGTGCATTCGTTCAGGCATTCGAGGGCCTCACGTTTCGCATGGCTTTCGGATGCCAGTATTTTAAGCTATGTAACCACCCGCAACGACAAATTGACCATCCACTGGCATAATATTGAAACCGGTCAGGTGCGATCTTTTCTAGAGGATGAAGAAAAGTTGGGCATGTTTCGTTGGGCGCCCGATGGCTCATACATAATTTATTCGGTAATCGAAGACGGGTCGGGGGCCGATGCCACCATGCGGCAGGTGCTCGGAATGCAAGACAGGCAAAGCGGCTGGAGAAACCGCAGCTTTTTGTATAAATATGAAGTAGCTTCGGGTTTAAAAACCCGCCTTACCTTTGGCAATGTCAGTACTTCGCTAATGGACATAAGCCCCGATGGGCAAACCCTACTCATCGGTCTTACTCGGCCCCACTATCAGCAGCGGCCCTTCAGCAAGTCAGATATGCTGCTTATTGATTTGAACACACTGGCTGTTGATACCTTGTTGGTTGACCAAGGCTGGGGAGTTTCGGCCTCCTTCTCGCCCGACGGCACAAAACTGCTTGCTACAGGAGGGCCATCGGCCTTTGAAGGCGCGGGAGAAAACGTGCCTAAGGGAACCATTCCAAACAACTACGACCGCCAGGCATATATTTTCGACCTGCAAACCCGCAGCGCAAAATGCATCACACTTAACTTCGACCCATCGGTATCGTCGGTTTTTTGGCACCCGGCCGATAACAACATTTACCTTCAGGTAGTTGAAAAAGACTTCCAGCGGCTGTACCGCTATGATGTGCACCGTGAGCGCTTCAGCAGGGTTGAAACCGGCCTGGACATGCTAACAAGCATCGACTTTGCCCAAAACGAACCAATAGCAACTTTTATAGGCTCACAAGCAAGCGCACCCCCAAAGGCTTATTCGATAAACTTAAGAAACAACCGCATACAGCTGCTCGAGGACACCGAAAGCCACACTTACCGGCATGTTCATTTTGGACAGGTCCGCGACTGGAATTTTACGACTTCGGGCAAGGTAAATATCAAAGGCAGGTATTACCTTCCACCCGATTTTGACCCCGAAAAGAAATACCCGGTAATAGTATATTACTATGCCGGAACCACGCCCGTAGGCCGCACATTTGGCGGTCGCTACCCATTTAATCTTTGGGCCTCAAACGGATATGTGGTATATGTAATGCAACCCAGCGGGGCCATTGGATTCGGGCAGGAATTTTCGGCTGCCCATGTAAACAACTGGGGAATAACAGTGGCCGATGAAATCATTGAATCTACCAAAGCATTTCTGATTGCACACCCATTTACCGACACTACAAGGGTGGGCTGCGCGGGGGCTTCGTACGGCGGGTTTATGACCATGCTGCTACTGACGCGCACCAACATTTTTGCAACGGCCATATCGCACGCCGGCATCAGCTCCATTTCGAGTTACTGGGGCGAAGGCTTCTGGGGATATGCCTACAGCGCCGAAGCTACCGCCGATGCATTCCCATGGAACCGCCCCGATATTTACGTAGGGCAAAGCCCGCTGTTCCTGGCCGACAGGATTAACACACCTCTGCTGCTAATAACAGGCGACAGCGACACCAACGTACCTCCTGGCGAAAGCATTCAGATGTACACCGCACTGAAAATTTTGGGAAGACCCGTTGAACTGATTTTAGTAAAAGGCGAGGACCACCAGATAATAACTTACAACCGACGAATTGAGTGGCACAATACAATAATGGCATGGTGGGAACGCTACCTGAAAAATCAACCTCAATGGTGGTTCGACCTGTTTCCGGAAAAGAATTTTTAGAAACTTCGATCAGGTCCTGATTTGGTCGATAGAGGGTTGCGCCTGGCTGTGCAGGGTTTGCCCATACAGGTATCAATATTGCGGAGCGCTCCAACAGAAAAGCTTGCCAGATGCAGGCCTGGCTTTGCTGTGTCCCGGCATTATTCTTCCGAAAATTCAATAAGAATATTTCGGTAAATATTGAACACGTTTGAGCGCGAAATATAGCCCTTGTATTTTCTGTTTTCGAGCACCGCCATATTCCACAAGCCGCTTTCGCGGAATTTTTTCATCACTGTATCCATGCTGTCAGTAATGGCAACGGTTGCCTTGGGGAAAAACATGAGATTGCGCACTTTCAGTTGGTCGTACTTACTGCGGTCGAACATAATTTCTCGCACATCGTCGAGCCATACAATTCCAAGAAAATTGCCCTCAGGATCGAGTACCGGAAAAATATTGCGTTTCGATTTGGCAATAACTTTCACCAGATCGCCTAATGTCATTTCGGGTGTAATGAGGTCGAGGTTTGTTTCAATAACCGATTCAATGTTGAGCAAAGTAAGCACGGCCTTATCCTTGTGATGGGTAATCAGATGGCCTTTTTCGGCCAGTTTTTTTGAATAAAGCGAGTGGGGTTGAAAATATTTCACCGTAAGGTAAGAAATGGAGGCAGTAATGATGAGAGGGATAAAAAGCTGGTAGCCGCCTGTAATTTCGGCTATAAGAAATATAGCTGTAAGGGGTGCATGAATTACGCCAGCAATCAGGCCAGCCATTCCTACCAGAGAAAAGTTGTGTTCAGAAACTTTAAATCCTGAAAAGGTATTGATTAGCCTTGAAAACACAAATCCTGAAATACCTCCCATAAAAAGGCTTGGTGCAAACACGCCTCCGATTCCACCGGCACCGGTGGTGAGCGAAGTGGCAATTGCCTTGAAAAACAGGACACACACCAGAAAACCGAAGAAAAGCCACCCTGATTGATCTACCAGGTGGCCAAACGGGCTTTCTGCCAGCAAGTTTTCGGGTTGGCCCGTGAGCATGCTGCGCATGGTATAATAGCCCTCTCCAAAAAGGGGAGGGAACAGGAAGATCAATACGCCCAATATTGAACCGCCCAACACGGCACGCTTAAAAGGCTGGCTTATTTTTTTCATCCCAGCTTCGACCCGTCCGTTCATCCAGGTAAAATATAGCGAAACCGCCCCGGTAAATACTCCCAGCAGAATATAAAAAGGAATGGCTCCATAATCAAAGGGGTCTTTCAGGGTAAAATAAAACTCAATTCCTTCGCCAAGAAATAAGGCTGAAAAAATTGCGCCTGTAACTGCAGCGGTAAGCAGCGGAATGATAGATGCCATTGTAAGGTCTAACATAAGTACTTCAAGGGCAAAGATAAGGCCTGCAATTGGCGCTTTAAAAATGGCCGCGATGGCGGCTGCGGCACCGCATCCTATAAGCAACACGGTGCGTTTATGGCCAAGCTTTACGGCCTGGGCTACATTAGACCCAATGGCAGCGCCGGTGCTTACTATTGGCGATTCCATACCCACTGAGCCACCAAAACCACTTGTAAAGGTGCAGGCAATTACCGACGACCACATATTATGCAATTTCATAACGCCCTTGCTGCGCGAAATGGCATACAATATGCGCGAAACGCCATGGCTTATGTCGTCCCTTACAAATTTGTTAACATAAAAAACTGTAATTAATATGCCTGTGAGCGGAAATAACAGAAACAAATAGTTTTCTGTATGCTGCTCTGAGGTGTTGCGGACCCAGGCTTCGAAATAATGAACACCGGTTTTAAGTACCACGGCTGCAATAGAAGCCATCAAACCAATTAGCACACACAGAATGAGAATAAAATTGCGGTCGCCAATGTTTTTCTGGCGCCAAACCAAAAACCTGTCAACCCAGGGCTGAAGTTTCATTTTTATAACTTCTTTGAAGCCGCTAATTTCAACAAAATTTGCGGAAAGAAAAATTTTATTAAGACCAAATGCGGAAAGGCTTGTAAGGGTTGCAGGGTTTGCCTGCCTGGCGGCAGGGCTTTGGTGCATTTCGACTTTAATCTTTGATTTCAAAAAACTCTATTAAAATTTTTGCTTTAGCCACTCCAACTGCCGCGGCAAGTTCCTTATGGCTGGCACGTTTTATGCCTGCAACCGATTTAAAGGCGTTTAGCAGCACTTTTTCGGTATGCGAGCCAATACCTTTTATTTCTGTTAGTTGCGATTTGAGGCTTCCTTTTTGGCGGCGCTGGCGGTGGTGGGTTATGCCAAACCGGTGGGCTTCGTCGCGCAGGTGCTGAATAATTTTGAGGGTTTCAGACTTTTTGTCAATATAAATTGGTATGCTGTCGCCCGGAAAAAATATTTCTTCAAGTCGTTTTGCTATTCCAATTATTGGCACTTTGCCACGCAGGCCGAGTTTTTCGAGAGCATCCAGGGAAGCGCTAAGCTGTCCTTTACCACCATCGACCACTACCAGGTCGGGCAAAGGATGCCCTTCGGAAAGCAAACGGCTGTAACGGCGCGAAACCACCTCGGCCATACTCGCAAAGTCGTCGGGGCCTTCAACGGTTTTGATATTGAAATGCCGGTATTCCTTTTTACTGGGGCGAGCATTTCGAAAAACTACCAGGGCAGCAACCGGATAGGTGCCCTGGGTATTGCTGTTGTCAAAACACTCAATATACATAGGAGCAACAGGCAAATGCAAGTCCTGCCTCATCTTTTGCATTATGCGCCGGGTATGGCGTTCGGGGTCAACCAGTTCTTTTTGTTTCAGTTTTTCGAGCCTGAAATATTTTGCATTGCGTTCTGAAAGCTCGAGTAATTTTTTTTTGTCGCCCTTTTGCGGTACCACGTATCGAACATTGGGAATGGTCATGGCTGGCTTTATCGGTACAACGGTTTCTGAGGCATTGCTCTGAAAGCGCTGACGAAGTTCAACAATTGCTATTTCGAGCAATTCGGCATCGCTTTCATCGAGTTTCTTGCGAATTTCGAGCGTATGCGACTGCACCACAGCGCCGTTTACTACTTTCATAAAATTCACAAAACCGTTTTCCTGGTCGCTGATTACCGAAAAAACATCTATATTGGTTAACGAGATGCTTACCACAGTTGATTTACTCTGGTAATTTTCGAGCAATTCAATTTTTTGTTTAACGGCATTAGCCTTTTCAAACTCAAAGGCCCTGGCAAGTTTGGTCATTAACTCTTTCAGGCGGGTCTTTACCTGGCTTAAGTTACCTTTTATAATATCTTCGATCTGGCCCATAGTGTCGGCGTAATCATCGGGGCTTTGCAAACCCTCGCAAGGGCCCTGGCAGTTGCCAATATGGTATTCAAGACATACCTTGAATTTCCGGGCCCTAATATTTTCGGCGGTTAACTGAAGACGGCACGTACGATACTGAAAAAGCTGGCGAATAAGATCGAGCAGTGCATGCATCATTTTGCCTGAGGCGTATGGACCAAAATATTTGCTACCGTCGCGAACCAAATTGCGGGTAGAAAAAATCCGTGGAAAGGGTTCGTTCTTAATGCAAATCCAAGGATAGGTTTTGTCGTCCTTGAGCATTATGTTGTAGCGTGGCTGGTATTTTTTAATCAGGTTATTTTCGAGCAGCAAAGCATCAAGTTCGCTGTCCACAACAATATGTTGAATTTCGGCTACCCGCTTTACCATAACCAGCACTTTTCCGCTTTCGTACTGGTCGCGGTTAAAATACGATATCACTCGCTTTTTCAGGTTTTTAGCCTTACCTATGTAAATAATTTTGCCTTGCTCATCGAAAAACTGGTACACTCCGGGTTTTTCCGGGAGGGTTTGCAGTGCGAGCTGAATATTTTGCAGGTGTTTGGGGTTTATCATTAATTACCAGGTTTACTCCGCAAAAGTGGCGATTTTTTTCAAAAAAAAAGCAGGCCTTTCAGCCTGCCCTTTCAGAATAAATTGCCTTTTACCTTTCGAGGGAGTATCTGAGTCCAAAGTAAATTTTGCGACCCGATACCGGGCCCCAGATCATGGAGCCATCAAAGTTTTCGCCGAAAGGGTCGGTCGAGGCAATGATCGGGTTCATTTGTTTGAAGTTTGTCAGGTTCTCGCCGCCCACGTATAATTCGAGTGCTCTGAGCCGATAGGTAATCTGGCCCAGTAAAATGGTGTGTGCAGGCGATTGGTCGGGCATTTGAAACTGCACTGGCAGCATTCCTGTAGAGGGTATGCGGCCAGGGCCATTGAGCTGTGCCGTAAGGTCGAATTGCCAACGATTGTTGCGCGTGGCATAAGAGCCTGAAAGAAGGCCCCTGTAGCGGTTAACAAATGGCCTGGTTTCAAGCATTCCGTTTATGGTCGTCTTTACGTCGGTATGCCTTAGTGCTGCCGTAATTTCAAACCGTCTAAGTGGCTCAAAACTCATTTCTACCTGAAAATTGTTGGCAAAAGATTTACCGTTGAGATTATAAAAACGGGCCTCATTTACATCCGCATCCAAATCTACAATAAGTTGATTTTGAAAGTCGGTGCGGTAAAATTCGATTGTAATTGAGGCATCGTTTCCAAGAAGTGTAAGTTGCTGGGATACACTCCCCCCGTAGTTCCATGCCTTTTCGGGTTGAATTTCTTCAAGCACCCTAATTTGGCGGTTGCTCACCAGCAGTCCAGTATTTTCGGCTATCAGGTTGGGTACTCTAAACCCTTTTCCGGCCGAAGCCCGTAAGGTAGTACGCTGGCCTGGGTTGTAACGGGCATGAAAGCGGGGAGTAAAAAAAGTCCCGTAAATATTATGAAAATCGGCACGCAGACCTGCGCTGAAATTGAATTGTGTTCCTAAAATCAGCGAGTATTGCCCAAAAACACCCGGCACGGCTTCGCGACGTTTGAAAAGGCTGTCGGAAAGGGCCTCGCTATAATCGTCGAAAAGAAAACTAACTCCCGTGGTAAACCTGTGGTTGGGATTTCGGGCAATGGTGTTTTCGAACAAAACGTTGGCATAAAACGTGTTTTGGGTGCCATCGTATGTGGTAAGGCCATAATGCGAAGTATGGCTATGGTGCGAAAAGTCGAACTGTGTGCCAAGGCTGGCATCGGGCATATTGCGGAAAAAGAAACCGGTTTTTGCAAAGGCTTGATAGCGGCGGGTATTTACTCCAAAACCGTAGAAGTTTTCAGAGCCCCAGCTTTCGTTGTTATTAAAAAAAGACTTTTGGCCGCCTTCACGGCCTTCGTGCAGTAGCCTTACACCAAACTGCGATTCCATAACACCGGGCTTATCGTAACGGTACCTGTTTATCAGGTTTACCTTTCTTATCAGTGGGTGGTCGAGAAAGGTGTCGTGGTTGTGGTCAATCATATTGCTAACCAACTCGCCATGGGCCATTACCATGGTATGCCAGTTCGGGCTGATCTTAAGCGCGGCATTAACGGTACTTTCTAACCGGCCAAAATCGTTTACAAATAAGTTGTAAAACAAATCCTCTGCCTTTTCGGGTTTTTTAAGTTCAATATTAATTTGGCCTGTTATAGATTCGTATCCATTGATTACGCTTGCCGCTCCTTTGGAAACCTGGATGGATTCCATCCAGGGGCCAGGGGTAAATGTAAGGCCAAACGGCTGGCCTAACCCCCTAAGCGTAGGGACATTTTCAGTAAGAATCTGACTGTAAATTCCTGCCAGCCCAAGCAGTTGAATTTGCTGGGCGCCCGAAACCGCATCGCTATAAGAAACATCAATTGAAGCGTTGGTTTCGAAAGCTTCTGAGAGGTTGCAGCATGCCGCCCGCTGAAGTTCGCTGGTGGTAATTATATTGGTAAGTATTGGCTCAAGAATTGAGTAATGTACACCGGGCCTGCGCCCGGCTACCACAACTTCATCAAGGTTTCGGGAAGCTTCGAGTACTACCCTTATCTCGTTGTCGGCCCTGCTTATGTCGAGGGT
This sequence comes from uncultured Bacteroidales bacterium, assembly GCA_964348755.1. Lineage (GTDB taxonomy): Bacteria > Bacteroidota > Bacteroidia > Bacteroidales > UBA7960 > UBA7960. The sequence continues at coordinate 32,433 of CAYGDW010000005.1, read as the reverse complement.
GTCGGTTACATAGCCAATATAGCTTACCACAAGTTTGTGGGGAAGCCTACCGGGCATCACCAATTCAAAACGGCCATTGGCGTCAGTGGCCACACCTCGGGTGGTTCCAAGCCAAACCAAATTAGCCCCGGCCAAAGGCACCGAATTAATTTGATTGCCATTGTTCACACTTTCATAAACCACCCCCCTCAACCTGCCAACCTGAGAATATAAGCCAGACCAGGCAAGGAGGAGAGAAGCAAATATGATGGTTTTTATTTTTGATTTCATTCAAGTCAATGTTTTTCAAACAGATGGTAATCACCCATTTCCTCTAGCTGAGTGTTCAGGGAATCTGTTTTAATTTCGAAAACTGATTTAATTTTTACTGTAGCCGAAGCAAGGTCAACCTGTACCTGTTCCACGCCATCAATGGCTGCAAGGGCTTTTTGCACACGGGCAGCACATGCGCTGCAGTGTAACCCACTTACTGAAAAAATTTTTTCCATGGCCAATTTTTTTAATCCTGGTTATAGAGTTTGTTGTTTTTCAGCATTTCGGGGTCGCGCGGATATTTGCAGCAATGGTGCATGTTTTTGTAGGTTTGCTCGGTCGTAATGAAGTTTTGGGTGTCATGACCAGCTTTGGCAATGGCACGCTCAATATCTTCCTGGCTGGCACGGCCACTACGGTAGCTAACTGTAAGAAGATTTTTCGTCTGGTCCCAGCTGGCCGAGCGAACACCCCTTATACTAAATGCAGCGCGCTCAATGCGCTCTTTGCACATACCACAAAGACCTAACACTTTAATCTGAGCTTCAATGGTTTGGTCGGGGGCAGGCTCCTGAGCCAAAACTGGTTGGGAATTTCCTGAAATAAGCACCAACATTATGGCGGCAAAAATGAATGATATGGTTTTCATTGTTTAACGTCTTTATAAGTCTTACAAAATTATTTTTGGCAAGTTGACAAAACAAAACACAGGCAATCCCTTCATTGCCATTGACAAGAAAGGAGCCATTTGCTGCACAGAAGCAGCAAAAACTAACAGTGTGCTAATTTTAACTGTTGGAGGTAAACAACATAGTCAGTGCCTGTAAAGACCGGAGGTGGCGGATGCCTAAAGGCCTGGTGCAGCGGTTGGCACGAAACAGACAAAAGCAAACCTGGCTTGAATATTTGCGGCAGAATGCTAACCCAACTGGCCTCAAGCCTAAATGAAGCAGGAGCAACCAACTCTTCAATTACAATAAGTTGCGATTCATTCTGGCAGCACGAAGTGCTTTCAAAGTTTGTATAACAAAGTGCGGGGTCAATATTTACCATGCAACACGAAAGCGGCTCAGGAATAAGATTGGGAGCCTCTGTAGTGCAGCACGAAGCCTGGATAAAAAGCGAATATTGGGAAATATCGCACATTGGGCAGGTATGTTTTACCAGACGAAAGCCTGCTGCCGACACCAAAAATGCCAGAAGCACACCCAAAATCACGATATTTTTAAAAATTTGCTGCATTTTGTAAAGTTACAAAAAACTATTTTGGGCTTATACGTTTTAACATTTTTTAAACAATCATTTACTCGGCATTGCGATCCCTGGTTGCCTCGCCCCCTGGCTGAGCAGGCCAAAGGGACAGATTCAAAACCCGCCAGCGACCATCAATTTTTACAAATCCTAATCCAGCTTCAAGTTCATGTATGCCTAGCGAAAAAGAGTTGGCTTCGAACCTTTCAATGATTTGGTTTTTTTGTTCCTGTGTCTGGGCCTGGGCCATGCTAATTTCAAAATTCTGTGCCCATTGTTCGTTTACCTCAAAATTAAAAGCTGTAAATAATTTAGAAACAACAAAAGCCCTGTTAATGTTCACTTTTACATTCACCTTCATATCATAATACTGACTCTCATCAAACTCAACGTAATTTTCATTTACTACTTTTACTTCCAGAACTTCAACGAAGCCATTGTAAACCTCTTTGCGAAAATGATTTTCCAATGCGAGCCTGGCCTCTTTTTCGCCAGGGTGCTTATTGGTTTTGCAACCCTGAAGCAATAAAACTGCAACCAGTAATGCAGCAAAAACAATAAGGGTCAGTGGTTTGCTCATGAATTTTTAATTTTAAGGCTACAAAATTACTTTAAAATTTTTAACTGATTACAAGCCAAAAGTATCGCTGCCAAATAGCATTATTATAAAAATGGCGAGTATAGCCCAAATCCTTATATTTCTTTTCTCAGGATTGCATTTGCCAATAAATGCAAAAATTGGCCCACTATTAAAAATTTTTCGTAGTTTAGTAACCTCAATACTTTAATTCACACCTTCAACAAATATATAATAATGAGCAAACCAATTAATCGCCGCGAATTTATGAAAACCGGAGGTATAGTGGTGGCCGGTACCGCAATAGCGCCTTCGGTACTAACGGGTTGCTTTTCGGCCCGGCAGCAGGTAAACCCGTTGACATACACCATCAATGATTACTACAATCATTTTGGGGTAACCCCACGACTTTTAAATGATATAATTGCTGAGGCTTTGTCGCACGGTGGCGATTATTGCGATTTGTATTTTGAGCACACCATTGGCAATTCAATTGGGTTGGAAGACAATATTGTAAACCGGGCTGCTTCCAATATAAATTTTGGGGTTGGTATCAGGGTATTGAAGGGCGACCAAACCGGGTACTCATATACTGAAGAAATAACGCCTTCATCCATGAAATTGGCTGCCCAAACTGCTGCCAGCATTGCCGACACAAGATCGCATAAAACAGCCGGTGCATTTCAAAAGCGTCGGTTTCCGAATTTTTACAAAATAAATACCCCTTGGGAAGAAGTAGCCATCAGCCAGAAAATTCCTGCCCTTGAGTACATCAATAAAAAAGTATTCTCGCTCGATGGGCGGGTAAAAGTTTGTAATGTTACCTACTCAGACAGCAGCACATATATTCTTTTTGCGAACTCCGACGGGGTTGTTGCAGCCGATTACCAGCCAATGTGTACCATAGGTGCTTCGGTAATAGCCGAGCAGAATGGACGCAGGGAGCAAAATGGTTACACCATTTCGAAAAGGGCAGACTTAACAATGCTCAACCAGGAATACCTGAGCCGTATTGCCACAAAATCGGTTGAAGGCACCGTACTTCTTTTTGAAGCCACCACCCCGCGAGCCGGCCGCATGCCAATGGTTTTGGCCGCTGGAAGTTCGGGAATTTTGCTTCATGAAGCGATCGGGCACGGTATTGAGGCCGATTTTAATCGCCGTGGCGAATCTATTTTCAGCGACAAAATTGGCAAAAAAGTTGCAGAACCTTTTGTTACTATCATTGACGACGGAACCATTCCCCACATGCGGGGTTCAATAAACATGGATGATGAGGGGAATGCCAGCCAAAGGACCGTTTTGGTGGAAAACGGCACTTTTGTTTCGTATCTGCACGACCGCATCAGCGCCCGCCATTACAATGTGCCACCCACCGGAAGCGGGCGCCGGGAATCGTTCCGGCACATGCCCCTACCACGCATGCGCAACACATATATGCTTAATGGCCCCCACCAGAAACAAGAGATCATTGAATCGGTTGATTATGGAATATATGCCGAAACCTTTACAGGAGGGCAGGTAAAGATAGGCCCTGGCGATTTCACCTTCTTCATTAAGCAAGGCTACCTGATTGAAAACGGAAAACTTACCAGGCCGATAAAAGATGTGAATATTATAGGCAACGGCCCTCAGGTACTTAGCGATATTGTAATGGTTGGCAACGACCTTGCCATGTCTGAGGCTGGCTGGACGTGCGGAAAATCCGGCCAGGGTGTTCCGGCATCTATGGGACAACCTACAGTTAAGGTATCATCAATAACCGTGGGTGGAAGAAATGTATAATTTGAAACAAAAGTAGTTGTAAAATACACAAATTATGAATCAGAAGGAACGCTTAAGCCTGGCCCAATGGGTTGCAGGTTTTGCCCAGAAAAAAGGCGCCTCCCATGCCGCCACCGCCATAACCCGCTCAAGATCGGTACAGGTGGAAATAAGGGAGCAAAGACCCGATATTATCCGCGAATCGACTGACAACAGTTTAACTATTCAAATATACCGCGACAACAAATTTTCGACCCACACCACCAATAATTTGAACCGTACTCAGCTCGAAAAATTTATAAGCGATGCAGTAGATGCCACGGCCTATTTGGCACCCGATCCCGACAGGGGTTTGCCCGACCCCTCGCTTTACCCCCCCATTTCCGAAATTGACCTTGGCTTGTTTGACCAGGGGCAAAGTGCCATTACACCTAAATTCAGAATTGAAAAAGCCCTGGAAACCGAACAACTTGCCAGGCAATTAAACGGGGCAGCAGAGGTATTGTCGGCTTCGGCCGGTTTCAGCGATAACCATTTGCAAGGGGTAAGATTTCACACCAATGGATTTAGCGGAAGTTGGGAGTCAACATCATTTGGGCTTTCGGCCTCACTTTCGGTGCTCGACGGCACAGCCAGACCCGCCGGCTCGGCATTTGCCCGAACCAGGTTTATTAATCGCCTGCCTTCGCCCCAAACTATTGCCGAAAGCGCTGTTGCTGACACTATGAGGCAACTTGGCCAAAAACCTATAAAATCGGGAAAGTACACCATGATTTTAGAAAACCGGGTTGCTGGCAATATTTTGGGCCGAATGTTTGCACCCATGTCGGCCCGCAATATTTTTCAAAGAAACTCATTTTTAATAGATAAGATCAATTCGCAAATCGGCTCGCCATTGCTTACTGTTATTGACGACCCTTTGGTGCCCGGAGGCCTGGCATCAAGGTTGTTTGATGGCGAAGGTATTAAGGCAACCAGGCGCGAACTAATAAAAAACGGGGTCTTGAACTCGTATCTTATTGATAACTACTTTGGCCGGAAACTGGGCATTACGCCAAATGGCGGAGGCACATCCAATATTTTTGTGGAGCTGGGCCAGCGAAATCAGCAGGAAATTATTGCAAACCTTGAAAATGCCATTCTGGTTACCTCCTTTTCGGGGGGCAATGCAAGTGTTACCACGGGCGATTTTTCATTTGGTATTTCGGGGCAATATATTGAAAACGGTAAGATAGTGCAGGCAGTAAATGAAATGAATATTGCTGGCAACCTTCAAACTCTCTGGCATCAATTGGCCGAAACCGGCAATGACCCTTTCCATTTCTCCCCTTCGCAAATACCTACGCTTGTATTCAACGATATGGTTTTTAGCGGTTTATAATCAGCATTGCCCTCTAAACCGGAACAATACAAAGGCTATTTGACTTTATTGGTCTTTTTGGCACTATGCCGCATAACTCAAAATACCGATCCAAAGCCCCAATACTTCGTGCCTTAAAATTTGGCAAAAAAGTTCGGCACTTTGTCAGATCTGGTCTTTGGAATTTTTTAGGATGTTGTAAAGAAACTCCCGTGCACGGAATAACTGTGCCTTTACGGTGCCCAATGGCAGATTAAGTTCCTGGCAAATTTCCTCGTAAGATTTTTCGTCGAAGTACCGCAACTCAATAAGTCTGCGGTACCGGGGTTTGAGGCCCTCTACCAGTTCCCGCATTATTTTTATTTTTTGTCTACGGAGGAGTTTCTCTTCAGGATCGCCCGAGTTGGATGGAATGTTGCCTGCCCTGGCCGATTCGTTAAGCTCTTCGTTTGCTTCGTAGTTGAGCACATTCTTTTTTTTCTTGCGAATAAAGTCGATGCAGTTGTTTGAAGCAATTTTAAACAGCCAGGTGCTAAATGCGTAATCGGGTGTGTATTGATCAAGATTTTTAAAAGCCTTACCAAAGGCCTCTATGGTAAGGTCTTCAGCATCTTCGTGGTTGCCTGCCATTTTTAGCAACATAAAGTAAATGGTGTCCTTATACCTGACCATAAGCTCCGAATAGGATTTTTGGCATTGGTGGTCCACGGCCTCCCTAACAAGCTTATAGTCTTTTTGTGCTTTTTCGGTAAGGTTGGTTTTTACTTCCATTTATTGCTGTTAAAAAACATGGCTGCAAATGCAAATATAAGGTTAAGGCCTGTAATGACTGCATCAAACAGCGGCGAACATAAAGATAATCGGCTTTGATTAATTTTTTTGCCGGCTCTGTAAAAAATTATTAACATACTTATCATACGTATAGTATAGATTGCAGCGGCTACCAGCCCGATTGTTGATAAAAGGCAGCATGCCATTATAATAATAAAAAGGGGATAAAAGGTCAATTGAGTAATACCAAACAGACCAAGTATGAACTTGAATTTTGGTTTGTAGTGCTTGCCGGTTGTCATGTGCCGGCGTTTCTGGTGAAACCATTTTCCCAATGTTTCCTTTGGCAATGAAATGGTCTGTCCTTGGGGTATGGGCAAAACCCGCACATTATGGCGGGTGGCAGCCTGGTTAATAAATAGGTCGTCGTCGCCCGACATTATGGTGTAATGCGAAGTAAAACCCTTGTTGCGGAAAAACAATTCTCGCCGGTAGGCCAGGTTGCGGCCCACTCCCATATATGCATTCCCCGTAAGGGCAAAAGAAAGGTATTGCAAAGCAATAAAAAAAGTATCGTAACGAATAAGCAGGTTAAGCAATCCGGGCTTTTTCTGATAAAGTCCGCAGCCAAGCACGATTTCGGCCGTTGGGTCAAATCCTTCCATCATGGCCGAAATCCAATGGTTGCTGGCAGGGCGGCAATCGGCATCGGCAAGCAAAACAATTTCATGCCTGGCTTCTTTTATACCAATAGACAAAGGGAACTTCTTTCCCTGGAAGAAATTTATGTTTTTTTGCAAATTAATAAACCGCAGTTGCTTAAAATTTGCCCGCATACCGTGAAGCAGCAGCTCACTTTCGTCGTCAGAGCCATCGTTTATTACCAGCACTTCAAAATTGGGGTAATCCTGATTCAGAAAAAATGGGAGGTTTTCTTCCAGGTTCAGGTATTCGTTTTTTGCGCAAATTATTACGGAAACCGGAGGTGTGGTTTGGTTTTTGGCATTGGGCTTATAAAAAGCCAGCCGGCTGAAAAAAAACCAATACATGAATAGCTGAATACAGGCCGTAAGGCCGAAAACATAAAGCAATATCCATTCGAAAGTAAACGGAATCTCCAAGAGCCACTCCATATCCATTTGGGGTAATTTCAGAAAGGTGCAAAAATACCACAACCTTGCCAATAGTTTCTATCTTTGCGAAAAATTTCGGAAAAGGCTCATGAAGTTTACCATACAAGCCAACGACGGAGGCAGTAATGCCCGGGCCGGCCTGATAGAAACCGACCACGGCCCTATAGAAACCCCAATTTTTATGCCTGTAGGCACGGCAGGAACTGTAAAGGCCATTCACAACAAAGACCTTGCAGATAGTGTAAAGGCGCAGATAATACTTGGCAACACCTACCACCTTTACTTGCGGCCTGGCCTTGAGGTGCTGGGGCTGGCAGGCGGACTTCACCGGTTTATGGCCTGGGAAAAGCCCATTCTTACTGATAGCGGCGGCTATCAGGTTTACTCTCTAACCCATCGCCGCAAGCTCACCGCTGATGGAGTCATGTTTCAGTCGCATATCGATGGCTCGCGCCACCTTTTTACCCCCGAAAAGGTTATGGACATTCAACGCACTATAGGCGCCGACATTATAATGGCCTTCGACGAATGCACCCCCTACCCTTGCGATTATCATTATGTCAAAAAATCGTTAATTCTAACCCATAACTGGCTCAAACGCTGCATCAGCCATTTCGACCAGACTGAAAGCCTATATGGACACCGCCAAACTTTGTTTCCGATAGTTCAGGGCAGCACCTTTAAGGATTTGCGCCTTGAGTCGGCAAGATTTGTTGCCGATTGCGGGCGCCCAGGAAATGCCATTGGAGGCCTTTCGGTGGGCGAACCCCATGAAACCATGTACGAGATAACGGAGCAGGTGTGCAGCATTTTACCTGCCGACAAACCCCGCTACCTTATGGGAGTTGGAACTCCTGAAAACATTATCGAAAGTATTGCCCTGGGCGTGGATATGTTCGACTGCGTAATGCCTACCCGAAACGCACGCAACGGAATGCTTTTTACAAGCAACGGCATAATAAACATTCGAAACAACAAATGGAAAGACGACTTTAGCCCCATTGACCCCGATGGCACGGCATTTGTGGATCAGTTACACTCTAAGGCCTATTTGCGACACCTATTTGTGGCAAACGAAATGTTAGGCCCAATGATTGCCACCATGCACAACCTTAGTTTTTACCTTTGGCTCGCAAAAGAAGCCCGCAACCAAATATTAGGAGGCAACTTTGCGGTTTGGAAAAAGGACATAGGCCCCCGACTAAGCCAACGCTTGTAAAAAAAAGTAAATTTGAACCCTTCAAAATAAAAGCAGGATTGACAAACCCACACAAAGCCCAATGTGAAAAAGCTTGACGAATATATTGTTAAAAAATTTCTTGGCACCTTTATTTATGCCCTGGGCCTTATAATTCTAATAGTAATAATTTTCGATTTTTCTGAAAAAATTGATGACTTTATTGAGAAAGAAGCACCCATTAGGGAGATTATCTTTACCTATTATTTAAACTTTATTCCATTTTTTGTAAACCTCTTTAGCCCACTTTTTACCTTCATTTCGGTTATTTTTTTTACTTCGCGACTGGCAATGGGCACCGAAATAGTGGCAATGCTAAGCTCAGGCATCAGTTTCAGGCGGCTGCTGATTCCGTATTTGGGTTCGGCCCTGCTTGTAGGTCTTGCCTCTTTGTTTCTGGCCAACATTATAATACCACCGGCCAGCAAAAAGAGGCTCGATTTTGAAGCCACATACGTGAAAGATCCGACCACTTTTCGCGACCGAAACATACACATGCAGATACGACCAGGAGTTTTTATTTATCTGGAATCGTATAATGAGCACACAAACCTTGGCTGGAGGTTTTCGCTCGAGCAGGTAGTTGATGGCAAACTTGTTTACAAACTCTCCGGCGATAACGTTCGCTTCGACAGCATTAACGGATCATGGGCCATTGAAAACTATTTCATACGCACCATCGATGGCATGAAAGAGGAGCTGAGTTTCGGCCACCGGCTCGATACCATTTTGCCATTAACGCCACACGATTTTACGCAAAACCTCAGGGAAATGGAAACCATGAATTTTACTGAGTTGCGAAATTACATAAGAACCGAAAAACTCAGAGGCTCGGAAAATGTGAAGTTTTATGAGGTTGAGTTCTACCGGCGTTTGGCATTTCCGCTTGCAACCACGGTGCTTACACTCATTGGAATGGCGCTTTCGAGCCGAAAGGTAAGAGGAGGTATTGGCCTACACATTGGGGCCGGATTGGGCCTGAGTTTTGCGTTTATTTTATTTATGCAGGTTTCAACAACCTTTGCTACCAACGGAAACCTCCACCCGGCCGTTTCTGTTGCCATTCCAAACATTGTATTCGGAATTATTGGGCTTTACCTTTACAAAACAGCACCAAAATAAAAATGCGCTATTACTTTTCTTTTTTAACGAAAAAGTCGGGAAGCAAATAGCCCAGCATACCGCCCCAAACCATACTCAAATATGGGCTTGAAGTAATGGCGCAACCGCCGGTTTTGCAACCTACAAAGTAATAATAGGCAAATCCGCCAGCTACTCCCAGCAGTGTAAAACCAGCAATTACATACAGGTAACGCCTGGCCGGAATTCGAAATGGGAATTTTTTTTGATCTTCAGGGCTTTTATTCAAATTGTTTTCCATAAAGTTTTTTGTATTAAAAAGCCTGGCACAACAAAATGCTGAGCCAGGCATGCTTTGCGTTATAAAAACTATTTCTCAACCAAAAGAACTTCATTAATGGCCTGCACAAACGCATTTTTTGGCAATGCTCCGGCTGCCATTTGAGGTTGGGAATTCATAGGCACAAACAAAATAGAAGGAATACTTCTGATTCCAAACAAAGTAGCAAGTTCCTGTTCCTTCTCGGTATCAACTTTGTAAATATCGACCTTGCCGGCATACTCTTTCGACAAATCTTCCAGAACAGGAGCAACCATTTTGCAAGGGCCGCACCAATCGGCATAAAAATCAATTATACAAGGCTTGTCGCCTTCAAATTTCCATTCCTGGTTTTTTTCAAAGTCAAAAACCTTGGTTTTAAAAGTTTCTAAAGTTAAATGTATCATAATAAGATATTAATTGTTTCAGTTTTGAATAACCTAAAGCAACTCATTGATGGCTGCCATCAGGGTTTCTTTTTGTGTAACTCCTACAAAACGCCTTACGGGCTGCCCGTCTTTAAAAATAATCAGGGTTGGAATGTTTCGAACCTCATACTGAGCAGCAAGGCGGCCGTTCTGGTCAACATCAAGCTTAGAAACAACAGCCTTGTTGCCTATGGCATTGGCCACCTCCTCAACAATGGGGCCCTGTATGCGGCAAGGAGGACACCAAGTAGCCCAGAAATCGACCAGTACCACACTGCTGCCAACCACTTCGCCAAAGTTGGCATCTGTAAGTATGGCTACTGAGCTTTCGGCTGAAGCAGGCGTAGATGCTTCAACAGAAGTGCTGCTGTTGCGGCCAAATATCATATATGCAACAAGGGCCACAGCAATTACACCTATGGCAACCAGCATGGGCATCATGCTTTCTTTAAGGGTGGTTTTTTTTGAATTCATGTTCCGTTTTTCGCGTTTAAGTGGTTTTTGGAGTATAATCTGTATTTTAAGCGCTTTGTTTTATGCTGATTTACAATAAAGAACAAAGTTCTTAGTGTTTTGTTTTTAAAATATAAAGGTATCTAAATATTTGCATTTGACAAAATGTGACATTGTTAAATAAGTTTAAAAAGGGATTGGAGTTTTGGGTTACATTTGAAGTGATATAAAATTCGCATTTGGACAGGATTGATAGATTAAAACTTTTTTTTATGAAAAATATTTTGAAGCGTTCCATTTTGGTGGTTTTAATGATAATTGGATTTTTAAGCCTGAGTGTGAGCAGTTGCGAGCAGCTGGTGCGCATACCATTGAGCGAGGCCGAGGTGGCAGGCGGTTTGCGCGAGGCCCTAACCATTGGTGCCATAAATGCGGTGCTTATGACCAATAAAGAAGATGGTTTTTTTGGCAATTCGGCCATTAGGATACCATTTCCGCCGGAGGCTTCCGGCGCTATGAATTATATGCAGAATTCGGCTTTATTGCGGCCACTTCTCAATGAATTTGTGCTTAGGTTAAACCGGGCTGCCGAGCAGGCTTCGGCCCAGGCCAGGCCCATTTTCGTCAATGCCATTCGCGACATTACCATACAGGATGCCTGGGGTATATTGCGCGGAGGGCAGAATGCTGCCACTACCTACTTGCATAGCCGAACCTACTCTCCGCTTTACGATTCTTTCAGGCCCGAAATTATTAAATCGCTCAATTCGGTGGGCGCGCAACAGGCCTGGCAGGAGCTTACTATTGCCTACAATGCCATTGCAGCCTTTTCGCCCAGCCTCAACACAGTAAATACCGACCTGGCCGATTATGCCACCCGAAAAGCATTGGATGGGCTATTTCATTTGGTATCGCAGGAAGAATTAAAAATACGAACTGACCCTGTTGCCAGGGGTTCTGACCTGCTTCAAAAGGTATTTGCCCAGCAATAATGAAAAAAGCCGGAGAGTTTCCCCGGCTTTTTTCATTATTATCAGAAGTTTTTTAGTCAATTCCGGCAAAATGCTTCATAAACTGCACCCTTTGGTATGCCGATGGGTTCTCTCCTTTTTTAGAACTCATTTTGCCATCAAAGTCGCTTATTTTGCTGAAGTTGTTTTTTTCCATCCATTGTGATAGTTCTTTGTTCATAAGTTCTATTTGTCCGAATCCATTTTTATAGAGTGCAGAACAAACCTGCACAGCCTTAGCCCCGGCAAGCAGTTGTTTTATAACCCCTTGGCCGTCGTGCACTCCGGTAGAGGCACATAGGTCGGTTTGCACCCTGCCAGCCAAAATTCCGATCCAGCGCAGCGAAGTAGTAATTTCGTCGGGAGTGCTGTAAATATTTCCGGCGCCCATGCGCATGCGGTCAATGTCGATATCGGGGTTGAAGAAGCGGTTAAACAGCACAATACCTTTTACACCTGTCCATGAAAGTTTCTTTACCAGATTGGCAAGGCCCGAAAAGTGCGACGAAATTTTGAGGGCAATAGGAATGCTGATTTCATTTTTTACTTTTTCAATTATATCAAAATAAAGTTTTTCGTAATCGCTACCTTCTTTATCTACGTCGGATGGAATCACAAACACATTCAGTTCTAGAGCATCGGCACCGGCTTGCTGAATATTTTTTGCAAAGCTGATCCATTCTTCGGCCGAAACGCAGTTTATGCTAGCAATAACCGGAATGGATATGGCACTCTTTGCTTCGCGCACCAGGTTCAGATATTCGTCAAGGGCATGATTGCGGGCATAGTTGCGAATGTAGTCGTCGGCTTCGGTATAAGCACTCACCATATCGTCATACGAAAATACTTTTCGGATTTCGTATTTGATTTGTTCTTCGAAAAGAGACTTGAGCACCACGGCTCCGGCACCTCTGGCTTCAATTTCCTTAAGGTTGTCGATACTGCGCGTAAGGCCGGAACTTCCAACAATAACGGGGCTGCGCAATTTCAGGCCCATATAGGTTGTAGATAAATCAATCATTTTCGTTGGTTTTGGGTGAGAAACTATTTTGGTTTTTTTCAACCAACAAATTTAAATAACCATTTTAAAAATCTCATAAAATGTACGGTTTTATTTACTAATTTCTGCCAGGTGTTGCATCACAACCATTGCATCAGACAAACCACCTTATTTGCATTATATTTGCAGGATTATTTAGTTTTCACTGCACGAAGAAAATTTTTCAATACCAGTTTTCCAACGATGAGTCAACCTGAAGTAAATACCCCAACGCGAGTCAATTCGCTGAATAATTCATTTCGCAACCTTTTGGAGCCATTGCTGGTGTTGTTTAATGCTGCTGCTGCCACCACCCTCGAAGGGCGCGAGTACTACCTTTCATACAGCATTCCGGGGGGTGTTTATGGCTATTTTAAGGATTACAACCCCAGCGACGACGACCTGAAGCAAATCAGGGAAAAGATACGCAGGATGATACGCGACAGGGTAACCTTTACTCAGGAAATGCTGCCTCCCGAAAGTATTGTCAGGTACTTTGAGCAAAACCAGAGAGCAGACATTAACCAACTTTTGCAATCGCGAGGGCAGTTGCCATATCCCGAGGGCCTTAGGCTTGCTCATATTAATGGCTGGGGAGAGTTGTTTTTGAACCGGGTGCAGGAAAACTTCAAAAAGCTCGAAGAGTTCAGATTGTTCAGGTTTAAAAGTGGATTTTTTCTTGTGGCCGACCCTGAGTTTTTCGACCGCGTTATGCCCGACAGGCTTGAAAACAGCAAGTTTTTCAGGCGTTTCGACGAAACCGAAGAAGTAATGACCCACTTAGGCATTACAAACATTGCAGCATTAAATAAAGTGATTTCGCGTGGCGAACTACCTGAGTTTATTAAAATTTCGGAAGCATATCAGGCCAAAAAAATTTCGCAGATTGCCGATAATATTGTTTCGCACCCCCTAAAGCCGAGGGTTATCTTTTTGGCTGGCCCCACCTCTTCCGGAAAAACAACCTCGGCCAACAGGCTTGCTATTGAGTTAAAAGTGCTGCGAAAAAGTGTGCTTTTACTTTCGTTGGATAATTATTACCTGCCCCATTCGGCCATTCCCGACGATCCGACTACTGGTATAAAAAATTTTGAGCTGATCACAGCTCTTGACCTGGAACTGTTCCGAAAAAACATAAACGCCCTGGTTGAAGGCAAGCCAGTAAATTTGCCAAAATATCTGTTTGATGGCAAGGGAGCCGTAATTGATAGTGAACCAACTGCAGTAGGGCCCGACACTTATGTGATTGTGGAGGGCATACACGGGCTGAACCCTGAGATGTGGAAAAGTGTTTTGGAAATTGAGTCTTACAGGCTTTATGTAACAGCCCTGAGTACATTAAACATACACAACCATTTGCCTTTTTCCACTTCCGACCACCGCCTTATACGCCGCCTGGTGCGCGACCACCTTTTCAGGGGTTACGGTTTTAATGACACCCTGAAACGCTGGCCCGATGTGGTACAAAACGAATACCGCAGCATTTTCCCTTTTCAGGAAAGCGCACATGCAATATTTAACTCGGCACTCATTTACGAAATTGCAGTTTTTGCGCATTATGCACCGGCCATTTTAAAGGCGGCCGAGGCCGAAAACGAATATATAAGGGAAGAAGTATTGAGACTGAACCGTTTGCTTTCGTTATTTATACCCATCGACCCAGCTGATATTCCTCCTACTTCAATACTGCGAGAATTTATTGGCGGAAGCAGTTTTAAATATTAGCAAAACTTTTTTAAAATTATGGAAAATGACAATTTTAATATTGGAGCCAAAATAGAGCACCCCCAATTTGGAACAGGCATAATAACCAATGCGACCCTGACAACCCTAAGTGTTTTTTTCTTAAACCGCGGCGACAAAGACATTTCGCGCAGTTTCACCGGCCTTAAACTTATAGTCCCTTCAAAAGTTACTGAGCAAGGCAGTAGCGGGCCATCATTGAGTTTGTCTGACCTGGAAAAAGTGTTTACCGGGGTGTTAAAGCGCTTTGTAGATTTTCCGGAAACTGTAGAACTGGGCGACAAATGGAAGAAAGGAACCATAATACTTCAGCCGGGCAGTACCGACCTGAAGCCAAAGGAGATACCTATTGACAGTTTTTTTCATAAAATTGTGTTGGTGCGCGATCGCCTGCGTGTGCTTGAGCAACGAATAAACAGCAACGAAAAGCTCGACGAGGAGGAAAAAATTAACCTTCAGCAATATATAACACGCATTTACGGCTCGCTAACTACCTTCAACGTTCTTTTCAAGCACAAAGAGCAACATTTTGTTGGCGACAGGGCAGTTGGCGATTAATGCTGCAGGAAATTAGCTTTGATTGTTCATAAAACCCTGATCAGCAATGGCTTCAAGAAACACTTTGCTAAAATGCAGGTTGTCCTTTTTTGTGTAACGCTTGTAAACAAAGATTTGGGCCAGGGTGTCGAGCTGGTTTTCTTTAATGAGCTTTTCGGTCAGTGGCAGGTTTTCCTTTTCGCGGTATATCTGGTCAATTTCCTCGGTAGAATAATCTTTATACTTTTCGTAATGCACCATGCCATGAGCCGGAAGCCTGTCGGCTTGCTCAGGATCTTCGTTGGGGTATCCCACCACCACGGTGGTTATTGGCACCACGCCTTCGGGCAGGTTAAAGAACTCAATAAGTTTATCGGCCTGGTAAGTGGTTGTACCTAAGTAGCAAATCCCCAGCCCAAACGATTCGGCGGCTACACAAGCATTTTGGGCAACCAAAAGGGCATCGATGGCGGCTGTAAAAAACGACAGGAAATTGTCGTAACCCGGCTCGGCTTCGCGCTGCAGGCACCACTTGTTAAAACGGTTAAAATCGGCACAAAAGGTAAGCAGCACCGGAGCCTGCTCAACCATTTTCTGGTTAAAATGCAACTTGCACAACTCTTTGCGATTTTGTTCATCGCTGCTTACTATTACGCTGTAAAGTTGCATATTGCCCGTTGTAGATGCCCTGAAGCCAGCTTCAAGTATTTTATTAAGAATATCTTCAGATATCGGGTCGCTTTTATAATTGCGTATTGTTTTGTGCTCGAGAAGGGTTTTTAAGGTAGGATTCATTGGCCTGATTTTGGGCTGGTAAAATTACGATTTTATGTGTTTATACCCAAGTTTGGCCCATTTCTTTTTTCTGAATCATTGTATTTTTCATCAGTAAATAATTTTTATATTAAGGTCGGATTGAACTCAATGTTCGTTATTTTAGCTTCGCTGACCTTCGGTTCATAAATGTTTGTGTTTAATTCGCAAACAGGTTTATTTCATCACTTTGCAAAGGCTCCTTCCGGTAAAAGGCATCAATGGCCACCAGCATTGCCATCATACCCCAAAAGGGCACGGCGGCCTTGTCGGTGTCGAGAAAATTATTAAGCAGGCCATGCATAAAATAAGTAATAAACCCAAGTGTAATACCTAGGGCCATTAGCCGCATTTCGCGGGTTGGCGCTTTTTTGAATAGTTTTACCCCGGTATGTATTACCATAATGGCAAGAGCCACAAACAGCAGCATGCCTGCCAGGCCACTTTCGGCCAGAGGCCCTATATATTCGCTGTGGGCATTGCCCAGGTTGCCAAAGTTGGTGGTAATAATGGTAAAATCTTCAGAACGTTGAAAAGGTGCGTACACAAACTGGTATGTGCCAGGCCCCCAGCCAAATACAGGCCGCTCTTCAAACATACGAAAGGCCGAACGCCAACGGTTTATCCGTTCAAGATTCGAAGCATCTGACGAAATATTTGATATAGACCTCACATGTTCGGAAAACTCGCCACTCGACTCCTGGGTATTTCGCTCAAGCCGTATAATAACCTGATCCTGGAAGGTAACCAGGGTAGCGGCAATTAGCACCATACCTGCAGCAATAAACCGAAGCGGAATTTTCAGGCCCAAAACAATAAAACCACCTGAGGCCACCATGAGGCTTAGCCAGGTTGCCCGGCTATAGCTGAAAAGTATGCCCATGCAAAATATCAGAAAAAATATAGAGGCCAATGATCGGCGCAATGGGCTATAGCGCTTGTTAAAAGCCATAACGATAAAGAAAGGGGCTACCAAAGCAAGGGTTGATGAGTAGTTTGTATGGTCGCTAAAAAAAGGATCAACTACCCATGTTCCGGCCATTCGTTCAAAACCAAATTGGGCGTGTTCTACCGTAATGGCAATGACAACCAGGCCCAGACCAGCGCCAAAAAACCATAAGAATTTATGAAGGTTGGCATATTTTTTAAATAGGTTTATTGCCAGAAAATAAAATGTAACAACAAACCAAAGTCGTGCAAAAAAATACTTGAATGAAACCAAAGGGATTTCGCTGGTAAATGAAGTTACCAGCATCCAAACAAGGTTCAGAACGAGAATAATTGTAAGGGGGTGTTTCAGCACGCGGAGGTTGTAAACAGGTTCTTGTATAAGCCGCAAAAAAAACAGCAACATGGCAGCAACAATCAGGGGTTCGGTGGGCAAATTCACCGTAAACCCAAATTGCACAAATTCGAATTTAAAAGTGAATGGCGTTAGCCCCGCAATTATCAGCAGCAGTTTATCGAGCGAAAAGAAAAAAAGCACCAATATAGCCAAAGCCAATGGCAATGCAGTAAACCAATAATGCCCGTTAGCCAAAAAAAATATGTTCAGAATGGTAAAACCCAGGCTGAAAAGATAAAGGATATTGCGTTTAAGATGCTCAACCACCTTAGGCAGTTTTATTGTTGGCCAATGATTTGTGGTTTATTATGCCTTTCGAAGCAAGTTGTTCCAAAATCATAAGAATAATAATACCCATAAGCCCTGCCCCGAAAGTTGCCAAAAAAACAATAAGCCATCTCACGGGATATGCTTTTCGTTCGGCTTCTATGGCCGGATCGATTATAAATTTAAAGTTCAGAAAGTTGTCAAGGTCTGCTCTTGTTTCCTGTATTCGCCTTTGCATGGTTGCCAGGTGAAAGCTAATGTGGTGAATTTTTGTTGATAGAAAAATAAATGCGCCACCACTGTATCCCAAAACCCCGAGTCGTTCATCTATAGCATTGACCCCACGCAGGTTGCCTGCCGAAAGGTCTATTGCCAATTGCCGGCTAAGCATTGACGATTGCCCTCCAAGGTCGTAAATTCCGGTTTGCATTACTTCCCTCAGCGAGTCTTCGGCCAGTCTAAGCTCCAGCTTGAGGCCTTCATAGTTTTCAAGTGCCACATCGTAAGCTTGCTGAGCACGCTGAAGGCGCATTTCGTTTTGCACCGAGTCGGCCAGGGCAGCAATTTGATTGGCAATATTGGCCGCCATGGCCGGATCTTTGTCGCGAACCTTCACTTCAACGGCACCATACTGCGTGCGGCGCGAGGAGATATTTTCAGAATAAATCTGGTTGAAACGGGTGCGCCGGTACGTTTGACCCGGCTTAATACCGTAATGCTCCATTAGGCCAAAACGATCATTAACCCTTTTGCGAATGGCCACTGAGCCCAAAACCTGCAAAAGCCTCTCGGCATCTTCAATATTGCCATATTGCAAAAAATCCTGACCGCCCAGCACCGCTTTCGAAATGCTGGCCGAAGATGCCGGAAACATGGTAACGACCGACTCGAACATTGGCGTAATAAATCTTGGCCCCGAAAAAATGGCCCCGCCAAGAGCGGCAACAAAGCAAATAATGCCAAGATGTTTCCACCAGCGAATAATGAACACAAAAACGTTGGTAGAATCAAAATCTTTTTTGTAATGATCCATCTGATTGGTGTTTAAATCTTTATAATACGAACGAACCCAGTGTTGAAATTATTCGGAGTGTGGCCAAAAATAATTAAAATTTGGCTAATACCTGAAACAATGCCTTTGATCATTATTGGGGTTGGGTTTGCTGACCCAGGCCCATAATTTTCAAAAAATGGCCTAATCTGAAAAATCCGGCCAGCATAGAAAATAAAATGCTGGCACAACCCATAATAATCAGGTTTATTATCCAGGCAAAAGGGAGTAAATAGCTTAATTGCGCAATGAGAATTGTGCCTGCCACAACCAGCAACAACCTTAAAACAAACCCGGAACCAGGCCTGATTCTGAATATTCGCGACACAACCATTGCCTGCGCTGCTGCCACCATTGTCAGAGTTACCAGGCTTGCTACTGCCGAACCCACCGCCTGGTATTGTGGGATTAGCAAAAGATTAAGGCCTGTATTTACAGCTACCCCGGCAAAGGATATAAAATTGAGCTCCTTGAGGCTGCCATTGGCAGTGAGCAGGGTGCCAAAAATATAGTTAGCCGAAACGCCCACCGAGCAAAGCATAAGCAAAGCAAAAATGCGGCTTGATACCTCCATGCGAAATTGAAAATCGGAAACAGATTCACCCAGGTATGTTGGATAAAGAAGTTGCATGATTTCGGATGAATAGAAAAACGCTCCGGAGGCCAGTATAATGGCTGGTGTAATAGCCAGGGTAAACGACAAGCGAACCAGGCTACCAACAGCCTCCTTTTGTTTGATCATTCGCGAAAAAATTGGCAAAAGCAGCACCGCAAAAAGAAACGAAAACTGATTGGCAGCATCGAGCAGGCGGTATGCCGAGGCATAAATGCCACTATATCGGGCCCCATCGGGCAAAATCCGCTCCAGCATTACGCTGTCAATCCGGGTGTAAAAAGTCATAAACAAAACCAGTAATGCAAAAGGGAAACTTTGCCTTATAATCATAAGCATAAAAACCGGATCCCAGTTCAGTTTAAATAATCGAGCACCTGATTTTCTGACCACAATAAAAAAAGTAACAGAAAAAGTCAGGAGGTAAGAGAGGGTTTGGGCATAAACATAATAACTGATTTTAAACTCACTCAATATGTTGCCCCATAGCAAAACACCCACCAAAACAATCATTAGGGTGCGGTCGAGTACCGAAATAAGGCTGTCAGTTTTAAAAAGGTGAAGGCCGCTGAGGTTTGAGCGCAGATATAAAATAAAACCCGCCAAAAACTGGTTAACAGCAAGTACCGAAAGCAAAAAAATTTGTTCACGGCTGTAATTGATAAACAGAGCACCTCCAAAAGTAAAAACCAGATACAAGGCAAACAAAAGCAACTTCAAAACGAAAATATTAGGAAAGTGCTTGCTAAGCAATTGGCTGTGCCTTGCAATGTTGCGGTTGTTAAAATTTGTAATGCCAAGATCGAGCAAAATATTAAAAAGGAATGAAAAATTGAGAATGGCAAAGTAAAAGCCATACTCGGCAGCCCCCACGGTGTTTTGCACGCTTCGGTCAATTCCGAGTATCCAAAATGGTTTTATAAGGAGGTTTAAAACCACTAGCAAAACAAGATTTCTTAAGAATTTTCGCTGCATACCAACAGATAATTTTGTTGTGCCGATTTTTTAAAATTTTTTAAAATACCGGAATTTGCCAAATTTATAAACTTTTATGCAGGCAAATGATTAAAACTTCAAAATATTATTAAGAGCCTGCAGGCTGATAATTGGCTGTCAAATTTAGGCCACAGCAGGTAAGCCAAGCACGATTTATGTTAATTTTGCATAAAATAGAACCGAGGCATATTGAAATGCAATTGGTTTCGTTTCTAAAAAGTATAATAACCGAGAGAAAAAAATAAGGCATGAAGTTTAAACCAGGCGACAGGGTCGCTTTTCTGAACGAAAAAGGTGGCGGAATTGTAAGCCGCATAATTAGCGAAAATCTTGTGTACGTTTCAATTGAGGATGGCTTTGAAATACCGTACCCACTGGCCGACCTTCTGAAGCTGGGAGATGGCGGTGCTGACATGACCAAACCCCTTGCCATTGAGCCTGAAGCTGTAAACCCAGACCTTTCTCCACTGTTTTCGGCGCCCAACAGAGTGGGCCAACTGCCCGAGGGAGCCTATCTTGCCATGGTACCTCAAAATCAGGAAAAACCACTGGAAGGAAACCTTGACTTTTTTCTGATTAACCATTCAGATTTTGAGTTGTTATTTGGGCTGTACATTAACCATTCTGGCAGTTTCAAAGGTATAGAATATGGTTTTGTTGAAGCTGACTCAAAACTGTTTTTAATCCAGGTTGAAAGAAACCAGATTGAACATTGGGTAAACGGGCTGATTCAGATGGTTTGGTTTAAGCCGGGAAAAACCCAGCCAGTGCAGCCAGCCTCGGCCCCTATAATTTTTAAACCGGTAAAAGTTTACAAGGCCGAAAGTTTTCAATTTGATGCACTGCTGCGCAAAAATGCCATAATGATAAAACTTGTTCTGTTGGAAGAACTGACCATTAAGCCCGCATCGTTTGAAATTACGGCCGAAAATGCCAAACTGCTCAACGAAAAGGTTAGTGCCGGAATACGCAACACTGAGCAAGTGCAAAAAATTGAGAGTTTCCTTGACAAGCACAAGGTTGATGACCGCATTGCGGAGGTTGACCTGCATATAAACGAACTGGTTGATAGCTTGGCAGGCTTGTCGAATGCCGATATGCTCAAGGTGCAAACGGACTATTTCCGCCGCTGCATGGAGCAGGCCGAAATTGAAAAAATGACAAAGTTGATTTTTATACATGGTGTAGGCCAGGGCACGCTAAAAAACGAGATTATGCGTTATTTGCGAAACACCAGGGGTATTGAATTTTTTGATGCGCCCTATGCCCGTTATGGTTTGGGCGCCACAGAAGTGCGCTTTTACAGGCATTAATAAAAGGTTGAAAAGGCAGGTTGTCCTGTCGCCTTCCGCGAAAGCGGGATGAGGAAAGTCCGGGCAACACAGAGCAGCATACTTCCTAACCGGAAGCCGGCTTGCGCAGGCAGGTCGAGAGAAAGTGCCACAGAAAACTACCGCCTATGCTTCGTTAGCGAGGGAGGTAAGGGTGAAAACGTGGGGTAAGAGCCTACGACTGCGGCAGGCGACTGCAGCAGGGGGTAAACCTTATGCGTTGAAAGGTCAAATATACCGGCTATTGAGGGTTGCTCGCCCAATGCCGGAGGGTAGGCCGTTAGAGCTGTTGCGCAAGCACCAGCCCAGATAAATGACAGGAGTTTCGATGTTTCGAAAAACAGGACCCGGCTTACAAACCTGCCTTTTCAATTTTTTGTTTTGATTATTATGATATAAAACCAAATAAAATAACCAATCAGAGAACTGCTATGATTAGAAAGATTTTTCCAATTTTGCTGGCATTTTCCTTGCTTTTTCCCCTAAGTGGGTTTTCGCAGCAAACTCCAGCTTATGACACCCCCGATGCCACCTACAGGCTGGCCCTGGACCTGTTTGAAAAGGGAAAATTTGGTGCAGCCCGCGAACTGTTTGAGCAGGTAATTGGTCAGATTGACGATAAGCACAACGAGGTGCGCATTAGCTCAATGTATTATGCGGGAGTGAGTTCGGCCGAACTTTTTAACCCCGATGCCCATGCCAGGCTCCTCGAATTTGTTGACAACTACCCCACCCATCCCCAGCAAAACATGGCACGTTTTCAGCTTGGCAACGTCAACTACCGCGACCGTAAATACCGCGATGCAGCCAGCTGGTTTGGCACGGTGCAGGTAAGCGATCTAAAGCCCACTATGCGCGATGAGTACCACTTCAAAAGGGGTTACAGCTTGTTTATGACCGAAAACAACGCCCTTGCCCGTCAGATGTTTAGCGAAATTCGCGACGATTCATCGCCATTTTTTGCACCGGCAACCTACTATTTTGGCCATATTGCCTATTCCGACGGAAGCCTTACAACTGCCCTTTCGGCTTTTCGAAAGATTGGCAATGACGAAACTTTTGGACCTGTGGTGCCATATTATATAGCCCACATTTACTATATGCAGCAGGAGTACGACTTGCTTATTGAGTATGCCACCCCTATGCTTGCAACTGCCAATCCGCGCCGGGCTCCCGAAATTGCCAAACTTATTGGCGATGCGTGGTTTAGGAAAGGTGACTTTGCCAGGGCAATTCCATTTCTGGAAACTTTTTTCAGCCAAGCCCCCCAGCGAATTACCCGCGACGACCAGTATCAAATGGGCTTTGCCTATTTCAGGGTAGGTCGTTTTGGCGATGCCATAAATCACTTCGACAGGGTAATTGGCGGCAGCGATGCCCTGGCGCAAAATGCGCACTACCATTTGGCTGCGGCCTACCTGCAAACCGACCAGAAGCGTTTTGCGCGAAACGCATTCATGGCAGCATTTCAAAACAAACACGACGAATCCATTGCCCAAGACGCACTGTTTAACTACGCCAAACTGTCGTTCGAACTGGCCCTTGACCCATTCAATGAAGCCATTCTTTCATTTCAGAGATACATTGAGCAATACCCCAGTTCGCCTCGCATTGAAGAGGCTTACCGCTACCTAATCGACATTTACCTAAGTACGCGAAACTTCAAAGATGCGATGGCATCGATAGAAAAAGTACAGGTTAACACCCCTAGGCTGCGATCGGCTTATCAGCGCATTGCCTATTTTAGGGGCGTTGAGTTATTTAACAATGGCGATTTTGGAGGTGCGGTGGCTCATTTCGACAGGTCTGCCCGTTTTCCCGAAAACAACAACATCTCGGCCCAGGCTCTATACTGGCGCGGCGAAGCACTTTATCGCCAGGAACGATTCAGCGAGGCCATCCCAACCATGGAGCGTTTTCTAACTTCGCCGGGTGCTTTTTCGCTGCCATTTTTTAATCGGGCAAACTACACCATAGGCTATGCACAATTCAAAAACCGAAACTATGCAAGGGCAATTACCGCGTTTCGCCGGTTTATTGGTGAGCGTGGAGAAGACAACAGGCTGGTAAACGATGCCACCCTTCGTATTGCCGACAGCTATTTTCTTTCGAAAGAATACCCACTGGCCCTCGAGTTTTACGACCGCGCCATACGACTCAATGTTGCCGATACCGATTATGCCATTTTTCAAAAAGGGCAGGTACAAGGTGTTTTGGGCCGCTTTGAGGCCAAAATAAGCACCATGCAGGAGCTTATTCAGCGCTTTGGGCAATCGAGCTATATTGACGACGCCCGCTACGAAATTGCCAACACCTGGCTGGTTTTAGGCAACAACAATCAGGCTTATACATACTTTAACCAGCTATTAACCCAACACCCGAACAGCGCTTTTGTGAAAAGCGCAATTCTCAAAACCGGACTAATTTTTTTCAATACCAACCGCGACGATCAGGCATTAGAAATGTTTAAAACCGTTGTAAGCCGCTATCCGGGCACGCCCGAGTCGCAAGAAGCCCTTGTTGCCATTCGCAATATTTATGTCGGGCTTAACCGCGTTGATGATTTTATCAGTTTTTCGCAGGGCCTGGGTTTTGCAAATGTTACCACAGCACAGCAAGATTCCCTTACATACATTGCCGCCGAGAATCGTTATATGCAAGGCGACTGCACCAATGCCCTAAGGGGATTTACCACCTACATTGAGCGATTCCCGGAAGGAATCTTTGCCATTCAGGCCAATTTTTACAGGGCTGAGTGCGAGTTGCGCGCCAACAATACAGAGGCCGCATTGGCCGGTTATCGTTTCGTTATTGGCCGGGCCAAGTCAAGGTTTACCGAGGATGCACTTCTGCGAGCAGCCACCATAGAGTTTCGTCGAAGTAACTTTGGTGCAGCCCTCGAACATTACCGCAGGCTTGAAGAAATGGCCGATTTGCCAAGCAACAAACTTGAAGGCCTTGCTGGGCAAATGCGCTCGCTGTTTAGGCTGGCTCGTCATCAGGAAGCCACCACTCTTGCTGCATCTGTGCTGGCCAATACCAAAACCACCCGCGAGATGCAGCAGGAAGCTCATTTAATTACCGGCCGGTCGGCCATGGAACTGAACCGCCCAGCCCAGGCAAGAGCCTCGTTGCGCAGCGCAATGCAAACAGCCGACAACGAAACCTCGGCCGAGTCAATGTATTATCTGGCACTTATAGAGTTTAATGCTGGCGACTACCAACAAAGCGAGAAACTTATCTTTGACTTTGTAAACAAAATGTCGGCCTACGATTATTGGTTGGCTAAAACATTTATTCTGCTGGCCGACAACTACCTGGCACTTGGTAACGTATTTCAGGCTAAGCATACCCTGCAAAGCATTATTGACAATTACCAGGGGGCTGAACTTAGGGCAGTAGCCATTCAAAAACTTGATGCCATACTTGAGCAGGAAAGGCGACAGGGCCAGCCCAGAAGGAGCAACCCCGATGAGATAAACTTAGGGAGGAATCCTTTTTAAAAAAATCTATAAGCAAAACATTAACAGGAAAAAATTGACCCATGAATATCAGGCAAAAACATAAGATATCAGCATTTCTGTACCTGTTATTGGTGCTTGTAGCAGGCACCATTTACGGGCAGCGTCCTCTCGATGTAGGCGAGGTTAAGGTAGTTGCCCCCTACGTACCTACTATTTCTGATGCATTTAAGATAAATGACAATCCACGCCTGGATAACATTGATTTAGACAAGCCCGAGTTTCTTTATAATATTATGCCGCGCCCTCTTCCTGTACGCTTTGACCTGGAACCTATTTCTGCTGCCAGGATGCGTGGGGAACCCCTTGCAAAACTATATCAGGGCCACTTCAGGGGCGGATTTGGCAATTACACCACACCTTACGCCGAGGCATTTTATAACACCCTGCGCTCAAACGACTATTCATTGGGGGTGCACCTGAAACACCTTTCTTCGGCAGGAATTATTAAAGATTATGGCTTCAGCGGCTTTAGCGACAACCTGGCCCATGTTTACGGAAAACGGTTTATAGGTAGCAATGCCCTTAGTGGCGGCTTGCGCTACGACCGCAATGTGATTCATTATTATGGATTCAGGCCAAATGATTATGAGGGCGATCCTGTGCTCGAACCTTACCTGGAAAGCATTACCAACAAAGACATACGCCAGCGCATAAACCAACTCAATACAACAATTGGATTTGGCAGCCACCACCCCGACTCGACGAGGTTAGGCTTTAAAACAGGCCTGGAACACAACTGGCTGAGCGACCTTTATGGGGCCTCGGAGCACAACCTGGGTTTTAATGGCATGATAGGCCGCGAAATATTAGACCCAACTGGGCTTGCCGAACAGGTTTACCTGAACCTTAACTCAAAGGCCGATATTTTTTATAATGTGAGCCAGGCTGACACCAGTACCACAGGCCTTGTAACAATTATGCCTGCAGTATATGCCAAAACTGGCAGAATGAAGCTTTTTGCAGGGCTCGACATGACTTTCCAATCCGATACGGCATCATACTTCAGGGTATATCCAAATATTGGCTTTGAAGCTGAACTAATTGAAAGGTATCTTACAGTACATGCGGGCTTATCGGGGGGCCTTGAGCGCCATTCGCTCCGGAACATGTTGAAAGAAAACCCATTTCTGAATACCCGTACAGCACCACTGGCATTTCAAAACACCAAAAACCGGATTACAGCAGGCATAAAAGGAGCTTTTTCTGATAATATTTCTTTCAATCTGGCGGTTGCCAGCTCAAATATCGACAACTTTGCATTGTTTGTTACTGACACAGCCAACCTGCTCCCCAATCAGTTTACAACGACTTATGACAATATTAGGCGTTTGCATGTAAGGGGCGAGCTTTTTTCGCAATTCGGATCCCGGTTCCACGCAAGGCTTTCGACCGATTATTTTCAATACAGCCTCGATCAGGAAATTGAAGCATGGCATCTTCCCACGCTTCAGGTTGGTCTAAACCTAAAATATAATATGCAGGACAAAATCATTGTAAGTGCCGATGTATTTGCCCGAAATGCCACATTCGGACGTGCCTTCGACACCCAGAATAACCCAGTGGCCCATAAACTTCATGATGTGTTTGTGGATGGCAATATTGGAATTGAATACCGCTACACCCGCGTATTGTCGTTTTTCGTTAACTTTTACAATGTACAGAACAAATCGCTTGAGCGCTGGATGAATTACCCATCGCAGAAGCTTCAGGTATTAGGCGGACTTACCTGGTCGTTCTGATCAGTTTTTTGATTTTCGCCCAAGGGGTACAATAATATTTATCAACATTAGGGACAAACGCCCTGGAACCAAAATAAAATCAATGGTTTCAGGGCGTTTTTTTGTTAATAATTTTATCTGAAATGAACTAAACTTAGCTAAAAAACACAGCAAAAATCAGTACCTTTGCAAGTTATCATTTTGAAAGGTTTTTTATGAGTGAATTACAAAAGGCGGCTGAGATTTTATCGCCAGCCTACGACGCTGCCAGCATACAGGTTTTAGAGGGTCTGGAAGCCGTTAGAAAACGCCCTGCCATGTACATTGGCGATATAGGAAGCAAAGGGCTGCATCACCTGGTATACGAAGTGGTTGACAACTCAATTGACGAGGCCATGGCCGGCCATTGCGACCATATTGAGGTGATAATAAACGAAAACGAATCGGTTACGGTAATTGACAACGGGCGCGGAATACCCACAGACATACATGAGAAGGAAAAACGCAGCGCACTTGAGGTGGTTATGACTGTGCTTCATGCCGGAGGCAAGTTCGATAAAGACAGTTACAAAGTATCGGGAGGATTACACGGGGTAGGCGTTTCGTGCGTAAACGCGCTTTCGACCCAACTAATAGTTAATGTTCATCGCCACGGCAAGATTTTTACCCAGGAATACCATCGCGGAAAGCCCCAGTTCGATGTAAAGGTAATTGGCCAAACCAACCGCACTGGAACTGAAGTTATCTTTTTGCCCGACGACACTATTTTTCAGGTTACACATTTCAACTACGACATACTTTCGGCCCGTCTGCGCGAGCTGTCTTTTCTGAACAAAGGAGTAAGACTTACCCTAACCGATAGGCGTGAGAAAGACGAGAATGGCAATTTTGTGCACGAAACCTTCTACTCCTTAGAAGGCTTAAAGGAGTTTGTGCAGTATATGGACGGAACACGCGAAAAACTGATTGACGAGCCCATTTGTATGAGCTCTGAAAAGGGAGGTGTGCCGGTAGAAGTGGCCCTTCAGTATAATGCCTCATTTACCGAAAATGTTCAAAGTTACGTAAACAATATCAACACTATTGAAGGCGGCACCCACCTGGCAGGATTCCGCCGGGCGTTAACTCGCACCCTTAAGTCGTATGCCGACAAGTCGGGCATGCTTTCAAAACTTAAGTTCGAGATCAATGGCGACGATTTTCGCGAGGGTCTCACGGCGGTGATCAGCGTAAAAGTGGCCGAGCCTCAGTTTGAAGGCCAGACCAAAACCAAGTTGGGCAACTCAGAGATTATGGGTGCCGTTGACCAGGCTGTGAGCGAAATACTTACCTATTACCTTGAAGAACACCCCAGGGAAGCCCGGACCATTGTAAACAAGGTGATTCTGGCAGCCACTGCCCGCCATGCGGCACGCAAAGCCCGCGAGTTGGTGCAACGCAAAAACGTATTATCGAGTACGGGTCTGCCCGGAAAACTTGCCGACTGCTCTGAGAAAGACCCCGGGCGCTGCGAAATATTCCTGGTTGAGGGCGACTCGGCCGGAGGTACCGCCAAACAAGGCCGTGACCGCAAGTTTCAGGCTATACTACCCCTGAGGGGTAAAATTCTTAATGTTGAAAAAGCCATGCCTCACCGCATTTTCGACAATGAAGAAATCAAAACTATTTTTACCGCGCTTGGTCTTTCAATTGGCACCAACGACGACAGCAAGGCACTGAATATGGAACGCCTTCGGTACCACAAGGTGGTTATCATGACCGATGCCGACGTTGACGGCAGCCACATTGCCACTCTGATCCTAACCTTTTTCTTCCGTTATATGCGCGAACTTATTGAAATGGGGTATGTATATATTGCCACCCCACCCTTATACCTTGTCAGAAAAGCAAAAGATGAGCGCTATGCCTGGACCGAGGAAGAACGCAAAGCCATTGTGGCCGAATACAGCAAAGACGGAAAAGAAAGCGGCATTCACATTCAGCGCTATAAGGGTCTTGGCGAGATGAATGCCGAGCAGCTGTGGGAAACCACCATGAACCCCGAACAGCGTTTATTGCGCCAGGTCGATATTGAAAATGCAGCCGAAGCAAGCCGCACATTTACTATGCTTATGGGAGATGAGGTGCCACCACGGCGCGATTTTATTGAACGAAACGCCAAATACGCCAACATTGACGCATAAAACCTCCATAAACAAAAAGGAACCGCCCCCTCAGCAATGGAGGGGCGGTTTTTTATGAAAATCTGTTTAGATAATAGATGATACCAATCAACAACAAACATAATTGATTCAATATTTTCCCGTTTCAGTTTATAATCTATCATTTACTGGTAAATTACCAGCATAAAACAATTAAGTATGTACCGGATTAAACTTCTTACCCTTATTCTTGCTCAGTTTTTATTAACCGCCACGGGCGCAGCCCAACAGTCACCTCCCCTGCCCTTAGCCCCAATAACAAAGGATCAAGCGGCAAAAAGCACATTTACCCCAGTTAAAGCAACGGAGTACATTATTCAAATTATTGAAAAAGAGAACCTTTGGCGCGACAGCAACGACACGCTCAGACTCTCGTTGAGGCGCCTTGTTGAGCATTTTAACGAACCCTTCGATAGTATTGACAGCCGGCTCAGGCACTTTCAATTTGGTGCCATTGAGGTGAATTCCGGACAACTGGTCCGATACGACACCCTGCCATTGAGGTGGCTCAACCAAAATGTGTTTATCATTGATACCGTTCCACTTGATAAAGAACCATTTGTAATTAGGCAAACCATTGTTTTGCGGGCCATTGACCCAATTACACAACCTAATCTCAATATGTTTCCCGATGCAAGGTTTAAGCTCGACTCGCTGCTTCAGGTAAGAGACACAATTACAGAGATAATTATTGATACACGCTACCTTGAGTTGAAGAATGCAAGATGGTTTCGTTATGAAAACGGTCGCATTAGTCCGCCGGTATTGCCGCGAAACAGCCGCAAGGCCTACCGGATAAGCCCCGATGGATTGAAAATGATAATTTCAGAATCGGTGCCGGCCTTTTATGGTGGAGCCGATACCCCATTTTACATAATACCTGGCCAGCAAATGCCCGATTCATTGCGCCGGGCAGTTGAAACCTTGTTGAGTTATACCCAAAGGCGCGATTCGGTTCTGGTACACCTGAGCAGCACCGATGGCCATCGCATGCCATTTTGGCTCAGCACAGGCAAGGACGACCTGGTAAGACACTGGGTCCGAAATTCGAAAAATGATTCAGTAACCGTGTGGGTTGGCAATCCGGCAAAAAATGACATCAGGCTTATATTGGAAGATGAGATCTATGTGGAACGACTTGAGCGCCGGACTTCGGACGACATTCAAATAGCCAGGGTAGGTCCTGTGCGTACTTTGGCCACAGCCAAACCATTGACCGAAATACCAATTTACTGGAACTACGGCCTGGTCAACTCATTTTCGCTCAACCAAAACTTCCTGTCAAACTGGGCCAGGGGTGGCGAAAGCTCACTGTCGGGGCTGTTAGACATAACCGCCCGGGCGGTTTATACCAATCGGGCAAAGAACGAACAATGGACCAATAATATGCGCATAAGGTTTGGTGCCATAGGCAATATTGAGCCGGGTTTTGAAATAAAAAATATTAGAACAAATACCGATATATTAGAAATCAACTCGCAATACAACAAACGCCTGAGAAACAAATTCGACTTCAGTTCAAGCTTGTACTTCAAAACTCAGCTAGCAAAAGGATTCAGGGCATCGAACTTAACGGTGCCAGTTTCTAAATTTCTAAGCCCGGGTACATTTACTGTTGGGGTGGGTGTTGAATACAGGCCAAATGACCGCACGCAGTTCAATTTTTCGCCATTGTCGTATAGAAACACCTTTGTTCTGGATACTGCCCTGATTAACCAAACCATGTATGGCATTGACAAAGACAAGCGACTGAAACAGGAAATGGGCGCCCAGCTTGTGTTTCGTAACCGTACCAACATTGGCGAAAACTTGCGGGTAACCAACGCCATCAGATTGTTTTCGAGTTACCTCGACAAACCGCAAAACGTTGACGTTGACTGGGAGTTGAGTCTTGAAAGACAAATCAGCTACCTGTTCTCAATAAGGATAAATATGCATTTGATTTACGACGACGACATTCGGTTTCCATTGCTCGACGATGGCGGGCAGCCGGTTTTGTTGCCCGATGGCAGCCAAAAAAGGGTGCCCCGCACCCAGCTGAATCAGTTTTTGGGACTTACCTTTTCTTTCAGGTTGTAAGATTAGCGAATTTTGGTTTCGAGGCTAAGCACCTTGTCGGTTATACGCAGTGCCCTATAAAGGTCCAGAAGTTTAACCAGGGTTTCCCGATTGGACGAATCAGCCTCGTAAGCCTTATCGAGCCAGCTAATTGCCGACTGGAATGCCCGTCCCGAGCGTTCCCTTTCAATCATTACCTGGCTGATGTTGGTAAGACTAAGCGAGTTGCGTTCAATCTCAACCCCAATGTTGTAGTAGCAAGTGGCCAGGTTTACAAAAACCATAATATTTTCGGGCGACAGCCTGCGTGCCTCCAGATAAGCATCAATCGCCTCCTGGAAGTTAGCCTGCTTTTGGTAAATCATACCTTTACTGTTGTGAAAAATATAATTATCGGGATGCCTTTGTATGGCTTCATTCAAAGTGCTTAGGGCTGCCTGGGGTTGGCCGTAATTTTCATAAAGATCAGCCAGCAAAAGCACCAGGATTTCATTTTCAGGGAAGGCTTCAATGGCCCCGAGCATAACCTTTTCGGCGCTAAGGGTATCGGCCTTGGCAAGCCATGCATTGAACAAAAGGTGAGCCACATTGGCCGAGTGCCGGTTTTGGTTTAAAACGTTCAGATGCGTAATTGCCCTTGACCAGTTATTACCATCGTAAGCAGCAAGGGCTGCATTATACAACAAGTTAGAATCGGGTTTAAGTTTTAGCTCCGGAATTCCGGCAATTTTCAAAGAATGTTCAAAAGCCCTTAGCGCCTCGCCAAAGTTGCAGGCAACAAACTGCCGTTCGCCAAAACGCTGAAAATCGTTGGCAAGCATTACATAGCGAGGCCTCAGTTGCCGGTTGAGCCGGCCTCCTATATCGAGCGAATCGGCCATGCGGTACGATTCAAAAACTACATAAAGCTGGTCGGGATAAAGTTCAGTAAGTTTGCGATCGTTTTTACTAATACCCTCGCGCCATGCATTGTGGCTGAGCAAGCCGCGGGCATACCAGGTGCGAGGCCAGCCGGCAGCCTCAGGGTGGCCTATCAAATCATCAATCACACCCTTGGCCTCGTTAAACCTTGACCCTTCAATTAGGTGAAAAACCGGCAAAAGTTTGCTTTTTTGAATGGGTCGAAACATGGCGCACCCACTTACTAAAAATAAAAGTCCAAAAAACAGAATAAAGAGCCTCATTATTTTATTCAGATAATTTAATTAATATTGGAACTGTAACAAAAACGCTCAATCGCCCGCTGCATTGCACCAGGGCCACTATATTGAGCTGCAAAGATAAAGAGAAGCAGCAAAAAAGAAGCCAAAATCAGACTATGCAGCGCCTAACCACTGTATTGCCCTGCAAAAGAAATTGATCCACATTTTACCAGCCCATGAATAATTCAAATGGAATCAGACTAAAAAGTCTACGAGTTGGAAAGTCTTGCATTTTGCACACAAGCTGGGCAAAGGCTAGAATTACGAAATTTTTTAAATTACTCTATTCGACTTTTTTAATGAATTATATAAATTTTTACACTATTGTCCGATAAAGTAAAAAAGGGTAGAATTTTATGC
>CAYGDW010000004.1:0-100136 GCA_964348755.1 uncultured Bacteroidales bacterium | reverse complement strand
TCACCGGCATTTTGAAACCAGGCAAAAAACGATAACAGCTCTGTTTCTATTTTTTGAAATACCTTTGCAAAAATTACATTTTTAGCTGAATTACAAAATATAACATGAAGGCAGGCACATTTTTTTTGACCCTGTTTTTTCTTGCAATACTTGCAGGCTTCCAGGGCCGGGGTTCAACCAACCATGCTAAAATTATTTATCACAACGGATTTCCTTCGGCCTTTATCAAAGCCAGAAACATAGAGGTTTGGATTCCGCCAAATTATGACCCTAAAACCAGGTACGATGTAATATATATTCACGACGGGCAGAATGTGTTTAATGCATCAACCTCGTATGCAGGCATTTCGTGGGAGATGGATTCAACCATGAATGATTTAATAGAAAAAGGAAAAATAAGACCAGCTATTGTTGTAGCCATCTGGAACAGCCCCGACCGATTCAGCGAATACATGCCCAATTTATCAAACCGGCCCTTAACTTCCCTGATGGATTCAACAGTCAACAATGAAAAATTATTATCGGACGAATACCTGAAGTTTATTGTTCATGAACTAAAACCCTTTATTGACAATAATTACAGCACAAAACGACATCCGGAGAACACATTTATTATGGGTTCGAGCATGGGCGGTTTAATTTCGCTATATGCCATAACGGAGTACCCGGAAATATTTGGAGGGGCTGTTTGTATTTCAACACACTGGCCTGCCCTCGAAGGCATTTTTATTCAGTCTTTGCCGGGCAATCTGCCCGATCCGGCCACCCATAAACTATATTTCGACCATGGCACCCTTAACCTTGATTCACTCTATGGGCCATTTCAGGAGCGGGTAGATAAAATTATGAGAACACACGGTTTTGGCAATAGTTTTAACTTCATGAGCCTGGTGTTTGAAGCCGCTGACCACAATGAGGCATCGTGGCGAATGCGCCTGAACCATCCATTACTTTTCTTGCTTCGGGTGGGTCTTGATTGATTACCTTTGCACTCAAATGGAACAAAAAAGAAAAATCGCATTTCATACACTGGGTTGCAAGCTCAATTTTTCTGAAACCTCGAGCATTAGCAGGCAGTTTACCACTAATGAGTTTGAGCAGGTTGCTTTTACTGAGCCTGCCGATATTTATGTAATAAACTCGTGTACGGTTACAAAAAACGCTGAAAAAACCTGCAAGGTGCTTATTCGAAAGGCAATGCGCACCAATCCCGCAGCCCATGTGGCCGTTATTGGCTGCTTTTCGCAAATAAACCCCGAAGAGCTAAAGACCATTGAAGGAGTGGATGTGGTGCTGGGCAATGCCGATAAGTTTAATCTTTTTGAACACCTTAAAGGCCTTGAAAATAGCCGGCAACCGGGCCTGGTTGCCGAGGTGCAGGTGCATGAACCCGAGGCATTTGTACCAAGCTGGTCGGCCGAGGACCGCACCCGGTCTTTTTTTAAGATTCAGGATGGGTGCGACTATTTCTGCAGTTATTGCTCCATACCCCTGGCGCGTGGTCACAGCCGCAGCAACACCATTGAAGCCACCCTCGAATCCGCAATGCAGATTGCCCAAACAAATATTAAAGAAATTGTGCTGACCGGGGTAAATATTGGCGACTTTGGTAAGCTCAACAACGAAACCTTTTTTGATTTTTTGAAAGAACTTGTAAAAATTGAAGGTATTGAACGCATTCGCATATCGTCGATAGAGCCTGACCTGCTTCACGACGAAATTATTGAACTGGTGGCCAACGAACCTAAACTTATGCCCCATTTTCATATCCCGTTGCAGTCGGGTAGCAACGCTGTGCTCAGGGCTATGGGCAGACACTACGACATCAGCGTTTTTGAGTCGAGGGTTCAAAAAATCCGTTCGCTTATGCCCCTGGCCTGCATTGCCGCCGACCTTATCGTAGGCTTCCCAGCTGAAACCGATGCCCTTTTCGAGGAATCCTTGCATTTTGTGAAAAATACCGACATTTCTTACATTCACGTTTTCACATACAGCGAACGAGAGAATACCCGCGCACTGAAAATTGAAGGTCATATACCACCTGCCATTCGCCAACAACGCTCAAAACAAATGCAGCGGCTGTCGGATTTGAAAAAAAAATTTTTTTACCTGAAAAACAAAGGGTGCAAGGCCGTGGTTCTATGGGAAAAGGATAATACTGGAGGGTTTATGCACGGGTTTACCGAAAATTATATAAAGGTAAAAACCAGGCTTGATCCTGCTCTCGAGAACCAGTTGCAACAAGTTGTACTGAACCAATTGGAGGATGATGGAGTTTATTTAGTATGAGTATGAGTATGAGTATGGGTATGACACTGAATAATACACAATTATTACAGATTTGCCGCGAGGTTTGCGCCATTGCCCGCAATACCGGCGGGTTTATAAGGCAGGAGGTTAACAACCTCAATCAAAACCAAATAGAATCCAAAAGCCTGCATAACCTGGTAACTTATGTAGATAAAAAGGCCGAAATACAGTTGGTTGGGTTGCTTCAGGAACTTATGCCCCAGGCTGGCTTTATTGTGGAAGAAAATACGGTTAAAAAACGAGAAGGCGAATACCAATGGGTAGTTGACCCGCTCGATGGCACTACCAATTTTGTGCACAGGGTTCCAATTTTCAGTGTATCTATTGCTTTAATGCATAACCACGAGGTGGTTTTGGGCGTGGTTTATGAAATAAACCGTGATGAGTGTTTTTGGGCAATAAAAGACGGAGGGGCTTTTTTGAACCACAACCCCATAAAGGTTTCAGAAACGCCTTTTATTAGCGATAGTCTTTTGGCCACTGGCTTCCCGTATTACGATTATAGCCGACTTAATCAATACATGGAGTTGTTTACCTGGTGTTTAAGAAACTCGCGCGGGGTGCGCCGCCTGGGAAGCGCGGCAGTTGACCTGGCTTATGTGGCATGTGGCCGCTTCGATGGCTTTTTCGAATATAGCCTTAGCCCATGGGATGTTGCAGCCGGAAGCCTTTTGGTTAGGGAAGCCGGTGGATTGGTTACCGACTTCAGGGGCCAAAACAATTTTGTAATGGGTCGCGAAATTATGGCCACCAACGCAAAAATTACCAAAGAACTTTTCGAAAAAGTTTCAAAAGCTTTCATTTAGCATGCCCATTAAGGGTATAGGCATTTCGCAAATTTAGGTTCAGGCAACCAGCCGGATTTTAATTGCAGGCAAAATTATGAAAGCATAAGGCCGCATACTGACGTGTTTGCCAAAAATTTTGTATTGCTCATAACCTGGCAGTTTTATAGGTAACCTTTGAAATTCCTTTCAGATTAATTATCACTATTGTCCGATAAAGTAAAAAAGGGTATAATTTTATGCATGATATTCCTCACTACGTTCGGAATGACAGTCAGTTAGCTTATTGTTAAGGGGGTAGGTGGCGGCTTCGCCGCCACCTACCCCCCAAAATTGCAAAAATCATTGAAAACCCTGCCATTTCGGGCGGAGCGAGAAATCACGTAATTTTTGTCGGCCAATAGTGATTAATTATAATGAGGCAGTTATTGAATATGCAAATTTTTCTTAGGTTTGCTATTCAAATTATCAACCAACACAACATAAAATCATGAAGAAAATTCTTGCAATTCTTTTGCCTGCAATTTTATTGCTGGCATGTGGCCAACCTGCTCAGAAAACTGAAGAAGACACCAGCCCCATTGGTAAGCCGGCGATAGAAAAGCTTATAATACAACTTACTGAAAAACATGGACCCGACCTTAAATTCCGCATTGAGCGGGGGGTAAACCAGGCAGCCACGCTTTGGCGAACATCCGATGGAAGCGTGGAAGAATTCGAAGCATTTGTACTTGAAAATTTTATTTCAAACCAGCCCGAGCTCGACCTGGTTTTCGATAGACTTGCCAACAACTTCGAATACCTTTATGGCTACATGAACCGCATAAGCCTTGAGATGAACCGACAGATTCATGAGGATCGCGGCCCAATTCATAAAATCGATCAGATTTTTGGAGCTTACAGCCCAACTGCACATATTCAAGACGATTTTTACAAAAACAAAATTGCATTTATTGTCGCTCTCAATTTTCCTTATTATACCCTGGAAGAAAAGAACGAATTGGGAGCTGGTTGGGATGCACGCCAGTGGGGTTTTGTCCGATTGGGCGAAGTTTTTACAGCCCGTGTACCCCCACGACTGCTGCAGGAAATGAGCCAGGTTTACAGTGCTGGCAGGCTTTACATTTCCGAATACAACATTTTTGCCGGACAACTTCTGAATAATGATGGCCAGAGGCCATTTCCTGAAGGCATGAAACTGCTGGCTCACTGGAATGTTAGGGACGAAATCAAATCGAACTACAGCCAGCCCGACGGGCTCCAAAAGCAGGAAATGCTTTATAATGTTATGCTTCGCATAATAAACCAGGACATTCCGCGCCAGGTAATAAACAACCCCGGCTACCAATGGAACCCTTTTACCAATGAGCTTTTCAGTGAAGGGCAGCCCGTAGCTGGCGAACCAGAAAACCTGAAGCGATACGAAGTTTTGCTTGCCAACTTCAACGCACTTCAAAAGGTTGACCCGTACTACCCCAATCTCGATACCTACATTAAGCGCCGCTTCGATGCCGATATGGAAATCTCGCTCGAAGAAGTAGAAGGCCTTTTCATGGAATATGCAGCTTCGCCGCTGCTGCGCGAAGTGGCAAAAACTGTAAGCCAACGTCTAGGCCGCCCACTGCGTCCGTTCGACCTGTGGTACGACGGCTTTAAGGCCCGCAGCAGCATTTCCGAGGCAGAACTCGATGGCATTACCAAAAGAATGTATCCAAACGCAATGGCCATGCAAAACGATTTACCCCGCATTTTGCGCCAACTCGGATTCAACAATGCCGATGCCGGTTTTATTGGCTCAAAAATTCATGTTGACCCGGCGAGAGGCTCAGGCCACGCCTGGAGGGCCTCCATGCGCCAAATGCCTTCGCACCTGCGTACTCGAATAGGACCCGATGGAATGGACTACAAAGGATACAACATTGCAATACACGAACTTGGGCACAACGTGGAGCAAACCCTTAGTGTGCAAATGGTTGACAATTATTTTGTTAATGGGATACCTAATACAGCCTTTACTGAGGCGCTGGCATTTATGTTTCAGGCACGCGATCTGGAATTTCTGGGAATAAAGCAAAACGACCCGTTGAAACCCCACCTCGACGTGCTGGACGTATTCTGGAACAACTACGAAATGATGGGCGTTTCGCTGGTCGATATGGCCGTATGGAAATGGCTGTACGACAATCCCACCGCCACTGCCGCCCAGCTAAAAGATGCCGTTATTGGTATTGCTAAAGAAATTTGGAATGAATATTATGCCGATGTTTTTGGCCAATCAGATATTCCATTGCTCGCCATTTATTCGCACATGATACAGTCGCCACTTTACCTCATGAATTACCCCTATGGCCGACTCATTATGTTTCAGCTTGAAGATTACTACCGCAATAAAAGCTTTGCCGACGAAACCCTTCGCATTTTTTCGCTAGGCAAACTTACTCCCAGCCACTGGATGCAGCGTGCTGTTGGCCAGCAAATAAGCAATGAGCCTATTTTTGCAGCGGTTGAAAAAGCAATTGAAGCTTTGAAATAGCAAATATTTGAGAATAATTGAAGCATAAGCGGCACTGATGGTTCAGGCCGCTTATGTTTTTGCAGCCCGTTAAAATAATTTTTATTTGTTAGTTTGCCATAAATCAAAAAAGCCAGACAATCCTTATATTTGGTTTTAAAAAATAATATATGGATACCCCCCTTGATCAGTATGCAGTTAAGGCTATTTTGGCATTGAGTTTAACAATTGTATGCTATTATGCTTATTACTTTCCAGCGTTTTCGGCTAAAACCGCCCGATGGTTTCAAAAAAGTTTTAGCTCTGACCAAGCCAAGGTTTATTTGTTTTTGTTTCAGCAAACCCTGGGATTTTTACTTTTAGGAGTAGTACCGGCCCTGGTGTTTTTTTCTAAACACACCTTGTCAGTCCAAAAGCATCATTTGTGGGGAATAAGTTCTGTTCAGTGGTGGCATTTTGCTTTAATAATTTTGTTGATAATAACTTCGTCGTTTTTTTCTGCAAAAAAACACGATGTATATTCCCGGTTGCCAAAAATGCGACTGAGCCACTGGGGGCCTGGCCAGATTGCTGCCAGCGTAGGCGGCTGGGTTATTTACCTTTTAGGATACGAATTTTTATTCAGAGGATTGTTGCTGTTTACAAGCTCGGCTGCTTTTGGCCTTTGGCCTGCCATAATTATAAACATTGGGTTGTACTCGGCCTTTCACCTGCCAAACGGTGCGAAAGAAACCCTGGCATCAATCCCATTTGGCTTTGTACTGTGTTTGATTGCATTAATCACTGGTTCTTTTTGGCCGGCCTTTGTTCTGCATTTAACCCTATCGGCATCGGCCGAAATGTTTTCGGTATGGTTTAACCCCAGTACGCGCTTTAAGCTTTATAAAGGAAAGGGAGTAAAATGAGATATTTTATAAGCGGAAGCACCGGATTTATAGGAATGGCCCTGGCTAAAAGCCTGTTGGCCAATGATTGCAAGGTAAATTTGCTGGTAAGGTCGGCCCAAAAAGCTAATGAGTTGCTTTTGCTAGGTGCATCAATTTTTGAGGGCGATATTACCAATAAGGCTTCGGTTGAAGCAGCAATGCAAGGCTGCACGCATGTTTTTCATTTGGCTGGTTATGCTAAACCTACCTCCATAGACCCCGGTGTATATCATGAGGTAAATGTTGAAGGCACAAAAAATGTTTTGGATGCCGCCCTCAGTTGTGGGGTTCAGCGGGTGGTATTTACCTCTACTGCCGGCACTTTCGGACCAACCAGTGCAAATATTGATGCCAACGAAGATAGCCCACGCCCACAAAAATACCATACCCTGTATGCCGAAACCAAACGCAAGGCAGAACTGCTATGTGAGGACTACAAGCGCCGGGGGCTTGATATTATCACGGTATTTCCGACAAGGGTATTTGGGCCAGGGATTATGAACGAAAGCAACTCGCTGACAAAAATTGCAGCATTGTATAATAAAGGCAAATGGCGCATAATTCCCGGCAACGGTAAAACCTTTGGCAATTATGTGTTTGTAGATGATGTGGTAAACGGGCTTATGCTGGCTATGGAAAAAAGCCGGCCAGGCGAATGCTACATTCTGGGTGGGGAAAATGTAACATTCGATGAGTTATTCAAAACCATGGCCCGATCGTCAGCCATAAAACGATTGCTTTTCCGCCTGCCATTCGCGCTTTTATGGCTTGGCGCTGCAATGCTTTCTGTATTTGGCTTTTTGTTGCAAAAGCCCCCGCTGATAACCCCGGCCTGGGTAAAAAGATATTTGCAGCACCGGCGGCTTTCGAGCCTTAAGGCCGAAAAAGAATTGGGCTATACCATTACACCATTAAACCTTGCCTTTAAAAAAACATTTGCATGGCTTAACAAAACTGAATGGTATTTTGAAGGAAATAAAACCATAAGTTGCACCTTGATTACCGGTGCCAGCTCTGGTATTGGCGAGGCGTTTTCGCGCGAATGCGCCAAAAGGGGACAAAACCTTTTGCTGGTGTCGATGCCCAAAACAGGATTGCCGGCCCTGGCATACGAAATAAAGCAAACTTATGGTGTTGCCTGCCGGTTCTTTGAAACGGATTTATGCCAGGAAAACTCATATAAAATAGTGTTTGAATATGCAAAAATTAACAACTTAAAAATTAGCGCACTTATAAATAATGTCGGGGTTGGTTATAATGGAAGTTTTGGGTCGATGGGCGATTATAAACTCAGAAATATGATTTGCCTCAATGTATTAACCACCACGCTTTTTACCCAGGAATATCTGGCCTTGTTACAAAATGAGAAAAAACCATTTATTCTTAATGTAGGTAGCCTCGGATCGTTTGCACCCACGCCTGGAAAAAGCATTTATTCTGCAACCAAGGCATACGTGCTTTTTTTTACCAAATCGCTTAGGGTCGAACTTAAAACCACAAACATTACCGTTGCGGCAGTTTTCCCGGCAGGGGTTCCCACAAATCAAAAGATCATTTCGAGGATTGAAAAACAGGGTCGGTTAGCAAAAAGTCTTACTACAACAGCTGCCATGGTTGCCCATAAAGGGCTCGAAGGGGTAATAAATGGACAGGAAATTATTTTCCCGAGCAAAAGGCTTAAGAGCTTCTTTTTTTCTGCACGAATTCTTCCTTATGGCATCTTGCTAAAACTGTTGGAAAGAGAATTCAGGCGCTCGCCCGATGAATAAGGGGCTAAACCAAAGCCGCTTAAAATACCCAGGCCTTCCAGGGGATTTAATTCAACCGGAAACACTCGCCGGGTCTTGCAGACCGCCCAGGGTCCTAATTGTTGTGCGTAGGTTTTTTATACATTTTTTATCACTACTAGCCCACAAAAATTACGCGATTTCTTTTTTCATCAGGAAAAAGGTATTCAGTTTACGAAATGGTCTGACGTTAGTATGATAAAGTTGCCTTTAGGTAATGTTATATAAATCAAAGATATGAAAAATCATAAGTCACCAAAGGGCGATTTTATGTTTTTTAAACTAAAGGA
Organism: uncultured Bacteroidales bacterium; assembly: GCA_964348755.1. Taxonomy (GTDB): domain Bacteria; phylum Bacteroidota; class Bacteroidia; order Bacteroidales; family UBA7960; genus UBA7960. The sequence continues at coordinate 91,526 of CAYGDW010000004.1, read as the reverse complement.
ATTAATGTTTAAAACTGATAACTGCAAGGGATGATAGGCCCCAAAACACAATACTCTGTTTATTTTCAAAACAAACCAAGATAAGGCTTTTCAGGAGTAAAATGCCCTGCGGCATGGCCAAGGCAATGCTGAACAAAAAGTTTCGGTTTTGCTCCGCCAGACGGGTTTGCGGTTGAATTATTTAATTCATGCCATTGGGGTTTTTAAGTATTTTGCAGCGCTTACCCAGTGCGTGCAATCCAATCGAGTTGTTCGGGGTTGGTAATAAGAATATTTTTGCCTTGCAACTGCAATATGCCATCCCTTTCAAATTCCTTCAGATATTTTACGGCACTTTCGAGGGTAATGCCTGCAAAATCGGCAACATCTTGCCGGCTGAGGTTTTCAAAAATGTTTTCATACAAAAACTCGCCCGACGAAAGATAAACCAGCGCTGCAGCAAGTTTTCCGCGCATTTGCTTGTACGAAAGATTTTTGATTATTTCCACCAACTGTCTTTCTACCACATAGTTGCGCGTAGTCAGCTGGAATGCAAACTGCGGATTTAGGAGCATGACCTTTTTCAACGCCTCCTTTTCGATCATGCAAACCCTTGATTCGCGCAAGGCCGTGGCCGAATACAAATAATTTTCGGTGCCAAACATTGACGAAAATGCAAGGAAATCTCCTGTTTTTGCCAGGTTTACATTTATATGCCTGGAACCGCCCGTTTGAATGCTCACTTTCGCAAGGCCATCTATGAGGTACAATATGAATGGCGCAAATGCTCCCTGCTTGAAAAGTGTTTCCCCTTTCTGATAAACCAGCTGGGTTTTTTTCGAGTTGAGTATTTCCAGTTGTTCGGGCGAGAGGTAATGAAAGCACTCCGAAAGCACTGCAGTAGATAGATATTGGGCATTATGCGGCTTTTCCATTCAGGCGATTAGATTTGATTCGGGTTACAATAATGCAATTTTTTTTCTGCAAAATTACAAAACTATGGTTGTTGTTTTACAACCCCAATTGCATCGATTGCCCAAAAGGGCGGCAGTACCTTTGTATCATCAATTTCTGCTATCAGAATTGAACGTAAAAAGCATTTAAACAAAAACAATAATTATCTTTTAAAAAGCTAAAATTATGGCAATGTTACAAACAGCGCTGCACGAAATCGAAACCGCAAACGAACTCAAGCAACTCATCGGCGAGCACGAAAATGTAATGGTATGTTGCGGCCGCATGGGCCCTATGTGTATTCCGGTATATGATGCGATGGAGGAGATCGAGCCCGAAAAACCCAATGTAAAGTTTTTAACCATGGCTTTCGATAGTCCCGAAGCCTGGATCATTCGCAACGATGAAGCCTGCAGGGGATTCATGGGGCTGCCTTTTATCATGTATTACAAAAACGGCAAAGTTGCCCACGCCACCAGCAGCATTCAATCGATGGATAAAATCAAGGCTGTGCTGAAAGACAAGTTTGGCGAATAATAGTAATCCATAAAACCCATGGAACACGAAATATATGATGTAATAATACTTGGAGGCGGGCCGGCGGGTCTTACTGCAGGGATATACACCTCGCGGGCAAAACTTTCGACGCTCATACTCAACGAGGGGGCAATGGGCGGACAGATGGTACTAACCAACGAAGTGGCAAACTACCCGGGTGTAGAAAAAACCACCGGTTATCAGTTGGCCAACATCATGAAGAAACAAGCCCGTGAATTCGGGTGCAAAATAAAGTCGAATGTCAAAATATCGGGATATTCCTTCAATGACTCTGTAAAGCGTATTACCCTGGCCGATGGGCAGCAATTCAGGGCGCTGGGCGTTATTCTGGCCTCAGGCGGACGGCCGCGTCCGTTGAATGTTCCCGGCGAAGACAGGTTCAGGGGTGCAGGCATTTCGTATTGTGCTACCTGCGATGGCGAATTTTTCACCGGAAAAGAAATCGTGGTGGTGGGTGGCGGAAACTCTGCACTTGAGGAGGCCGTAGCTTTGACAAAATATGCCACAAAGGTTACCATTATTCACCAATTCGACCATTTTCAGGCCTTCGGGCATGCAATAGAAGAAGCTAAGACCAATCCAAAAATTGCATTTATGCTCAATTCGGTGATTACAGAATTTATTGGCAATGAAAACCTCAATGCCGTAACCGTAAAAAACCTGGTTAATGGGGATATCTCGCAATTGCCAACTCAAGGAGCATTCATTTTTATCGGTTACCTGCCAAATACCGAAAACCTGACAGGCGTGGTAGCGCTCAACGACAAAAACGAGATCATCGCCTCTACGGAGATGGAAACAAGTGTTTCAGGTGTATTTGCAGCCGGCGATTCCATTGCCAAACGCTACAGGCAGGTAACCACGGCAGTTGCGGATGGTACCATCGCTGCACTTTCGGCTTCTGACTATGTATCGCGCAACAAAAAGAACTTTCTTGCTCAACCCCAATTTGAACAGGCATTGATATGAACAATATAAGCTCATTACACGATTTACAGTCGAAGCTCAGAGAAGACAAACCCGCATGGGTATTTATTTACAAGAAAGGCTCCTTTGCCAGCAATTGCGGCCTCGAAAGTATTGAGGCTGCAGCAAAGGAAAACCCGTCGGTCGATGTATTTCTGGCCGATGTGAATACGGTAACGGATATTCACCCGACCTTCGGAATCAACTCTGCCCCTACCCTGTTTCAGTTGCATGGTAACAGGATGGTTAATCTTGTAAAGGGTTGCCAGTCGAAAGAGTATTTCAGCAATTTGCTGCGCAGTTCACTTTTTGTCTCAGATACAGCCAAACCTGACAAGCCGCAAAAAAGGGTGATTGTATATACCTCGCCCTCATGCTCGTGGTGCGGGGTAGTGAAGCAACACCTGAAACAGCATCAGGTTTCGTTCTCGGAGGTTGATATATCGAGAGATGCACATGCTGCCCAGAATCTTTTCAGAAAAAGCGGACAGATGGGTGTGCCCCAAACAGAAATCAATGGCGAGATAGTGGTTGGCTTTAACAAAACCCGCATCAATCAGCTTCTTGGAATTATTTAAAACAACTTTGAGTCCACTCTAAAAACCTTCAATTTCGGGCTATTTTCTTCTAACTATCTGGATTTCAATAACCCCGACCTAAAAGTCGGGGTTATTGATGATGCTGAAATTTTGGGCTTTAGCCCTGCCAGGTGTTATATTTATTCCTTTTTAGACTGGCCTCAACTTTATTAATAAAATGAAACGAACATAGCGGCCGTGAGGTCGAATTCGATTCTCAAAAATACTTATGTTGCCCTATTCAGAAATTCTGGCAAAAATTATAGAAACCGAATCTATTTAAAATTCCGGTTAAGCACATTATTAGCACAAGCACATATTAAGCGGCACACTGCAAATATACTGACTGCTCTTAAGCAGTTTTTCAACCTTTGTGGCCTTGCCTGAAAACCGGCTATCCTTTAGGTGGTATTTTATAAACCCTTGTATCAATACCACAAAGGTAGTTTTACTACATCTAAAACCGGTTTCAGAGCAAGGTCGAATTGTATTTTGTCAACAGCAAATATTATGTTCTATAAAAGTCAAATGCTGCTGCCATCAGGCAGCTGATTCGTAAAGGGTTTTGCCTTTCTGTCCTGCTTTTCATAGGGTTTGCTGTTAATTTTATTTATGGCTTTTTCTTCTGTTTGCCATCCATGCAAACAAATTAAATATTTATATTTTCAGCACCAATTATAACCGAAAGGAAGCTTTCTGTAAAACCCCATTTGTAATTTGAGAATTTGGGGTTAAACCAAACTTTTGAGGGCCGGCCAAAAACACACCCTAAACACAACCTGGGCTGGTTTAGGGGTATCAAATTACATTCATTTTCTCTTTTGGGGTAAATCCATTTTTAGCAGGCACTTTTTGTTTTGGACAAGCCGCTTTTTGTTAAATTTTCCTACCCATAAACAATATTTTAATAACTTGCCATACATTTAACCAAAACCACTTAAAGATGAAAAAAAATACAAAAAGTATCATTGCAATCCTGTTTTGGTCAGTAGTGGTTACAGCATTAATGACTTCGTGCAGGGTTTCAAAAGAAGAAAAAGGTTTCGGCATACAACTTTGGTCGGTTCGCGATGCCATGAATGAAAATCCTGCCACAACGCTGAAAGCTCTCGGCGAAATGGGTTATGGCTTTATTGAAGCAGCGGGCTATTCAAACGGCAAGTTTTACGGAATGGAGCCTTTGGCATTTCGCAATTTGGTAGAAGAACACGGCATGGTTTTTTTAAGTTCGCATGCAGGGCATGATTTGCCCTCTGCCGAAAACCTTGATTCAGTTATGGCCTGGTGGGATAAGTGCATTGAAGCCCACGCAGCGGCGGGGGTAAAATACATTGTGCAGGCCTGGATGGGTCCGGCCGGGTTCGAAAGCCTCGAAAAACTGAAGGCCTTTTGCGATTATTTTAATGCGGTGGGCGAAAAATGCAATGCCAAAGGAATTAAGTTTGGCTTTCATAACCATGCAGAAGAATTTAATACCATCGATGGGCAGGTAGTCTTTGACTTCATGCTCAAAAACACCGACCCCGAAAAGGTGTTTTTCCAGATAGACCTTTACTGGGCTTTTGTGGGCAAGGCCGATCCGGTTGACTATTTTGAGCGCTTTCCCGGCCGGTTTATATTATGGCATGTAAAGGACGAAACTGAAGTTGGAGCCAGCGGAAAAATTGATTTTGAGCGTATTTATAATTATGCCCATACAGCGGGTTTGAAACACAGTATTGTAGAAGTGGAAAATTACAACTTTGAGCCACTTGAAAGCGCACGGATTAGCCTTGACTTTTTGAAAAATTCAAGATTTGCAAAATAAACCCCAAACAAGCTATAAATAATGGATCGAAGAAAGTTTATAACTCTTTCGGCAATTGGCGGAGCTGGCCTGCTTGCAGCCCGTTGCGCTCCTTCAAGCCCCAGCCAAAACAGCCAAAACGGCAATGCCCTCTTGCAACTTTCGAGCCAGGAAAACGTTGCGCCTGGCAACAGCCTCACAGAAAAGCTTGATTTTTTGGAAGAACACGGATTCACAGGCTTGGAGCCTTGGGGCGGGGGGTTGGAAAACAGGGTTAAGGAACTGCAGAAGGCCCTTGAAAACCGCAACATTAAAGTAAGCGCTGTAGTGGCCGGCTTCAGGGGCTTTTTGATTGCAAAAGACCCGGCAATGCGCCAGCAAGCCATAGATTCAATTAAAATCATTTTAGAAGCCGCAGGCGCTCTGGGCTCTACCGGACTTATTGTGGTTCCGGCATTCAATAACCAGGAAACCCTTCCGCATTTCGAAGCCAGGGCGTTGTTGGTTGAATTGCTAATGGATTTAGGCGGTCACGCGCTCAGAAACAACACCCGCTTGCTGCTCGAACCTCTCAACCGCACCGAAGCATGGTTTTTGCGTATGCTTGCCGATGCCGCTGCCATTGCTAAAAATGTCGGCAGCGAAGGGGTTGGTGTTATGGGCGACTTCTGGCATATGACATGGGAAGAAACGTGCGACATGGGTGCCATTTTCTCGGCGGCCCCATACCTGCACCACATGCACATTGCAAGCCGAAAAAACCGCATTATGCCCGGCGAAGACCCTGGCGACGATTACACCAAGGGCTTCAAAACACTTAAACATATTGGTTATAAAGGGTATATAAGTTTGGAATGTGGAAGCCGCGGCGACCTTCGCGAAACCATTCCCGCCGCAGCAAAACTGATCAGGGACCAATGGGAGCAGGCATCACTCTGCTAAGAGGTAAATCAAATAATTAATTCAAAACCAAAATTCTGAAAAACAACAATATGGCAAAAACAAACTCGATCCGAAAGGCAATACCAGCCTTGCTTTTCATTTCAATCCTTTCCATGTGGTTTATTTCTTGCAAAGGTCCGCAACAATCCGAAGAATGGATATCTCTGTTCAATGGCGAAAACCTTAATGGCTGGGACATCAAAATTAGTGGATATAAGCTCAATGATAATTTCGGGAACACCTTCAGGGTAGAAGATGGCATCCTGAAGGCTTGTTATGATGAATACGAAGAGCTTGGCAACCGCTTTGGGCACATCTTTTTCAATCAGGAGTTTTCGCATTTTAAACTCAGGGTTGAATACCGTTTTGTGGGTGAGCAAATTGCAGGAGGGCCCGAGTGGGGATTTATGAACAATGGAATAATGTTCCACTCGCAATCGGCCCAAAGTGTGGAATTAAATCAACACTTCCCATTTTCGGTCGAGGCCCAAATGCTGGGGGGCGACGGCACCAATGAAAGGTCAAATGGAAACGTGTGTACACCGGGCACCACCGTTGAAATAAAAGGGCAACGGCCTGATGCCCACTGCATAAGCTCAAATTCAAAAACCTTTCATGGCGACCAGTGGGTGCTTTTCGAACTGGTGGTTTATGGCGACTCAATTGCCCACCATATCATAAACGGCGATACCGTAATGACTTACAAAAACCTAAGACTCGAAGAAAGCGGGTTGCCACTAAGCAAAGGATATATTGCCCTGCAGGCCGAAAGCCACCCAACAGAATTCCGGAAAATTGAATTGCTAAACCTGAAACCCTGAAAAATAAATATAGTATTGATTTTCAAAAAAAAAAAAATAATTTTGATTTTCCTCAGGCAACTTCTTTAGCTATTAAAAAGGGTACCAAAATGGTATTCGGTACATTTTTCAGACTGGATAAAATTTTGCAATTTTAATGATAACAGCACAGCGATTAAAGCAACTATTTCTACCTAAAAAGCGACCATATTCCACCCTGTTGTTTTACGGATTTTTTGCGGGTGTGCTTTTCATTATACTTAGCCTTGAGGCAATGGAATACACCTCGACCGACCAGTTTTGCATGAGTTGCCATGTTCATCCGCATGCCGAGGAAAACTGGCGGCTTTCAACCCATTACAACAATAAGTCGGGCATTGTGGTACATTGCGTTCAGTGCCACCTTCCGCCACCAGGCACCCTGACGCATTTTTCCGCGAAAGCGAAAACCGGCCTTCGCGATGTTTATGGAATGATATTTAAAGATACTGACAAAATAAACTGGGAGGCCAAACGCCAGCTTGAAGCTGCCCTGAAGCACACTTACCAGGAAAGCTGTATTGGTTGTCATCAGAACCTTTTTCCGTTGCAGCTTTCGCAGGAAGGCATGCATGCACATTTGTACTACGAGCAGAACAAACATGAGCTAAATTGCCTGAACTGCCATTTGCATGTGGGGCACTTTTCGGAGGCGGCACACAAAAAAATTGATTTTGGGTTTGATCAACCACAAACCACAGAAGCAGTGGTTTTTGAAAAAGCTGCCAAAATAACGGAATTTTCTGCCTTTACCGAAACCATACCCGGCACAGGGGTTTCTTTTAAAATGCTGCCCATTGCTGCAGGTCGTTTTACCATTGGAAGCCCTCCAACCGAACCAGGCCGCAGCCCAAACGAAGGCCCCCAGCGGCAGGTAGAACTAAGCCCATTCTTCATGTCCGAGATACAGGTAAGTTGGGATATGTACCTGGCATTTTTCAGAGAAACCATGTCGGAAGGCCGCACCGATGCCAGCATAGGCGTTTCGGTAAGGCAGGTTGATGGTGTAGATGCCATTTCCGGGCCTACCCCGCCATGGGGAAGCCCAGATCAGGGTTGGGGTTGGGGCGACAGGCCAGCAATAACCATGACCTACCATGCAGCGGAGACCTTTTGCCGGTGGCTGAGTCAAAAAACCGGAAAAACCTACCGCCTGCCCACCGAAGCCGAATGGGAATACGCTGCTCGCGCAGGAACCACCACCCCTTACTTCTTTGAAGGTTCACCCAGGAGGTTTACCAGGCAAACCCTACGCAACCGAATTTTTGGACCCGACACTACCAATATAAACACTTACGTGATATACGAACTTAACAGCCTGGCGCGCACACAAAGACCTGAGTCGGTTAAGGCAAATCCCTTCGGGCTGAAAAACATGCTAGGCAATGTTTGGGAATTTTGCTCTGACTATTATGCTGAAGATATTTATACCACCTACCCTGAAAATGCCGTGGTCAAAAACCCACGAGGCCCTGCCACTGGCACGGAGCGGGTTATCAGGGGTGGTTCGTTTAAAAGCGATGCCTTTGGGGTAAGAGCTGCTACCAGGAGCCATACCCGGCATGACCAATGGCTCAGAACCGATCCGCAAATACCCAAAAGTATATGGTGGTATTCAGATGTGAACGATGTGGGCTTCAGAGTGGTTATGGAATGGAAACCTTTGGAAACAATTCATTAAAAAAAACGAATCATTTATTTTAAACAATCTTTTGCCATGAGCTTAGAACAACCCACCCGCCGTGATTTCATTAAGGGAATCGGAACTGTAGCCGCTGCCAGCGCGCTGGGGGCCGGCCTGTTGCTAAAATCGTGCAGTACTGACAAAAGCCGGGTTGTGCTGCCAACATTTCTTGATGCCGCACCCAAAGGTAGAATGCTAAAAGCCGGCCTTATTGGATGTGGCGGCCGCGGCACCGGCGCCGCTCTCAACTTTATTGATGCTGGGCCAGGCTTGGAAATCACAGCCCTTGGCGATGTGTTTAAGGAAAGGCTCGACCGGTGCAGGGCTTCCTTAAAAGAACACCGAAATGTGGAAGTGGCCGATGAGAAATGCTTTGTGGGTTTCGATGCCTATCAGAAAGTTATTGAAACAGATGTTGATGTGGTGCTGCTTGCCACCCCGCCGTACTTTCGCCCAACCCACTTCGATGCTGCCGTTAGGGCCCGTAAGCATGTATTCATGGAAAAACCGGTGGCCGTTGACCCGGTAGGGGCGCGTTCAATAATGGCATCCGCACGAATGGCCGACAATGCAGGGCTTAAAGTAGTGGCAGGCACACAACGCCGACACCAGCGCGACTACCTTACCACTTACGAGCACATTAAAAGCGGCGCAATTGGCAATATAGTGGCCGCCAACTGCTACTGGAACCAACCCCAGCTTTGGTTTGTAAACCGACAGCCAGGCTGGAGCGATATGGAGGCCATGCTGCGCGACTGGGTTAACTGGACCTGGCTCTCGGGCGACCATATTGTAGAACAACACGTGCATAACTACGATGCAGTTAGCTGGTTTAAAGGAAAACACCCCATAAAAGCACTGGCATTCGGAGCAAGACACCGGAGGCAAACCGGTGACCAATTCGACTTTTTTGCCACCGATTTTGTGTATGACGATGGCACACACCTTCTTAGTATGTGCCGGCAAATAAACAATTGTGCAAACCATAATGCCGAGCTTATTGTAGGCACCAATGGCACTTCAAACCTGCAAAATACCATTCGCGACCACAAAGGTGAGCAGATTTGGACATTCCAGTACCCTCCCGACGAAAATGGAAAGCCATCCGATCAAATGATGAAAAGCCCATTCGACCAGGAAATGGTGAATCTGGTTGCAGCTATTCGCAATAACGACTCACTAAATCAGGCCTCCGAATGCGCCATGTCAACCATGGCAGGCATAATGGGACGCATTTCGGCATACACCGGCAAGGAGGTTACCATGGAAGAAATGATGAACTCAAACCTTCGGCTGGGTCCTGAAAGGCTGGAATTCGGCATCGTGAATATTCCTGCCATACCGCCGGTGCCGGGGGCATAGCGGTTGCAAAGTTATAACCTATCGCGGCTTGTGCGTCAGCCTGAAAAAGCTATTGCCCACAATGGCATATTAGTTTTCTGACACACAAGCTGTTACTGTATTGATTTACTGCGGTGCAGTGCGTTATAATTTTTAAAGTTTTGTTCATTTTAAGCTTTTGAAAGCATCCGTTCTATTAATTATTTTTGTTTTTCTTATCCATTATTTTGCAAACCATGGTTCTTTTTGTGGTCTTGTATGTTGTAGTAACCATTATTGTAGGTCTTTTAGCTGCACGGCTGGTACACAATACCGAAGACTACCTGCTTGCCGGCCGTCGCTTGCCGCTATATATTGTTACCGCAACCCTGTTTGCAACCTGGTTTGGGTCTGAAACCATTTTAGGAGCTTCTTCTGAATTTGCCCATGGCGGGCTTATTGCCGTTGTTCGAGATCCGTTTGGAGCCGCATTGTGCCTGCTGCTGGTAGGGTTGTTTTATGCAAAGCCGCTTTACCGCATGAAGCTTCTTACACTGGGCGACTTTTACCGCAACCGGTATGGGCAGCTAACCGAACTCCTTGCCGGCATTTGCATAATGCTCACTTACCTGGCCTGAACCGCTGCACAAATGGTGGCCTTCGGCATAATTGCCGATACCCTGACCGGAGTTGGACTGACAAACGGGATACTGATTGGCTGTCTGCTGGTTACAATGTACACTTTTATCGGGGGAATGTGGTCGGTCTCTGTAACTGATTTTATGCAGGTGATTTTTATCCTGGCCGGTCTGGTTGCAGCAACACTGGAAATTTTCAGTATTGTTTGCTTTCGCGAAGTTTTTGCAAATGCGCCTGATGGTTTTTTTAGGCTATATCCTGACCCCCAACTGCACCATAGCCTGAATTATGTGGCAGCCTGGATCACTATCGGGCTGGGCTCTGTTGCCGGACAAGATATTTTTCAGCGGGTAATGGCTTCGCGTTCAGAAAAGGTTGCCGCAAGGGCCTCGTTTATATCAGCTTTTATGTACATTTCGGTGGCCATGATACCGCTACTTTTGGTGCTGGCCGCCCGCACCCTTGCACCCGACTTGCTTAATCCCGGGCAAGACAGCCAGATGATTATCCCAAATCTGGTTGCACGGTACTCATCTCCATTGGTGCAAATACTCCTTTTCGGGGCGCTCCTGTCGGCCATTTTAAGCACGGCCAGTTCGGCCCTGCTGGTGCCATCGGCCATTTTCGGCGAGAACATTATCAGACCCCGCCTTAAAAAAGTTACTGACAGGCAATTGCTCTGGATATCACGCTTTTCGGTGCTGGTGGTCTCGGCCATTGCCCTGATAATGGCCTTGCGACGGGGAAACATTTACGAGTTGGTGGGCGAAGCAGCCTCAGTTGGGCTGGTTTCTCTATTTGTTCCGCTTACAGCCGGACTTTTCTGGAAAAAAGCAACAACCAAAGGGGCATTGGCAGCAATTATTGCAGGAACGGCTGTATGGCTTATTTTCCTGATAATCAATACCCAAATTGAACCAATAATATTTGGGCTGGGTGCAAGCATTACAGGGATGGTTGCCGGTAGCATTTTAAGCAAAAGGAAATAATTGGCACTAATAACCATTAAAAAAAACAGTCTCATCGCAAAGGCCAACTTCAGTTAATCCCAAATACCTTCCGAAAAATAATTCCTGAATTATTTCTTTCACTACTCTATAGCACTATTGTCCGATAAAGTAAAAAAGGGTAGAATTTTATGCATGAGATTGCTAAATACGTTCGGAATGACAGTCAGTTAGCTTTTTATTAAGGGGGGTAGGTGGCGGCGAAGCCGCCACCTACCCCCCAAATTGCCAAAACCAATAAAAGCCCTGTCATTTAGAGCGGAGCGATAAATCCCGTCATTTTTATCGGACAATGATGATTCTATAACAGAAATTATTAAACATAGCAAAATTGGTGCGGCAAGGCAGTTTAAGCCCAAACGGGCAATCTGGCCAGCTCAAAACCTTGCAAAAAGCCATTTTAAGCCCGGTTATTCGGACCCAATTGAGGAAACTCTTCAACTATTTCCCAAAACAATTATTCATTATAAAACGAACCAGATTGCGATGGTTTTAATTTACTGAAAACCAGATTCTTTCATATTTTTCTTTGAAATTTGACTGTGCGGTAATATCTTTAACCCCGATTTGCGAAAAAACCACACCTGACTCGCTTCACAAAGATTTATTTCATTGGGCTGTAAACCCAATAAAATAAAAGAAATAAACTGACTGTTGGGACAATTTAAAACATCTTACCCTTTAGGGGATTATGGAACAACTTGTAACATCCAATTTAAAACTCGGAATTATTGCCGGCGGGCAGCTTGGCAAAATGCTAATACAGGAAGCCAGTAAGTGGGATATAATTAGTTATGTTTTGGACGATGACCAAAACTGCCCTGCCAGTAGTATTGCCACACATTTTGTAAAAGGCAGCCGCCTCGATTTTGACTCGGTATATCATTTTGGGAAAATGGTTGATATACTTACTTTCGAAATTGAAAGCGTTAATATTGAAGCATTAAAAAAACTGAAGGCCGAGGGATTGAGAATTGTTCCTGACCCTTTAATTCTGGAATTGATTCAGGACAAAGGGCTGCAGAAAGCCTTTTATGCCGAAAACAGCATTCCTTCCTCGGCATATAAATGCTACCACACCATCATTGACATTAAAGATGGTTTAAAACAAGGTGAAATCAGTTACCCGTTTGTTCAGAAATTGCGAAAAGGCGGATACGACGGACGGGGCGTTTCAATTATTAATGATAAAGCCGACCTTGGCAAATTGCTTCCGGGCACTTCAATAATTGAAGAAAAAATTGACATTGTAAAAGAAATATCGGTGATTGCTGCCCGCAACAAACTTGGAGAAATTGCATGCTATCCGGTTGTTGAAATGGTTTTTGACCCGCATGCAAATTTGGTCGATAAATTAGTTTGTCCTTCTGCCATATCTGCATACCAGGCAGAGCAGGCAAAAGAAATGGCAAGCCGCATCATTGATTCGCTTCAAATGGAGGGATTGCTTGCCGTTGAGTTTTTCATTGACTCCAAAGGCCAGGTGCTGGTAAATGAAATGGCACCTAGGCCACACAACAGCGGACATCACACCATCGAGAGCCTGATAACATCGCAGTTTGAGCAGCATTTGCGGGCTATATTAAACCTGCCCCTTGGAAGCACCAGGCTAAAAATGCCATCGGTTATGGTCAACTTACTGGGTTCTGAAGGATGCGAAGGCCCGGTAAAATACATTGGCTTAACCGAATGCCTGGCCCTTGAGGGCGTTAAAATTCACCTTTACGGCAAAAAATTTACCAGGCCGTACCGCAAAATGGGCCATATTACTATACTTGCAGAAACAATTGAAAGCGCACTTGACAAAGCAGAAAAGGTAAAGCAACTAATAAAAGTAAAAACATGAAGCCAATACTGGTGAGTATTGTTATGGGGTCAGATTCAGACCTGCCGGTAATGAAACAGGCAGCAGAAATTCTTCGAGATTTCGGAATTGAATTTGAATTGGATATCGTTTCGGCCCACCGCACCCCCGAAAAAATGTTTGAGTTTGCCTCGAATGCACATAAGCGCGGAATTGAGGTAATCATAGCCGGTGCAGGTGGGGCGGCTCATCTTCCGGGAATGGCGGCCGCAATTTCGCCTTTGCCCGTTATTGGTGTGCCAATAAAGTCAAGCAATTCTATTGATGGATGGGACTCCGTTCTTTCTATTTTGCAAATGCCCGCAGGAGTACCAGTTGCAACCGTTGCATTAAACGGAGCCAAAAATGCCGGAATACTTGCAGCCCAAATTATTTCTATAAAAGACAATTCGGTTAGAGAAAAAATAATTGAGTTTAAAAACCAACTCAAAGAACAAGTGCTCAGCAAATCAAAAACATTCGATACCGAATAAATGGATTTTTTCAAAGGGAGAAAAGCTGTAATAGCCACCAAGCATAAAAAGGATACCGTAATTGCCCCAATATTTGAAAAGGAGCTTGGGTTGATTTGCATTATACCCGAAGAACTCAACACCGACCTACTTGGTACATTTTCGGGCGAAATAGAAAGGGTTGATGATCCGGTAACCACATTGCGCAAAAAGTGTATCATGGCCATTGAGGCAACCGGCATAAGCCTTGCAATTGCAAACGAAGGCTCCTTTGGCCCCCACCCAACAATATTCTTTGCACAAGCCAACGATGAACTGGTAATGCTCCTCGACCAGGAAAACAATATTGAAATCATAGCCCGCGAAATAAGTACAGAAACAAATTTTAATGGAGCTGAGATAAAATCAGAGGAAGAATTGCTTGGTTTTGCCCGGCAAATCGGTTTCCCATCGCATGGCATAATTCTGAAACCTGCCAAAAATAATTACTCTTTAATTTTTAAAAACAATCCTTCAGCTGAAGAGTTGATACAACATTTTAATACTTTAATAAACACCTTTGGCACGGCCTATGCCGAAACCGACATGAGGGCAATGAACAATCCTACCCGCATGAAAAATATTGAAAAAGCCACAGAAAAACTTGTTACAAAGGCCAAATCGGTTTGCCCCAAATGCAACACCCCAGGTTTCGATGTGTACGAAGCTATAAAGGGCTTGCCATGCCTAATGTGCGGATTGCCTACCAACTCTACCCTGAAACACATTTTGGTTTGCCAGAAATGCAATTTTCAGGCTGAAAAAATGTATCCAAATGGCAAACAGCAGGAAGATCCACAATTTTGCGATTTTTGCAACCCATAAAAAAAGAAAACATGAGAAAGTATTTTACGGTAATGGCCTCATTTGTTATAATGCTTTGTATAGGAAGCGTGTATGGATGGAGCATCATTGCATCTGAACTGATTGCAAATTATAATTTTTCGGCGGCTCAGTCGCAAATTATTTTTGGTGCCTTGATTGCCATTTTTCCTGCAACAATGATTTTTGTTGGGCAACTTGGCGTAAAAATCAAGGCGAGAATCTTGGGGTATGTTTCAGGAGTTTTTTTTCTGTTGGGTTATCTTGCCGCAGGTTTTTCGCAGGGAAGTTTCTTGATTGTATTGATGGGAATAGGCGTTTTGGGTGGTATTGCCACAGGTTTTGGTTATTGGGCCGCGCTCACTACTCCAGTACAATGGTTTCCGACCAAAAAGGGCCTCATAACCGGAATTGCTGCAGCAGGTTTTGGCCTGGGGGCTGTTTTTATGTCAGAACTGGCCGAAAATTTATTGTCGAACGGCAAAAATGTGCTTCAGGTGCTGTCATTTATAGGAGTTTTATATGGTTCTTTAATAATAGTTTTATCAAACTTTATTGTACAAAAGACCCCTACCCATGCCCACGAAAAAATCAAAATATCAGGTTTTATTAAATCGCCAATCTTTTATAAGCTATTTACCGGCATTTTTCTGGGAACTTTTGCAGGCCTGCTTATTATTGGCAGTTTAAAAATTATTGGCGACCAAAGCAATATTCCCCTTCCTATTTTGGTGCTGGGGGTTTCGTTGTTTGCTGTGGCAAATTTTGCAGGCAGGCTTTCATGGGGCTTTTTGAGCGATTTTATCGGAGCCAGCTTAACCATATTTATGGCTTTAATGGTACAAGCTGTTGCTATTATTTTGCTAAATATTGTGGACATGACTGAAACCTCGTACCTGGCCCTCTCATTGCTGATAGGATTTGGTTTTGGGGGCAATTTTGTGCTTTTTGCCAAAGAAACTGCCAATGTATTTGGCATTAAAAACCTGGGTATTGTTTATCCTTACGTGTTTTTAGGATATGCAATTGCAGGTATTGCAGGCCCGTTTAGCGGTGGGCTTATGTTTGATATATCCGGGTCCTATACCTACGCAATACTTTTGGCAAGCATTATGAGTTTTGCCGGAAGTTTGCTTTTTCTGTTTCAATTTTTTTATTTAAGAAAAAATGAACCTGTCAGACCAAATTAAAAAGGCAGCCGGCTACATTAAAGAGGGCAAGCTGGTTGCCTTTCCAACAGAAACAGTTTATGGCATTGGCGCCAATGCCCTAAACCCAATTGCGGTAGCCAGAATTTACGAAGTAAAAGAGCGCCCATCATTTGATCCGCTAATAATTCATATTGCCGAAATTGGCGATTTGCAAAAGCTAACCGTCAATATTTCTGAGCAGGTGTATCGGCTGGCCGAAAAGTTCTGGCCGGGGCCTTTGACCATGGTATTGCCCAAAAGTGAAATTGTTCCTGATATAGTTACTGCCGGCTTGCCCACGGTTGGCATTCGAATGCCTGCCAATAAAATGGCCTTGCAACTGATCAGGGCTTCAAAATGCCCCATTGCAGCGCCAAGCGCCAACAAATTTGGAAGAATAAGCCCTACCAATGCATCTCACGTAAAAAAAAATTTGCCAAATATAGATTATATACTCGATGGAGGCAGCACTACCGTTGGCATCGAATCCACAATCATCCAGTTATCTGAAAAGGGTTTTAAAATTTTACGAAATGGCATAATTACCCAGGAAGACCTGGAATCGGTGCTGGCATTTGACCCCACCATTTATTCCGAAAAACTTTCGGCTCCCGGCATGCTCAAATCGCATTACAGCCCAGCAAAAAAAATGCTTATAGCAGATATTAGCCACCCGGGAGTCTTTGATAAAGTCAGGACAGGATTTATTTCTTTTTCCGGAAAATATGAAAAAGGGCACTATAAAATAATAAGGGTTTCCGAAAAAAATGATCTGAAAGATTATGCAGTAAATATGTTTGCGGCCATGCACTCTTTTGAGGAGGATGGCGAAATTGAACTCATTTTGGCTGAGCCTGTTCAGGAAAAAGGTATTGGATTAGCCATTATGGATCGTTTGCGAAAAGCCGAATATAACTGGAAAAATATTTAGACTTTTTTTATATCAGACCCGGTTATGGGTATTATTTACAATTTTTTTTTCATTATATTGCGGCCCCAATGGTTTGTGTTACTTTATTCAATTTATAATCAATGCGGCAAATTATTATTGTTTTTGCATTCATTAGCCTTTTTTTTTCAAACCTTCTGTATGCTGCCAACGACAATTTCCCTGTTGGGGGAAGGCAGGCTGGCATGGGCAATTCGGGGGTGGCCGTTTATGATTTTTGGGCCTTGAGCCACAATCAGGCTGGACTCGCAAGGCAGAGCCATGCCACCGGAGGCTTTTATTTCGAGAACCGTTACCTTACTAAGGAAATGGGGCTTGGGGCTGCCGCATTTGCATTTCCTGCTGCCGCCGGAGTATTCGGGTTAAGTGTTACCTATTTTGGCTACTCGCAATACCACGAGAGCAAATTGGGTTTAGCCTATGCCAGAACTTTTGGCGACAGGCTCTCGGCAGGTGTTCAGCTTAATTACCTTTATACCTTTATTGGCGAGGGTTATGGCCGTACAGGCAACCTGGCGGCTGAATTGGGCGTAATTTATGAACTCCTGCCCAGGCTGCAAATCGGAGCACATATTTTTAACCCCACCAGGGCAAAAGTAGCCACCTTTAACCAGGAACGAATTCCCACCATTATGCGCATGGGGTTTGCCTACAGTTTCTCTGACAGAGTACTCCTTAGTTTCGAAACAGAAAAGGACCTGGACCGTGAGGCCGTATTTAGGGTAGGAATTGAATACGGAATTACCGAAACCATTTATTTGCGTGGAGGCGTGGGGACCCAGCCCACAACCAACGCCTTTGGATTTGGAATGGCACTTGGCAACCTGCGAATAGACCTGGCCACTTCTTTTCACCATGTGCTTGGATATTCGCCCCAGGCTAGTCTGATTTATGAATTCAGATAACCAGAAAAAATGAGGTCGCCGGCAATCGAAAACAAAGCATCGTTGGCCATAATCCTATTGGCCGTTCTGGTGTTTTCGGGCACAGGCATTTTAGCCCAGCAGCCCGAATTACCCGACACTCTTCTGCCCCCCCCTATCAACGAGGAACTTTTTCAGCAAAGAATTGAAAACCTCGCTGAAGAAACCGACCAGGAAATTGATTATTCCGAACTTATTGAAGAACTTGAAATTTTTCAACGAAACCCCATAAACCTGAATTTTGCCACATTCAACGATCTGAGACAGCTTTTTTTTCTTACAGATATACAGATAAACAACCTAATAAACCATATTAGCAAGTTTGGGCGGCTAATAAGCATTTACGAACTACAAAGCGTTGAAGGCTTCGATATGGCCACCATTCAGGCAATGCTACCTTATGTCAGGGTGGGCGATCAAAGGGTCAGGCGTCATTTCCAACTCGACGACATGCTGCGCGAAGGCAACAGCCAGTATTTTTTGCGCTACCAACGCCTTTTCGAGCAGCAGCAAGGCTTTAGCCCCATTGACTCCGCTGAACTTGAGGCTAACCCAAACGCCCGCTACCTGGGCAGCCCCTACCGAATGTTGTCGCGCTACCGTTTTACTTATTACAATAATGTTAGCATCGGCCTTACGGCAGAAAAAGACCCTGGCGAGGAATTTTTCGGCCTAAGCCAACCCACTGGTTTCGACTTTTACTCTGCACATGCCTTTATAAGAGATTTTGGACGGGTTAGGGCAGCCGTGGTGGGCGATTTTCAGGTGCAATTTGGACAGGGACTTACACTTTGGTCTGGGCTGGCTTTTGGAAAAAGCAGCGAAGCAGTAACTTTAAAGAAAAACGGATTGGGCCTGCGCCCTTATACCTCGGTTGATGAGAACAACTTTATGAGAGGGGCGGGCATTACCGTTGAACTTGGACCAATTGAGGTTACCGGCTTTTTTTCGTCAAAGCACCGCGATGCCAATGTATTGGAAACTGATACGGTAAGCGGCGAAGCACTAGTAATTACTAGCCTGCAATTAGCCGGCCTGCATCGCACTCCCCGCGAACTCGAGGACAAAAATTCGGTAAAGGAAACCATTTATGGTGGGCGCATGGCATGGAAAAACAACAACTTAAATTTGGGACTTACGGCTTATCGCATGGAACTTGGAGCTGAATTCAGGCGCAATCTGTCTTTCTACAACCAGTTCGATTTCAACAGCCAGACAAATACCAATTTTGGCTTCGACTATAACTACATTTTTCGCAACTTCAATTTTTTTGGCGAGGCAGCCATGAGCGAAAACGGTGGCTATGCAATCCTTAATGGGGCTATGATGAGCCTCGACCCAAGACTGTCGCTGGCATTGCTGCACCGAAAATTCAGCAAGGATTACCAGTCGTTGTTTGCCGCCGCTTTCAGTGAAAATACAAGGGTAGTAAACGAAGAAGGGGTTTACCTGGGTATAAATGCCAGACTATCGCCGCAGTGGCGCATATCGGCCTATGCCGACCACTTTTCCTTCCCCTGGATGAAGTTTCAGACCTATTTGCCAAGCAAAGGCTATGAATATCTGTTGCAGGTAAATTACCGCCCCAGACGAGGCACCGAAATGTATGCCCGATTCCGGATAAAAAACAAACCCCTCAATACACAAGACCCAAGTATGATAAGGCATTTGGACGATGTGAGGAGAGAGAATTACCGTTTTCATATCAGCTACCAGATTTCGCCATCTATTACCCTGCGAAACCGGGTTGAGTATATTACCTACAGGTTTGGGCAAAAGACTGAAACAGGGTATATGATTTATAAAGATGTGGTTTTTAGAAATCTCTCAAGCCCCTGGGCAATAACAGCAAGATATGCCCTTTTTGATACCGATGGGTACGACTCGCGCATTTATGCCTTTGAAAACGACGTACTTTATGCATTTTCATTTCCGTTTTATGCCGACAAGGGTACACGCGCATACCTGCTTGTACGCTACAAACTAACCAGAAATATAGACCTGTATGCCCGACTGGCACAGACCTGGTATTCAAACCGCAACTCTACAGGAAGTGGCCTCGACATTGTTGAAGGCAATACCCGCACCGAAATTAAGGCCCAATTGAGGGTGAGATTTTAAAAGGTGATTAATTTTTTTGTGAGGTTAGGCTATTTATTTTGGTCTGAATGACTATCCGCGACGGGTACATGGGGGCAATTTAGGCCCGCTTTCATCCTCCCACGAGGCCTCAATGCATGTGGCCGGATCGCAACACGTAAAACAAACCCTTTTGAAGGAGGCAAAATAATCGGGTTCAACCCCTGTTGACAAAAAGTCTTCTTTTACGGGTTCTTGCCTGGCGTAGTCGGTACTCAGGTATTTTTTGTTGCTGTCAGAAAAAACAGTAACAATAACTTTTTCGGGGCCAATCTCTTCCTGTACCTTTAAAGCTGCCAAAAAATTGGCTCCTGACGAAATGCCCACCGGAATGCCAATATTTGCAAGCTTTTGAGCCATAATTATTGAGTCGCCATCATCAACGCTTATCACATTGTCCAGCTTGGTCAAATCTACAATGGCCGGAATAAACTCATCAGAAATACCCTGAATCCGGTGCTTCCCTACTTTATAGCCGGTGGTAAGCGTAGGCGAATTTGAAGGCTCAACCGGGTGCACCAGAATTGATGGGTCTAACTCTTTAAGATATTTTCCAACGCCCATAACCGTTCCGCCGGTTCCAACCCCTGCCACGAAAGCGTGGGGGCTTAGTTTCCGGTACTTTAACTGCCACCACAGCTCGGGAGCGGTGGTAAGGTAATGCGCTTCTATATTATCCTGATTAGAAAACTGGCGGGGAAGAAAACCGCCTTCCTTGCCAGCCCTTTGTTCAGCCATTTCAATGCTTCCCAAAAAACCACCCTCTTCCTTGCTAACCAAAATTATTTCGCAACCCAGGCTCTTAATCAGATTTATCCGTTCGGCACTCAGCCAATCGGGCATATAAATGGTAACCGGGTGGCCAAGAGCGCGCCCTATGGCCGAAAACGAAATGCCGGTATTTCCACTTGTTGCCTCAATGATTCGCTGGCCGGGCATAAGTTCATTCCTCTCAAGTGCCTTTTTTAGAATATGAAAAGCCATTCGGTCTTTTATGCTACCTGTCATATTAAGGCTTTCCATCTTTGCATAAATAACCCTTGAAGAACCTTTGTACCTAAAGAAAACAGCCAGCATAGGAGTGTTGCCAATCAGGCTCGACAAGCCAGTTATCCTGTTTTTAATATCCTGTATCATATCAAATAAATTTACAGATTGCCCCTGAGCCGGCAAATTTATAAAATTAAATGTGTGCGGCCAGCCATACCTTCAATTTGTTTTGTAAAACTGAAAAGTTTTTAAAAGCAATTAAATTTTTCGCCTAACAAATGCCCCAAAAACAATAGCGATGAAGGGATTCGAAAAAAATTTGGCTGATAAAAAATTAACAACCCCTTACCAAATTAATAAGGATGGTGATTTAAAATTTCTATTTTTGTGCATTCCAAATTATTACAAACATAACTTAAACAGACAATGCAACGACAAAAACTAATCAATGAGACTCCGGCTTTCCGCTGGCTGGTGCTTGTACTGGTGAGCAGTTTAATGTTCTCCACGTATTATTTTCAGGATTTCTTTTCGCCACTTCGCAGCCTGATGGAGACCGACCTGGGTATAAACAGCGAGGAGTTTGGAAGAATAATAGGTCTAACCACCATAGCCAACGTGTTTGGCATGATAATTATCGGAGGCATTATTCTTGATAAATGGGGCATTCGACTGGCCGGTCTGGCATTTGGCAGTTTGGCCGCAGTTGGTGGCCTCATTACAGCTTTGGCATCGTCGGGCTTTTTTGGCGAGGAAAAATCTACTGTTCTTACCGGTCTTATTGTGGGGCGTATCCTTTTTGGCTCTGGCCTTGAAGTGGTTTGCGTGGTGGTAAGCCGCACCATTGTAAAATGGTTTAAGGGGTATGAGTTGGCACTTGCCATGGCTATCAATATGGCTTTTGGTCGATTGGGTTCGGCCCTTGCCATTGCTATTTCGCTCGACATTGCAGGGGTGCAGGTATCGCCGGCAGCGGTGTTTGCCGCTTCGCTCATAGGCTTGTCACTCATATTCTTTGTTACTTACCTTTTCTTCGACATTAAAATTGACAAGCAGGTAAAAGCCAATAAGGCTGCACTTTATAAGGAACAAGGGCTTGACCAGGACGCAGTGGATGCCAAAGAAAAGGCCCAGGCCGCCGATGATGAATTCAAATTCTCCGACCTGGTGAAGCTGGTAACCAACAAATCGTTTATTTTTATTGCATTGCTCTGCGTGGCCTTTTACTCGGCCGTATTCCCCTTTATTCAATATGCACCCGATCTGCTGGTAAATAAGTTTGGCTTTAGTTATGTGCTTCCCGAAGGGGCAGCTGTAATTCTTTTTGGCAGTGAAGCTCTTGGCAGCACCGCAGTTTATCTGGTAATATTCTTGTTTGCACTTTCGGTAACCCTTGTTCCAAAATACCTCAGGGAAAAGAGCGCCAAAAGGCTTGCTCTGTTTACCATTATAGGTGTTTTTGCCATTGCTGTTTACCTGGTTCGCGATACGCTCGGTATTTGGCTGGTCAACGGGCCAAAGACAGCCTCTCTGATTCCGCTGGGCACCATAATCTTCACGCCTATTTTTGGCAGCTATGTTGACCGCAAAGGCAAAGCTGCATCGCTAATGATCCTTGGTTCGTTGCTTCTTATATTTGCTCACCTTTCGCTCTCTATTTTTGAATCTCCGATTTTGGCATATTTTGGTTTGCTAAGCCTGGGGGTTGCTTTTTCACTTGTACCGGCAGCCATGTGGCCATCGGTAGCCAAGATTGTTCCCGAAAACCGGCTCGGAACAGCCTATGCCACCATGTTTACTGTACAAAACTGGGGACTTGGCGCATTTTTCTGGGGCATTGGTGCTTTGCTTTACAAAGTAAATCCGGTTGTAGTAAAAACCATCGACGATGTAAGAGCAAACCTTTCGGCTCAGGGTCTTACGGGCGGTGAAATTGCTTACCAGCTAAAAGCTATGCAGGCTGCAGGTGAAGTGCCATATTACGATTATACCTGGCCAATTCTAATGCTTGTAGTCTGTGGCATTATTTCCATATTCCTGGCTTTTATGCTCAAAAAAGCAGATAAAGAGCAAGGTTACGGGCTGGAACTGCCTTCAAACCATAAATAAAACAACCTTTTTACAAAAAAGAGGCGACCCTGCCCAGGTCGCCTCTTTTTTTATTATTAAATCTCTACTGGCCGATAAAAATTACCAGACTTCTCCCTCCGCTCTAAATGACAGGGCTTTTATTGGTTTTGGCAATAGAGAGGGGAAGGTGGCGGCTTCGCTGCCACCTTCCCACCCTTAATAAAAAGCTAACTAACTGTCATTCCAAACGTATTAAGCAATCTCATGCATAAAATCCTATCCTATTTTACTGTTTCGGACAATAGTGTTATTAAACCTATCTTCTTAGTTTAAGGATTGAATTGGACTGCAGGATTTCATTTATTGCCTTATACTAAAAAGGTTGGTTAAGTTTAAACTTTAAATAATGCAATTTTACCAACCCGGCAAAAAGTTCAATCCCCATACGCCACGGCTTGGAAAACCGGATTGAAATGGAAATGCAAAGAATGGTTCGAGTATTAGGGCGCCAAACACATTAATGCGCAGCGAAGGTCCAATTGAAAAGAATGGATACCTTTTATCGGGCGACCTGACAAAATCCGGGTTGAGGGTAAGAGATTGGCCTCTGCTCCAGGCCACGCCGGCATCGAAAAACAGGGTTAATTCAGTGAAAAAAAAGCCGCTTTTGATAAGGGCAAGTCGCTCAGGCCCTGTAAATGGGAAACGGATTTCGGCTCCAGCCAGTATTACTTTGCTTCCCAACAGGTAGTCAAATATTTGGTTGTCAACCAGCAAATTCGAACCCTGCAATTTGTAAAGGGAGTTATAGTCGAGACCCCTTACGAAGCCCGGATATCCGAGGTAGAGCGGATAAAACAGGTTTTGGTTTTCGGCCTGACTACCATAACGCCCATAATGAGTGCCCCTGAAAGCAAGGGTAAAAGGCCTGAGGTGAAAGTAACGCCTGTAGTCGGCGGTAATGCTGGTCATGTTTACAGAGCCAAATATCTGCTCGGCGCCGAAGCGGTAACGCTGCCCCCTAATGGGCGAAGCAATACCAAAAAAAGAATTGTCGCCAACATAACTAAGGCTTACCCTTTGCAGGTTAAATCCGGGCGGGGCATCGAGGCGCTCGCGGTCCTGCCCTACTTTAAAACCCTGGTAATAATAATTGTTATAGGCATCAATTCTAAAATAATACCATGCCACACTGGCAGTTGCCTCAATACGCCTGGTTGTACTAATCGGGTAAAAGGCAAAGCCGGTTATCTGGTCTTCAAAAGTGCGGTATTGAATAATTTGGAGATTCTCGACCGTAACGGGGCCGGTGCTTGTGGACAAAGTGTCGAGCCTGTAATTAAGAAAAGCAAAAGGATAGGGTATGTGCGATACCATACCTCCAAATCGAATCCTGCCCTTTTGGTTCATATAACCCACCTGTCCACCAAAGTCATATATTTCGCCATTTACGGCAAGTGCGGCAAACAATTGGTTATCGCCCGTAATGTCGCTAAAAAGCATTGAAACACCGCCAGCTACTCCTGTGCCAAAGCGGTTGGTTGCCATACCTACACCGGAACTCCCGATATATGCCAGGCTGAACCGCGACTCAAAGGGTCGTTCGGAAAAGGAATCTACCGGAAACACTGGTGCCTGAGGTTCGATGCTCAGCTTGGCATCGATTACTGGTAGGTTTGCCCGCTCAAATGGAGGAAGGATTGCTGCAGTAAAGTCAGTATGCAACGCATCGACCTGCCTGCGCAGAAAATCGTTGGGGCTGGCCTTGAAAATTGTAAACTTTGAATCCTGAAAATGACTGTAAACCACTTCGCCGGTTTGGCGTGCCACACTTATGGCTGGCGAGAGCTGAGTAATGCCGCTTATACCGGTATAAAAGTCGGTAAGTTGAAAAACCGTTTCATCTTCAAGGTTTAATAAATACAAATTCCGGTACCCATCGCGGTTCGACAGAAAATAAAGGCCGGTTTGCTCCGGATTAAAAATCGGGTTAACGTTATCGGCTTCCGGAAAAATATCGAATACTTTTATGGTCCGGGTTGGGTCTTGCATATCAATCATTCCCAAATTAAATCTGAAATTAACCCCTTTATTTTTCTGGGTTGTCTGAGGCCTGTCGGTAGCAAAGGTCAGGTAGCGGCCATCGGCCGACCAGCTTGGGTGAATATATGAATAACGGTCGTTGGTAAGGTTTGCAACCTTTCGGGTTTCGAGGTCGTATATAAAAAGGTTGGTAACTCCATCTACAATACCATTAAATACTATATACTTACCATCGGGCGACCAGCTGGGATTGTTAATGGCAGGAACACCCGGAATTACAATTTCGTGTGTGCGCTGGGGCCGGTTAACATCGACCATCATAAGTTGGTTGCGGCCACGTTTAACGGCCACATATACAAAACGATCGCCCTGAGGCGACCAGGTGCCAACCGATTCAAAAAAGTTAAACCCATCAATATCCTGGTTGCGCATAGAACTTGAAAGTTTTCTGATAATCCGACCCGTTTGCGCATTTGCCAGAAAAAGGTCGAGGCTCACAAGGTCGCGCTCCGAAAAAAAAGTAATAAATTTTCCATCGGGACTCAGAGAGGGAGAAATGTTCATTTCACCGGCATTTTTGTCCGAAATAAGACTGCGCCCAATTGGCAAGTGCCGGGCGCTGTCGGCCCTAAGCGCCTGGTAATAGTTGGCCAGGGAGCTCTTCCATAAGGTTGACACAGTACCTTCGCTCAGCCCGATAACCCTTTCGAGGGCACGTTCATAGCCAAACTTGGCCGTTTCGCGATAGAGTGGCACAATTAATGAATCGCCCCAGGTGCGTCCAAAAAATGCCATAAAACTGTGCCCAAACCTATAGGGGTTGTAACTGAAATCACGTGTCATATCATTCAGCGTGGGGAAGTCGTCTTGATGAATGGCATCGCGCATGATCATGGCCGTATTGGCATCAACACTTCCAATCGAAAAATATTCGGCCATCCCCTCAACAAGCCACAATGGAAGGTTTCTGAGCGAATTTAGCGAAAGACTGTCGTCAATAAACAGGGCCCTGAAGTGAAAAACGTGAACCAACTCGTGACCAATCACATGGTCGGTTTGGGCATTGGTCTCAAGCACCGGAATAACAATCCTGTTTTTCAGGGCTTCTGTAACTCCCTGCGTTCCAATGCTAATGGTGCCGCTAATGGCTCGTGTTTGCTGAAAATCGGGATGGTTGGCATAAATTATAATAGGGCTGCGAGTGTCGAACGTATCCTTAAATAATGGCATTTGCCTTTGATACCACTTTTCGAACGAATTTGCCAGGGCGTGAACCACCGAGTCGTTTTCTAAATAATGGTAAATTTCGAAATGGGGTGACTGGAAAACCCTAAAATCGAACCGACGGTAGGCAGGCTTGTTGCGACCAAAATACTGTGCCTGGATTTCAGAAATTGTGAGTAAAAAAACCAGTGCACAAACAAATGTGTGAATAGCAATCAGAACCAAATTTTTCTTTTGCATAATTGAGGAAATTGTTGACAATACGTTCAATACCCGAATTTAAACCCCAAAAAATTAAAAACAATAAAAGAACTGCAAAAATTATTCCTTTATAGCAGGTTAAGCCAAAATATTAACAAACTATAAACGGCAATTGTTGAAAAAATAAACGAAAGCAAATCTTTTTCCGGCGGTTTACCTAGGCAGAAACCCGGAGGCATTTATCAAAGGTAATGATTTTATATTTTGGAAAATTTGCGTCAGCTTAACAAAAGACTCATAAAATTTTAAAGAGCTGAAAAAAACTCAGACTTTCCAGAAACTGCCCATAGTAAGTATGGTTCGGGCATTTAATAACACTAGTTTTATGGCATTTGAAAAAAAACGCTGCGGCCTTTTGAGCCTTGGGTTTGATTTTAAACTGCCAGGCTATGCATTAAAAAGCCTCTGTAGGTGGCCCACCTGCAATTGCCAGAGTCGTTTTGAAACATCAACATCCACCGCGTCGGAATAATCAGAGATAAACAGGGTAACTCCACTGGTGTTTACCCCTCTCTCTATGCGCATTTCAAGAAAATAATCCTTATGATAATCTTCAAGCCATTGAAAAATTACATATTCATTTTCCTTGCTCTGAAAAAGCCGGGCAGGTTGTTCTTTGCCTTCCCAATGAAAAAGAAATATATCGGGTGCCCTAAAAGTAGTGCGAGCAAACCAGCGGGTTAATCCGTCGGGTGTACCTATAAGAGTGTATAATAGCTTGGGGGTTGTTTCGATATGAAATTCAAGGGTAAACTTTTCTAAAGCACTCATGGCTGCTAGGAGTTGGAACCATACTCCGCAATATACAAAAAATAAATGCAATGCATGTTTCAATTAATAAGTTTTTATAAACAATTCATGCGAAATGGTACGGATAGTATTCCGGTGTTTTACTTGGTAAAACACAGTTAATTTCACTATTTTTGCGGCTCAAAAAAAAACCGGTTGAGCAACAATAAACATCTTGTTTACCTTCAGATTATACTGGCGGCTACATTTTGGGGCATTTCATACGTTTGGATGAAAGTGGTTTTGGAGTATTACTCGCCAATTACTACCATGTTTTTACGGCTAAGTATTTCAACAGCCTTAATATACATCCTTTTCAGACAAAGCCGGCAGCAAATTGACAGGCAGGATTATCCTTCATTTTTCATTCTTTCGTTTCTTTCTCCATTTTGCTATTTTCTTGGCGAAAGTTTCGGACTATTGCATGTTTCGGCAACGGTGGCGGCGGTCATCATTGCTACCATACCCGTTTTTACGCCTCTGTTGGGGCTAATTGCATTCAAGGAGCGTTTGTCTATGATAAATATTGCCGGTTTTGCAATTTCGTTTGCCGGGGTATTGATTATGGTACTCGATGCCGACATGAAACTTACCGCATCGCCTCTGGGCCTTGGCCTGCTTTTCTTTGCGGTGCTATCGGCACTCATTAATATTATATTTCTAAAAAAGCTCACAGCAAAATATACTTCTTTTACAATTATTTCGGTGCAAAACCTCGTGGGTGCCTTGTTGTTTATGCCCTTGTTTGTAATGTTCGATTTCGGTCAGTTTCTTATTATCAGGCCCTCGGCCCAGGCATTAGGATCATTGCTTGCCCTGGCAATTTTTGCATCAACACTGGCCTTTATGTTTTACACAACAGGCGTAAGGGTAATTGGCATTGCACGAACCTCCATTTTTACCAATCTTATACCGGTAATCACCGCCATAACATCATTCCTTTTGCTCAAAGAGGCCATTGACCAGGGCAAACTAATAGGAATGGCAGTGGTGCTTTCAGGGCTTTTCCTTACTCAATTTACGAGGATTGGCAAAAAGCTGAAATTTTTTAAATAATTTGAAATGAGGCTATAGAAGGGTTTTCTCCTGAAAAAAATACATAGGGTTCTTGTTTATAAAAATAGTTTGTTAATTTTGCACACTCAAAACGGCGGGGTAGCTCAGGTGGTTAGAGCGTCGGATTCATAACCCGAAGGTCACGAGTTCAACTCTCGTCCCCGCTACTTCAAAAAGCCTTTGCTTACCAGCATTGGCTTTTTTCTTTTTATCAACCCTGTATATTTTTAACCTTATTACATTTGCAAAAAAACGAATTTGATTTACCCTGCAGACTTTGAAATTAAAATTGGCTTTGACCGCATCAGGGCAATGTTGCATAATCGGTGCATCAGCACTTTGGGCCAGGGCCAAATTGGGAGCATGGGTATGCTCAAGGGCAAGGAAAAAATTGAACAGTTTCTGGACCAAACTGAGGAGTTCAGGCAAATATTGCTTCAGGGCCTCCCCTTTCCCCAATCAAATTATTTTGACCCTACCGAGACTTTCAGGCGCATAAAACCCCTCGACACTTTTCTGGAAGCCGAGGAAATGCTTGACCTGAAAAACTCTTATGAAACCATTCTGGGCATAGTTTCTTTTCTTTGCCAGCACGATGGCAAAGAAAGCCTTAAATTTAAGGCGCTGGCGGTTCTTATCTCCCAGCTTGAAACCGAGGCTAAACTACCAGCCTACATTGCACATATAATTGATGATAGAGCCCAGGTTCGCAACAGTGCATCAATGGCCCTGCTCGAAATACGTGAGCGATGCCACAAACTCGAAATTGACGCCAACCGCAAAATAGCCCAGTTGCTGCAATATGCCAAAAGCCAGGGGCTGGTGGCGGGCGATGTGGAACTGGCCCTACGAAATGGACGACAAGTAATACCTATTGCGGCTGGCCACAAACGCAAAATAAGGGGCATAGTACACGACCAGTCGGCCTCAGGGCAAACAGTTTATATAGAGCCAGAAGAGGTATTTGAAATAAACAATGAGATTCGTGAACTCGAAATGGCCGAGCGCCGGGAGATCATTCGCATACTCAAAGCTTTTACCGACCGTCTCAGGCCTCTTTTGCCGCAACTTAACCATTGCTATCGAATGCTCGCAATTGTAGATTCTATTCGGGCAAAAGCTTTGCTGGCTATTGAAATGCAAGCACAAAAACCCCGCATCAACGCAAACCCGGGTATGCAATGGATCAAAGCAATACACCCCTTGCTGTACCTTTCGCACAAAACGCAAAACAAACACGTTGAGCCCCTTGACATAATCCTCACCCATGAAAATCGCATTCTGGTCATTTCGGGCCCCAATGCTGGTGGCAAGTCGGTTTGCCTGAAAACCTGCGGCCTGCTTCAATACATGCTACAATGCGGCATGCTTGTTCCAATGGCCGATTATTCGGAGGCTGGCATTTTCGAACAGATTTTTATTGACATTGGCGACCAGCAATCGCTCGAAAACGACCTGAGCACCTACAGCTCGCACCTACATAATATGAAATATTTCATGGAGCGTTGCAATGAAAAAACCTTGTTTTTGATTGATGAATTTGGTGCCGGAACCGAGCCACGCCTTGGTGGCGCCATTGCCGAGGCCATACTTGAAAAGTTGAACCAGAAAGGTGCCTTTGGAGTAATAACCACCCACTACGCCAACCTGAAACTAATGGCAGCTAACCACAAGGGAATTGCTAATGGGTCAATGCTTTTCGATACGCGAAGCATGAGGCCCCTTTTTAGGCTTAAAACCGGAAACCCGGGCAGCAGTTTTGCATTCGAAATTGCCCGAAGCATAGGGTTGTCCGAAAATATACTTCAGCAAGCCGGAGTTTATGCGGGGATGCAGGAACTCGACTTCGACAGGCAACTGCACGATCTTGACCTCAGGAAGGCCGAATTGGAAGACAAAGAAAAACAACTTCGCTCGGCCGATCAATTTCTTTCGGAAATGATTGACCGCTACGAAAAACTTAGCGGCGACCTCGAGGCCCGCAAGTCTGAAATAATGGCCCAAACTCGCCTTGAAGCAAAAAAGTTGCTGGCCGAAACCAACCGAATGATAGAGAACACCATAAGAAAAATAAAGGAAGCCCAGGCAGGCAAAGAAGAAACCAGGCAGGCCAGGCAAGAAATGGATCAATTTATTGCCTCCCAGGAAGAAAAATTTTTAAAACCAAAACCCTTAACTCCGTCCGAAAAAAAGCCAGTACCTGTTGCCGAACGCGATAACACACCCTTTAAAGTTGGAGACGCTGTGCGTGTAAAAGATCAGCAAACCATTGGCGAAGTGATTGAAGTGTCGGGGGGAAATGTCATAATTAGCTTTGGCAGCATAAAATTTAAAACCAAAATTACTGCCCTGGAAAAGATAAAAAAAAGCAGCCTTCCTCCGGCAGAAGACAGGAAAGTAAGGATAAAACTGGCTTTTGACATAAATGAAAAGGCAGCAGAATTTAACCCACAGATTGATTTAAAAGGAGAAAGGGTGGTTGATGCACTTGAAAAACTACGACGCTATATTGACGATGCTTTGCTGCTTGGCGCAAAACAGATAAAGATACTGCACGGAAAGGGCGATGGTATTTTGCGCGAAGCTACCCGCGTTATGCTTCAGGGAATACCAGAGGTAAGTGGGTACCGAGACGAACACCCCGACCGGGGTGGAGCAGGCGCAACAATAGTGGATTTCAAATAAACCCCTAAAAAAGCTTCAACTGATTTTCCGAAACAACTGATGCGGACGGCAGCTCTGTCTTGTATCTTTCAACCTGCTGGTTTACAAGGAATTTAAGGTACCTTACAGGCGTGGTTTTTTGCCTATGGCAATAAATCAGCAATGCCCGGTATTGCACCTCAGTGAGTTTAAATGCCATCTTACGGTACTTTACCCTTTTGCGCTTCGATTTAGGCTTTGGCCTTTTTATGGCCTTATTCTCAAACGATTTTAACAGATTTACTTTAGGCATGGCAATATGGTATTATTCAGTCCGACACAATAATTGGTTGGGAAGGCCCGCTTTGGCCAAAAACAAAAACATTTCTTAAAAGAAGTCATATTGAAGTTAAGTGCGACAACTTTAGGGCTATGCAATTGTCGTGCTTAATTATAAACTTTGCACCAGAACAAATTAATTTTTGGCTGTTAAAAGAACAATTTAAAGTTTCAGGAATTAGCCCTTCCAAAAATAAACATTTTAAGTATTTCAGTTATTTAAATTTTGGCCAAAACGACCTGAAACATTTCTAATACCAGCCTGAGTCTTCTTAAATCCGTGAAAAATTTCAATTCACGGACTGTTGCAAATCTTTGTCAAAGCCTTAATCAGTAGTTTTGCCTCCTCAGGAGTATTGAACCGGCTTATGGAAATGCGCAGGTTTGGTATTTTCGGGTCGGCACCCAGTGCAGCCAAAACTTGCGATTGTTTGCTGCTGCCCGATGAGCAGGCGCTTCCGGTTGAAACGCAGATACCCTCCAGATCGAGCCTCGGTAGCAGCAAGCCAGCATCAATGCCCAAGGGAAGCGAAATATTTAAAATTGTAGGCAAGGCATCACCAAATATATCGCCATTAAAGACAATACCCGGTATCGATTCTGAAAGAGCTTTTATTAGAAAATTTTTTATGGCCGTAATATTCAGGGTAACAGCATCCATATCCCAATGCACTAATTCTAAGGCCTTAGCCATACCCATTATTCCTTGCACATTTTCAGTGCCAGGCCGCATATTGCGCTCCTGGGCCCCTCCTTGCATAAATGGCAAAAAAACCTTTCCTGCCCTAATAAACATTGCCCCTACTCCCTTGGGGCCATGAAATTTATGGGCACTCAAAGCCGCAAAATCAAGGGGTATTTCTTTCAGGTCGAGCAAAACCTTGCCAATGGTTTGCACTGTATCGCTATGAAAAAAAGCCTTATACTGCTGGCACAGCCCACCCACTACTTTTAAAGGAAGAAGGTTTCCAAGTTCATTGTTTGCATGCATTAGCGAAACCATAGCACCAGGGTTGGCTGCAAGCAATTGCTCAAGGTGGCCCAGATCAACAACCCCTTTTGCATCGGTTTTTACAAAATGACATGTACAATCCGATTTTTTCTGGAGGTAAAGTATGGTTTGCAGCACGGATGGGTGCTCCAAACGGCTCGTAATAATATGTTTTCGTCCATGGTATTTGATGCAACCCAATAAAATGGCGTTGTTGGCTTCGGTGCCTCCCGAGGTAAAAAATATTTCGCCAGGTTGCGTATTGAGCAGGCTGGCAATGGAGCGGCGCGATTGCTCTACCGCTGCCCGGGCATGACGCCCAACCTCATGGGGCGAAGATGGATTACCAAAATTATTCAGATGCGAATGAAACATCAACTCAGCCACCTCCGCCAAAACCCGTGTGGTGGCAGCATTGTCAAAATATATTACTTGCTGGTTCACAGGGCAAAAATATACATAATGACATTGACAACCAGACCTTTTTGCCAAAAAATGTGATTTTTCAAAAAATCTCAGTTCAAAACATTAATTTTGATGCTTCGGGATTTAATGCCAAGCCCGGAAACCAAAAATTTTAACCCTGGCAGGATGAGTTTTCCTGCAAAATAAAGATTTAATGGCCAATAGCCTGGTAATTATTCCAACCTACAAGGAAAAGGAAAACATTGAAAAAATGATCCGGAGGATTTTCTCCATTTCGGATGGGTTTCATATATTGATTATTGATGATAACTCGCCCGATGGCACCGCTGCCATTGTTCGCTCCTTGCTTTCAGAATTCCCTGATCGTTTGTTTATCGAAACCAGGCCTGGCAAGCTAGGCCTTGGCACCGCTTATATTATGGGCTTTAAGTGGGCTTTGCAGCGCAACTACCCCTATATTTTTGAAATGGATGCCGACTTTTCGCACAACCCCGAAGACTTGCCCCGACTGCTTGAGGCCTGCCAAAACGGGGGGTGCGACCTTGCCATTGGTTCAAGATACATTGGCGGGGTTAATGTGGTAAACTGGCCCATTGAACGAGTGTTGATGTCGTATTTTGCTTCAACATACGTTAGAAAAGTAACAGGTATGAGCATTCGCGACACTACGGCCGGTTTTAAATGTTACCGGCGCGAGCTGCTCGCGGCCATCGACCTCGAAAAGATTCAGTTCGTAGGATATGCTTTTCAGATTGAAATGAAATTCCTGGCCTGGAAACTGGGATTTAAAATCAAAGAAGTTTCCATTATTTTTACTGATCGCACCGAAGGAGTTTCAAAAATGAGTAAAGGTATTTTTAAAGAGGCGGTACTGGGCGTTATAATGCTACGCTGGCAGAGTTTATTCAGGAAATACAAACGGATGAAATAAAATACAAGCCTTGCATTTTGCTTTACCTTATATAATACCAAACAAATATGACTACTGACAAATTTATTCTGAAAGACGCCACCATTGTCAATGAAGGACAAATTTTCGGGGGCAGCCTACTTGTAAGCAATGGCAAGATTGAGAAAATTTTTCGCGGAAACCTTCCCGAAGGAATTTCACAAAACCTTCCTATTATAAACCTCAACGGTTTGGTTTTGATGCCAGGTATTATTGACGGTCAGGTGCATTTTCGCGACCCCGGGCTTACCCATAAGGGCGACCTTTATAGCGAGTCGCGGGCGGCAGTAGCCGGTGGCATTACAAGTTTTATGGAAATGCCCAACACCGTGCCAAAAGCGGTTACCCAAAAATTATTGGAAGACAAGTTCAGACTTGGCCAGGAAAAGAGCCTTGCAAATTTTTCGTTTTACATGGGTACTACCAACGATAACCTCGACGAGGTTGTTGCTACTGACCCCAGACACGTTTGCGGCATAAAAATATTCATGGGTGCCTCTACCGGAAATATGCTTGTTGATAATCCTGATACCCTTTCGGGAATATTCAGTAATGCTCGCTTGCCTGTAGCAGTGCACTGCGAAGACGAGGCCACCATTGCTCATAACCTTTCAATTGCAAAAGAAAAATTTGGCGAAAACATTCCGGTAAGCCAACACCCGGTAATTCGCAACCATGAGGCTTGCCTCAAATCTTCAACACTGGCGGTAAATCTGGCTAAAAAACATGGTACCCGGCTTCACTTGCTTCATTTGAGCACCGCCCACGAAATGGCCCTGCTCGAAAACAACACCCCGCTAAAAGACAAGCAAATTACGGCCGAAGCATGCCTTCATCACTTGTGGTTTACCGATGCCGATTATGCCCAAAGAGGAAGCCTGATAAAATGGAATCCTGCAATTAAGACTCAGGCCGACCGCGAAGCTATTCGCCAGGCATTGATTGGCGGGTTTATCGACGTGGTTGCTACCGACCATGCCCCGCACACCCTCGAAGAGAAACAGAATAATTACCTTCAGTGCCCGTCTGGAGCACCCCTAGTGCAACATTTTCTGCCCGCAATGCTCGAAATGGTACACCAAAAAGTTTTTACTCTCCAACAAGTAATTCAATGGATGTGTCATAACCCCGCAATATGCTTTGCAGTTAAAAACCGGGGATTTATTCGGGAAGGCTATGCTGCCGACCTTACTGTTGTTAACCTAAACCAACCCCAGACCGTATCCCGGGAAAACACATTGTATAAATGTGGATGGTCGCCCTTCGAAGGCACATCCTTTAAATCGAGCGTGATTTATACCTTTGTAAATGGAATACCTGTTTTTGAAAATGGTACATTCCGCGAAACCGTAAAAGGCCAGCCCCTGATTTTTGAAAGATAAACACCGATTTGCTGAGCATCATGAAATGAAAACAAATCTTTCAGTAATTATTGCCCGGTTGTCTTACCTTAAATACCTAACATTGGTTTTGGTTTTGCTAATGGTTAGCTCCTGCGGATTTTTCCATTCGCCCGACCGCGAGCGATGTCAGAAGATTTTACCACGCGAGCAGCTAACCAACATCCTGGCTGACATTTATTTGATGGAAGGCTACCTCTCTGACCACCTGACCAGGCACCCCGAATACAGCGACTCTGTGGATTACTACTATGCAGGAATTTTTCATAAACACGGAGTAAGTAGGCTCGAATTCAAGCAGGCACTGGATTGTTATTTACTTTTTGAGGTAGAGATGGAACAGATTCATGAAGAAATCCTTAAGCGGTTAAGCCTTAAAATGTCGGAGGCCGAGGCTGAGCTTCAGCGCTTTATTCGCCGCCAGGAAGAAGAGCTATTGCTCGCTGACTCGCTGGCTACCGATTCGCTGGCTACCGACTTTATTTCTCCTGATTCGCTTTCTGTCGAATGGTTTCCTACGCCAAAACCTCCCTTGTTTTTCATTAAGAATACCCAGGGCCGCATTAAAGATAGTCAGGGCCGCCGGTAGGTGGCCGAAACATTGTCAAGATCGGCAGCATCGTTGGCAGTATAAACCAGAGTAATTACACCGGCATTAAACTGTCCGCTTCCTTTAATAGCTATGGTGCCATTGCAAATGGTCTGCTGCACTATGGTAATTGTATTGCCCGACACCAGTGCACGTGCAAATTCGCCTGGCCCCTGCATATAGAAGTTTGAAATAAGAATTTCGGCGCTGTTGGCCGGGTTGCGGCTTATTGAAACATCGTAATTGTACTGACCACCATAAAGTGTGCTTACCTCGTTTACTTTCCAGTTTCCAAGAAACTTTTCTACAGGATCGCCGAAAGGGTCTTCCCAGCCATCGACACAGGAGGTTAGAATGAATGCGAAAAATATGGAAAGAAGAATCAGAAAAAATATTCGGTTTTTCATTTCAGATCTTGTTGAAGAGTTTCAATGACCTTCTTTCAAATTTCCTGCCAGAAACAATGCTTAAAATAGCCCATCGAGCAAATGGTCGGATACAATATAGGGCAAAGTAACCTTTAGCTTAGGTTCGGCTTGCATAGCTCTTTTTATTGCAAAAATGGCTTCAGGGTTTCTTGCCCAGCTTCTGCGGGCAATTCCGTTATTTACATCCCAAAAGAGCATCGATTCGAGCCTGCGTTCGGCTTCGGGGCTGCCGTCGAGCAGTAGGCCAAAGCCGCCATTAATTACTTCGCCCCATCCTACTCCGCCGCCATTATGAATGCTTACCCAGGTGGCCCCCCGAAAGCTGTCGCCGATAACATTTTGTATGGCCATATCGGCGGTAAACTGCGAACCGTCGTATATGTTTGATGTTTCGCGGTAGGGGCTGTCGGTGCCACTCACATCATGGTGGTCGCGGCCTAAAATTACCGGACCTTTGAGGCGCTTTTCACCAATAGCATTGTTAAAGGCTTTGGCAATGCGAATACGACCCTCGCTATCGGCATACAAAATGCGAGCCTGCGAACCAACAACCAGTTTGTTTTCCTCAGCCTGCCTGATCCACAGAAGGTTGTCGGCCAATTGTTGTTTTATTTCGGCAGGGGAATTCTCCATCATACCCTCAATTACCTCTGCGGCCAGGAGGTCGGTGGTGCGCAGGTCATCCGGATCGGACGAGGCACACACCCAACGAAAAGGGCCAAAGCCATAGTCAAAGCACATTGGCCCCATAATGTCCTGAACGTATGAAGGATATATGTATGTGCCATCTTCCTTAAACACATCTGCCCCGGCCCTGCCCGCTTCAAGTAAAAATGCATTGCCGTAGTCCCAAAAGTACATACCGCGGGAAGTCATTGTTTTTACTGCATTCACGTGTCTGATGAGCGATGCTTGCACATGTTTTTTAAACTCTTCGGGTGCATGGGCCATCATTTCGTTCGACTCGTTGAAAGTAAGGCCGGCCGGGTAGTAACCGCCAGCCCAAGGGTTGTGCAGAGAAGTTTGATCGCTGCCAAGGTCAATGTGGATATTTGCCTTTACCAGAGCCTCCCAAAGATCAACAATGTTTCCCTGGTATGCCAGCGAAACTGCCTCTTTGTGGTTTTTTGCATCCTTTATGCGGTTAATTATGGTACTGAGGTCGTTATACACCTCATCGACCCAGCGCTGTTCGTGCCTGATTTTTGTAACCTTTGGATTAACTTCGGCCAGCACACCCACAGCCCCTGCTATAACTGCTGCTTTTGCCTGTGCTCCCGACATTCCGCCCAACCCACTGGTAACAAACACTTTACCCGCCAGGGTTCCATCGCTGCCCTGCAGCCTGCGCCCGGCATTGAGTACGGTAATGGTGGTGCCATGCACAATGCCTTGGGGGCCAATGTACATAAACGAGCCTGCAGTCATTTGCCCATATTGGGTTACACCGATGGCATTGAAGCGCTCCCAGTCGTCGGGTTTTGAGTAATTGGGAATCATCATGCCGTTGGTTACCACAACCCTGGGCGCTTCGGGGTGCGACGGAAAAAGGCCCATAGGATGACCGCTATATAGCACCAATGTTTGCTCATCGGTCATTTCGGCAAGGTATTTAATGGAGAGCAGGTATTGCGCCCAGTTTTGAAATACAGCCCCATTGCCCCCATAGGTTATAAGTTCATGTGGATGCTGGGCAACGGCATAATCAAGATTATTGCTCAGCATTAGCATAATGGCTGCAGCCTGAAGGCTTTGATGAGGAAAATCATTGATACTTCTGGCCGTTATCGGGTAGCAGGGCCTGAACCGGTACATATAAATGCGGCCGTAATCAATAAGCTCCTGTGCAAACTCTCGGGCAAGTTCTTCGTGAAACGTATCCGGAAAATAACGCAAAGCATTTCTAACGGCTAATTTTTTTTCGGCTGCCGACAATATGTCCTTGCGGCGGGGCGCATGATTTACCGTTAAGTCGTAAGGCCGTGCAGGTGGAAGTTCATTGGGAATTCCAGCCAGAATTGCACGATGAAGATCATTTAGGCTCATAGATGATTTTTATGCAAAAATACACTTTTGCGGGGCAGGCAATGACCTATGAGGCCAAAAATAAAGCTTATTTACAACTACCTACCGGCTTCACTTCAATGGCCGAAATCTTCCACGAAAACCACGGCTCGCGCACCATATCAAGTGAAATGCCTTCGGCCATAAAACGGAGGTTGGCCAGGGAGCCACGCAGGCTCTGCCCTGCCTCAAAGCAGTAATTATTGTCGCGGCTTTCGAACATGATCTGATGGTTGCGGTAAAATGTAACCGTAAGGGTTACATTTACCGGATGAGGGTGTTCGTTGGTAAGGCGAAGCGAAAGGGCGGCATTGCTGGTTGGATCAACCGGATTGTGCCTTGCCCAGCGGTATTGGATACGAATACCCTGCTCGGTGCCAAATTGGTCAAAACCACGCTGGGCGGTTAAATTATTGGAAAACGCCATTGTAGCAAACAAAAAAAAAGCAAATGCACCTAATCGAATCATGGGTTGCATATTTAAATTTGATTTAATAACGTGGCAAAAATACGATTGTTTTGGGTTTCTGTTTTCAGTGTAATTTTTATCTTTGCAAAACTTTTCTTTAAAAGTACTTCAACTCGATTTGCCATTTTTTTCAAAAGTAACTCATCTACTTTTTGCATTTCACTAAAAACCTGTTTGAAAGGAAATGAAAAACAAATACATCGACCTGATTGAACAAACCTTTGAGTTTCCTCAGGAAGAGTTTAAAGTAATTGACAACGAGCTTTACTTTCACGATATCTGCCTCATGGATATCATTAAACAATACGGCACTCCGCTAAAGATAAGCTACCTCCCAAAAATCAGTCAGCAAATTCAAAAGGCCAAGCGAATGTTTAATGTAGCCATGGCCCGGGTCGATTATAAAGGCGAATACCATTACTGTTACTGTACCAAAAGTTCGCATTTCAGTTTTGTATTGGAAGAAGCGCTCAAAAACGACATTCACATAGAAACCTCATCAGCTTTCGACATTTATATTATTGAAGAGTTGTATAATCTGGGTTTAATAGATAAGAACAGATATATTGTTTGCAATGGTTTCAAACGCCCGCTTTACACACAAAAAATCAGCGAGTTGATTAACAATGGTTTTGAAAACACCATTGCTGTAATTGACAACAAAAACGAGATCAAGGCTTACGATGCACTGATTGACAAAAACAAAAAAGTTAAGCTTGGTATTCGCATTGCAGCAGAAGAAGAGCCTATGTTCGAGTTTTACACCTCGCGCCTGGGCGTACGCTACAACGATATTTTGCCATATTACCGCGAAAAGATAGAGAATGACCCGCGCTTCACGTTAAAGATGCTGCATTTTTTCATCAATACCGGTATAAAAGACAACGCTTACTACTGGAACGAACTTTCGAAGTGTGTAAACGTTTATTGCGAGTTGAAAAAAATATGCCCCGATCTCGACAGCCTGAATATTGGCGGAGGGTTTCCAATAAAAAACTCGCTTGGCTTCGAGTACGATTATGAATACATGACCGAGGAAATTGTTGCCCAGATCAAGAATATTTGCAACCAGAACGGGGTTCAGGAACCACATATTTTTACAGAATTCGGCGCTTTTACCGTTGGCGAAAGTGGTGCAGTGCTTTATTCGATTCTTGACCAGAAACAGCAGAACGACCGCGAACACTGGAATATGATCGACAGCAGTTTTATGACCACCCTGCCCGATATATGGGCTGCCAAACAACGCTTTATTTTGCTTGCCATAAACAACTGGGATAGCGAATACCAGCGTGTAAACCTTGGAGGGCTTACCTGCGACAGCCAGGACTACTACAATGCCGAGTCGCACGCAAATGCCATATTTCTGCCAAAAATACGCGAAGAAGTAACACAATATATCGGCATGTTTCATACAGGTGCCTATCAGGAAAGCCTGGGTGGTTTCGGGGGTATTCAGCACTGCCTAATGCCAGCACCAAAATTGGTTATTATCGACAAGGACGACGAAGGCGAATATACCACAAAACTTTTTGCAAAAGAGCAAAGCTATAAATCTATGCTCAAAACATTGGGTTTTTGATTTTTTGGGGCTTTCGCCGAAAAAACACCAAAGGGGAGCTATTCAGTTCCCTTTTTCGTTTTTATTATTAGAAAGGCGTAGCATGCTTATAATTTCTGCTTTACAATTCTTTTCTTAATTTTGCCAGTATTAATAAACACTTCCTGCCCTAATGGAGAGAAAGCCCAGAAATATAAAAAAAAACACTTTCAGAGGAACTAAAGAAACCCGATCCGACCTCAGTGGCAATGAGCTTACAGGGAAGTCGTTCAAGGAGTTTTTGCGCAGCAAACGCCTGCGCAAAACCATTGGGTTGTTTTTTATATTGCTTTCATTGTTTCTGTTAATTTCTTTTATATCCTACCTTTTTAGCTGGAAGGCCGACGATTCGTTGCTCGACACAAAAGCTTTCAACTGGAGCCTGTTAGTTGACGAAAGCGTTACGACAGAAAATGTAATGGGCCGCCTGGGTGCCATTGCTGCACACCTTTTTATTAAAAAATGGTTTGGTATTTCTTCGTTTGTTTTTGTTTTAATTTCGTTTATTGCAGGGTTTAAATGGCTATTTGAACACAGCCTGCTACCTGGCTGGAAAACCATCCGTTATTCCCTCTTTTACCTGGTATGGATTTCACTGTTCTTCGGGGCAATAATTCGCTCTGGGCCAATGCTCATTCTGGGTGGAGTTTTTGGTTTTCAGGCCAACGTATGGCTCGATGGGGTATTGGGGCGATTTGGCACAATAATGTTTCTGATTTTTTCATTGGGAAGTTTTCTGATACTGGCCTACGATGCCAACTTTGCCGCCATTGGCAAGTTCATAACCCAATTGTTTTATGGCAAAAGCAGAGATGATATACAAGGAGGCAACATAGTGCTTGAAGTGGAAAACCATGAACAATCAGAACAACCTTTCCCCATTGAGGTAAATTTTGGTGAGGAGGACACTTATTTTGACGCTCCTGTTTCTCTACCCGAAAAAATTCCTGTAAAAAGCAATCCGGAATTAGAAATTATTGAAGCTGATAAAAATGTTACAGGCAATAATTACCAACCTGTTGAGATTCCAGGACAGTTTGGCACAGAAGGCGATTTGCCCGACCTTTCGCACCTTGGCCAATACGACCCTACCTTAGACCTGCCCAAGTATCAGATTCCCGATCTTGAACTTCTCGATGAGCGTGGCAGCAACTCTATAATGGTAAACAAAAAAGAACTGGAGGCCAATAAAAACAAAATTATTGAAACCCTCAGCAACTACTCCATTCAGATTGAGCGTATTAAAGCCACTGTGGGCCCAACGGTAACTTTGTACGAAATAATTCCGGCTCCCGGTGTACGCATATCGCGCATTCGCAATTTGGAAAACGACATTGCCCTGAGCCTTTCAGCCCTGGGAATACGCATTATTGCACCCATCCCCGGAAGGGGTACCATAGGCATTGAGGTGCCCAACAGCACTCCGGAAATTGTATCAATGCGGTCGATTCTGGCCAGCGAAAAGTTTCAAAATTCTACCTTTGAACTTCCAATAGGGTTAGGAAAGACCATTGCCAACGAAACCTTTATTACCGACCTTACAAAAATGCCCCACCTGCTTATGGCTGGTGCTACCGGGCAGGGCAAATCGGTGGGGTTAAATGCCATTCTGGCATCAATACTTTACAAGAAGCACCCGGCACAGGTAAAATTTATTTTGGTTGACCCTAAAAAGGTTGAGCTAACCCTGTTTTCGAAAATTGAGCGGCACTTTTTGGCCAAACTGCCCGATGCCGAAGAGGCCATTGTAACCGATACCCGACAGGTTATACGTACCCTCAACTCTCTTTGCATTGAAATGGACAATCGCTACGACCTGCTCAAAGATGCACAGGTGCGCAACATTAAAGAATACAATACCAAGTTTGTTGAACGTCGGTTAAATCCAAACCACGGGCATCGCTACCTTCCATATTTAATCCTATTTATCGACGAATTTGCCGACCTGATTATGACAGCAGGCAAAGAAATAGAACTGCCCATTGCCCGGCTAGCACAGTTGTCGCGGGCGGTGGGTTTACACCTTATTATTGCTACCCAAAGACCATCGGTAAACATCATAACTGGCACCATAAAAGCCAATTTCCCGGCAAGGGTTGCCTTTAGGGTAACATCAAAAATTGATTCGCGAACAATTTTAGATAGCGGCGGTGCCGAGCAACTCATTGGCCGTGGCGACATGCTCCTTTCGACAGGCAGCGACCTGATACGTTTGCAGTGCGCATTTATCGACACCCACGAAATTGACCGGATTACCGACTTTATTGGTTCGCAGCGCGCTTACCCCGATGCTTTTCTGCTGCCAGAATACTTTGATGAAGAAGGCGGAGAAGCCGAACCCATCGACCCCTCAGAACGCGACAGCCTCTTTGACGAAGCCGCCCGAATAATTGTTGCAACGCAGCAGGGTTCAACATCAATGCTACAGCGAAAACTAAAACTTGGATACAACCGAGCAGGACGGATTATTGACCAGCTTGAAGCCGCCGGCATTGTTGGTTCGTTTGAAGGCAGCAAGGCACGCGAGGTTAAAATTAAAGACCCCGTTGCTTTGGAACAGATTTTGCGTGGCAATTGATAAATTTGAAAACATACTGATATGAACAAAAATTTAATTATAGCAATTACCTCGCTTTTTCTATTTTCGTTTGCAAGTGCCCAGAACCAACAGGAGCGTGCGGCTGAGGCAAAAGGCAATCAGTTAATGATGGAGGCCAGCCAGCACATCAAATCCTTCAGGGCCTTAAAGATTTTCTTTTCCTACGACATGGAGAACACCAGCAAAAACACAAAGGAATCGATGAAAGGGGAGTTGATTTCGCAAGGCGACCGGTACCACATGAGCCTATCGGGAAATTTGTTTATTTCCGACGGCACCAATACCTGGACCTACCTTAAAGACATGAACGAGGTATATATCAATACCCTTGCAAACAGCGAAGGCGGCATTACGCCAACTTCAATATTAAATGATTTTGAGGGCCAGTTTCGTGCAAAGCATATTAGGCAGGAAACTCACATGGGAAGAAGAGTTGAAATTATTGACCTGGTGCCGCGGGCACCACAGTTGTTTTACAAATACCGCGTGGCATTGGACGCCTCTACCAAAATGCTGGTTTATACCATTGCCCATGACCGCGAAGGCAGCACATACACTTATACAATGGATAGGATTGAAACAAATCCTACAATTGCGGCCGGGCAATTCACTTTCAGTGCAGCTAATTTTCCGGGCATAGAAGTGGTTGATCTGCGTTAGGGCAAATTAATTACTTATTACCTGACGAAATACATTTACTTTTCGGAAGCCCTGGTAGCGGAATAGGTTAAAGCTTGTGTTTTCCCATCCATCATCTTTAGTTTTCAACCTCTCAAAGCCAAACGGAATGGTAAAGTCTGACACATTTATTTTGTTTATACATCGGGAAAACTCCTTCCCGTACTTTCCAAT
Source organism: uncultured Bacteroidales bacterium (assembly GCA_964348755.1). GTDB lineage: Bacteria > Bacteroidota > Bacteroidia > Bacteroidales > UBA7960 > UBA7960. The sequence continues at coordinate 48,114 of CAYGDW010000004.1, read as the reverse complement.
TGCATTGAAAAAGAAGTAGCCGGTTTGCACCCCCAAAAAGGCATAATCTGAAGGCTCTGTTTTGAAAACCTCGCGATACCGGTAAACAAAATCCCTAATGTGAGGCTCACTGTAATCAATAAATTCAGGTGTGAAAATATGCACTTTGAGGGTTTCAAGATAACGGGGGTCAATGGTTTGATAATCGCTCCATTGCGGAATACCAAAAACAGTTATGTTGAATTGAGGCGAAAGCTGGTTTAGTTCGCGCAAATAGTTTGAAAGAAAAGCCTCCCCATCAATTAGGGTTACCAGCACATTTTCCTTTGACCGGTCAAAGTAATTTGCCAATCCGCTCATTCCGCTGGTTCTGAAAACTACCTCCTTTACCTGCAAAGCATTCCTGTTTCGTAAATGTTCTTCCTGGTTAGGGATTTCGCCCTGGTTGACTGCAAGTAAGTTTCTTTCGCCCATCGATTCCTTAAATCCTTTAATAAGACCCTGAGCCTGAGGTTGATTGTTATGTACCAGGATAATATTTTGCCCAGAAAAAGTCTTGGAAATGTATTTGCCTAAATTGGCGATTTGGGTTTCGAGTGAGGGTGTTACCTGAAAAAGATTTGAAAAACCTTTCAGAAGTGCAGGGTCATCTAGCAAAGGCGACACCACCGGAATGCCGTGCCGCATTCCAAACCCGGCTACAAACGTAATGGTTTCAGGATAAAACGGCCCGATGATAAGGTCCATGTTTTCAAAACCGGCTCTTTGGGTTATGCCCCGCGCTGCAGAAAGGTCGCGGGCCACATCGAATACATGCAGGGTAATATCTATTCCCTTTTGCCTTATTGAATCGAGTGCAATGAGTACTCCCTGATAATAAGGAAGAAAAGTAAATGATTGGTGCTCGGCATTAATTGATATAGAAGCATTGCTAAACTGATCGAGAAAAAGCGGAATAAGCAATGCCACATTGTATTGCGGTTTTAACTGAGGGTTTAAACAATACGGATCGGTGCCGGCAGCAGGCTCCACTGCATGATAAACATGACTTTCGGGCGGCACTTGCCCGTTTGGTAGGCGTCCATTCCTTGCAGGTACCCTAATTCGTTGGCCTGCCTGGAGGCCAAGTTGTATAGTTTCAGGATTCAGTTCGGAAAGCTCTTCAATGGTAATTCCGAAGCGGTTTGCAAGGCCAAATTGTGTTTCGCCGGGGGCCACAGTATGATAAAAATACTCAACGGTTTTTGTTTTACGAACCGGAATTCTTAGGATTTGTTTGAAGCGCAATCCATTGCGGGCTTCAGGATTATGTTGAAGAATGTCCTCCTGGGTAACTCCATGTTTTCGGGCAATTCCGAAAAGGGTTTCGCGGCGTGCAACCTTGTGTTCAAAAAATTCTGTAGTAACAACATTGTATGAGTTTACCTGCCTGGGTTGCCTGGATTCTTGCCCACCTGTGCCGCTAGCTACATGCTGTGCTGATCGTTCGCCTCGTGCAGGCTGTGCTGCCGGAATCCGCAGCACCTGGCCCAAACGCACCACCTGAAGCAAATCTGTGTATTTAGGGTTTGCTATGGCAATTTCGCTGGGGGTTACTTCATAAGCCCTGGCAATGCTGTATAAAGTCTGACCCTGTGTTACAGTATGCACAAAATATGTACGTCCGTTAATGTTTTCTCTTACTTCAGACTTGACCACAGGGGCTGGTTCAAACTGGGCTGATGCCCAGAATGAAAACAAAACAAGCCAGAGAGTTGCCAGAAAAAATACTGTTCTGTTCACTATATTTATTTTATGTTACTAAATTTTTGCAAAAGAGCGTTATAAAAAATGTTTACTCCCATTCGATAGTAGCAGGCGGCTTGGAGCTAATGTCATAAACCACCCTATTAACCCCTTTTACCTTGTTAATGATCTCATTAGAGACTTTTGCCAGAAAATCGGAAGGAAGGTGCACCCAATCGGCTGTCATACCATCTGTTGATTCTACTGCCCTAAGGGCCACCACGTTTTCATAAGTTCTTTCGTCGCCCATAACCCCAACAGAATGCACTGGGAGCAAAACAGCCAGTGCCTGCCATACTTTATGGTAAAGGCCATGATCGCGCAGTGCCTTAATAAATATGAAATCTACCTCCTGCAACACCCTCAGCTTGTCGGCTGTAACCTCGCCCAGAATGCGCACCCCCAACCCGGGCCCGGGAAACGGGTGCCGTTGCAACAAAGAGGGCGAAATGCCCAGAGAGGTACCAACCCTGCGAACTTCATCCTTAAAAAGGGAACTAAGGGGTTCTACCACCTTTAGTTTCATAAAGTCGGGCAACCCACCAACATTGTGATGCGATTTAATAGTGGCCGAGGGCCCTTTTACCGAAACAGACTCAATAACATCGGGGTAAATAGTTCCTTGGGCTAGCCAGCTTACCTCACTAATGGAATGAGCTTCTTCATCAAACACCTCGATAAATACCCGGCCAATGGTCTTGCGTTTCAACTCCGGATCATTAATTCCTTTAAGGGCATTAAGAAACCGGTCGGCTGCACGTACCCCCTTTACATTGAGGCCCATGTCGCGGTAAGATTCAATCACTTGCTCAAACTCATTTTTGCGAAGTAATCCGTTGTCAACAAAAATACAATACAATTGCTCACCTATTGCCTTATGGAGCAACGCCCCTGCCACACTTGAATCGACACCTCCCGATAAGCCAAGCACAACTTTGTCGGTGCCTATCTTTTCTTTTAGTGCATGAACCGTGCTTTGAATAAACGACTCGGGTGTCCATTGCTGCTTACAGCCGCAGATTTCAACAATAAAGTTATACAACAACTCCTGGCCTTGGGTAGAGTGATATACTTCGGGGTGAAACTGCAGGCCGAAAGTAGGGCGGTCGGAGGCGCGCCATGCAGCAATGCCCACATCGTTGGTGCGGGCAACGACCCTGAAATTTTGAGGAAGGCGTGTAATGGTGTCGGCATGCGACATCCACACCTGCGATTGCATTTCGATGCTGTGCAACAAAGGTTCGGTTTGTTCAACAAACGAGAGGTTGGCCCTCCCGTATTCACGTATTGAAGATGCCTGCACTTCTCCCCCATTTTCCTGAGCAAGCAGTTGTGCACCATAGCATACGCCCAGCAATGGCACCTTGCCATCAAATTTCAACAGGTCGATGCGGGGTGCGCCGGCATCGCGAACACTGTATGGACTGCCCGATAAGATCACACCTTTCACAAACAAAAGATCATCGGGTATATGGTGGTAAGGATGAATCTCGCAATAAACGTTAAGTTCCCTTACACGCCTGGCTATCAGCTGGGTGTACTGCGAACCAAAATCTAGGATAAGTATTTTTTCTTGCATGCACAAAGATAATTAACTGAAAGATTACTTATAACCCATTTATTCATAATATCAAACAATTCCATGCATTTAGTAATTTTGCACTGATCCTAAAGACAAAAACAATGCCAGCGGCCCAAAATTACAAAGAGTTTATAAGCAAACTGCCCAAAGCTGTAAAACTGGTGGTTGTAAGCAAAACCAAAACCCCCGAAGAAATTTTGGAAATTTACAATGCCGGTCAGCGATTTTTCGGAGAAAACAAGGTGCAGGAACTTGTTGAAAAACAGGAAACTCTTCCCAAAGATATTGAATGGCACATGATAGGTCATTTGCAAACCAACAAAGTGAAGTATATTGCACCTTTTGTAGCTCTAATTCAATCCGTTGACAGCATTAAACTACTTAAAACCATTAATAAGGAGGCTGTAAAAAACCAGCGCATTATTCCCTGCCTTATTCAAATTTACATTGCCCAGGAAGAAACAAAATATGGGCTATACCTTGAGGAAGCAGCCGAATTACTAAGCTCAGAAGAATTTGCAACGCTTAAAAATGTGGAGATAAGGGGAGTAATGGGTATGGCTACTTTTACAGAAAATTTTGAACAGATACGGCAGGAATTTAAAAATCTTAAAAACATATTTGAGTTGCTGAAAAAGAAATATTTTGCCCAACAGCCTGAGTTTTCAGAAATATCGATGGGCATGTCTGACGATTACATAGTTGCCATAAAGGAGGGAAGTACCATTGTACGTATTGGGAGTGCTATTTTCGGTTCTCGTTAATTGAATCTCCTGGGCTTTTCCGGACTCTTTAGCCCACCTTGCCTTTATACCTGATGGTTTTATTAAAATAACATTATTTCCCGACAAAATCAAATACCGGAAGAATTACGTGGTTGAGGTTCTTCACTGCATTCGGAATGACAGACAGTAAGTTTTTTGATCGGTGGTTGGCGGCGGCTTGGCCGCCTCCAACCACCGATCTTCCCCAAAACCGCTGAAAACCTCGTTATTTGGGGCGGAGCGAGAAATCCCGTCATTTTCATCCGTAAATAATTTTTAAATTAAGGTCGGATGGAACTCCATGTTTGCTATTTTAGCTTCGCTGAACTTCGGTTAGTTTCGCTGACTTTCGGTTCAAAGGTGTTTGTGTTTAATTCGCAAACATGTACGTTTCAATCGGACAATGGTGTTAAAATAAGTATTTTTGGTTAATGAAAGACAAGATAATAATTGGAATAACAGGCACATTGGGTGCAGGAAAGGGCACTGTGGTCGATTACCTTACACAGAACAAAGGGTTTGCTCACTTTTCGGTGCGGGCTTTTATTGCGCGCGAGCTTAATGCGCGCGGCCTGCCCGTAAACCGCGACACCCTTACGGCGCTTGCCAATGAACTTCGGGCACAAAACAGCCCCTCATACATAATTGAGCAGCTGTACAAGGAGGCCGCCACCCTAAATCAGAACTGTATTATTGAGAGCATCAGAACCCCCGGCGAAATTGCTTCCCTAAGAAGTTTCCCCGGATTTTTTTTGCTGGCCGTTGATGCCGACCCTCAAATTCGCTACCTACGCATAAGGAAAAGAAATTCTGAAACCGACAATGTATCTTTCGACACCTTTTTGAGCAACGAGCAACGCGAAATGAATTCTGATGATTCGAACAAACAAAATCTGGCCGAATGTATAAGGCAGGCCGATTATGTAATAAACAACAATGGCAACCCCGAACAATTAAACCAAGAAACCGAAGCTTTTCTGGAGTTTGTACAAAACCGCTAAAACAGCAAAAGAATGTCAGAGGTAACAGTAAACCGGCCATACAGCCGCCCAAGCTGGGATGAATATTTTATGGAAATTGCCCATACAGTAAGTAAGCGGGCCACATGCGACCGTGGCCGCAGCGGTAGTGTGATTGCCCGCGACAAACAGATACTGGTTACGGGCTATGTCGGATCGCCCATAGGGCTACCACACTGCGATGATGTGGGGCATCAAATGAAAAAGGTAATGCATGAGGATGGACAAACCACCATGCATTGTGTGCGCACGGTGCATGCCGAGCAAAACGCCATTTGTCAGGCTGCCCGACTTGGCATAAGCATAGAAGGTGCAACCCTTTATTGCCGCATGACACCCTGCCGGGTGTGTGCCATGCTAATTATAAACTGTGGAATAAAGCGTGTGGTATGCGAAAAAAAATACCACGCCGGCCAGGAATCAGAACAAATGTTTGCTGAGGCCGGCGTGGAACTTTCGTATTTTACTGATCAGGTGCTTAAGTACCACAACCAGTAAGCTATCTGAATATTTTCACTTCTGTTTCGCCAGTCGATTTCAGGTATCCCCTAAACATGGCTGAGGTATTAAATGGCATGGCCACATTACCTTGGCGGTCAACCGCTATAACGCCACCAAACCCTCCCTGAACCTTAAGCTTTTCCATTACATTGTTATTTGCGGCTTCTTCAAGTGAAACACCTTTGTATAACATTTGTGCAGATATATCATGGGCCACCACATTGCGAATAAAATATTCGCCATGTCCGGTTGCTGACACGGCACACGTTTGGTTATTGGCATAGTTTCCAGCACCAATTATGGGGCTGTCTCCAATTCGTCCAAACCTTTTTCCGGTCATTCCGCCTGTTGAGGTGGCTGCAGCAAGGTTTCCTTTCTGGTCTAAAGCTACTGCACCTACGGTTCCCATTTTTATTTCGGGGTTGGTTTGCCCTCGCATTTGGGCGTTGCCCCTCAAAAAATCGCGGTACTGATCCCAACGCCTCTGGTCGAAGAAATAAATCGGATCAACAATTTCAAGGCCCTGTTCAAATGCAAACTGCTCGGCTCCCCTGCCCGTAAGCATTACGTGTGGAGAGTTTTCCATAACTTTACGTGCGGCGGTTATAGGGTTTTTAATGTTTGTAACTCCGGCAACAGCACCAGCATTAAGGCTTTTGCCATCCATAATGGAGGCATCAAGTTCGTTGCGGCCCTCAAAGTTGAAAACCGCTCCTTTACCTGCATTGAACAATGGTGAATCCTCCAATATCATTACTGCCGCAACTACGGCATCAAGGGCACTGCCTCCGGCCCTGAGTATGGCGTGGCCCGCATACAAGGCCTCATTTAGCTTGCCAACAAACTCTGCTTCGCGCTCCGGGCTTATATTTTCGCGCAAAATATTGCCCGAACCACCGTGAACCACAATAGTGTAATTACCCTGGGAAAAGGCAAAACTGCTTCCCATAAATACCAAAGCAAAAATGATGGCAAGGAGTTTTCTCATAAAACAAGTTAATTTATTGATTCAACAAATATTCGGCGTTCAGTTTCTGCAGCACAACGGCCGTAATGTCATGCTGTTGGCTGGCATATAAAATGCCACCCCCGCGAGTATAACCTAGAATGAAGTCATAGTTGTACGCCTGGTTGTAACGGCTAAGGAACTCTGATATTTTCTCAAGAAGCTCATTATTCATATCAACCTCTTTTTGCATAAGTCTGTTGGTAAATTGCTCGTTTAGCTGAATTAGCTCCTGTTGTTTGGCCATAAGTTCCTGTTCAAGGGCCTGTGCACGCTCCATACCAATACTGCCAGCCTGAACATCGCGTTGAAATTTTTCTACTTCAGCCTGAAAACTCCTTTGGCGGCGCGAAAGGTCGTTGTCGAGCCGGGTTTGCTCGGCCTCAAAATCCTGGCGCAATTTTTTTGCCAGTTCATACTCCTCCATAAGTTTGGCAGAATTGATATAGGCAATACTGGCCTTCCCTTCCGAAATTTTTTCAGCCAATTCGGTAATTTGATCTCCTTGTGCTTTGTCTTTGGTTTGCCTGTTGCCAAAAAAATGCAATGCAAACAAAACAAGGAGGCCGCCTAAAAGCACAATATTCAGCACCCATTGAAGGTTAATTTTTGGTTTGGCAGTTTTTTGTTGAGCTGGTGCAGCTTCAAACTGCATTTGGTCTTGGGTTTGGTTGATCATTGGTTTTTTAATTAAAAAGGCCTGCTTGAGGCTTCCTCACAGGCCGGATTATTTGTTAGGTAAATTCAAATAAAATCAATTGCCCATTTCCGACATAAACCTTATTCGCATAAGACGTACCTCTTCTTGAGTAAAGTCGTCTTCTCCAAGCTCGCGCAATGCGGTTTCGTACGAATCGGTTTCGGCAGTCTTGAAATAGTCGAAGATTTCTTCCTGCTTGTCAATTTCGATAACCTGGTTTATATAGTATCGAATGTCAATTTTGGTTCCTGAAGCTACAATGCTTTCAATTTCAAGAAGCAGCTCATCAAATTCAATCCCTTTGGTCAATGAAATATCTTCTAAAGATACCTTACGGTCAATGTTTTGAATAATATAGACCTTAAGGCCCGACTTGTTTACTACCGACTTGACCACCATATCCATTGGGCGTTCGATTTCGTTTTCTTCCACATAGCGTGTAATCAGCTCAACAAAGGGTCTTCCAAAGCGCTCTGCCTTTCCGGATCCTACCCCTGTAATTTGTTTGAGTTCATCGAGTTTTACCGGATATTGTATTGCCATATCTTCGAGCGAAGGGTCCTGAAAGATTACGAAAGGCGGCAAATTGTTTTTGCGGGCAATTTCTTTGCGAAGGTCTTTGAGCAAAGCAAACAGAACCTTGTCGGTTGCGCTGGTTTTCTGGCCAATGCCAGTAAGGCCGGCTGCTTCGGCAGGATTGTCGTAGTCGTGGTCTTTGCTCATTTTAACCGGGCGGGGGTTATCAAGAAACTCTTTACCTGCTTTGGTTACTTTCAGGGTGCCATAATCTTCAATTTCCTTTTCGAGCAAACGCTCAACAAGGCTTTGCCGCAACACGGCGTTCCAGAATTTTTCGTCATTGTCGGCGCCTTTGCCAAACACCTCGAGTTGGTGGTGTTTGCAGTTTTTTATGGTTGCGCTCATTTTTCCCATAAGGACATTAATTATATGTTTAGGTTTAAATAATTGCTTTGTGGCCAAAACAGCTTCAATCAGCAGGCAAATATATTCTTTTCCTTCAAACTTTTCTTTAGGATTTAAACAATTATCGCACGATCCGCAATTTTCTCCACGATACACTTCGCCAAAATAGTTCAAAAGGGTTTTTCGGCGGCAAATTGACGATTCGGCAAAAGCTACCGTTTCCATTAATAATTGCTGACCTATCTCCTGCTCTGCAACGGGTTTGCCCTTCAGAAATTTTTCCATTTTCTGAATATCCTCGTACGCATAAAATGCAATACAGTTTCCTTCACCCTCGTCGCGGCCCGACCTCCCGGTTTCCTGATAATAGGCTTCAAGGCTTTTGGGTATGTCGTAATGAATCACATAGCGAACATCAGGCTTATCAATTCCCATGCCGAAAGCTATTGTGGCCACAATTACATCGGCATCTTCCATTAGAAACCGATCCTGGTTGTTTACACGCACAGGGGTGTCAAGGCCGGCATGATATGGCAAAGCCCTTATGCCGTTTACTTTTAAAGTTTCGGCCAGCTCTTCAACCTTTTTTCTGCTAAGGCAGTATATTATGCCCGATTTGCCTTCCTGGGCCTTAATATACCTGATGATATCTTTTATAGAATTTTCGGTTTTGGGCCTGATTTCATAATAAAGATTGGGCCGATTAAACGACGACTTAAAAACCCTGGCATTGGCCATATTCAGGTTTTTCTGAATATCTTGCTGCACCTTTGGGGTTGCTGTGGCAGTGAGGGCTATAACCGGGACCCTTTTTTCAAGGGTCTGAATAATGGGCCGCAACCGCCTGTACTCAGGCCTGAAATCGTGCCCCCACTCCGATATGCAATGGGCCTCATCAACGGCAAAAAACGAAATATCAATATCTTTTAAAAACTCTACGTTTTCTTCCTTGGTTAGCGACTCAGGGGCCACATACAGCAACTTGGTGAGACCATCCCTCAGGTCTTTTTTTACCTGTATTATTTCGCCCTTGGTGAGCGAAGAATTGAGTACATGAGCAATACCATTGTATGAGGCAAAATTGCGAATGGCGTCAACCTGGTTTTTCATAAGGGCAATAAGGGGTGAAACCACTATGGCTGTGCCCTTGCTGATAAGTGCAGGCAATTGGTAGCACATTGACTTGCCACCTCCGGTGGGCATTATTACAAACGCATCGCCTCCTGCAAGCAAGTGGCTGATAATCTGCTCCTGTTCACCCTTAAAGGTGTCATATCCGAAGATATCTTTGAGCAGATCTTTAAGCGATACTTCAGAATTTACTTCCATTATACCAAATAGAACCGTAATGGATTATTTATTATCTAAGTTAAAGCAAAAGGGAATACTCAACCCAATTTGTGCAAATTTTTTCCTGATGTATTTGCAAAAATTCCAGTAGGTTTGCAATGTAAATTTAGCATGAATAAAACTTTGGTGCAAATATTATTTTCTACCCAATGGCTGACCTGATCAACGATTTTAATAAATACCGCCAACGAATGAACGAGCGCATATTGGCAGCCGACAATATTGTGCTAAAAAGGCTTTTTAATCTCGACACAAACACGTATTCCGAAGGGGCTCTGCCTGCAAAAACAAAGGAATTGATTGGTTTGGCAGCTTCTATGGTATTGCGTTGCGATGATTGCGTTAAGTATCATTTGGGCAAGTGCCACGAACTTGGAGTGAACAAAGTGGAAGTATTTGAGGTTTTTGCTATTGCCAATATTATAGGCGGTACTATTGTTATTCCGCACCTGAGGCGGGCCGTTGAATTTTGGGAAGCCCTGGAAGGCCAAAAATAATTTCTTTAAAATACCACAAGCGATTTTGTTATTTTTCAATTTTCAATTTTCATTAAACATCAATGAGGCTTCATACTGACAATCTGGTTAAGAAATACAAAAAAAGGGTAGTTGTAAACCATGTATCGGTTGAAGTAACCCGTGGTGAGATTGTAGGTTTGCTTGGCCCCAATGGTGCCGGAAAAACTACAACATTTTACATGATTGTAGGCCTGATAAAGCCCAATGAAGGGCGCATTTTTCTTGACAAGGAAGACATTACAGCTGAACCTATGTACAGAAGGGCGCAAAAAGGCATAGGCTACCTGGCACAAGAGGCCAGTGTTTTTCGCAATTTGAGTGTTGAAGACAACATTAAGGCAGTGCTTGAGTTTACAAAAATGCCGAAAGCCGATCAAAAGGTGCGGCTCGAGAGTTTGCTCGAGGAGTTTGGGCTTCAGAATATTAGAAAAAGTAAAGGAATAACTTTGTCGGGAGGCGAGCGCCGCCGCACCGAAATTGCCCGTTCATTGGCGGTTGATCCAAAATTTATTTTGCTTGATGAGCCCTTTGCAGGGGTTGACCCCATAGCAGTAGAAGACATTCAGAATATTGTTTCGAAGCTAAAGGACAAAAATATTGGGGTTTTGATCACCGATCACAATGTACACGAAACTCTTTCAATAACAGACAGGGCATATTTGCTTTTCGAAGGTTCAATTCTTAAGGCGGGTACGGCCGAAGAGCTGGCCCAGGACGAGGAAGTGAGAAAAGTTTATCTGGGCGAAAAATTCCAGTTAAGAAGGTAACAGATTATTTGCTCAAAAGGGCTACCGCATAGGCCGAAATGCCTTGCTCGCTTCCAACAAATCCAAGTCCTTCGCTGGTTGTTGCCTTTACCGAAACCTGGCCAGCCGAAATCTCCATAATTGCTGCAAGAACCATTTTCATCTCAGGAATATATGCTGCTATTTTTGGTTTTTCAAGACAAATGGTAGCGTCAATATTACCAATTATAAAACCCTGACTTTTAACAAGCTCCATGGTTTTGGAAAGCAGTATTTTGCTGTCAATATTTTTAAGACCCGGGTCTGAATCAGGAAAATAAACACCGATATCGCGCAGGCCGGCGGCGCCCAGCAATGCATCCATAATTGCGTGTATCAGCACATCTGCATCAGAATGGCCCACTGCCCCTTTTTCATGTTCAATAAATATTCCGCCAATCACCAACGGAAAACCTATTTCAAGGCGGTGTATATCGTAACCAAATCCTATTCTGATATTCATTGTGTTTAATAATTTGGCCCGGGATATTTTAGAAAAAAAAATAACCTGGGCCTGCTAAGGTGAATTATAAAATTTACCTGATCATATTCTGGTTTCCAATGGCATCAAAATCGAAATGCAGTGTAAACCGGAGCACGTTTTCGAGAGGACTTCGCTGGGCAAGGGGTACCAGATAAGCAAAATCGAGGCCAAAGACATTGTATTTCAGACCTATGCCAAGAGAAGCGTATTTGCGGTCGCCCTTGGTTTTGTGTTCATGAAAGTATCCTGCTCTGATGGCAAACTGCCTATCGTACCAATATTCAGCCCCAACCGAATAGGTTATCTCGTTCAACTCTTCTTTGAAGCCCCCCGGTGCATCGGTAAACGAGCCAAACATGCCCGACACAACAGATCTGTTAGGATTGCGGCCTGCTTCAATTACATACTCGCCATCGGAGCCAATCACAAGCCTGCCGCTTTGATCGCGTTGATATACCGGCGGTGTTGGCACAAGGAGTTTATTCAGGTCAACCATAAATGATACCTGGTTGTACTCGTCGAGATTAAAAGTTAGCGAAGGCCCAAGCCTTAAATTTATAGGAATAAAGTTTGAATTGATTTCGTCGGAATATGATATTTTGTTGCCAATATTAGAAATATTGATTCCGGCAGAAAAAATGGCAGGTGTTCTATCCCAATTTAGTTCGCGGGTATAAAATGCCGACACATCGGCTGCAAGGGCCGTACCGGGCTTGGTTTCGATACTGCCAACAAATTGCCCCTGTGTTAGGTTGCTATAGATATATCTTACCGCCACGGCCCCCGAAAAGTTCTCTCCAAGTTTGCGGGCATAGGCTATATTTACTGCAAACTCATTAGGTTTAACCGGGAAAAGAAATTCGCCTGCCTCATCAGTAAAGTTTATCTCGCCCAATGAGAAATAGGTGAGTGAAAAGGCTATGGTTTGCAAATCGTCAATTCTTCTGAATGCGCTCAGATATGAGAGGTTAATATCGGGTACCAGGGCTCTGAGCCATGGGGTATAGTTCATTGTAACGCCCATATTTTTGTCGATAAAGGCATATTTAGCAGGGTTCCAGTGCATTGAGTTGGCATCGGGCGATGACGACACCCCCGCATCGCCAAGGGCTCCGGCGCGCGAATCGGGAGCAATCATTAAAAATGGTACGGCTGTGGTTATTGTATTCAGTCTTTGCCCCAGCAGGTCGGTATAGTTCTGCGCAAAGAGCCCAAACGAAGAAAGTACCAATAGCATAAAAACCAGAAAACTACAAATTTTAAACCTCATGTGAATGTTTTTTACTTTTAAATTTTCGACCAAAAAGTTAATTCGAAATGCTTTAAACGGGTATATTAGAAGGTCTTTAATATGTTCAATTGGGTTGCATAAATACAAAACACAAAAACGTAAAACTGTGTGCGTTTTTTCAGAGTGCAAATATAACGAATTAAAACCTCTGATATTTTATGAAACGTGAGTTGGGCCTTATTGTTATAATGGGCAAACACCTTTTTTTAGCGCAGAATTACAAGTCTTTGGGTGCTGGCAGATACATTTCCATCGGGGGTTCTCAGCACCAATCTGTAAAGGTAAATACCGTTTGCAATTGCTCTTCCACTGAAGTCGCGGCCATCCCATTGAATGGGCGCCGATTGGTAGCCGGGCGAATTTACTATGGTTTCAATGTTTTGCAAGAGTTTTCCGCTAAGGTCATAAATTTCAATCCTAACGTTAAGGTCGGAAAAAGGCTGGTTATGGGTAAACTTAAAGAAGGTTTGCTGCGAGAACGGGTTTGGATAATTCATTAAGTTATCGAGTGCAAGCGTGGCTGTAGAACTTACTATAAATTCAATGGTGGCTGATGCGGGGTTATTGTGTGTATCCCAGGCTCTAACTGACAGTTTGTGTCTGCCATCGGGCAAACGGGAAAAAGGATAGGCAACCCTTCCGCTCATAAAGTTATCCAGATCGGCCTGGTAGTAATTGTTCAAAACAATCGGGCTGCCCGTATTTTCATTAAGTATCGCCACAATATCGTGTCCAATTCTACCTGTGAGGTTTATTCCATTTTCGTCGCGAAGCAGCGCAAGCAATATTGGATTTTGGTTAGTGGTTCCGCCCGAAACAAATGTTGTGTCGTTCATAAACAGCCAGATTTGAGGGCCTTGGTTGTCGGGTTCAAAACCAGGCATTGTGCCCCCAATCACAAAGTCAGAAAAGTATCCGTTGCCATCGTTTACCCCATTATCGAGGTAGTATCCTATTTTGCCTTTGCCAAAGTTGTATGCAATCCCCTGGGGCACAACAAACGTAAAACTGAACTCTCCATTTGTAACACTTGTATTTCCTTTATAAAGCAAGGAGTTTCTTATTGTAAAATTTGCTTCAAAGCTGTCGCTGTCTTGTCCAAGAGTTCTAAAAGTTCTTTCTTTATCAAAAACGGTGGGCGATACAATGCCATTGTAATTTGTAAGAGGGTTCCCAGTTTCATCGGCTACAAACCCGCTTACGGTTACCTTTTGGAATGCCCTCAGGGTATCGGGCATTTGGCTGGTAATAACCTGGTATTGGGGGTAAGCCATTTGCATTGAAGGGTCGCCCAGTAGCACAAAATTGCGAATTCGCCAGCTTTCGAGGCTTCCGCTGCTTTTTACCTTTGAAAGCCGTATCAAGTCACCCAGGTTTTGATATCGCCCCTGTTGGTTTTTGTCAAAAGCAACCTCTATAAAGTTCCGGTTAAGGGTAAGGTTAGGGCCCGACCAGGCAAGCCTTGTAGTGGTAAAAAGGGCTGAGGCTCCCCCGTCGGGCTTCATAAAAATACGTACCCCTGCAGTAACATCTGATGGGTTGGGATGGTCAAAGCTCGAAAACTCGCAGGTGGCAGTCATGAACACAGGGAGGTTATAATAATTATTCCAGGTAGCAATATCCTCAAAAGTTAACACCCTTTCGTGGCCAAGGCCAAGAGCACCTCCATGGCCAATGTAGTTTATAAGCAGGGCACCCTGGTTTACGGCCTCATTAATGGCCTTGTTCACATCAGGAATACGTGCACCCCCAGCAAGGGTAACCTGCGGGTAAGCATCAAAATAAATTTTATCTACATTAAAAAGTGGAAAATTGGTTTGCATGATGCTGGCAATGGCTTCCGAATCGATAAAATGGCGGTTAAAGTCCTGGTCGTCGGCAATTAAAACAACCCGGTTGCGCCAATCGGCGTAGTTGGAAATAATGCCGCTTTGCTGTAAATCGTTTGTGAGGGGGTTTAAAGCAGGAACACGCTGGTTGTACCTTATTATTTTATCTACCACTACCCGGGCCTCATCAAGTGTGCGGATTGGCAGCCGACCTATTCCAATATCAAGGCTTCCGTCGGCATTATTGCCTTCCGAATCGTCGAGCAGGCCAAAGAAATCGTCGGTCATGTAAGACCGGTCTAACTGGTGCGAATTGATACTTTGCCAGGTTGGTATATGGTTTCCTCCAAATCCAAGAAGGTTGCGGTTATCGATAGTTCCGTTTCCGAAGAGCAACAGATAACGAGGCATTTGAGTCTGGGTTTGGGCCCGGTCATAAAGCATTTTCATGAAATTGCGAATGGCAGCAATGTCGGCCGAGCCCGACGAAAATTCGTTAAATACCTGATTGGTAGTTACCACTGCCACACTAATGCCATTGTGCAGCGTACGAAAATCGGCAAGCCTGCGGGCTTCTGCCCTGAATGCCTCGGGCACAACAATAATCATGTCGGAAGATTGCATGCCATGCAGGTTTTGGTTTTCGATACGACCCCTGTTCTTTACTTTTTTAAATGAGGAGCCATCAAATGCCACAAATTCGGGCAAACCGCCTCCCTGGAGTCTGAACTGCAGTGTGTTTCCGCTCAATGAGGTCTGTTGCTGGGTTACATTAAATCGGTCGGTTACATCCCATACTGTTATTTGGTTGTTGGCATTAGCCAGGTTGTATTGCACAATATTTTCGGGCCCTGGCAGGTGCACATTTCTGAAGGCAAGTTGCGGAGCGTTGAACCTGAGCTGGCGGGTTACATTCAGGGCAATGTAATTTAACCAACCGCGCGATCCGGCCAATGGGCGATTATAGGTAATATTTACCCTGATCTGACCAGCCTGAGTTGGTGTAAACCACAAGGAGTCGATGGCCAAATTGGCAAATGCCCCGGTAAAGTTTGCTGGGAATATACGGCTAATTTGCTGGGTAATTTTCCCGGCACCTGCCTCAACCGTAAAGCTGCTGTTGACGGTTGAGCGTGCGGCTACAAAAGTTTTGATCCGGGCTGGCTCGGTTAGGAGCAGGTCGGGAAAGTCGAAGCTAAACTCCCTGTTTAGCGTGGCATCAAACACTTCGCCAAACCAGGTTCTTCCACTCCCTATCAGGTTTACCTGGTCGAGCTGATGATAGGCATAATCCTGAAAAGATGTAACGTTATGGGTTGGATTTTGCGAAACACCAGCCCGGGATCCTATGCGCTTACCGGGGCCATTGTCAGGAGTGAGGAAGTAACAATTTTCGGTGGTATAATTATGCACCTGATGATTAAACACTTTGTTTGTTGGATCAAAAATCCACTGGTTGGGCGACTGCCCGTAAAATAAAATAAAATCGCTTTGCCCAAATAAACCTGAAGGGGTACCCGAAATAAAAATTGCATTTTCTCTGAGGTCGGTAATGCGCGTGTTACTATTGGCTTCAGGAAGTATGCCACCGCCATTGCCAAAAATTCTGATATTGGCTTTTTGCAAACCAGCCATGTTTAAACCCAAGGCAGCCAAATCAGAATGAGTGAGCTGATAAACTCCAGTTTCATCTACACAAAACTTAAACCAGGTACCGGTCGAAAGCACTGAGTTTTCGGGGTAATTGTGCAACGACTTATAAGAGAATTCAGGGTGCAAGGTTAATTCTTTGGTCAGTTCGAAAGAAATCAACTTTTCATACTTCCCGTTTTCAGGATTTTTTCTGAAAGGAAAAAACGAAACCACCGAGCCCGACTCTTTTCTGATGGTTTGTTGGGTCTGAAACAATACTATTTCGTTGGCCTCAAAACCTGCTTGGTGCAAAATGCGCGATTCTTCGGCACTTGCCGGTTCAAACCCGGCATTGGCAATAGCAAAATTGGTGGTATAAAAAGGAGCGGGGTTTGCCGAAGTTGTTGAAAACATGGGAATATTGGGCAGTGTATCGGCATAAACAGCCCCTGAAAACGACAAAATATCAGTAAAAACACCCGGTTCGGGCATAACACGCTGTGGCGCATGCCAGTTTAAACTATGCTTACTTGTAATGCCCTGGCCATGACATATCACAGCCAGCAACAAAAGAAAAATAACCAGAAAATTTTTGAACATTCTATAAAATTTCTCCAGGAATAACCATGCACCCAAAACCCTGCATGAAAAACAGCAACCTGCCACCAAATTGCATTAACAACAAAATGGGTTGGCTACTTGTTTATAACGACCTTTTCTTTTCAATATTTTCACACAAAATTCGCAATCCTGACACACTTTTTAAGGTATTTACTCAAAAAAATTAATACTGGCCGACAAAAATTACGAGATTTCTCGCTCCGCTCGTAATGACAGGGCTTTCAATGATTTTGGCAATTAAGGGGGGTAGGTGGCGACGAAGCTATCACCTACCCCCCTTAATAAAAAGCTAACAGACTGTCATTCCGAACGTAGGGAGGAATCTCATGCATAAAACTCTACCCTTTTTTACTTTATCGGACAATAGTGCAAAAAAAATATAAAATTAGCTGTTGAAGCGATAAAAAACTGAGCCTTCGAAACAACGGGCTTTTTTTTTCGTTTAAGAAAACAGGAAGAAGCCGGCTAATGAATGAGAAAAAACCCGATTGACCTGATTCTCATATTTTTTCTTGCAGCAAATTCGTTACCTGCTCATGGACAGGACGCAATTTTTTCGCAATTTTTTTCGGCGCCGGTATATTTAAATCCGGCATTTGCCGGCACGGGCCAATGCCCGAGGCTCGTTTTTAATTACCGCAACCAGCCTTGGCCCGATTTCGGCACATTTTCAACGTACAATTTTTCTTTCGATCGGGCTGTTGATGCCCTCAGAGGCGGGTTGGGGGTGTTGCTTACCAGCGACCACCAAGGCGGCCTTTTAATGCGCAACCACATAAGCGCCATTTACAGCCTGCATTTACGGCTTACCCGCGATTTTTATCTCAATTTTGGGGTTCAGGCAGGTTATCTTCGCAATGACCTTAACTGGGACAGACTGATTTTTGCCGACCAGTTCGATACAGGCACCGGGATAATCAACCCACAAACCGAACCCCCTCCAGACAAAACCTGGCGGCATGCCGCAGATTTTGGGGCTGGTGTCCTGCTATTTAATGAGCGTTTTTATGGCGGGGCAGCCATTCACCACCTTACCCGCCCCAATCAAAGCTTCTTTGGCCACAACCAGCCGCTTCCGCTAAAAATAACAGCCCATGCCGGAATGCATATTCCAATAATTCAAAAAAGCTCAACAACTTCACCAACAGAACAATTTTTTCTTTCTCCAAACGTAATATATCAGAACCAGGGTGCCCACCACCGCTTAAATTACGGAATTTATGCTGGCATTTCGCAATTTGTTGCCGGAGTGTGGCTCAGGCAGGATTTAAATCTGCCAGAAACCCTTATTTTTATGATAGGCCTCAACCCGGGTAATTACCGGGTAGCCTACAGCTACGATCATTCACTGTCGGGGTTTTCAGGAATTTTTAATGGCACCCACGAAATAAGTGTTTTACTGAATTTGCATTGCAATGCAAAAAAGCAACGTTATCGCATACTAAACTGTCCAAGTTTTTAGTTAATTTTGTACACATTCAAAAACAACCACTATGTTAAGGAATTCCAATAAAATGATTGCAGTATCTGTGGCCATACTGGTTGCTGCATTCCTTTTCTCCTGCAAGAAGCAAACTTCGTCAACTACTGGCTGGAATCACAATGATCCACGAACCGGCGGTTTCGAAGTCGCATCCACACAGCAACAAGAAACAGGCCCTGGCCTGGTTTTTATTGAAGGAGGCACCTTTGTAATGGGCCGCACTGAACAGGATGTTATGTTCGACTGGAATAATATTCCACGCCGTGTTACAGTGTCATCATTTTATATGGATGAAACAGAGGTTCGCAATCTTGATTACCTTGAATATCTTTATTGGATTCATCGTGTATTGGGCGAAACTTACCCTGAAGTGTACCGCAGGGCCCTGCCCGACACCCTTGTTTGGCGCGACCCTTTGGCCTACAACGAGCCTTTTGTACAGAATTATCTTCGCCACCCGGCTTACCAGGATTATCCGGTGGTTGGCGTTAGCTGGGTGCAGGCCACAGAATATGCCTCGTGGCGTACTGACCGGGTAAATGAAATGATACTAATTCGCGAAGGAATCCTTGAATGGAATCCTGATCAGCGAAATGAAAACAACTTTAATACAGAAGCCTATCTTGCTGGCCAATACGAAGGTTTGGTGCGACGCAATATGCGCGACCTTGACCCACGGGGCACCGGGGAACGCCAGGTTCGCTGGACCGACGGCATACTGCTTCCCTCGTACCGCTTGCCTACCGAGGCCGAGTGGGAATTTGCAGCGCTGGGCCTTATTGGTAACACAGTTTACGAAAGAGTAATAGAAAGACGCCTATACCCATGGAGCGGACATAATGTACGAAGCAGCGAAAGAAAAACAATGGGCGTATTCCTTGCAAATATTCAGCGCGGTCGTGGCGATTACATGGGGGTGGCAGGCAACCTGAATGATGGCGGAGAAGCTACGGTTCCGGTTTATGCTTACTGGCCCAACGACTACGGGCTCTATAACATGGCCGGCAATGTTAGCGAGTGGGTTTTGGACGTGTACCGCCCCCTCTCGCACGAAGACGTGTCTGATTTCCGCCCGTTTCGTGGAAATGTGTTTCAGACACTCGAACTCGATGCCGAAGGAAACCCTGTGCCAAAAGACGAGTTTGGCCGCTTAATTAAGCGCGATGTTACCGTTGAAGAAAATGTTACACGCCGAAATTACCGTTATGCCGACAACATTAGCTATCGCGATGGTGACCTTAGGTCGAGCCTTTTCTTTGGAGAGGAAGATGGTGTTGACCCCAACAAAATGATGTACGAATATAGCGTTTCGAGCCTGATAAACGACCAGTCGCGCGTGTACAAGGGAGGAAGCTGGAAAGACAGGGTTTATTGGATTGTGCCGGGCAACCGCAGGTTTCTCGACCAAAACGAAGGTACCAATACCATTGGCTTTCGTTGCGCTATGATAAGAGTAGGAAGCCCCATAGGTTACTAAAAGAGATTCAACCAAAACAAACCCCGTCTGATTTTGCAGATGGGGTTTTTTATTTAATTTAGCTCCATGGAATCTAAAATTCTCAATAAGCTACACCAGCTGGTTTTAAATGGCCATACAGTTTGCACCGACAGCCGAATGGCCAAACCCGGCAACATTTTTTTTGCGCTAAAAGGTGATAATTTCAATGGAAACCTGTTTGTAAATCTAGCCTTGGAAAAGGGATGCGTAGCCGCTGTGGCTGATGATCGCTCATTTTCAGCACCAAATATATTTACTGTTGATGATGTACTGGCCACCCTGCAGAATCTTAGCCTGTTGCATCGCAAACATTTTAATTTGCCGGTAGTAGGCATAACCGGCAGCAACGGCAAAACTACCACAAAAGAGCTTGTGCATGCAGTGCTTTCAACAACCTTTAGCACCCTGGCAACCAAAGGCAACCTCAACAACCACATTGGCGTTCCCCTTACTTTGCTTAGCCTGGGGCCTGAGCACCAAATGGCAATTATTGAAATGGGGGCAAATCACGTGGGCGAGGTTGGGCAACTTTCAGAATTTGCACTTCCTAACTTCGGGCTGATTACCAATATTGGCAAGGCCCACCTGGAAGGCTTCGGAAGTCTTGAAAACATTATTTTGACTAAAACAGAACTATACAAACACGTTAACAGGCACAACGGCCTGGTTTTTATAAACGGCGACAACCCGCTGTTGTGCGAAAAATCGGAAGGAAACAGGATTTTTTACGGGCAAAATGAAAAACACCATTGCAGTGGGCAAGTAAACCAAAACAAACCATTTATTGGAATAAGTTTTAAAGTAAATAAAAAATTCGGGAAGGCCCTAAAAGGAACAACCGGACATATAAACACCCGGCTGGTAGGAGTTTACAATTTCGAAAACATTATGGCTGCCTTAACAATTGGTCTTTATTTCGGCGTAAGCCCCACAAAAGCTATAAAAGCTATTGAAAGCTACGTTCCGGCCAATAGCCGCTCGCAACTAATTGAAAACGGCCGCAACACAATTTTGCTCGACGCCTACAACGCCAACCCCACGAGTATGGAAGCAGCCATTGAAAGTTTTTCGGAATTTGGGAACAAACCCAGGGCGGTCATGCTTGGCGATATGCTTGAGATGGGCAGCAGCAGTCCAATGGAACATAAACACATTATAAACCTGCTTTTACAAAAGAAGTTTGAATTAATTATACTTGTAGGACCCGAATTCAAATCGGTTGCCCCCGCCCGCAAAGACTTCATTGTTTTTGATACAGCAATTGCCGCAGCCAGTTGGCTTTTAAAAAACCCGTTTCGCGGCTACCATATACTCGTTAAAGGCTCGCGCGGTATGCAAATGGAAAAGGTTATTGAATGCCTTTGAACCGGCACTCAACTTTCAAAACTTCAGGAAATATAGTTAATCAGAAAAAGTGGTTAAGTGGCAAAATGCCTTCTTTAAAACTTTTGCTTGTTGATTTAATTCTTTATTTTTGCCGCCACAACTGGCGAGCCAAATGACTTTATTTTAAAAAAATACTGTTTAAAAACATACCAAGGTTGTAGATTCCCAAAAAAAATACGGCTCTTTAATGCAGATTGAATTTACCAATAAAAAACCAAAAGCAGCAATTTTATGAACATATACCTGCTTATTGTTGTAGCCTACTTTGGCCTTATTACCATTATTTCATTATTAACAAAAAAAGTTGCAAGCCGTTCGGCTGCCGATTATTTGGTTGCCGGCCGCAACCTTGGCGTAATTGCCTGTGCGGTTGTGGTAGCTTCTGAATGGCTTGGCGGTATGAGCACCATAGGTGTGAGTGAAAAAGCCTTTACCACGGGCACCATGCAGCCCATACTTTACAACATCTCCACGGCCATTGGCATGGTGATTATCGGATTTACCGTGGCGCGCCACTACCGCGAAAACAATGTGCATACTGTCAGCGAAATGCTCGAAAATCTTTTCGGGAAACGGGCCCGGGCAATCTCGGCCATTGCCTTTCTGTTTGCTTATATTGTGCTGGCCTTTGTACAGCTCCAAACTGCAGCCAGTGTCATTTCGGCAATGTTTGACACTTCATGGCTGCAATCGGTTATTATTTCTTCTGTAGTAATTACCATTTATACCTATGTTGGTGGCATGCATGCTCTGGCAATTACAGGCATAATACATGTTATTGTAATGTTTTTTGGCATTGGCACAGCCGCTTTTGTTGGTGTAAACGAAGTTGGTGGATTTGCAGCCCTCAGGGAAACCTTAATTGCCCAGGGGTCGCCTGAAAACCTTTACAACCCATTTAGCGGAGGGTTGGGCTTTGCCTGGAGCCTTATTTTGGGAGGCGTACTCGGAGGCATGGCAGGGCAAGCCAGCATACAACCCATATTTGCTGCTCGAAGCGCTTCAATAGCAAAAAAATCAGCAATTCTGTCGGCATTTATTATTGCACCTTTCGGAATTCTGGTTGCGCTATTGGGCCTGGTGGCAAAAACCGGAAACTTTTTTAGCACCACCGGGCCGGGCAGCCCCCTTTGGGACGGCGCCCTGCAAGCGATAAACCCCAAAATGGTGCTGCCTACCCTAATGGTAACTCCCGAATTTATACACCCGGTGCTTGGAGGCATTGCCCTTTCGGGAATATTTGCAGCTATACTTTCGACCGTTGGCCCGGTAAACTTTGCAGTGGTAACTATAGCAACAAAAGACATTTACCACGGACTGATAAACAAAACCGCTCCCGATCAGAAAATAATCTCAACAGCCCGAAAATTGGTTATCATAGTCAACCTTTTTACTATTCCACTGGCGTTTTTTGCATCGGGCGCAATACTCAGCACGGCCTATATTTCATACGGCATTAGGGCCATAGGCGCTATTGTTATTATGATGGGCATTTATAAACGCGGCTGGATTACCCTTGAAGGCGTTAGGCTGGCGTTTTTTGGCGGTACACTCGCCGTGCTGGTA
This sequence comes from uncultured Bacteroidales bacterium, assembly GCA_964348755.1. Taxonomy (GTDB): domain Bacteria; phylum Bacteroidota; class Bacteroidia; order Bacteroidales; family UBA7960; genus UBA7960. Next base: position 25,411 of record CAYGDW010000004.1, on the reverse strand, counting down.
AACATTTTGCTTCGCATTTTGGGAATTATTGACATTGAAGACACCTATGTGGCAGTGGGTGCAGCCTTGTTATTTATTATTATCGGAAATACTATTGCGAAAAGCAAAAAAAAATTGCAGCCATTGGTTGAAAAGGAAAACGAAAGCCATAAAGTGTCATGACAGAAAAAACTCCCTTGTCGGGAATAAAAGTACTTGAACTGGCAAGTGTGCTGGCTGGCCCCAGCGTGGGAATGTTCTTTGCCGAGTTGGGAGCCACTGTTATAAAGGTAGAAAATGTTATCACTCAGGGAGATGTAACGCGCAACTGGAAACTACCCAAAGAACCTGCCGACACCGACATTTCGGGATATTTTTCGAGCGTAAACTGGGGAAAATCTTCTTTTGCAGTTGACTTGTGCCAGCCAGCAGGGCTCGAAATAATTTACAAGCTTACCAGCCAGTGCGACATAGTACTTGTTAGTTACAAACCAGGCGATGCCGAAAAATTGAAGGTTGACTACCCTACCCTGAAGGCACACAATCCAAAGATAATTTACTCGCATTTAACAGGTTATGGCCTCAAAAATCGTCGTGCAGGGTTCGATGCCATAATACAGGCCGAGAGTGGTTTCACCTACATGAATGGCGAAGCCGACGGCCCCCCTACCAAAATGCCGGTAGCCCTCATGGACATTTTGGCGGCCCACCATTTGAAGGAAGCAATTTTGCTGGCATTGCTTTATCGCGAGCGAACCGGCAAGGGCCAATACATTGAAGCATCATTGTTCAGGGCGGGTATTTCATCATTGGCCAACCAGGCCACAAACTGGCTGGTTGGCGGCTCCATTCCGCAAAGGCTTGGCTCAGACCACCCCAACATTGTGCCTTATGGTACCATATACAACACCGCCGATGGCAAAGGTATTGTAATTGCCGCCGGTACCGACAAACAATACCGTGAACTGATAACCGCACTTGGCCGTAATGAGCTGGCAAACGACCCCCGATTTGCACGCAACCAGGACAGGGTGAAAAACAAGACCGAAATAAATGAAATTATTCAGGAACTTGTGCAAAAGTACACTCGCGAGGAAATACTGAAAACATTAGAAGAAAAAAGCATTCCTGCCGGTGGGGTATTTAATATGAAAGAAGTGTTTGAAGTGCCCGAATCGAAAGAAATGTTGCTTCACGGCAATTACGAATCAGGCCTGAGAATAAGCGGGGTGCGCTCAGTTGCTTTTTCGACCACCGACCCAATGACGGTATCCAACCTTACACCCCCGCCCCACTATGGCCAGCACACCCGTGAAATCCTTGGCAGGTGGCTGCAATTTTCCGAATCTGAAATAGAAAACCTTATAAAGGAAGGAGTAGTTTATGCAAGATAAAACCAAGGGAAACCGTGCATTGATAGATGGGTCCCGGCTAATGATTGAGGCGCTGGCCCGGGCAGGGGCCGATGCCTTTATCGGATATCCAATTACCCCTGCCAACCTGCTATACCAATATGGCAGCCAAAGGATGGATCTGATGCTTCCGGCCCCAGATGAAATTACCACTCTGCAATGGATGAGCGGATTGGCCGCAACCGGAAAACTGCCGGTTACTGCCACATCGTTTCCGGGCTTTGCACTTATGATTGAATCTATAAACATGGCCTTTATGATGGAACTGCCCATGGTGATTATACTGGTGCAGCGGCTGGGGCCTGCAACCGGTACTGCCACATGCGGGGCACAAGGCGACCTGCTGCTGCTAAAAGGTATGATTTCCGGCGGACACCCCATACCAGTGCTGGCCACAGCCGATTTTATCGATTGCTGGACCCTGGCCGCCAAAGCAGCCGAAGTGGCAGTTGCTCTTAGAACTCCTGTGGTGCTGCTTACATCAAAAGAAGAGGTTATGACATTCAAAAGTTTTAATCTTGATAAATTGGCTGAAATTCGACCAACAAAACTTAAACAATACGAGTTGGACTGCGAATACAAGTCATATAAACCTACTGATTTAGTCCCGGATTTTCTGCCAGTTACGAGCAACAAACACCAGGTACGAATCAATGCTTCGACCCACGACCAATCCGGCATTTTGCAGCATTCCAACAATGAATCGATGGAGAACACCCGCAGGTTGGAAGAAAAAATATTGCAGCGCATGAAAGCTCACAACTATTACACACTCGATGAACAAAAAGGTGCAAACAAGCTTGTTGTGGCTTATGGCATTACTTCTTCGGCAGCCATTGATGCCGTAGAGTTGCTTAGGAAGCAACATGAGAAGGTCTCCTTGCTCATTCCAAAAACACTAATCCCCACCCCAGATGTTTACCTGGAAATTTTCAGGAAACATGAAAAAGTTGTGATTGCCGAAGAAAACATAAACCATCAGTTGAGGAGCCTTTTTTTCGGACATCATATTCCGGCAAACATTTCCGTTGTTGGCAGTCTTGGCAGAATGATCAGCCCGGAAGAAATTATTGAGGAGGTAAAGCGATGAAAGTACCATTTTTAAATACCGATGCCCTTCCGTTTTGCAAGGGTTGTGGCCACGACCTGATAGCAAAAAATACAAGCCGTGCGCTTGAAAAGCTTGGTTACGAGCCACTTGATGTAATTATTGTAACCGACATTGGCTGCCATGGCATTATTGACAAGTGCCTGAATACACATACTGTTCATGGGCTTCACGGCCGCTCGGCGGCCCTTGGTGCCGGCATTACTTTCGGTATTGAAAATCCAGGCAAAAAAGTAATTGTTTTTATTGGCGATGGAGGCGCCACCATTGGTTTGCAGCATATTCTTGAATCCGCCCGACTCAACCTGAACATGACCGTTGTGGTGCACAACAACTTTCTGTATGGTATGACCGGAGGGCAAACCAGCGGCCTTACCCCACTTGGATTCAACACCACCACTTCATTTGAAGGTAATCCCTGGTCGGGCTACGATATTTGTGCACTTTCGCATACGGCCGGAGCAACTTATGTAAGCCGCATAATGGGAATTGGCGATTTTTCTGACAAACTGGCTTTGGCATTTGGCACGCCCGGGTTTTCGTTGACCGAAGTTATGGAAATATGCCCAAGCTATGGGGTAAAACTCAACCCAAAAAGAAAACTGAGCGAAGTAGTTGCCAGCTCAGGAAAAGCCATCGGCGAATGGATTAATGTACGCACCCCCTTTATGATTGAACAGGGCAAAAAAACGCCAAACCTTTTATCCAAAACAAAACCTGTATCCAAAACTTTTAATAGCTACCTAAAGAATAACACTTCTATAATTTTGAGCGGGTCGGCAGGCGAGGGTGTTCAATTGGCGGCCAGCCTTCTTAGTAAGGCGGCTATGCGTTCGGGGCTTGCAGTAACCCAAAAGGGGAGTTACCCAGTTACGGTTGGCGTAGGTTTTTCAACCGCCGAAATCAACCTTTCGCCCAACGACATTCATTTTCATGGAATTGCTGTTCCGGATATAGTAGTAATTACTTCGGCCGATGGCCTTGCCCACAATAAGCAGCGTATCTCAAAAATGAAGGAAGGATTGTTGTTTATTGACCAAAGCCTGAATGTGCCGGAAACCGGTGCAAAAGTTATACTACATGACTTCAGGGGTATAGGCGCAAGAAATGCCTCCATTTTCTCTATCTTTTACTTTGCACTGAAAACAGGCATAATAAGCACAGAGTCAATCTTTAAAACCATTGAAGAAGATGGAATGACTGATAAACTGCCGGTTGCCAAAATAAAAGAAGAACTTACAAAATAAGGAAGGCAAGAATTAACAAAGGGACACTAAACAGCGTCCCTTTTATATTTCTTTACCAGCACCGCCCTGATATGCTCCATTTCGCGCTTTTTTAGGTGTGTGCCGTCGGTTTCGTAAGCATTTATCAGATTGTTGATCATTCTAAGCACTATCTCGCAATTGCTGCATGGCTCAACAAAGGCTGGTATAGGCTCAAGGTTTAATTTCCTTATAAATTTTTCCACCTCCTGGGCCGAAAACACCATGCCCCGGCTAAAGGGGTTAATATAAAACAACACTTTGTTATCCTCCATGCGAAGGGTTTGGGGATCGAAAGCCCGGCCAGTATAAGCAAGCACAAAATGCTCGGGCAGATTTACCCCATGTATGGGTAGATCAATGCTTTGGGCAATGAGCAGGTAAACCACACTAAGCGAGAGCGGGTTGCCTTTGCGGCTATGCAATACCTTGTTAATAAATGAGTTATCGGCCGAATGATAGTTGTCGATATTAGCAACAAAGCCATGAATATCGAAAAACACGTGGTTAAATACCTTTACCTGTTCAAGGGCGGTGAGATTTTCGTTTAGCTCAAGCCAAATATCCTTTCTAATCTGGTTTAATTCGTATTGAAGGTCTTCTTCGTTGAGTCCCGGATATTGAAACCGTGATAGCGACACCCATGCCCCAAACAAATCCTTGCAATTTTTATCAAATGCCTTGATTAACTCTTCGATTACTTTATCGAGGTTGATCTGGTGCATAAGTGTTTCAATGCGGTTTTGCACCAAGGGATCAAGACAGTTGTCCCAGGCTTTTTGAAGGTATGGAATAGCATCGGATCCAAAATCATGAATTTTTTCTGACACCTCCCTGAACACATCAAGGTCGGGGTCGTCAATCAGGCTTACCAGCGCCTGCATTTCTCTGATTTTAGTATCGCTATCCATTGCAAAATGGATTTAAGAAGTAATTCGTTCAAGCACCACTTGAATCATTCTCTCAACAGAGGCTTTGTAATCTTTGCTGAATTGCTTTGTAACCCTATTGGCAATAATGTCGCAAATTGTAAGAGTGTTATGCCCCAAAATACGGCCCAATGCATAAAGTGCCGAGGTTTCCATTTCAAAATTGGTAATGCAATGGTTTTGAAACCTGAAACTTTCAATTCGCTCGTTAAGTTCTGGAAAAGCCAGCGGAATGCGGAGTTGCCTGCCCTGCGGACCGTAAAAGCCATTGGCCGTAGCCGTAATGCCTTTGGTCATATCAAAGGAGAGTTTATGCAGCAGCTGACCTGATGCTTTTACGATATAAGGGTAAGGCAGGCGAGGACTCCAGAGTGTATGCTGCATAAAAGCTTCGGACATCTCCTTTTCAAGGATCGTTTCGTTGTAGCTGTAAAAGTTTAACAACCCATCAAAGCCAAGACCATACTCCGAGGCTACCATTCTGTCAACTTCAATACCGACCTGGAGGGCTCCGGAAGTTCCCAGCCTGATAAGGTCAAGTGAGGTATGTTCCTGTTTTTGGGTTTTTTTCTCCAAATCTATATTAACGGCTGCATCAAGCTCATTGATTACAATATCGATATTGTCGGTGCCAATTCCGGTTGAAAGGGCAGTAATTCTTTTTCCGTTTAGCCACCCGGTATGCGTAACAAACTCCCTGCCCGATTTTTTTATTTCAATTTTATCGAAATATTTTGAAATGACCGGAACCCGGTGCTGATCGCCAACCAAAATAACCGTAGGGGCAACATCTTCGGGCATTAGGTGAAGATGGTAAACACTCCCATCGGGATTAAGGACTAATTCTGATTCTTTTAACTGCTGCATAATACAAGATTAGAAATGGTTTCCCACAAAGGGCAAATTTATTAATAAATTGCTTAATTACCTATTTTTGCTACCTTAGGGCCATTAAATACAAATACAAATTGCAGGCAGAAATAATTACAATTGGCGAAGAACTGCTTATTGGGCAGATTGAAAACAGCAATGCAGCCTGGATTGCCGAGCAGCTCAATGGGGTAGGAATAAGTGTAAGGCAGGTATCGGTTGTTTCAGATACTGAAGGCGAAATCGTTAGAATACTCTCGGAGGCCTTTGAGCGGACAGAACTGCTGCTGCTAACCGGTGGCCTTGGCCCCACGCGCGACGATGTTACTAAAGCGGCACTTTGCCGGTTTTTTAATACAGACCTGGTTTTGAATAACGAAGTGCTCGAAGATGTAGTTGCACTTTTTGGCCGTCGCAACCTGGGCATAACCGAACTGAACCACCAGCAAGCCATGGTACCCGTAGGAGCCCGCGTTTTACGCAACAAAAAAGGCACCGCACCTGGCCTCTGGTTTGAGAGGCAGCAAAAAATTTGTGTGGCAATGCCAGGTGTCCCTTTCGAAATGAAAGCCATGATGGAAGATCATGTTTTGCCAGCGCTTAAAAAACGCCAACAAAACAGGTTTATAATTCATCGCACCATATTAACCCAGGGTATTGGCGAGTCATTTCTTTCAGAAATCATATCCGTTTGGGAAAACAACCTCCCCCCGTTTTGCAAACTGGCCTACCTGCCATCGGCGGGCCAGGTTAGGCTTAGGCTCAGCGCCAGTGGTCCGAGCGAATCTGAATTAAAAAGCGCCCTTGCTTATGAAGAGGAAAAGTTGCTGAAGCTCATACCGCAATACGTGTGGGGCTTCGATAACCAAACCCTGCAGGGAGTGGTTGGAGGACTGTTGAAAGACAGGAAACTTACTATTTCAACGGCCGAAAGCTGTACCGGAGGCTTTTTGGCACACAAAATTACGAGCGTGGCAGGAAGCAGCGCTTATTTCAAGGGCAGCATTGTTGCTTACTCTAACGAATTAAAAACCAAACAGCTCGGCGTACATGAGAATCTTTTAGAAATGTACGGAGCAGTGAGCCGCCAGGTAGTTGAGGCCATGGCACAAAATGGTTGCCGTATTTTGGGTACAGATTATTGCCTGGCTACAAGTGGCATTGCAGGGCCTGGCGGTGGAACGCCCGAAAAACCTGTTGGAATGGTTTGGATTGCCGTGGCATCAAAGCATGAAGTTTACAGCAAATTACTTTACCTGGGCAATCTTCGCGAGCGCAACATTTACCAGGCCAGCATGGCTGCCTTGGCACTCCTCAGAGAAAAATTAATTAATTTGTATTAAATGCCCCAACTAAACTAATTGCATAATTACAGATGGTTTGAAACCCAAAGAGCCAATTATTTATAAAAAAAACAAAAGCTATGGTAACCCGCTACAAAATCAAAACCCTCACTGAGTTTGTCATTGAACGGCAGTCGGAATACCCACATGCTAAAGGCTCCCTTACCAGGCTGCTAAACGATATTGGCACGGCGGCCAAAATTGTAAACCGCGAGATTAATGCCGCCGGCCTGGTTGACATTCTGGGAAGCATAGGCTCGACCAACGTGCAGGGCGAGAATCAGAAAAAACTTGACGTTTTTGCCAACGAAATGTTTATTACCATGCTCAAAGGTGGTGGCGAATGTTGCGCCATTGCTTCTGAAGAAAACGAAAAAATTATCTCGTTTCAAAACAATATCAGCGAATTGGGAAAATATGTTGTTGCCATTGACCCCCTTGATGGCAGCAGCAATATTGATTCGAATGTGTCGATAGGAACAATTTTTTCTATTTACCGCCGCAAGAGCGAGGTAGGCTTAGGCACCCACGAAGATCTTTTGCAGCCAGGGGTTAACCAGGTTGCTGCAGGGTATGTAATTTATGGCTCATCTACCATGCTGGTTTACACCACCGGAAAGGGCGTAAACGGGTTTACCCTCGACCCCTCGGTAGGCATATTTTGCTTGTCGCATCCCGACATGAAATTTCCAGAAAACGGAAGCATATATTCAGTTAATGAAGGAAACTACATATATTTTCCTGATGGGGTTAAGAAATACATAAAATACCTTCAGGAGGAGGACAAATGTACTCGAAGGCCATACACTTCGCGATACATTGGTTCTCTGGTAGCCGATTTTCATCGGAATCTGATTAAGGGTGGTATATTTATTTATCCGGGCACTTTAAAAAAACCAACCGGCAAACTGCGTTTACTGTATGAGTGCAACCCCATTGCCTTTGTTGCCGAGCAGGCCGGAGGCAAGGCCAGCGATGGCTTCAACCGCATAATGGAAATTCGTCCCAACACTTTGCATCAGCGGGCACCGCTATTTGCCGGTCCAAAAAAAATGGTTGAAAAAGCCGAGGAGTATATGTTCCATTACTCGCCCGAAATGGAAGGCCGGACAATGGCTGAAAACGAAGAATAGCACCCATTTTGCAAAAAAACTAGCAACCTGAAACCATGATTTGAATTTGCGGCATAAAGTATATTAAAGCATTTATCCTGCCCAAGCTATTTAGGAGCATTTAATTCGGCAATGCTTTTGAATTGGCAGCTGGTTTAAATACCTTTGCAGGTTTTAATTTTTACTTCTTTTGAAGCCTGAGCAATTTATTCAGCACTTTGCCAAAAGCGAAAATGTAAGCCGCCTTGCAGGTTTAATAAACCAATCTGCAAACGGGGCAATTGCCCTTCAGGGCATGGCAGGGTCGGCCCCGGCAGTGGTTGCTGCTGCCACAATAAAGCAGTGGTCTGGCTCATTTCTTTTTATTCTTTCAGAAAGAGAATCGGCAGCATATTTCTTTAATGACCTTGAAAATCTTTTAGGCGAACGCGACCTCAATTATGAGAACCGCAACATTTTCCTATTTCCGGCTTCGTTTAAAAAGCCTTGGGAGATAACGGAAATTGACAATGCCAATGTGCTTTTGCGCTCAGAAGTATTAAACCGCCTTGCCACGCACAGCCAAAGGTCCATTATTGTAACCTACCCCGAAGCACTGGCAGAAAAGGTAGTATCGCGCAAAGTGCTGAAAAAAAATACTTTAAATATTAGCCTGAACGAACGGCTTTCGGTCGATTTTCTGCTGGACGTGCTGCTGGAATATGGATTTGAGCGGGCAGAGTTTGTGGTTGAGCCAGGTCAATTTTCGCTTCGCGGGGGTATTATCGATGTGTTTTCTTTTTCAAACGATTATCCGTTTCGCATTGAGATTATGGGCGAGCGCATAGAAAGCCTCCGGTCTTTCGACCCCGAAACCCAACTTTCGGTAAAAGTGCATGAAAAAATCAGCATTTTGCCCAACATTGGCCTGCTGGAAGTTATGGCCGAAGGGAGAGAGTTTATTTTAGACTCAATGCCCAACCCTGTTGTGGTCTGGTGCGAAGACACCAGCCTTGCAGCAGAAAAACTCAAGGCAGGGCTCGAGAAAGTCACCAATATATATCACACCTTGCACAAAGACATTAAGCATTCAGCACCCGAAGAGTTGTATGCAGGGCCAGATATATTTCTTGAAAAATTAAGTCAATCCCGTCTTGTCGAATTCCGTAAACCAATGCTTGCAAAAGGAAGCGAGCCAATTTTGTTTAACTTTTCGCCCCAGCCATCGTTCCATAAAAACTTTGAGCTTTTGATAAAAAACCTTGGTGAAAACACGGCCCATGGAATTACCAACCTTCTGCTTTCTGAAAACCCCAGGCAAATTGACCGCATTCAATCCATATTCGAAACCATACTTGAAGGCGCGGGGCAGCAGCTGGTTTTTCAGCATAGCTCCCTTTTAATGAGTTTGCACGAGGGTTTTGTTGACCATCAAACAAGATTGGCGTGCTATACTGACCACCAGATTTTTGAACGCTACTACCGCTTTAAAGTGCGCGATAAGTTTCGAGGCAAACAGGCCATGACCATTAAAGAGTTTCAGAGCCTAAAACCCGGAGATTATATAACTCATATTGACCATGGCATAGGTATTTTCAGCGGGCTTGAGAAAATTGAGGTAAACGGCAGACTTCAGGAAGCCATCAGGCTTATTTACAAAGATAATGACGTGCTATATATCAGCATACATTCCTTGCACCGCATTTCGCGCTACAGTGGAAAAGAAGGGACTGTGCCTGCATTGCATCGTCTTGGCAGCAATACCTGGGCCAACCTTAAAAACAAAACCAAGAACAAGGTAAAAGATATTGCCCGCGAGCTTATTGAGTTGTATGCCAGGCGCAGGGCACAGGAGGGTTTTGGTTTTTCGCCCGATACTTATCTGCAAAACGAACTTGAGGCTTCCTTTATTTACGAAGACACGCCCGACCAGGAAAAGGCAACCATTGACGTAAAAAAGGATATGGAGGCCCCCTACCCTATGGACCGGCTCATTTGCGGTGATGTGGGCTTCGGAAAAACCGAAATAGCCATTAGGGCAGCATTTAAAGCCGTTGCCGACTCAAAGCAGGTGGCAATATTGGTTCCTACCACCATACTTGCCCTACAGCACTATTTCACTTTCAGCGAGCGCATGAAAGGCCTTCCGTGCCGCCTAGATTACATTAGCCGTTTCCGCACAGAAAAAGAAAAAAAACAAGTGCTAAGCGACCTAAAAGCCGGCAAAATTGACATTCTTATTGGAACCCACCGCATCATTAGCAAAGACATTAAATTTAAAGACCTTGGGCTGCTAATTATTGACGAGGAGCAAAAGTTTGGGGTGTCGGCCAAAGAAAAGTTGAAACAAATCCGTGTAAATGTTGACACACTCATACTCACGGCAACACCCATACCCCGCACCCTGCAATTTTCGATGATGGGCGCACGCGACCTTTCGCTCATAAATACGCCACCGCCAAACCGATACCCAATTGTTACCGAACTTCATGTTTTTAACCAGGAGCTGATCCGCAATGCTGTTATGTACGAGGTAAACCGCAGAGGGCAGGTGTTTTTTATTCACAACAAGGTGCAAAACATTATGGAAATTGCGGGCATGGTACAGCGATTGTGCCCCGATGTGAGCATTGCTGTGGGGCATGGACAAATGGAAGGCCCCAAACTTGAAAAGGTAATGGTCGATTTCATAAATGGCCAATACGATGTGTTGGTAGCCACTACAATTATTGAATCGGGGCTCGATATTGCCAATGCAAACACCATAATAATAAACAATGCCCAAAACTTTGGCCTGAGCGACCTGCACCAAATGCGGGGCCGGGTGGGGCGCACCAACAAAAAGGCTTTTTGCTACCTGCTTACCCCGCCACTAAGCACAATTACCGATGAAGCCCGCAAAAGATTAAGGGCCATTGAAGAATTCTCAGACCTGGGCAGTGGATTTAATATTGCCATGCGCGATCTGGACATTCGCGGAGCAGGAAACCTGCTGGGAGCCGAACAGAGTGGCTTTATTTCCGAAATTGGCTTTGAAATGTATCAGAAAATTCTGGATGAAGCCATTCAGGAACTAAAGGAAAAAGAATTTAAGGCGATGTTTGACCAGGACCCCAAAGACAAGAAGTTATTTGCAACCGATTGCCAGCTCGAAACTGATTTAGAGTTGATGATTCCAAGCGACTATGTATCCAATACAGAAGAGCGCCTTTCGCTGTACAAAGAGCTTGATAGCATTGAGGAAGAAAGCGATCTGAAAGTTTTTGCAAAACAACTCACTGATCGCTTCGGGCCGATTCCAGGGCAAACACTGGGGCTGCTTCAAGCCTTGCAACTGCGCTGGGCCGCCAAAAAAATTGGATTCGAAAAGATAATTCTAAAATCGGGAATCATGATCGGGCACTTTATAAACCGGCAGGATTCGCCCTATTTTGAGAGTGAAACATTCAGGCAGGTTCTCAGATTTGTTCAGGGAAACCCCCGCAGGTGCCTGTTGAAGGAATCGAATGAGCGGCTGAGCCTGACAATTAAACAGGTAAACGACATTTCGCAGGCCGTTGAATTAGCATACGAAATGCTGGAAAGGGTGCTGGCCTAATCTTCTTCCTTCTCTTTAAGTACCTCGCTTATGTCCATAATTAGCTTCCTGCCCAGGTGTTCGGCTTTCACCATATTGTCGCTCTCGCTGTAAATGCGTATGATTGGCTCGGTATTGGAGCGCCGCAAATGCACCCATTCTTTGTCGAAAGTTATCTTTACCCCATCAGTAAGGTCAATAGGATGTTTGGCGTATTTCGAGGTAATTTTTTGAAGAATTAAATCAAGGTTGATATCCTCAGGGAGTTCAATTTTGTTTTTAGAGATAAAATATTCGGGGTATCTCTTTTTTAATGCGGTAACTGTTTTGCCAAATTTTGCAAGGTGGCTCAGAAAAAGTGCTACCCCCACCATTGCATCGCGACCGTAATGAAGAGCAGGATAAATTATTCCGCCATTGCCCTCGCCGCCAATAACAGCATTGTGCTTTTTCATGGCCTCCACCACGTTTACCTCGCCCACCGCGCTTGAAAAATATTGCTGCCCATAAGCCAGGGTTACTTCGGACAGGGCCTGGGTCGATGAGAGGTTGCTTACAGTATTTCCGGGGGTGTTGCCCAGCACATAATCCGCCACAGCTACAAGGGTGTATTCTTCGCCAAACATTTCGCCATTTTCGCATACCATGGCCAGCCGATCCACGTCGGGATCAACAGCTATTCCCAAATGCGCATTGGTCTTACTTACCTCGGACGAAAGCTCAGTAAGGTTTTCGGGTAAAGGCTCAGGGTTATGCGAGAACAGGCCGTTAGGCTCGCAGAACACTTCGTGCACCTTTTTTACGCCAAGGGCTTCGAGCAGCAAAGGAATGGCAATGCCCCCTGATGAGTTTACGCCATCAACAACCACCGTAAAATTGGCAGCCTGTATGGCATCAACATCTACCAGAGGCAGGGCCAGAATCTTTTCTATATGCATTTCAAGGAGGCCTTCTTCTTTGGTATAAGTGCCCAAATTTTCGGCAGCAACATATTCAAACGATTCCCAGTTTAAAAAAGATTCCATTTCAACACCCTGGGTAGAAGTTATAAATTCGCCATGTTCATTAAGCAGTTTCAGGGCATTCCAATTTTTCGGGTTATGACTGGCAGTAATAACTATTCCGCCATGCGCTTTAAAAAACTCAACCCCCATAGCCACGGTTGGAGTGGTTGTTACCCCTCCGTCAATTATTTCGATGCCCATGGCAAGCAAATTTGCTGTAACAATTTTATTAATCAGTTGCCCCGAAATCCGTGCATCGCGCCCAATGACAACACGCAAAGGCTGGCCCACAAATCGCTTTTTGAGCCACATACCAAACGCACCTGAAAACTTGATAATATCGACCGGCGACAAACCCTCACCAGGCTTCCCTCCTATAGTTCCCCTAATTCCAGAAATCGACTGAATTAATGTCATTTGCTAACTGATTTTTTAGACGGCAAAATTAACTGAGAAAATGGCTTGCTGAAGTTTCTGTTCAAATTTCCAGCCGGATGTTGAATTATAATTTTAAAAAAATTGGCGGCAAGTAAACAAAAAACAAAATTAACTTTTTATTTTTTTCATGTGAAATTATTTTTATAAAAACCGGGATTAATATAATGCAACAAGAAGACAATAGGGTTTGCCTTGTCCTATTTTGGAAGTGTGCCACTAAAAATACATTTTGACTCAGTTTTGTCAAAACCTAAGAACCCCCTTTTTGAATAATCACGGTGCTTCAAAACAAAACTAAAGGCATGAATGAAACAAATCGCAGCCTACCCTAAGTTTCTTTCATTGATTTGTTTTTATAGTCACCACTGGCCAACAAAAATTACGTGATTTCTCGCTCCGCCCGAAATGACAGGGTTTTCAATGATTTTGGCAATTTGGGGGTAGGTGGCGGCTTCGCCGCCACCTACCCCCCTTAATAAAAAGCTAACTGACTGTCATTCCGAACGTAGTGAGGAATCTCATGCATAAAATTCTACCCTTTTTTACTTTACAAAAACGGCAAATCGGTATGGGCCAAAAACTCCGAAGAGGATATTGACTACCTGCTCTCCAAAATCTCTTTTGCGGCAGCACAGCAGGAGTATTTCAACAACCCCGTATCGGAGGGCACCGTATTCAAAGATATTGTGTGGGGGGTGGTGCCAAAGCTTTCCGATTTTCGCTTTTTGGTGGCGTATGGCGATCCGGCCCCAAGCAATAAGGAAAACAAGGCGGGGGCAAGCTACAAAGCACTGCCGCTTGTGGGCGAGAAAGCAGGCATCTTCTATGTGCTCACCTGTTTTTTGGAGCAGGTCAAAAACAGCCGCTTTGTAACCTGGTATTGGGATATGGCTGATTATACCGGAGAAAAGACCCAACTATACAACTACATCGAAAACAACTCATTGCAAGACCCATTTTATGAGCAGGTGTTTATCCCCTTGTTTACTGCCGAAACTGCCACCCGTGGCAACTATATCAACATAACGCCAGACACACGCAAAAAGCCTGAGAAGTTCGTGCGCATCGAGGGCAATCTCGAGCCGCTCAACCGCACCGGCAGGCTTGTGTTTAATATTGCCGAAAAAAACAACCCCCACATGCAGCGCATGGTCGAACAGTTTGAGGCGGTGGAGCCGGGCATGTCGGTACCTGTTGACGGCCCCGACGCCGTGGAAGGTGCCGTGTGGATCATCAACTCCAAACTCGTTACCCTGCAAGGGGCAATAAAAATAGGCATCAAACACACCAACAAAAAAAGATTTTGAAACCTAATCCCCAAAACTATGTACACCACCAAAGATGAATTAAAGAGCCACATGAACATCAACGATATTGATGTGATAACCGACAATGACAATGCTATTGCAGATGGGGCTATTGACACGGCCATCTCCGAAGTCAAAGGATACTTAGGTAAGTATAATATACAGGCAATCTTTGCTGCCCGTGGCGAAGATCGCCACCCCTTGCTGCTCACCTTCGTAAAAGATATTGCCGTGTGGCACTTGATAGTATTGAGCAACTACAAGGCAGACCAGGAGCTGCGCAAAGACCGCTATACCCGCGCCGTGAGCTGGCTCAAAGGGGTGCAGGCAGGCGACATCACCCCCGATTTGCCCCGCAGCGAGGCTACACCAGGGCATATCACCTTTGGCAGTAATCCAAAACGTTTTAATCACTTTTAAATCCTATTATAATGGCAAAAAAAACAACTTACAATACCGGCAATAAAAGCCTCGTGGTGCAAACCTTGGTGGTAAAGCCCAGCAACCGGAGCGTACTCGATGTGGAGCAGTGGCGCACCGCCCTCAAGGCTGCCGACTATGGCCGAAGAATAAAGCTGTATGAACTGTACGAAGATGTGTTGCTCGACAATGTGCTCAAAGGGGCTATCCGTAAACGCATCTACTCCATCACCAATGCCCAGCTCGTATTTATGCGCAACAACAAACCCGAGTCTGCCATTGAGGCACTCATGGACACTCAGGAGTTTGAAGAGCTCATTACCGAGATCATAAACGCACGCTTCTGGGGCAAATCAGTTATTGAACTCGATTTCTCAAACGGCTTCAAGTGCTATAATATCCCGCGCCAGCATCTCAAGATAGACACGGGACAGGTGCTGATATCCCCTACTGATGACACCGGCATCTCTTACAAGAATGACGATTTCTTTCTCGAAGTGGGGCAGGACGACGACCTTGGGGCTATACTTGAAGCAGCGCCATATATAATCTACAAGCGCGGGGGCTTCGGCGACTGGGCGCAGTTTGCCGAGCTTTTCGGTATGCCCTTCCGGCTGGGGACTTATGCCGGGCACGATCAGGAAAGCCGCCGCCTGCTCGAGGAAGCACTCGAAAGATCGGGAAGCGCGTCATACTTAGTGGCACCCAAAGAGACTGAGGTAAAAATAGTGGAATCGGCTGCCGCAAGTGGCGGCGGAGAGCTGTTCTCGAAACTTCGAGACGCCTGCAACGAGGAGATACTGATTGGCATACTGGGCCAAACTATGACCACCACCGATGGCTCTTCCTTATCACAGAGTAAGGTTCACAAAGCCGTGGAAGAGGACATTAACCGTGCCGACCGCCGCTTTGTGGCTCGCATACTTAATCAGGCGCTGCTGCCCAGGCTCGAAAAAAGGGGCTATCCGGTAAGCGGCGGGTACTTCTATTTTCCCGACGAGGGCGAAAGCCTCTCCATCAGCGACCAGATAAGCATACATATCCGTGCCAAAAACGAATTAGGGTTAGAAATGGATGAAGAATGGCTCTATGAGTTTTACTCCATTCCTCGACCCAAAAACAGGCCCGAGAAGGAAGAAAAGCCGGAGAAGGAAGAAAAAGAGGAGAAGGAAACTAAGAAGGAAGAAAAAGAGGAGAAGGAAGAGAAGTTGTCTGATCGCAATTTCCTGCTTCAGCTTTGGGAAAGGGCTGCCGGTTTTTTCGTGAAAGCCCCCGTAACAGCGGGGGCATGCCAGATGTGCGGTGGAGTTCACCTCATGGACAGCTCCACCAATGACCTGCCCCTGTTTGACGATGACGCACTCATAAAGCGGGTTGCCTCTGCTGAGGGAAAACTAACCTGGGATCAGGCTCTTTTCAGCCATACCTCGCGGGTGCTTACCTCTGCCATTGACGACGCCTTTAGGGCTAACCAGCTTGCCTTTAAAACGGCATACGGCTTTGAGCCTGATGCATTGCATGTGGCTTACGACATCAATATTTTTAAATTCTCTGCCGCCAAATCCATTGCCAATATTTACGAGCTGAATGCTGCGCTCAGGCAGGCAAGGAGCTTTGCGGAGTTTCAGGCAAGTGCTAAAACGATCACCGGCACATTCAACGGGGCATGGCTGCAATCAGAGTATCAAACCGCCAATGCGGTGGCTACTAACAGCGCCGCTTACCACAGGCTCATGGCTCAGGCAGAAATATTCCCTTACTGGCAGTATGTAACGGTAAATGATGGCAAGGTGCGCGAGGAGCACGAACAACTGCACAACCTGATACTACCTTGCAGCGATCCAATATGGGCCAAAATATACCCGCCAAACGGCTGGCGGTGCAGATGTAGGGTAACACCCAAGCTCAGGCACGAAAAACCATCAGACCAGCAAATGCAGCTTGATCGCAAAAGGGCGGCTGAGTTTATGAAGTCAAAGGAGTGGAGCAGGGCACGCAAAGACGGCTTTGCAATTAACAGGGCCATAAAGGGCGAAGTATTTACCGAAAATCAGATGTACATTAAGAAGTTCAACCAAAAGCTCATCAAAGATGTAAACGATGAAACCCTTAGCTTACCTACCCCACAACAGAACCGAGCCAAAGCTGATACAGTATTGCAACGGTACATGGGAACTTCAGAACAATGGGCGGCTGCCAATAAAAAGGATGGGGTGATTACCCTGATTGATTATAAAGGGAGAGCCCTTAAAATAGATACTGAAGATTTTGACCATCATATACAAAAGAAAGAAAACAGGGTGCAATATCTGGAAGCTCTAAAGGAAACCACCTTAAAACCATCGGAAGTATGGGTGAATGCACATGAAACGAAAAACGATTTCCGCAATGTGGTTTTTATACGCTTCTATAAAGATGAAACTCTGGTGGTGCTTGGCAAAATCGACAACAAAGGCAGTTACAGGTTGGCTACATGGTTTCGGTTGCACGAAGAAAAAAGGGAGCTCGTTAAAAAGTATCGATCTGGAATACTGGTAAAAAAATAGAGCCTTGCAAATAATTACAAGGCTCTGCCCGGGTTCGGTTCCTTATCGACGCTGCTTCGCACTTCCTATTGCCCCCGTTAACCCGGTAGGGTAGCCGTCAGTTACCGCCTCAAAGGCACTTCATTACAAAAGTAAACATTATTATGACAACATTCAAAGATTTGCACAACTTTTTTGAAACCCTGCGTACCGATTACCTGCACGACAGGGTGCCCAATATATTGGCCGAAACGGCAACCGAGTTCTTTAAGCAGCGATTTACCACCAAGGAATGGGACGGCGCGGCCTGGAAGCCGGCCCGGTATCCCGCCGGTGCAGGCACGCTGATGCTGCGCTCGGGCGCATTAGTAAACTCGATAAGACCAAAGATTGTAGGCCCGGGAAGGGTGGTTATTTCGGCAGGCGACAGCAAGGTGCCTTATGCGCAGATACACAACGAGGGGGGGCAGATACCCGTTACCCCAAAAATGAAAAAATGGGCTTGGGCTATGCACTACAAGGCGGGCGGGGCTCCCAAAGATGGCACCGAAACTCCGCAGGCAAAGTTTTACAAGGCCATGGCGCTCAAGAAGGCGGGTAGCGTCATCAATATGCCGCGCCGTCAATTTATGGGTTATTCGCGCAGGCTCAACAAAGAAATACTACATTCATTAAGAGAGGATTACAGACACTTTTTAAATCAAAGATAAACCGATGGAACAAATCTATTTGAAGGTAAGCCAACAGATACAGTCGCAGGTAAGCGAAATACGTATGATTGACCTTAATTACGGTCAACTCGAAGTACTCGACCAGGACATGATACCTGCCGTAATTATGCCATGTGCCCTTATTGACATCAACTACACTAAGTGCGAAGATATGGGCGAAGGTGAGCAGCAGGTAGAAGCGCGTATAGTGGTGCGACTGGCATTTCGCATGCCCTTTCCTACCGACAACCTGTCGCCGGCGCAAAAGCGCGCTAAAGCCATTGAGCTTATGCAGGTGGTGCGCAAGGTGTATAAGGCTTTGCAGGGATGGGGCACCGTTGAGTTCTCTACCCTGAGCCGCAGCAGGCAAACCACCAACAACAGGTATCCGGGCGTAAAGGTAATTGACATGGAATTTACCACCACTTTTATAGACACTTAAAAGCACCAGTAGGGGTAGCGCTTGCGCAGCTCCGAAGCTTTTGGGCGGGTGGCAAAAAGCTGGTTAAGCACCTTCTGGTTGGCGCGCAGGCTGGCCATAACAGTCTTTTCGCTCAGGTCAAATTCCTCCTGAAGCCGTTGTAGTATGTCGCTGTAACTCCCACCCAGTATATGCGCATGGTAATAAAAGCGCACTGCGAGCTTCTCATCGCGCCGCCTCAGAAGTTCATGGCTCCTCCCCTTGCGGGTGTAGTGCGCTGGGGGGCATCCCACACGGGTGTATGTTTTTAACTCACTCATGTCCATAAAATTACTATTCTTCGACATACCTTAAGGCCTCAGTTTTCAACAATAAAAAAGACCCGGTACAGCGCCGGGTCTTTATCGTTTTCCTGATGTCAGGAAAATGGTAGTACGAGAGTTAGTGGTCCGTGTGTTTAAATTCATACACAAAAACCCAGGGATTGTCATTTAGGCTTTTAAATCCGTGTATATCTGCCCAAAGAGAACGAAAAGAAGCAACAGCAGCGTGTACTCCCAAGGGGTGATCGTGTGTGTCCCAAAATCCAACCACCGGCTTGAAATATGATTTATACCGGGTATATCCTGCCTGTTGCCATTTTTCTATGCCTTCGGCAATAGCATCTTCTTTGGTAATGTCTTCGAGCCTTTCTACTCTGATTTTCGTTACTTTCAGAAAAATGCGGCAAGCCTCTATAGGCATGTGCATGGCAGGCCTCCAGGGCTCATCGGTGGGGTTGCCATCCTCTTGTGCCGTTGCTTTATACTCATATTTGTATCCGGTAGGCATATTGTGGCGCTTGGGATGCCATGTTTCCTGAACCCAAAGAATATCACCAACACTGTATTTTGGTTTGATTAAAAAAACCTCACCAAGCTCATCTGTTAAGATGTATTTGTCCCAATCCTTTTCATTTTCAATGCACCTCATGATAGGTCTAATTGATTCAATCGGGTTTTTGTGCTTAATTATCACTCTGGTTTGCGTCTTTTCGCCCCTCAGAATAGCCTGAATCATTGGAGTTGCAAACAGAATCGGCTTACATTTGCCGGGCGTTGGCTGGGTTGCGGTATTTTCAAAGTTTTGCATCTGTTGTAAGGTTTTAAGGTGTTGTACACTAAATATCACATCAATCTTGCCACATGGTCTTCTATTTTGATGACAAGTACCATCTCATACTCATCGCACAGGGTGGCATTGCGGATTATAGTGATAGCCGCCCAGGCATCTATAGCATTAAGGGTGATGACATACTCCTTTTTGCGGCTCATGAGCTTGCGTATGTATTCCATGCGCTTCTTTATTGCCCACTCCATCATGGCTCTGCGCTTAAGGGGTTGGCTGTGCCTGACACGCCCAATAATTTCATTCAGCACCCTCAGCTCGTGCCACGAGAGCTTTATTTTGCATTTAAAAGGCCTGTAAATATCCATTTCAATGTCTTTTTAATTGTTCCACAGCTGCGAGTTGAGGTATGTTTCGGCATACTTTTTCGATATGCCGCCGGGCAGGCTTTGCAGGTAGCGCTGTATGTGGTTGTATGCCTTTATGCGTTCTGCCTCGGGCATGCGCTGCCAGGCTGCCAGGGCCTTCTTTTTGCTGCTTACAGCCTTGTGGTCGTAGCGATTCCAGAAATCATCGAAGCATATCGCCTGCCGCACCTGCGTAATGGTAAGGGTTTTGCTTTTCTTCTTTAGCTCTTCCAGGGCATGCAGGTGTATGGGTAAGTGGGTCAGCAGCCAGGCTCGTTGCACGCTGTCAAGGTTGCCGCGGTTTTCAAACCGCACCAAATAACCCTCGCCACAGTAGCCCAGCTCTATTTCTCCATCAAATTGTACTGATGTGAGGTAGTATCGTTTCTCTGTCATACCTTTTAGTTGTTTAGGGCAAGGTATTCTGCTTTTTCTTTTTGCTCTGCTTTTTTGCGCTCTATGCCGCGCAGCTTTTTGTTTAGTTCGCGCAGCTCGTCGGCCTTCATCTCGTAGAGCATCTTACCGGCCACACGGGGGTTGAGCAAAAAGTTGTTGACCACTCCCCAGTCGCCGTTGTTGCAATATATACCCATCCGTTGCAGTATGGTAAGGGCCACGCTGCGCAGCCCACGAATCTCTGCATCATGCTTGTGGTGCAGTTGTCGTTCCTGGTCGCGGAGCCGGTTGATAAGCTCATCCAACTCCCACTCATCAAGCTCAGTAGTGCTTTCCACACCGTAGCCTGCAAGCATGTCCTCCTTGTAACTCATCAGATGCAGGCAGGCAAGCAACGCGTGGAAAGTCTTGATTTTGTGTTTTTTGCTGTCGCTATTCATCTCAGTCGATTTTGATGTACCTTATTATTGTGCAACCGGGGTGCAGTTTATAAAAATCATATACTAAGTTGGTAATGGCCATGGAGTTGTTTTCTACCTCCATGGTCATTACCTCCATGTAGCCGCAAGGCTTCTGGTAATACACCTTATATCTTACGGTGCTAAGGGGTGGGGTGCTCATGGCTCAGGCTTCGGTTATGCTCAGGGGCAGGCTTTGCCACTCGTTTTTAGTATCGTTATCGCTGCGATACCATGCCTGTATGTAGTTTTTGCTACGCTGTGGCTGGTGGGCATCGCGTATTATTTTTACGCCCTCTACAAAATCAGCGTTGCCGCTTTCGTCGGCCATCTTGCTGAGTTGCACCACCCTGCTGGCATGCAGCTTGCCCTCCTTATTGCGGCTCAGAAGTTGCAGCACGGCTCCCACCAATTGCTTGCTCTCCTTGTCTTTGCCTAAGCTGCTTATGTATTTTTTCACCTTTTCGACGCCCACATTCATTGTGTCGTCGTAATCGTCGCTTACATGGTGGCCCAGCTTTATGCGCAGCTTGCCGTCGATGGTGGTAAAGGTGTGGCTGTACTGCTCGCTCACGCGCTCGCCATACACATCGGCCTTCATTTCCATAATGTCTCCAAAAGAGTTGTAGGTAAACTCCTTCGCAAGTGCAATCTGATTGCTCAGTTGGCGCAGCAGGTCAAATACATTCACTATGGTTTCATCCACAATCTTCTTGTAGGTTTCGCGGTCTTCCTTAATCTTTTGCCGTTGTGCCGCTTCCTCGGCTTCTAACTGCTTCATAAGCTCCAATTTCTGTTCGGCGCTCAGAGATTTCAAATCAATATTCATTGTAATTATGTTTAAAAGGGTTTACAAATCAGCTCTTATTACCTGCAGGTGGCGCTGCCAGCTCAACACCGCTTCGGCCTCCCCCCACGGGTTTTTCCCCTTGCGGGCGTATTGTAGTTTTTTAATAGCAGTGCGCCTTTTCATCATCAGGGCACCGCGCTCGTCGCACAGTTGCATAAACTTGCGATTGGTCATTTTCTCGCTCAGCAGACGCTCTTCAATGGCCTCTATGCGGGCTTCCGTGTGCCTGAGTATGATCTCACACCCTATTATGGCAGCTCTGTTATTCCTGATCTCGCTCATGGCATATTGGATATTTGCGGCTCAATACTACTGCCCAGGCGAGCAGAGCTATAGCCACTATTGCGATAATCATTTGCCTGGCAAACCAGCCGGGGCCCGGCTGCGCCTCAAAGCACAGCATCAACAGCGCACCTAAAAAGGGTAACGCTGGCGCGATTTTTTTCAGTTTTTTCATAAGGCTTTAGGTTGTTTAATAGTTCGATTACTCTTTTCTTGTACCCGGGCTCTGATTGGCACAAGTGCAGGCACCGGGTAATGCTGTTATAAGCACTGGCATGATGCCTTTGTATAGTGGTGGCTGCGTTGGTTTGTTTGAATCCAAAATACACAGCGGCAAGCCAGTAGGCATGGCGGCCATCGGTAATGCCAACCTTGCGGCTGGGGCTTTCGAGGCTGCCCGCCTCAAGGTCAAATACCTGTTCGGTGGTTGTTTTAATCTGTTTCAGGGTTATCATGGCAAAGGATTTTGTTTAATGTGTCTCTTTCTCCCCAGTATCGGGCTGCCCCTTCGGGCCATATCTCGTAAGTTTTGCCGCCACCATAGCGGCTCATGGCAAAGGCGCGATACCCCTCCACGCGGATCTTCACAAAGGCATCAAAACGAATCTTCTGGGCGGTGCGCCCCTCCGGAAGGTTGCCGCTCGAGTGGCTTATCAGTATCAAAAGGCGGTGCTTGAACAGCTCCCGGAAAGCCTTATAGTCGTTGTAGTTCAGTCCGGTGTATTGCATGCTGTCTATTATCCACACCCGCGGGCCGTGCGGCGCTTTTATGCGCGCTGCAAGCTCGCTTATTGGCTCCTGATCAAGCAATATTATCTTGCGCTTTACCTCCTCCATTTTTACCTCCCCAAAAGCGATCTTCAGGCTGGCACTCAACCCCTCTTCGAGTGAGTTGATACCCACCTTGCAGAAATTGGTAAGATACTTGGCAAGCTGCAGAGCAAAACGGGTTTTGCCGCTGCCGCTGTCGCCCCATATCAGCCATGTGCCCTTTAGCTCAGGGCAGCCGACCAAATCGTACCATGCACCCTCAAAAGGCAGCAGACGAGGGGCATAATTGGCCAGATCGGTTACTGAAATAGCCCTTCGTATGGTTTGCGCCCGTTTCTTTTTAGTCTCTGTCATTCTGCATGGGCTTTTATATCCTTGTCCATCTTGCTCAGCTCTACGGGTATGCGGCGCAAAGAGCCGCCTGTGTTGTGATATATCTTCTTCACATCGGCATCGGGGCAGTTGGCGCGAGCTATAAGGGCCACCTGGGCGCGGGCAAAATCATCCCAGGCTTCCGTGCCATCGGGGGTGATCTTTAAGAACCGCTTGCCAAATCGAGAAAACAACTCCTCGTATCCTACTTTTTTCCTGCCCATATGTTCCTCTATCTTGGTCTTTAGTCCGTCGGCCCCCATCATGTACCAGCCGCACACAAACTCGGTGGCGTTCCACAGCGCCTTCAGCTCCAAAAAGGCGGCATAATCAAGGTCGCCCGCCTCATCAAGTATCACTAATGGACTCGAGAGGGTGCGCAGGTAATATACTAAGTCTTCGTACACATCGCTATAGCGCCCCGAGTGCGATATGCCAAACTCGCGGGCTATTTGCCTTATAAGCTTCTGCTTACTCTTTACCTGGCTGCAGTCTATATACACCGCATTGCGGTTTTCCTTCACATAGCACCGGGCGGTGTATGTTTTGCCCACATCGGCGCGGTCGCAGAGCAGTCCGCTCTGGCTGTTGTCCTGGCACTCCTTCAGTTGATTGTAGATATATATATACACTGGTGTTTTGGCGGTTTTCCACTCCTGCCGGGCACCCAATTGCACATCCAGCCTCCGGGCTATGCTTATCCAGTTGGTATCGCTCAGTATACGATCGAGCTTGCCCCTGCGGACGCTCGAAAACTGCGCAGCGTTTATCCCAAGCGCAATGGCAAACCTGGCATCGCTGGCATACTTGCTCCTGTTGGCCTCAATGGCTGCAACAATCTGTTTTTTCATTTCTTCTGTAATCATAATTCAACGGGTTTTAAAGGGTTATGTAACTGTATTGCATTATCTGTCTCTGAGTGCCTTCTGCACCCAATATTCGGGGTCATAATTAGCAAGCGGTTCGTCATTGGGCTCCGGCTGCGCATCGGGTGTTACGGCAAGTATCTCGGGCTGCAGTGTATCGTGGTAGTTTGTATTGGCGGCAAACACTGCCACCTTGCGGTATTTCTTCTCCCTCTCCTCTTTCAGCTCTTTGTGAAATGTGGCCTGCCTCTTAGCCTGGCGGGTACGAATCTCCTCATCCTTGCCGGTGCGCTCTATCTTGGCCTCATTGTAGCGC
The DNA here is from genome assembly GCA_964348755.1 of uncultured Bacteroidales bacterium. Classification (GTDB taxonomy): domain Bacteria; phylum Bacteroidota; class Bacteroidia; order Bacteroidales; family UBA7960; genus UBA7960. The sequence goes on along the minus strand of CAYGDW010000004.1, from coordinate 1,187 downwards.
TCCTCCTTCATGGCCATGCCTATATACTTATCGTCCTGATACAGGTACACCTCATCCATACCCCCATCCGCATCTCGCAGCCATCGGGCTTCCACTTCGTAGTTGCCGGGCTTGAGCCGCTTTATCACCGCGTAGCTCTCTATGGCATAGGTGGCGTACTGCACTTTCAGATAGGTGTTGTTGGTAATGCTGGTTTTTGTGGACTTGCCCAGATATCGCATAAGCAGGTGCGGCTGTGCTGCAGCGAGTTGCGGGTTTTGATTTTCTGCAAGCACCTGCCAGCGGGTTTTGCCGCCGAAACGCTTCTGGTCTGGATGCAGCGCATTGTTATGGCGATTTATGCTCTCTATGTCGTCGGCAATAAGCCGGGCAAAGGGCAATCTTTCGTCCTTATACTCGGGGTCTTTATTGGCCGATTTGGTTTTGAAAGCCCCTTTGCCATACCAGCGTCCTATGCCTGTCTGATGCCGTTTCTCGTCTTCATACTTCTTGGCCCTTACTCCTTGCTCGGCGCGCTTGCCGCGCGAAAGCCCCGGCGCGCAAAAGGTATTGTGTGCAAACATCAGGCTCAACTCATCCGATATACTGCTCATCAGGTGGTGCTCCACTTCCACCTCGCCGGGCCACACCATGCCATGGCTATTGAGCGTGGCGTACATGTTGCGAAAGCACTCCCACACATCTTCCACCGCCAAAGCGCCCCGTTTGTGGGTGTAGCCTATCCATGCCCCCGACAGCACATCCATTGCAAAATATACATTCACCATATCGCCATCCTGGGTGCGCCTGGGCAGTGTGCGGTCGTCCATTGATATTTTCGACAGGCTGTAATCTGGCCTCCTGCGCTGGTTGTAAGGTGTATTTTGGGTGATGAAGTCGATACGGTTTTTGCGCAAACTGTCAACTAAGGCTTTGTTTTTGTAGAAATAATGCCTTACGGTGCTGCGCTCCAAATACACCGGATAGCCTGTGGCATCATAATAATCTGCAGGGTTCAGCACCTCGCCCGATTGCTGATCTACTATGTCCTTTTTGCCCTCCACAAAGGCGTTGTAATCCTCGTACACCCACTCGCCAAATGGCAGGTTGCTCATACAGTAGATGCTTATCAGCAACCCCTCGATGCCCTCGTGCACCTTGCGGCGGTTCTGGTTGCCGTCGTATTTCTTAATCAGGCACTCGTAGCC
>CAYGDW010000003.1:0-105407 GCA_964348755.1 uncultured Bacteroidales bacterium | reverse complement strand
TTTTAAAAATTAAAACCGTATTTTTGTTTCCTCAAAAAGAGTTAATACTTTTGAATTTTGGTTTAATTTTCAGGCATTATATTTATTGTTAAATGCTTAACCTGGCAAGCTTTCATTCATTTAAAAAGATAGCGGCAGCAATTTTTATTGTCTTTGCTTCCAATTGTGTCATGGCCAGGCCATCTGCAACCATAATATCCGCAAAGAGCCAGGCACGCCTGGAAGCCCTTGCCCAAAGGCGGCTCGACAATTTCGGAGAATTTTTCAGCGCCTGGAAGCATGTGGGGGCAATTGGTATCGACAGCATTTCAATCAATCGGCAATCGGCCACCCTGAATGTGTATTTCCATCCTAACCTTACTCACTTGCCCATTAGGCCGAATTTTTTAAGGCAAATTGAGGCCGGGATAATGAACCGGCTAGGGAGGCGGTTTCTAAACCTGAACCTGAACCTTTTTTGCCGAAACCGCCCACTTCACGATTATATTCCTAATGCCTTCAGGCACCCGCACCTCGAAACTGACCTAACAAGGGTGCGCACAAAACAGAACAATAATCCGCTTGTCCGCAACTCTTCACGGGCCAATTATCCGGGTGGCCTTTCAGGCTCCCACCTTGCCATTTGGCACAGCCATGGATTGTATTTTGACAATGTCAGAAACCGATGGCAGTGGCAGCGTGCCAGGCTGTTTGGCACAGTCGAGGACCTTTTTCCAATGGTTTATGTAAACCAATACATTGCCCCCATGCTCCAAAATGCCGGGGCGGTGGTGCTGCTGCCGCGCGAAAGGGATTTTCAGAATCACGAAGTCATTGTTGACCTGGATGGTTCAACAGGCAATTCGGAGCTTTTTATAAACAATACTGATAACAACCATTGGGAAAGGCTGCCTGGAGGCTTCGCCCCAAAAGACACCTTGTTCGATGGTCAGAACCCATTTGAAATGGGAAGCCATTTAAAGTACTTTCCCCGGGCCGGAAGCCCTGCCTCATTGCAATATATTCCTGATTTTCCTGAAGACGGGCATTACGCAGTTTATTTTTCATGGCAACAGCACCCTTTCAACTCCACTTCCGTGGAAAGCGTTTTGCATTATGCCGGAGGGTCGGAGCGCTTTTTACTTAACCAAACCATGGGTGGGGGCACCTGGGTTTACCTTGGAACCTACTTTTTCAAAAAAGGGAAGAATATCCCAACTGGCAGTTTTGAAGTTTATGGCAATGAGCAAGGGGGCGTTACTGCCGATGCGCTTCGATTTGGGGGAGGCATGGGCAATGTGGCGCGCAGGGCCTCGGCCGATGCGCAACAACGGGGCCGCTCGGCCCAGGAAAATGGCCATTTAAAACCCCAACTGAACGAAATGCCTGATGAGTCCTTCGGTTGGAAAACCAGCCAGCGGCCACGATTTCACGAGGGTGCCCGATACTTCCTGCAATATGCAGGCATGCCCGACACCTTGGTTTACAACCTGAATGCGGGGCGCAACGACTACAACGACGACTTTATGTCGCGGGGCGAGTGGGTAAACTTCCTTATAGGTGCTCCATTAGGCCCTACGCCAAATCCGGGCTTACCCGGCCTGAATATACCCATTGACCTTGCACTTGCTTTCCATACCGATGCCGGAACCACACCCAACGACACTGTGATTGGCACACTGGCCATTTACAGCACCCAGCGCGACAATGGCCTGTTTCGCGACGGGGTTTCGAAGATGGCCAGCCGCGACCTGACCGACCTGGTGCAAGACCAAGTTGTGAACGACATAAGGGAGCTATTCAATGAAAACTGGACCCGGCGCGCCCTTTGGGACCGCCAGTACAGCGAAGCCTGGCGCCCGCAGGTGCCAACAATGCTTTTGGAGTTGCTCTCGCACCAAAACCTGGCCGACATGCGCTTCGGCCTCGACCCCCGGTTTCAGCAGGGCGTAAGCCGGGCAATATATAAAGGAATTTTGCGCTATGTAGCTGCCAACGAAGGCCGCACCGCAGTTGTTAAGCCACTGCCACCACAATCATTAATGATTGAGCGAATTGGCAGTAAACGAATCCGCATTGGTTGGCTGCCAACCCCCGACCCGATCGAACCTTCGGCGCAGGCCCTTAGCTACAAGGTTTTCACCAAAACAGAAGGAATGGGCTTTGATACGGGTACCCTAACCACCGGGCATTATTTTGAACTTGAGCTTCCAAGCTGGAACACGCTGTATTCATTTCGCGTAAGCGCAATAAACAGTGGCGGCGAAAGCCTGCCTTCAGAAACCCTTGCAGTGGCTCTTGTTGAAAACCAGCCCAAAACGGTACTGGTAGTCAATGGCTTTACCCGAATTAGCGCACCGGCCATATTTGACACCCCCTCCATGGCTGGTTTGGCCTGGTGGAGCGATCAGGGAGTGCCTTTTCATTACAATGCCTCATACACTGGCCACCAGCACAACTTCGACCGCCACTCGCCCTGGCTGCACGACGACAGCCCCGGTTGGGGAGCCAGCCACGCCGACATGGAAGAATGGAAACTGATAGGCAATACTTTTGACTTTCCCGAAATACATGGTGCTGCAATACGCAATGCCGGGTACTCATTTATTTCTGTTTCGCGAAAAGCCCTTGAAGAAAACAGGATGCCTAAAACAGGGCTTTGGGCTGCCAGCATTATACTTGGCGAACAGTTGGGCGTGCCTCAACTTAAAGAACCCCGACAAACCGAATTTAGGGTATTTACACCTGATTTAATGAACTGGATAAGGGATTTTACGGCTGTTGGCGGTCATGTGTTTTTGTCAGGAGCCTATATTGGCACCGACATGATTGTACACACTGACAGCCTTGCAATGCATTTTGCAAAAGAAACGCTTGGCTTTGTGTGGCGCACAAATCATGCCGCCAACAAGCCCGAAGTTTTAGTTACGGATGAGTTTGCTGCCAGATTTCCTCAAACATTGAGTTTTAATAACGAAGTGCACCCTGATTATTATATTGTTGAAGCCCCCGATGGCATTGAGCCTTATGCCCCCGGTGCATACACCCTGTTTCGGTACGGTGTAAACCAGATCAGCGCAGGAGTTATTTTTGGTCCCAGGTACAAGGCCGTTTCAATGGGCTTCCCTTTTGAAGCCGTTGCCGAACAAAAACAAAGGAATGAGTTGATGAAAAGTATCCTGAATTATTTTGAAAAATAACATCTAAAGAAATGCAAAAGAAAATTACGTGTTTTGTGCCTGCGGGCAATGTTGCCGATCTTGAATTAACCCTGAGCGAGTTAATGAACCAGCCATTGGTTGAAACGGTAATTGTGCTGGGCAACAATCCTTTGGCTCCTATGCCAAAGGGAGTTACATTTGTTGAAGTGCCTTCGCTGCAATCTTCAAAAGGCATTAAAGCCATTGCCGGCCTGAGCCAAACGCCTTTCACATTTATTTACACCAGGAGTTTGCCTCTGCAATTGGGCGCTTTTGCCCTGGAACGTATGCTGCAGGTGGCAACCGACACCAGGGCCGGCTTGGTTTATTCTGATCACTACCAGATAAATGACGGAATAATGACCCCCTTGCCAGTAATTGACTATCAGGAAGGAAGCCTTCGCGACGACTTCAACTTTGGCCCAGTGCTTTTTTACAATACCGAAGCGCTAAAGGAAGCGGTAAGCGGCATGAAGACAAATTGCGAGTTTGCGGGCCTTTACGACCTTCGCCTAAGGGTATCGCAAAAGCAGATCCTTTTTCGCATACCAGAGTTTCTTTACACCGAGCAGGAAACCGATACCCGGCGCTCGGGCGAAAAAATGTTCGACTACGTTGACCCGCGCAACCGTGCCGTGCAGGTTGAAATGGAAAAAGTTTGCACCTCCCACCTGAAAGAAATAGGCGGCTACCTGAAGCCAACATTCAAACCCATAGATTTTGCCAATGGGGAGTTTGCGGTGGAAGCTTCGGTTATTATCCCCGTAAGGAACAGAATTAAAACAATTGAAGATGCAGTGCGTTCGGTGTTTTTGCAAAATGCCGGCTTTAATTTCAACATTATTGTGGTTGACAACCACTCTACCGACGGTACCACCGACCTTCTCAAAAAACTTGCCCTGGAAGACAAGCGTTTGGTGCACGTGGTGCCAGCCAGGAAGGATATGGGAATTGGTGGATGCTGGAATGAAGGGCTTTTTCACCCTCAATGTGGCAAGTTCGCCATTCAGTTAGACAGCGACGACCTGTATATAGATTCTGGCGTGCTGCAACGCATTGTTGATGCCTTTTATGCCCAAAACTGCGCCATGCTGGTAGGCAGTTATCAAATGGTAAACTATAAACTTGAGGAGATACCTCCTGGCCTTATTGACCATCGCGAATGGACGCCCGACAACGGCCGCAACAATGCTTTGCGCATCAACGGCCTTGGGGCACCAAGGGCATTTTATACCCCGGTGTTGCGAAGCATTAAGGTGCCCAATGTTAGCTACGGCGAAGATTATGCTGTAGGCCTGGCCATTTCGCGCCATTACCAGATTGGCCGCATTTATGAACCCCTCTATTTGTGCCGCCGCTGGGACGACAATACCGATGCCTCGCTCGATATTGCAAAAACCAACACCCACAACACCTACAAAGACCGCATTAGAACCATAGAGCTTTGGGCCAGGATGGCAATGAACCGCAAATAAAAAAATTATGGATTATCTGTTTAGGGATACTGAAGGCAAAAGCCTGAAAACACTGGTGAATGACCTGTTCGAAGACCAGTTGCAAAACTGGGATATGGCAAGGGCAAACTACCAAGGCTTGCAAAAGGCAGTAACCAAATCAATTCCGTTTTCGCCGCTGGCCCAAATCAGGGTGCAGTTCAATCCCGAGCGTATTTATTCTACTTCGGCCAAAGTCGATCCCGGGTCAATTAGCAAGCGCCCGTGCTTTCTTTGCCCTGCCCACCTTCCTGAGCAACAAAAGGGCATCCTTTTCGGGAAAGATTACCTGCTGCTGGTAAACCCCTTTCCTATTTTTAAGAGGCACCTTACTATTCCTATTATTGATCATGCTCCGCAAAGGCTGGAGGGCCGCTTTCAGGATATGCTTTTGCTAGCCAAAGAGCTTGATGAATTTGTGGTGTTTTACAATGGCCCCCGTTGCGGCGCATCGGCCCCCGACCATTTTCACTTCCAGGCTGGCAACAAAGGCTTTTTGCCCATCGAACAAGACTTTGAAAAACCCCTGACCACCACTCTTTTTACTGATAATGGTTCTTGCGTTTTTGCCATGGAAGCTTATCTGCGACACGCATTGGCTTTTTCTTCACCCAACAGAATTTGGCTCGAAACCCAAATAGGCAAAGCCATTGAGGTGCTTTCCCGCTTTGAGCCTGATCAGACCGAGCCCATGATGAACATCCTGGCCATCTGGAACCATGACCATTGGCGCATTTTCCTTTTTCCGCGAAATGTTCACCGCCCCTGGCAGTTTTTTGCCGAAGGCACCCAAAAAATAATGCTTAGCCCTGCAGCTGTTGACCTGGGCGGGGTGCTTATAATTCCGCGGCAGGAAGATTTTGACAAACTCGACCTGAATACAAGCCGCGACGTACTTAGGCAGGTTACCCTTGATAATGATAAATGGGAGCAACTTAAACAGGCATTTCTTTATAACAATTAACTTATGGACCCGGTAATAAAAGCAGGAATTCTTTTTGCCCCTGAAGTAAAGTTTTGCCTTAACGGAAAATACAGGCATTTGCCTTCCGGCAAAATTTTTGAAGGTTGCGGTAGCGTTGTGGCTCAGGGTGTTGAACCCAGGCTGGTTGTCGAAGGAAAGGCATTTGATGTTCAATGGCCTGTGCTTTTTGAGCCGGTCGATTATGAAACGGCCAGTTTCGACCTGAAGGATGTTACCATAGGTATAAACTTCCACTGGGAGCGAAAACAGAATCAGCGGTTCAAAGGCAGTATTGAGGTTATATTGGAGTCAGGACACCTAACCGCCATCAATGTTGTTTCTCTTGAAGATTATCTTACCAGCGTAATTTCTTCAGAAATGAGTGCCACCTCTTCTACCGAACTGCTGAAGGCCCATGCGGTTATTTCGCGCAGCTGGCTGCTGGCACAAATAGAAAAGGGCAAACTGGTAAAGGCCATTGGCGGTTATGGGCAAAAGGAAGAAGCCCCCGGTAAGCGCATTCGTTGGTACGACCGGGAAGACCACAAAAACTTCGATGTATGTGCCGACGATCATTGCCAGCGCTACCAGGGAATTACAACCCTTGCGCGAACTGCTGCGGAAGATGCCATAGAAAGCACCCGCGGGCAAGTGCTTGTTTATCAGGGCAAAATTTGCGATGCCCGCTACTCGAAATGCTGTGGTGGCATTACCGAACGATTCGAAAATGTGTGGGAACCTGTAAAGCACCCTTACCTCGAAATGGTTATCGACAACCCTGAACCACCCAAAGGGTTTGAAACTGACCTGAGCCTTGAGCAGGCTTCGAAACAATGGATACTTGCCAGCCCACAGGCGTTCTGCAACACTACCGATAAATCGGTTTTGGCACAAGTGCTAAAGGATTATGATCAGGAAACATTCGACTTTTTTCGATGGGAGGTGAATTTGGCACAGGAACGCATTCAGGAGTTGTTGCGTACCCGCGTAAATGTTGATGTAGGGCAAGTACTCGACCTTGTTGCGCTTGAACGGGGCACTTCGGGCAGGCTTGTCAAGCTTCTTGTAAAAGGAACCACAGGCAACGTTATTATTGGGAAAGAGCTGGAGATACGCAAGGCCTTTTCGCCTTCTCACCTTTATAGTGCTGCATTTGTGGCCGAAAAAGGAACATTGCACCAGGGTATTCCTCAAAGTTTTATTCTGAAAGGTGCCGGATGGGGGCATGGAGTTGGCCTTTGCCAGATTGGTGCTGCAGTTATGGGAGCCAGGGGCTTCAACTATAAGGCCATTTTAGCCCATTACTTCAAAGGAGCAGAACTGAACACCCTCTATTAGAAAACCAATATAAAATCTTAAAAAAACGCAATGGCTAAGGAATCAAAACGCTCGCCCTGGGCTTGGATCCCATCTCTGTATTATGCACAGGGAATCCCTTATGTGGTAGTAATGACCGTGTCAGTTATTATGTATAAACGCTTGGGAATTTCAAATACTGACATTGCCCTGTACACCAGTTGGCTGTATTTGCCCTGGGTCATAAAACCGCTATGGAGCCCCGTGATTGATCTATTTAAAACCAAGCGCTGGTGGATTATCACAATGCAGCTGCTTGTTGGTGCCGGCCTTGCCGGGGTTGCGTTTACCATTCCGCTTCCGGGCTTTTTTCAGTACACCCTTGCTTTTATGTGGCTGCTGGCTTTTAGCTCGGCCACCCACGACATTGCCGCCGATGGCTATTATATGCTGGGCCTCAAAGAGCACGAACAGGCTTATTTTGTTGGCATTCGAAGCACTTTTTACCGAATGGCCATGATTACAGGACAGGGCCTGCTTATAATACTTGCCGGTTTTTTCGAAGTATATACCGGACAGGAGCCTGTGCGTTTTACTGTCGACACCAGTCATGAAAATTTCGTGGAAATAAAGTCTTTCTCGCCCGAAAGAGCACCCGAAACAGGCGAGCTTACTTTTCTGGTTTCTACCGACAGGCTCCTGGTTTCGAACGAAAACATAAAGAAAGCAGCTGCCGACTCGTTGCGCCAATTGGTTGCTGAAAACAACCTCAGGCACGGCTTTGTTTTGCCCGAGCAGGCTGTTGACCCCAAGGAGCCTTCATGGTTTTCACACAGTATTTCTGACCCATTGTCGGATTGGCTGCGCAAACGGTTTGGAAATACCACCGGCTCCCTCCAGAACCTCGAAGCTTTGCAGGGCAATATTGGCCTGATGGGAATAACCCTTTCGGCACCGCCAAAAGATGGCGGGGAAATTGTGCTGAACTCAAGGTTTCGCCGTGGCGATGCCAGTATAAGATTGATTCAGGGCGACCGCATGGTATTTAATCAAAATAACTGGAATCAAACCGCCTGGATAGCTGTGCAGCTCGACCCCAGGCTCGACCGCCCAGCCCAGGCGCTTTTCGAAGGCCGATCAGGAAATATTCCGCTGGCATGGTCAATTACCTTCTTTGTGCTTGCTGGCCTGTTCGTTGCATTTTTTGTTTATCACCGCTTTATTCTTCCCAAACCAGTTACTGACAAAGCCATTGTGCAACAGGCAGGCCAAAATGCCTTTACCGAATTTTTTAAAACCTTCGGCTCTTTTTTCCAAAAGCCAAATATTGGACCAGCCCTGGCTTTTTTTATGCTTTTTCGACTTGCAGAAGCCCAATTGGTAAAAATGGCCTCTCCGTTTCTGCTCGATGCCCGCGATATTGGGGGACTGGGCCTCACCACAGGCGATGTGGGCATAATTTACGGAACCATTGGCATACTTGCCCTGACCATTGGCGGCATACTTGGCGGAATGATGGCCTCAAAAAAAGGTCTGAAATTTTGGATACTGCCTATGACTTTTGCCATAAATTTGCCCAACCTAATGTACGTTTATCTCTCGTATGCCACACCCACCGAGTTCTGGCTTATTGCTGGTTCGGTGGCCATTGAGCAGTTTGGATACGGATTCGGATTTACTGCATATATGCTCTTTATGATATACTTTGCCGAAGGAAAACACAAAACCGCACATTTTGCTATTTGCACAGGCTTTATGGCCCTGGGCATGATGATTCCGGGTATGTTTTCAGGTTGGTTGCAGGAAATTATCGGATATAAAAACTTCTATATTTGGGTAATGATATGCACTATACCAGGCTTTTTAGTGCTGCGCTGGCTTAAGATCGACAAAAACTTCGGCATTAAGAAAAAGGAAGATGTACAGGGTTAGGTTTAAGTTTTTTGGAAACAAAAAGGGCCGGAAAATAGCAAACTAAGATACTATTTGCGGCCCAAAACCTGCATTAAAGCCTTACCAATAAGGCTCAATATAATTTGACAGCGCTAATAAAGGAAGTACTTTTCAGCCATTTTCAAAAAGGCAGGGATTTCGCGGGTCCATAGTGGCAGTAAGTCTTGCACCATGAATCGCTTTTCGAAGGTTTTGCGTATATTGTCGGTGCCGCAAACCTTGTCGAACATATCGAGGCGGCTCTTTTGGCTCATTGCAAACACGTTTTTGTCGGGGTACATTATTTTGAGTTCCTGGAGCACGTAAAACTGAATGAGCGAAAGCGGCACCCTGTGCACATCGGTAAGGTGCACCTGAACCCCATGCAGCATTTTGTCTTTCATGTCGGTATAATATGCCCGGTAATGCGTGGGCCTGAAAATTACACCAGGGATTTGCAGCAGGTTTAAGCGCCGTGTCAGCTCCCCGGCGTTGGTAACCCAATCTATGGCAAAGGTCTGAAAAGGGAGGGTGTAACCTACCCCAATGTTTATTACATGAAGTTCGCCCAGAATTCCTGAAACCGGATAATAATAAGCCGAATGTGCGTGTGGTATGTGTGGCGAAGACGGTACCCATTGCAATCCGGTGTCTTCGAAAAGCATACTGCGATTCCATCCTTCCATTTCAATTACGGTAAGTTTGCATTTTACCCCATTGGCAAGCATGAGTTCCTCATTCAGAAATCGGGCTAGTTCGCCAACCGTAAAACCATGTACATAAGGAATAGGGAACTGGCTGACGAAAGAAATGAATGCGGGTTCCACCAGCGGTCCTTCAAATTTAAGACCACCAAGGGGGTTTGGGCGGTCGAGTACCACAAACTCAATGTTGTTTTCGGCGGCAGCCTCCATGGCCAGCCCAAGTGTGCTGATATATGTATATGAGCGTGAGCCAATGTCCTGTATGTCGTAAACCAATACATCGACACCCTTGAGCATTTCGGGTGTAGGCTTCCGGGTGCGGCCATACAGGCTAAACATGGGTATTCCGGTGGTTGGGTCAATTTTGTTGTCGATCAGCTCTCCAGCTGGGTATTCGCCCCGCACCCCGTGCTCGGGGCCGTAAAGGGCAACAAGTTGCACCCCGGCAGCAGCATGCAGAATGTCGATAGTAGAGCGCAGCCGGCTATCAACACCCGTAGGGTTGGTGATAAGCCCCACGCGCTTTCCGCGCAGGGGTTCAAAACCCCGCTCGCGCAACACATCAATGCCGGTTTTTACCTGGCCGTAAGCAATCAAACTGACCAAAATCAGCATGGTTGAAAAAGCAATTTTTCTCATTTCACAATGGGTTTATGTACTAACTTTGAACAATTACATGGCCGGAACGCTGGCAAAACTACTAAATTAATTTTTCAGTACGCCAATTGCTGAAACTTTGGGTATTGGTTTCAATTACCATGTTTCATGGATTATAAAATCAGGGAACTTTCGAAATTGTTTTGCAACAATCTTGGTGCCAAACGGGTTTATACCAAACCCCTTGATTTGCTTTGCAAGGGCACCGATGCAAGTTTTTACCGAATAATTCCGCAACTGGTGGTACGGGTTGAATCTGAACAGGAAGTTAAATTTGTTATAGAAGCCTGTTATTCGGCGGGCGTTCCGCTTACTTTCAAGGCGGGTGGCACCAGTCTTAGCGGACAAGCTATTACCAGTTCGGTGCTTGTGGAAATTGGTGATTTATACTCAAAAAGCAGCATAACCCACAATGGCCGGCTGGCCACCTTTGAGTGTGGTTTAACCGGCGGCCTTGCCAACCGGCGGCTTGCCCCCTACGGGCAAAAACTTGGCCCCAGTCCGGCCTCCATCAACTCGGCACGCATTGGCGGAATTGTGGCAAACAATGCCAGCGGATCGAGTTATGGCATTAAATATAACAGCTATAACACCATTCGCGGCATGAGGCTGATAATGGCCGATGGCAGTGTTTTAGACACCCGCTGTGACGAAAGCCGCGAAGCTTTCAAGATTTCGCACGCGGCCATGCTCAGCGACTTGCTTCAACTGGCTGACATGGTTAAAAAAAGTGTCCCAATGAGGCAAAAAATCAGGCATAAGTACCAGTTAAAAAACACCTGTGGTTACGGCATCAACGCTCTGATCGACTTTGAGGAGCCCATCGGCATTCTTGAGCACCTGATGATAGGCTCGGAAGGAACTTTGGGCTTTATTTCGGAAGTAACATTCGAAACCGTTCCTAACTTACCCCTTAAAGCCACTTCGTTGGTTTTCTTTCCGGAAATAGGCTACGCCTGCCAGGCCATAAAGCCTTTGCGCGAATGCCAGGTAAGCGCTGCCGAACTTATGGATTACAATGCCTTGCAGGCAGTAGCCAACAAACCCGGAATGCCTGCAATGCTTAAGGAACTTGAACAGAATGTGGTGGCTTTGCTTATTGACACTTCGGCGGCAGTACTGTGTGATCTTCGCAACCAAATTGAAGCAATTGAAAAAGGTTTGCACGGAATCCCCACGGTATTTCCAATAGAATTTACTACCGACCCCGAAACCTATTCTTCCTTGTGGCGCATTCGCGAAGGCTTATTTACTTCGGCCGCTTCAGCACGTGCCCCCGGTACTGCCTGCATTATAGAAGACCTTGCTTTCAGGGCCGATGTGCTGGCCGAGGCACTTACTGAGCTTAAAAAACTTATTGAGAATTTCGGCTACAAGGGCTCTGTCATCTGGGGGCATTTGCTCGATGGGAACATTCATTTTGTTATAATGCCCGACCTCTCAAATCCGGTAGAAATAAAGCAATATGAGCGCTTCATGGAGGAGCTTGCTTCACTTACGCTTAAATTTGACGGCAGCCTGAAGGCCGAACATGGCACAGGCCGCAACATGGCCCCTTTTGTGGCCATGGAATGGGGTCATGATATATATCAGGTAATGAAAAGCATTAAGAATATTATTGACCCTAAAGGAATATTAAATCCGGGTGTTCTGATAAACGACAGCCCCACCATACATTTGGCCAGCCTGAAGTCAATGCCGGTTTCGCACCTGTTGATTGACAAGTGCATTGAGTGTGGTTTTTGCGAACCCACCTGCCCTTCGAAAGACCTGACCCTTACCCCCCGGCAGCGAATCGTTGCTTATCGCAGGTTGCACCAGCTAATGCAACAGAATAGTTTTGGAGCAGAGTATCGTTATCTGGCGAAAGCCTTTAAATACCAGGGCGAGGCCACTTGTGCCACCGATGGGCTTTGTGCCCTGAACTGTCCGGTAGAAATCAACACGGGAACCCTGGTAAAGGAGCTTCGTTTCAAGAACAATGGGGTCTTGGCCCGGGCAGCCGCCAGGCAAATCGGTTCGCAAATGGCTATTGTTACGGCCCTGCTGCGCACAATGCTAAACCTGGCCGCCTTTAAGCAACGCCTTTTTGGCAAAGATAGCCTGGTTTCGACTACCCAATTTTTGCACCTCATTTTGGGCACCCCGGTCTGGAACAGGTTTACACCTAAAGGAGCTCCCCGAATTAAATTACCAAAGGGGGTAGGTACCGCAGGCAAAGTGGTTTATTTCCCTGCATGCATCAATCGTACTTTTGGCCTTACGGCAAACGAGGCTGAAAAGCAAGCCCTTGTTCAAAAAACCATTTCGCTGCTTGCTAAGGCCGGATATGAAGTAGTGCTTCCCGAAAGGATTAACAGCCTGTGTTGCGGCATGGCATTTTCGAGCAAAGGTTTTAATGCCGAAGGCCATCGGAAATCCCAGGAATTGGCAACGGCCCTTTTAAAGGCCTCGGAAAACGGTAAACTGCCGGTTCTATGCGAAATGAGCCCATGCTTGCTGCATATGAGGGAAACACTACCAGAAAATCTTGAATTGCTCGAACCCATCGCTTTCAGCCTGAAATACCTGGTTCCCCGACTTCATTTCAACCCATTACAAGAAACAATTTCTGTGCATGCCACCTGCAGCACGACCAAGCTTGGCCTTGAAAAGGAACTGGAGAAACTAGCCAGGCTGTGCGCCCATAAGGTGGTAGTGCCCGATCAGGTGGGTTGTTGTGGTTGGGCTGGCGATCGTGGGTTTACACACCCCGAACTTAACCGCACAGCACTGAGACACCTGAAAGGCCAATTGCCCCACGATGTAAAAAATGGATACAGCACAAGCAGAACCTGCGAAATTGGCCTTTCGTCGCAGACAGGAATTCCTTACCGCTCCATTTACTACCTGGTGGACCTGGTTACAACCGCCCGCTAATTTAATTGCTGGTATCAAACGCTAAACCAGCAAGTTTATACGCAATCTGCGCAATGCTGCTTCAAAACATCTGCTTTGGCTGCATTTGCCCCAAGGGGAAGGCCTATTGATATATTAGCTCCGGAAAACCATATTAAAACACTTGAATACCAGTAGCAAAGCCTTTTGAAAAGAAAAAAAAGAGGCTGTCCCGGAATTGTGAGACAGCCTCTTTTTAGGCAGATTAGCCTGAAAATTATTGCTGAATGTAAACTCTTTGGGTGAAAATACCCTTTGAGGTCATAATCTGGACAAAGTAAATTCCATTGCGCATTCCTGATACATTAATTTGGTGGCTGTCGCCTGTCACATTGGTTGTATATACCACCTGACCAAGCATATCCATTAACCTGATTTCGCGTATCAATTCGGCAGAAGCAATGTTTAGCACATTGCGAACGGGATTTGGGAACACCCTAAGGCCCGCAGCATCCACCACCGCAACACTGGTGTTGTCAATTTGCAAGGTTACTGTTACCGAAACATCTGTGGTTTCAACCGTAACATTTCCGGTGGCGTCAAAGAAACCGATTTTCTTAATTGTATAAGGGAAGACACCAGGAGATAAACCTGCGAAAACATAATTTCCGGCAGGGTTTGTTTCGGCACCCAAAGTAATAATGGCATCGGGTACTGGATTTCCGGCTGCATTTTTGACATCAAAGGTAATTTTATATGTTGGCGGAATAATCTTTTCGCCAACCTGGATATCGTCAAGGAACCAGCCGTGGGCATCCTCGCCTTCGTAAACAAATGCCACATAAATGGTTTTTCCGGCGTAGGCGGCTAAACTCACCTTGGTTTGCACCCAGGTGTCGAGCACTTGTGCCGTTGTCCACACTTCAACAAACTGGTTGTCGGCCGGGTCGGGGCTGCCCAGGGACACCCTAAGGCTGTTTTTTCCGTAAAATGATGGATGCTGGTTTCTCGACAAAAACGAAAGTTCAAAATTATCGTTCTGTGGAATAACTATAGCAGGGCTTACCAGCCAACCTTCTTCTTTTGTTGTAGGATTCCAGCGGTGGCGTGCCGAGAAGACCCCTCCGGCAGTGTGGTTGTCGAGGTTGGTTATTTGCCACTCGAATAGCGAACCGTCTGGGTTTTTTACCCCCCAGCCACTTTTATCAAAGGTGCCTGATTCAAAATTCTGAACATAAGGAAACTCTTTGATTATAATTCTGTCGTCGTAAAATGGTAGTTCTAGCAAAGGCCCACCCTCAGCACGTGCTGCAAAAAGCCCGAAAGCAGGACCGTTACTATTGTTGGCAGGATTCAGAAATCCTGATGCCACTACCGTTAGCGCCGTTCCCTGTAAGCCAAGGGTTGAAAGGCTCGCCTTATATGCTGCAAGTTTTGAGGTGCCGGTGGCATCGCGTATTTCAAGGATATAATCATTTAACGGCAGGCTCAAATATCCTGAAAATTTACCGAAATCAAGAGTTTGTATTAATTGTACATTCCCAACCCCGGTTTCCCAAACACTAACGATTGGAGCATCGGTTGAACCATGGAAAGCTAGCAGATCGACATTGGCCGGGTTAATGGCGGCCTCCCTGCCAAGGTCATAAACAAACAGATTAAAGGGCTTTGCCGGGTCGAAGCCAGTGGTGCTTATATTGCCTGCGGCTACAACAACATAGGTCTTGCCATTCTCAAAATTTACCGTAATTGGCACCCCGTTCTCAATGGGAGTATTGGCTGGAGTAATGACCAGGTTAATATCAACACCAGCCGGAACATCCTCAAACGGGGTGGCAGTTCTGAACGCTAAGTCTTCAATATCCAACACTCCGTTTACATAAAGGTCAATCTTGGCAGCAGATGCATCGGCCGAGTTATGAATAAGTTGTATCCGAGCAGTAGGCGCTGGTGCAGCCATCCTAAGTTCCTCTGCCACAAACCCTGTGCTTACAACATGTGCCAAAATCCTTACATTCCCGTTCTCAAGGGTACCCACAGAATTGGTGGCCGTAAGCACATTATTACCAACTCCCAACCTAAAGTCGTGAACAATCTTTTGGGAAAGCTGACTGGCAGTGGTTATTGCGTTAAAAGCGTCAACTATGGTAGCCCCTTCCGAAATGTCAACAATCTGGTATCGTGCTCCTACAGTCGAATTTGCGTGGTTATTTATAGTATAGGTCAGGTATCTTTTCCCTCCTATATAAAAGATATTTGGGTCGTAGGTGGTGGCATCAATTATGTCGGTACTCCACTGTGCAGAAATATCGCCGTCCAGGTTGCCAATAAACAACCCCCGGTTGTTGCTGGTGCCAATTAAAAGGTTTGGCTCACCGGGTATAGGGTTTAAAATGCCGTGGTTGTTCAGGTTAGCTTCGGGCACCTTGAGAACCATCAGGTCGGGTGTATTTTGGTTTAGCAATACGCCGTTCTCAAAATTCCAAATCCTGAACTCTTTTGTGCCGTTAATATGAGCAATTATTTTTCCGTTTCCAGCCGGATCGCCTATAATTGAAAAGGCATCGCCCAGGCGGCCTGTAAGGGCCGTAAAATTCAACACAACTTCAGGTTCGCTCACCAGGGAGGTCCAGCGGTAAATACGAAATGGCCCTTGACCCCAGCCTGTGAGGGTTGGATTGGTAGTGAGGCTTGACACGTATATGGAGTTGCCCACAACACGAACATAATTTACCGCAAATGTTTGGGTTGTGATTATTCCGGTGCCCAGGGGCAATGAAAACGGGGGGCTTTCAGGATTTTGGGTGTCCCAAACCCAAACATTAACTGACCCCTGCCGCGAAGGGACAATTACAAAACGGTTTTGGTACAGGGCTGCCGCCCTTGCATTACCGGCTGTACCAATTTGGGTGGGCAAATTTGTGCCGGTCCGGTTTAAAAGTGTGGCAATTTCGAAAGGCGGCTGTGCCCAGCCCCGATGGCTTAACAACAACAGCAGCGCGAAAAACCACACCTTAAATAAACGTACTTTTTTCTTCATGAGTTATTGGTTTAGGTGTTAAAAATTCAGGGGCAATTGACCAGCTCTAATTTATAAAAAATTTTAATAAATAGCTCAGGTGTTTCAAAATTGTTAAAAAAAAATCAAATCAGGACATTTTGGATATAAAGGCCATTGCGCAGGCATAAGACAGTGGACAATTGCCTGGCAAAATGAAGTTTTCCAGGAAATTTTTAAACAGCAAAACTGAACGCATGTTTAGTTTTAATTACCTTTGGGGGCTTAAAGCATAAAAAACGTTAAAAAGATAAAAACGCATACGAAAATAACGAGAAATGGAAACCAATTACCTGACCGATTTAATGCTTCCTGTTTCCCTTGCTATAATTATGCTTGGAATGGGTCTTTCGCTTACTCTTGCCGATTTTAAACGTGTTGTTCTTTACCCCAAGGCTGTTGCCGTGGGCTTTGTAAACCAGATTATATTCTTGCCACTGGTGGGTTTTTTGCTTATATATTTACTGGGCCTCGATAACGTTGAACTTGCTGTAGGCATAATGATACTTGCCGCCTGCCCCGGAGGACCTACCTCAAACCTGATCAGCCACATTTCAAGGGGCGACACAGCCCTGTCTATTACCATGACAGCCATTTCGAGCATGGTGGCAATCATAACCATACCGCTTATTGTTAACATATCGCTTTCACATTTTTTACAGATTGGGGAGTATGTACCGCTCCCGGTTTTCGAAACCATTATTAAACTAACCCTTATCACCCTTTTTCCGGTTGCCATTGGGATGTTTATAAGGTCGAAGGCCCAAAAATTTGCCAATAAAATGGACAAGCCGGTCAAAATAGTATCGGGCATTTTGTTGTTTCTTATCATTTTTGCCGCCATAAACACCAACCGCGATATTTTTGTGCAATCATTCAGGGATGTAGGCCCAACAGCCTTGACCCTCAATTTATTTATGCTTATTGTCGGGTATTTAACGGCAAGGCTTTTCAGGCTCAATGTTACCCAAAGCATAACAATATCGATAGAAACCGGCATACAAAACGGCACCCTGGGAATTCTGATTGCCAGCACTCTTTTGCATAACGATGTAATGGCCATTTCGCCTGCCATTTACAGCCTTATTATGTTTGCAACTGCCGGCTTTATCATTGCCTGGATGAACCTTAGGTTCAGGGGACAAAGGTTGGTTGTAAGGTAAGCCGGAAGTGGTCTGGTTTGGGCTATTTCGCTTTTTATACAATATTCTGCCTTCTTTTTGGTTGAAAAAATAAGGCAGGCCATTTTTCCCTTTCAAAACCCCACCTTTGATATGAATCCTCTTAGAAGTTGTTTTAAAGCCTTATTAGCTGTGTTTTTTTTGTTATCCCTTGGTGTTATTAAGGCACAGGATACTGTATCAAATCCAGCCGTTGTAACCCTAAGAAGTCAGTATGATGAGCTGCAGCGCCGCACCCGTGTTTATGAAGGTTTCAGGGCCATTCGCGAAGATTTGTTTCAGGTAATAAAAAGGCAATCGCTCGACTCGCTCCAAAAGGCCATGCAACTGGTAAAACTAAAGGAGGAGCAACTATTAAAACTTACCGATGAAAACAAGCGGCTTTTGGCAAATGCCGAAGAAGCTAATGCAAGCCTAAGCAAGGCTGTTTCTGAAATAAACAGCATTACATTCCTGGGCAAACCCGTCGGGAAGACTTTTTACAACCTGTTGGTTTGGACAATTATTGGTTTGTTGGTTTTAATCAATCTGGTAATTTTGCTAATGTTCAGAAACGCCCGGCATATTTCGCGACAGCGACTCGATGACTTCAGCGACCTGCTGGATGAATACGAAACCTACCGCAAAACATCGCGCGAGCGACTGGAGCGTACCACAATTGAACATTTTAACGAAATTAAGAAGCTTAAAGGGTTATAAAAGGGCACTCATAAGTTTTAATAGACGTTGCCATATAGCAACACACCCCCACACCCAACCTTCGGGTATTAAAAACAATCCCGAACGTTAAAAATTTCTTTAATAAAAAATTTTTGGCGGAGTCTGATTAGTGCTTAGGTTTATCTTTGTAAAAACTACCTGGATATGCAAATGAGCCAATCGCACCTGAAAACCCTTATGGTTGATGCCACCACAGGGTTTTACAAGATTTTGCGCTATGAGTTGGGAAATTTCTGGGGTCCGGTCGATTTGGGCATTCACCTATCCAAGAAATACGACAGCCTGAATATAGGTACCGGTCTTTTGGCAGGGTCAATTTTCCCTGGCTCTAACCGCCTTATTTTCAACGGCTTCAGCCCTTGCTGGCATGGCTTCTATATTTCGAGCATGGGAGGTGCAGGCTTGGTGTTCGATAATTTGGGCATCAACCTGCTTTCACTTACGGGGAAAGCTCAAAAGCCTTCTATTCTGTACCTCAATCGCGTGCACGGAGAAGAGATTCAGATTGAAATTTTGCCGGTTGGCCTTGAAAAAATCTGGGCTGGAGGACGCCGCGGAGTTTATAACCTGATGGAGGAAACCCTTTCCATGTTTGGTGCAAGATACGAAAACGACCCCCGGATACTCGCCACAGGCCCGGCCGCAATATATACCGACTTTGGAGCCATTGGTTCAGCCCCAATTTTAAAGGGTAAAATTACTTACGTTGATACCTGGGCCGGCAGGGGAGGGTTTGGAACCAAAATGTTGCAGCAGCACGGCATAGCGGCCATTATTTTCGGGGGCACTTTTATTGACGAAGACTTTCGCGACCGTACAGTGGCCGATACCTGGTTTCAGGATCGATACCAAAAAAAACTTGTCGTTAAGGATATTGAGGCCACTACCAAATACCGATATGACCCCGCATTTAACACCGGGGGCACGTTTGGTGTAAATTATGCAACCATGGGCGACAACGTAATGGCTTTCAATTACCGCACAATATACTGGACACCTGAAGAGCGGCTAAAGTTGCACAAAACCTTTATTTTTGACCACTACCTTAAGCAGTTTAACCAGGAAACCATTGCCGCCAAGCAGCAGAAAAACTGCGGTGAGCCTTGCGCAGCCGTTTGCAAGAAACTCAACAACGAATTTAAAAAGGATTACGAGCCTTACCAAACCATGGGGCCCCTTTGTGGTGTTTTTGACCAACGAGCCTCCGAGCTTATTAATCAAAAGGCCGATAGCTTAGGCTTCGATGGCATTTCAGTGGGGGGGGTACTTGCCTGGTTGATGGAGTGCCTGCATGAAAACCTTTTAACCCCAAATGACCTTGGCGTTGAAACAAAGCCTGTTTTTGATATGGAAAAATTTGCCCTTGAGGCTGACTCCATGCATAACGCCCGCCTGGGTATGGCTTTAATGGACCAAATGACCACCGAAGGCGGAAAGATAAACCTGAAAGAAGGGGCTCGCAAGTTTGCCCGGCATATTACCCGCGAAAATGGCAAAAATGTAATGGACCTGTTTCTGTATAACTCTTTTGCCAGGCACGGCTGGATGGTGCCAAACCAGTACTGGACACCCGGGGTTTTGTCGCCAATGGGTATTATGGGCAAATATTACAACGATTATGGCCGCAATTTCATAAATCCGCGCGAGCTGGGCAGGCAGAATGCCAGGCGAATGCTAAAGGAACTTATGCTCGATAATCTTGGCATTTGCCGCTTTCACAGGGCATGGGCCGAAGACCTGATGCCCGACATTATTGGCCAACTTTTCGGACACAAAGAAAAGTTTCTCAGGGCCGTAGAATTATCGGCAAGCCGCATAAACAGCCGGAATGCCTCCGTATTTTGGGAACCTGGGCGAAACATAGACTTTGTTCACACATTTCTGAAAAAACTGGCTCAAACCGAAACCCAAAACCCCGAACTAAACCACTGGCTTTCGCGTTTCGACACCAACAAAAAACAGGCTGCCCTCGACTTCTGGTACGAAATTCATAAAGGCGTGCATGAAGTTTTGAAAGAATTTCCCTAAAAAAAACTGGAGCTGCCCCAAACTGAAGCAACCCCTGTTTGTTTGTGAACCTGCCTGTTAAAAGAACATGTTGCGATTGTCTTCTATTCGGGCATTGTTGCGAATAGCATTAAACACATCGTTTATAATACGGTTAGAAAATGCATTTTTCAACAGGCTTTGGCTTGCCGAGAAATTATCGGGTTCAACGGCTGGCTCATGTTTCAAAACTTCAACCAGAAATGCGCCAGTATTGCCCTTAATGGGTTCTGAAACGGTATTTTGCTTAAGGCCGAATGCCGCCCCTATTACCCTTGGCTCAGCGCCAAAGTTTGGAAGGTTGAGCATGTAAAATCTCATTTCGAGGGCCTGTTCGATTGTTAGCCCCAGTTTTGCTGCAACAGCATCGAAATTTCCGGCCGATTTGGCTTGGTTCATTTCTGTGGCCAGCATATCAAACTTTTTCTCGCGTAAGACAAGTTCGGTTACTTCTTCCTTTACTTTATCAAGCGGTTGAATGCCTTTATCGGCTTTACCTGTGAGCGATGCAATAATAAAGCGATTGTCGATATCAAAAATCTGCGATGTGCTTCCTACCTTGGTTTTTGGATCAAATGCCCACCGGATGATTTCCCTTGGGTTCTCAATTCCGGGTAGAGTCATATCCATTTCGTGCACCATTTCGACCACCCTCAGGCTTTGGCCTTTCTCTTCGACTGCCTCTTCAAAATTTTTGTCGGTTTGCAGCAGGTTTGCAAATTCGCTCGCTTGTGCAAATACTATTTGGAAAGTACGGTTGCTGGGCTCAATTTTTCGGGTGAGAAGGGCCACCTGTACTTTTTTTGTAGGGGCCGACTTGCCGGTTACATGAATTACGTGAATGCCAAACTGAGTTTCGGCTGTGGTAAATGAATTGGTATTTGCGGCAATCACCGCTGCCGAAAACTCGGGAACCATTTCAAAATCCCTGAACCACTCAATATCGCCACGGTTCATTTGGGCCGACGGATCGTCGGAATATTGAACCGCAAGGTCGCCAAAACTTGCAGGATTTCTTCTTATAACAGTAACCAAACTGTCGGCCAGGGCGCGGGCCTGGTCAATGGTGCGGGTGGTGGTTTGATTGGCCGCGGCTGATCCTGTGTAAGTAATTAGTATGTGACTTGCGCGCATACTGTCGGGCCTGAACTGAATATCGGTAAGCTTTGCCATAACAAAGGCATCGCCTTCGGTTACAGGGCCATAAATGGTGCCAACCGGCGAGTTGAACATTGCCGAATCAAGCTGGGCCGAAAGCTGACCCTGGCTTAGAAACGTGGGGTTAAAACGCTCGTCGGAAGCCGAGTTTATAAAGGTCTGCATGTTTTCGGCAGCCGTAAATTCGGGTATAAGGTCTATTAACTCTTTGCGGAGGTTTTCGCGGTCTTCCTCGCTGGCAAATACCGGAAACATTACATATTGCAGGCTCCTTGAGGCTTCGCGATCAAAAGTCTTGCGATTGCTTTCGTAAACCCGGCGAAGATCGCGCTCCGAAACCTGAACAAGGCTGTCAGCAATGCTCGCAAATGACTTTGCCATGTAGCGAAAGTCGGCCACGGCGTTGCGCTCCTGAAAGTCGAGCTTGAGGAGGGCTGCAGGCATGTAAAAACCCTGGCGAATCAGGTTGTGATACTTGTATTCCTGGCGTTCGCGTTTAATGTATTGCTCTATTTGCAACCACTGGTTGCGGGTGTTGTCGTCCAGGGCATCGAAATTGCGCAAAAAGTTCAGCACCTGTTCGGGGTCAAAACTGCCATCGGCGGGGTTCGAAAAGTTACGCACAATGACCGGGTGAGGGTTTGGGCCATGAATCAGGTGGTAAAGCTCATCGGTCGAAACTTCAATTCCAAGGCCTTCCAACTCCTTGTTAAGCAAAATTTCTCGCACCATCGATGTCCAAACTTGCTGGCGCAACTGAAAGGTTTCGGCAGGGCCAGGGTTTTGGTTGCCAGTTTCCATTTTCCAGCCTTCGAGGCGGTCATTAACGCGTTTCTCAAATTCCTGAAACGAAATGTTGGTCTTGTCAACTTTGCCAACATCAATACTCTGGCCACCCATTGGGCCATAGCCGAAAAAATCGCCAAGTACAAATGCCACAAGGGCAATGCCTATTACAGCGATAAGTAAACCCGAGTAGCTTCTTATCTTGGATATTACAGCCATAACAAAAGTCTTTTTTTAAAAATTCAGATTGCAAAGGTATAACAGAAATTGAATTAACAGCTTATAAATTTTTGAATAAGTTTGGCTAAGATGCCTGTGTTTTTACCAGAACCAGTTCAATGCGTTTTATCCCAACCTGGGTTATGCGGAAGCTGAAGCCGGGTATCTGTAGTTCCTGCCCTTTTTCAGGTATGCTTTCAAGATGCTTTAGAATCAGCCCGCCCAAGGTTTCATATTCATCAGATTCGGGTAGGTTAAGCCCAAAGTGCCTGTTAAGGTAGTCAATCTCGAGTCTGGCCGATAACAAGTATTCATTTTCTGAAACCTGTTTTTCAACAAGGTCATCCACGTCATACTCATCGTCAATTTCGCCAAATATTTCTTCCATAATGTCTTCGATAGTAATAATGCCCGAGGTGCCCCCAAATTCATCGACTACCACTGCAATGCTTTTTTGCTGTTGTATGAAATTTTTGAGAAGTTTGTTAATATGCATGGTTTCGGGCACCAGCAAAACCGGTCTTATAATCTGATTTACTGCTTTGGGCATGCTGAAAAAATCGAATGCATGCACATAGCCTATAATATTGTCAATAGTATGGCGGTAAATCAGAATTTTTGACAAGCCGGTTTGGGAAAAGATTGAGCGTATTTGGGCGGGTTGTTCTTCATTGGCCACTGCAACTACTTCGGTGCGGGGTATCATGCACTCGCGCACCTTTATGTCGGGAAACTCAATGGCATTGCGAAAAATCTGAAGTTCGGGTCTTTCTTCACTTACTTTTTCGGTGCTTTTGCTAAACTCCTCCAAAAAATTGTCGATATCTACAATGTCGAACACTTTTTTGCGATTGCGAAGGTTCAATTTAAAAAAGTACTTTAGTATAAACTCCGAAAACTTTATTGTGATTAATACCAGCGGAAAAAGCAGGTAGTAAATAAGGTAAACAGGCAATGCAAATACCGACAGAAAGCGGTTGGGGTTAATTCGAAAAAGCGCTTTTGGGAGAAATTCGGCAAAAACCAGAATTACGGTTGCTGACACAATGGTTTGCAGAAAGAGTATGCCAAAGTTGCTGTTGAGGGGGGGTGGAAGAATTCTTTCAAAGAAAGGCTGCATAATTGCGGCTATCGAAATGCCATAAACCACCAGGGCTATATTGTTGCCCACCAGCATTGCCGAAATAAAGTTTGACTCTTTATGAATAAAGCCTGAAAGAATCCTGGCTGAAATCCCTCCGCCTTTTTTGTCGACCTCTACCTTAAGTTTGTTGGCCGATATAAATGCAATCTCCATTCCTGAGAAGAATGCGGAGAATAAAAGGCTAATTGAAATAATTGCGAAGTTGTTCAAGGGTTACCGGTTGATAATGAGGCAAAATTACCAAAAAACCATGAGTTATTAAAATGCTTCGCTATCGGTTGGTACAATGGGGCCTGTATCAACCATAATTGTGCCCCTGGATTGTATTATCCTCCAGTTGGTAAATCGTTCGTCCGACTCCATGCCTTCGCCATAAAGCACTTCATCGCCGGTAGTAATTTTCACAAATTTTTCCGTAAATATGATTCCTTTTCGTTGGTCCCAGATTAGTTGTTCGGTGTTTAGTTTTTCGTTGGCTTCGTTTACAACCTCTACATTGTTGCGGGCTTCAAACTTTTCTTCAAGAAGGTAATTAATTGCATAGTTTGCAGTAAGGGTTGAGGTAACATTCATTAATGAGTCATAAAACACTACTGTAATACCTTCGGGCATTTCAACATAGTTTTTTTCACCGGCATAGCGATCCATTCTTGGGGCCTTCAATACAAGTCGTGTTCGGGCGTGGCTACTATGGATAAGTTCAATGTCAAGCCCTGATTCAATTGGCGATTCATCTTTTTGGGTGAGCGATTGAATGGTTTGCAGGTCGCCTTTGCACGAAAAAAACATTGCCACTCCAATAAGAATGGCAATGTTTTTCAGTGATATTTTTTGGAATACTCCTATGTTTCCCATTTTGGGGTTTTATTATCTTGGCCGTGCAACGGTAGTTTCGTTTATCCAGCACTCGGCCCTTACGGTTTTTCCGCCATCAAGGCCGTGGAAGAACAAAATTTCGTTGCTTGGGAAGTGTTGCGAGAAGGCAGCAATTAGTTGGTTGGCCCTGCTTATTACCTGTGGGTCGCTGTCAACATTGCGTGCTTTTATAAATTTATCAACGGCAGCCCAATAAATGGCGGCGGTCGATATTTCGTCAGTGCCGCAAGAGCGGGCACTGGCTGTGTACATTTCGCCAATGAGCAAAAATGGCCGTCCGTCGTTGGGCCTGACTTCGCTGGCTCTGAGAGCCAGGGTGCGGGCTTGTGGCATGCGGTTCAGGTTGCGGTACAAAATGTCGGCCATTAGCATAAAGGTGGTAAACCTGTCGGGCCCGTTCCCGTTTTCGGTAAGGGCAGCAGCCTGCTCAAAATACTCGAGTGCCTGGGCAAAATTGCGCTGGTTGCTCTCAAGGCGGCCCATCAAAAAGGCCGACTGGGCAGTTGGGCGCAGACGGTGAAAGTTGCGCGTGGCCAGGAAAAACAGCGGGTCTTCGGTGCAGCCCGACCGGTTAAGCATTGCTGTAATTTTTTCAAGCAACTCCGGGTCGTCGGGGTTTGCATCAAAACGGGGTCTGTAAATTCTAACCAGGTTTTCGCAACTTGCAAATGGCTCAAACAATCCGGTAATAAGCTCTCTGGCTGGATTGAAAAAGACAGTGTCGGCAGGGTTGTTGGCAATGCTGTTTTCAATATATTCTATTGCCCTGTCGTAGTTTTTTACAATTACTTCGGCATCGAGCAAGCCAGCCTCAACCAGCCTTACGGCCGACTGAAAGTTTATGGTAAGTACTTCGGCCTGCGAAGCATTGCCTTCAAGTTCGATTGAACGTTCAGAAATTTCAAAGTGCTCTTTTGATGCATCAGGCCTTAAGCGGTAAAAATCTGAAGCCTTGCGCCCAAGCACAAATCCTTCGCGGCCAAAGTATTTGATTCGCTGATCGTGCACCATCAGCAATGTGTCAATCAGGGCCTCCCTTTTGGCCGGGTTGGTTTCGTTATGAAGCATGAAGTTTACAAGAGTTGCTCCATGTATATAAAGGTTTTCGGTGGCACGTGGGCAGTTTAAAAACATCCAGCGCCAGGGGCCTATTGCCGGGGCAAAATTGCGCTGCCTGAAATGTTCTGAATACAACGACCAGTTTTTAACACACGTAACACTGTCGCGGCCAAACCTGGGCTGGTCGGGATTGGCGATGGCTCCCGTACCGGCAACCTCCAATTCGTATGCAGCTTCAAACGACCCGAAGGTATCGGCAGCGCCCGTGTTTTTGCCCGCAAAGCAGCTTGTTATGCAAAACATGATAAGCCCTGCAGTTGCCATTGAAAAAAAATTCGTTTTCATTGTTTTGTTGGTTAATGTTGGTTTTAAAAAAATCTCCTTCTCATAAACCACCGCTCATAAATGTTTACCCCAATGTTTATGCGGTAAATATTCTCCTTTATCAAGTTGTTTTCGGTGGTGCCTCTTTGGCCAAACTCAAAACCAAGGTTCAGGCCGTTAAAGGTTCTTCTGATTGGTAATCCAATTCCAAAACTTATGCCAAACTCATTTATGGCCTGGTTGTTAAGGTTGAGATAGGTTTGCCCATAACGAAAACCAGCCCGGTATTCGATGCGGCTAAGGAAGTTTGAGAAGGTTTGCTCGCTGGGATTGAGTTGTAAACCCATTGCAAACTGATAAGTATTGTTGAGGTTGCCGGGAGTGTCGAAAAGTTCAAACTTTTCCCAGTTTTGGGTTTGATAATCAAATCCGGCTGCCAATTGTTCGTTTATTCTTGCAAAGAAACCCGCGCCCCAGTACGAAGGAATCGGCACTGACCCCCTGACTCCCTGGTAATGGCTTATGGTGTCGAAACGCGTAAAGCCAGGCAGCATTCGCTGAATGGTTTCGGTTTGCCAGGCATTTATTGAGGTTGCAGGTCCATAAATAGCTCCGAAGGTAATGTGGCGGTTGTTTGAAAACTTCAGCTCATATTGAGCACCAAATCCAAAATGCCAGTCGCTTACATGGTTGGCTTTAATCTGGTTGGCCAGAAAGAAGCCTGTGGAGTCAGAAGAAACGCTTGAGTGCTGCTCCATGCTGCCAAATAGAAAGGAAGCGTTTACCCCCACCGACAGACCCTTGAAAGGCATAAAGGCATTTCCGATAAATACTTGGTTTACCCCTCCAGCCCCTTCGTAAAGGAAATTGATGGCTCCTTCCTGAGGGTGGATCGTGGTGTTTAGTATTTTGTAACCCATGCTGCTGAAAGGTTTTACACCAATACCCACTCCCCACCAACTATTTACCCGAAAAGCAAAAGACAGATTGGCAAGGGAGGTATGATTGCCCATTTGACTTTGTGCAGTTGTTGTTTGCTGATAATAATGCGAAAAGGCAGTTGCTTCGAAAACAAATGAAGTTGAGTCGATTGCAGTATAAGAGGCCGGGTTGAGGTTGTTTACAGTCAGGAATGAACGGTACCCAATGCCAATCCCTCCCATTCCAATATTTCTGAAGTTCTGGTTAAACATCAATTCGCCCAACCCGAACCGCGAATAAGGTGATGTTATTCGGGTTTGTGCACTTGCAGGCAAAACCAACATTAAAAGAACAGTAAAACAAATGAAAAGACCGGCTTGCCTGCGCATTTTAGAATGATACATTATGGTAGGAGGTTAGTAATACCTGGTTGCAAAAAAAATTGACTGCAAATATCCTATTTTTTAGGTTTTTGTCAAAAAAAAATGAAGGCCTCAAATGCAAAAAAAGCATAAAAGATTTGTGGTGGGTTTTAGCCGGTAATGCATTCGATTGATTAAGGTTATTGGGATTACAGATCAAAATTAATTTGTTTGCACACTAACCGAAAAATTTGGATGCTGAAAATGAGCCACAAAGGTATTAATTTTACCAATATGCACTTCTATTAAAAAAAACCCGTACAGATTGAAAATGTTTCATTAAATTTGCACCGTCTAAAAAAGACCACCATGGTACCATAGCTCAGTAGGTAGAGCAACGGACTGAAAATCCGTGTGTCCCTGGTTCGATTCCGGGTGGTACCACTCAAAGGGCAGCTTAGCTGCCCTTTTGTGTTTTTGCTGAGCTTATTTTCGGCCAAAGTCGGCCGGGATCTCTCCCCAAAACCTGGTATCCCATTTCAACACAGGATTTGACCATGTGTTTAACTTTAGCCAGTTTTCTGCGCGGTCAATCAAATCGAACAACTGGTCATTTTCCTGGGTTTGTTCAACCCGGGTTTTGGCATGCTTGTTTCTTACCCAGGCAATGGCTGTTCTTGAATCAGAGTAAACAGGAAGTGTCAGGTTTTTTTTCTTGCACCAGGCCAGGGCATGCACCAAGGCAAGAAACTCGCCAATGTTGTTTGATGCCTTTGGGAATGGGCCCTGCCTAAACAACAATTGCTTGTTGGCGGTAAAAACCCCCTGGTACTCCATTTGGCCGGTTGCCATATTGCAGGCCGCATCAACCGATATGCTGTTTTCGACAGGCAGCCCTGCTGTTTTGAGGTTGCCGGGATCAGGAGGTGAAGGAAGGGTGTTTTTGCCAATATACTTAAATGGGTTGCCGCTCAGTGCTTTTTGCGCCTGCTCCAGGCTTTCAAACGATTTGTATCTGGCTCCATCGTACCCGTGTACAACTTTGCGGCATTCTTCCCAATTATCAAAGACTCCTGGTTCATGCCCTACCCAAACAACATAATACTTCTTTTTTTTTGCCATGCCCCAAACCAATTACCAACCTGCAATAAATCGTCTTCCCGACTTTGCCCAACACCAAAACATATTTATAACAACCATCATTTATTCCATAAACTCTTACTCGCCACGGTTTTTCAATCCATCCCAGCCCTGAGCCGTTAGCTCAATCCATTGCCCTGAAGTGCTTACTATGTGTGCGCCCTGCGAGGCCTCAGCCATGTGGCCAATAATGCTTATTCCTTCAATGTTTTTTATTTTTTCGTAATCTGCCTGTGTAATGGTAAACAAAAGCTCATAGTCTTCACCACCACTCAGCGCGCAGGTGGCGGGGTCTATATTAAACTCATGCGCTACGGCGGCCATTCGCTGGTCAATAGGTATGTGCTCTTCGTATATTACTGCTCCTGTGCCCGAGCTCTTGCATAAGTGCAGCACTTCTGAGGCCAGTCCATCAGAAATATCAATCATGGAAGTGGGCATCACTGCGGCTTTTTCAAGCAGTTCGGCAATGTCGCGGCGGGGTTCGGGTTTTAGCTGGCGTTGCAGCACAAACTCATAACTATCCAGGTCGGGTTTTAGATCGGGGTTTGCTTTAAAAGCAGCTTTTTCGCGCTGCAGCACCAGCAAGCCGCAATAAGCGTCTCCAAGGCTTCCGCTTACGCAAATTAAATCGTTTGGTTTTGAGCCGCTGCGATAAACCACTTTGTCCCGTACGGCATGGCCTATTACGGTTACTGAAATAAACAAACCCGAGGGGCTTGCAGTGGTGTCGCCCCCCGCCAGATCAACCCCGTATTTATTGCAGGCAAGCAGCATGCCTTCATACAATTCATCAAGGGCCTCGAGGGTGTAGCGGCTCGAAACCGCCAGGCCTATAAATACCTGCGATGGCTTGCCATTCATGGCATAAATGTCGCTGAGGTTAACGGCAATTGATTTATAACCCAAATGTTTCAGAGGCGAATAAACCATGTC
This sequence comes from uncultured Bacteroidales bacterium, assembly GCA_964348755.1. Taxonomy (GTDB): domain Bacteria; phylum Bacteroidota; class Bacteroidia; order Bacteroidales; family UBA7960; genus UBA7960. The sequence goes on along the minus strand of CAYGDW010000003.1, from coordinate 76,375 downwards.
GAAGTGAACACCCTCTACCAGCAGGTCTTTCGATACCAGCACCAGATCTGGGCCTGCATCAATCACGGCGGCATCATCGCCAACCCCTATCAGGGTTTTTGGGTTTTGTAATGCAATGTTTTTTGTCAGGTGGTCAATTAAACCGAACTCGCCCAGTTTCGCTATGTCGGTAAGGGGTTTGTTTTCAGCTTGGCTCATTTGCAAAAATCAGGGGTTTTGGTTCATAATGCGGGTTTGCAGGTCAATTGATTGCTTGTGTACCATTTCCAATATGGTGCGCAAAAACACAGGGTCAAGGCCAAGAGCCTGCCCCCGCTTCATACGATCTTTGAATATATTGTTCCAGCGTCTTATCTGAAGTATGGTAATGTTGTTGTCCTTTTTCAGGTGCCCTATTTTATCTACTATTTCCATACGTTTCGACAGAAACTCAAGAATATTCCGGTCAATTTCATCTATTTGGTTTCGATATGCCTCAAGTTGGCGTGTTGGCTCTGCCTTAACGCAGCCTGGTCTTCGCAAAACAAGGTTGCTGATTAGTTCAAGCAGGGCTTCGGGGGTAACTTGCTGGCTCGCATCGGTAATGGCTTTATTGGGGTTGCAGTGCGATTCTATCATTAAACCGTCAAAATCGAGGTCAATGGCTTTTTGGGAAACCTGAAGCAGAAGCTTTCGGTTTCCAGAAATATGACTTGGATCGCAAATAATGGGCAGGTTTGGGAAAGTGCGCTTGAGTTCTATCGGGATTTCCCATAGAGGAGCGTTGCGAAACACGCTATCATGATAAGTGTTAAAGCCTCGGTGCACAGCAATTATGCGGTCGATGCCCGATTGATAAATCCGTTCAATGGCACCAATCCACAATTTCAGGTCGGGATTTACCGGGTTTTTTACAAGCACCGGCAGGTCGGTTCCCAACAGGCCATCAGCAATTTCCTGAACCGAAAAAGGGTTTACGGTTGTGCGGGCACCGAGCCAAACCATGTCTATTTCGTACTTTAAGCACAATTCCAAATGGGCCGGCGAGGCAATTTCAACGGCAACAGGCAGGCCGGTTGCTTCGCGAGCCTCAATCAGCCAAGGGAGCGCCTCCTCCCCCTTGCCTTCGAAGGAACGGGGCCTGGTGCGAGGCTTCCAAACCCCGGCACGCATTACACTTACCTTGCCGGTGGCTGCTAGCCCAAGGGCAGTTTCAAGTACTTGCTTGCGGCTTTCTGCGCTGCAAGGCCCCGAAATGACAAAGGGCTGGCTGGCTGGCTTTAACCAGTCAGCCATGGGCCTAATTTGAAGGACGTCAGATGAGTGCATGGTTTTGCGGCAAAAATTGAATCCTGCAAATTTACAATTTTAACCACGAATTATGGTTTACATTTTAACCGGCCATTTTGTTTGCAAACAAACATTGATTTTGTTGCAATTTAGACTCATAGCTGTGGTGCAAAAACACTGAAGGCCAGGCAAACCCAAAGCCCATATTTAACAAAATTCAGGCTTTGAATTAATTATGGTTAAATTTGCATACATTGTTTTAGGTTTATGATGGATATTTCTCACATTCGCGATAAAATCAGGCGATACTTTTATGAAGGGAAAAGTATTTTTTGCACTTCAAGTTTTCAGACCCATAGTATTGTCTTGCTTCACATCATTAGCCGTATTGATAGGTCAATACCAGTTTATTTTTTAAATACCGGCTACCATTTTGCCGAAACCATCAGATACAAGGAGGAAATTTCTGCTGCCTTTGGTTTGAATGTGCAAACACTCAGCCCGCTTGTTCCCAAGAGCATGCAGCTTAACCGCGAAGGAAATCTATTGTTTACTTCTGATCCCGACCACTGCTGTTATCTGAACAAGGTGCAGCCTGTTGAGGGCCTTCTTGGGCGCTATGACGTTTGGATAAACGGTGTCAGGGCCGACCAGAACCATTACCGCAGCAAGCTTTCGGACGAGATTTTGCTGCCAGGCAATACCCTGCGTTATCATCCCATGCTGCACTGGACTCAGGGTATGATTGAAGAATATATTGACCATTACGGTTTGCCCCGGCACCCATTGGAGGAGCTTGGCTATACCAGTATTGGTTGCGAACCTTGCACCCGGCCGGCCCAAACCAGCGATTTAAGAAGCGGAAGGTGGCATGGACAAAAAAAAACCGAATGTGGGCTTAACAAGGAGTTGGCAGGTGGCAAAGGCTCCATTATTTGATGCCTTGCGGCAAAAACCAAAAACCATGTATAATGAGAATACTGATTACCGGTGGCGCCGGATATATTGGCAACGAACTTGTATTTGAGCTTCTAAAGGATGCTTCGGTTGAAGAAATTTTGGTTTACGACAACCTGAGCCGGCGCAATTACAACCTTTTTCTCGACAGCAGGTACGAGCCTCGCAAAATTAAATTCGTAATGGGCGAACTGCTCGATTCGCGCAACCTGCGAAAAGTGCTGCAGGATATTGATGTGGTTTATCATCTGGCCGCAAAAGTATCCACTCCGCTGGCCTCAGAGCATTCGCATCTTTTTGAGCAAATAAACCATTGGGGCACTGCCGAACTTGTTTATGCCGCAGAAGAAAGCCCTGTAAAAAAGTTTGTTTACCTGAGCACAACCTCTGTGTATGGTGCCTCAGAAGAAATAATAAGCATTGACACGCCTCCCGACCCACGCACCTTCTATGGCAGCAGTAAGTTGCGCGGCGAGGCCCATGTTGAACGCCTCTTTGGCAAAATGAAGACCTGGATAGTTCGTTGCGGCAATGTTTATGGATACAGCCCAAGTCTGCGTATCGATGCCGTGGTAAACCGCTTTATGTTTGAGGCCAACTTTATTGGCCGCATTCAGGTTACAGGCAATGGAAAGCAGCAGCGCTCATTTATTCATGTTGACAAAGTAGTTAATGTGCTGGCAAACCTTTTGAAATCCGATCTTCAATCAGGGGTTTACAACCTGAGCGAGCACCATATTTCTATTGAATCTATTGCCGGGCTAATAAAAGAAATATATCCGGGCCTTGATAAAATATTTGTAAATCAGCACCTTGTTATGCGCGAAATTAAGGTTGAGCCCGACCTTCGTCTCATGAAACTGCTTACCCTGAACCCCATTTCAATGAAGCAGGAGCTTATTAACCTGAAAGACAAATTTTCGTTTTCTTCTTTTGGTTAAAAAGCCAAATACGGCCCCCTGCCTTAGCTGCCTACCTACATTAACATAAACCTGAGACTGAACCCTGCGTGGGTATTTACATTGGTAAACTGATTGGACACAAAGGGGTTGTTGAAAATCCGGTCGTAGAAAAAGCGGAAGTTTACCCTGGGGCTTACCTGGTAATCGGCCGAAGTATTGATGGAGAATATCTGCTGACCGGAGGAGATAAGGTCCACATTTTCTACCAATTTTCGAAGCACCGTCCGGTTTGTTCTTATTGATAGGTCGAACCTTAGAACCAGGTCGCTCTGAACACGCTGGCGTCCTCCGCCCTGGGCAATTGTAAAAGCCAGATCGCGAAAACGGTAACCAGTGCCAATAATGATTTCATTTGAACTCACATCAGTAACCTGGTTGTTTGCAAAACTCATGGCTATATCGCGCGACTTGCGATACTCAAACCTGGTTAGCAGACTATTTTGCCAGGTCATGTCGAAATTGATAAGGGGGTTAAATTGCTCGCTGATCGAAATCTGGGCTATTTCGTATTGCGGGATAAAGTTGCCCGAGTTCAGGTCGCGGGCAAGTTGAAAGCCATCGGCTGATTCGCGGTAGCGAATGTCGGACCTGAAGCTGCCGATATTAAATGTGCTGCGGTAGCCGTGTGCAATGGTTATGCTGCGGAAATATTTCTGGAGAGCGGGTATGTGCGAGAGGCCATCGTAGGTAAGCCGCCAGCTTGGCATGGGAATTTTCAGAAATGGCGACAATGACGAACCGCTTGGGTCGTAACCGCCATAGGCAGCCAAAAATGCCGGTATCAACACATCTGCCGATGTTGGCCCGTAGCCATCGGGAAACCTAAGGGTGTCTGAGCCTATAACGTGGTCAATATATTGGTTGTTCCAGTTTGGGTTGCGCCCGGCCATACGGTTGGCAATTGTAAGACGATACTCCTTGAAGCGGTCAAAGTTTTCGGAGGTGTTAAATCGTTTGTCGAATGCCTCAAAAGTTGTTTTGAAGGAGATAATAGAAATACTGAAGGAGCCTGTTGTCATTGGGTTGAAAATGCCAAAGTTGCCAAGGCTGTCGGCTTTAAAAAATTCTGAACTACTGCGGGCATAGTTTCTTAAAGCGGTAAACTCAACCCTAAGGTTTGGAATGGGCTCAAACTGGCTTCTGGCTGAAATGTTTTGGGTGTGATTGCGTGCAAAAGCATTGTTTAGCATTGGGTTAGAGGTTATCCAACCCTGGCTTGCAGCCTGCTCACGAATGTCTTCCTGGCTTCCCAATATGAATCCGGTTCCCGGGGCCATTTGGCTCCAATCTTGACCGAGAAGCCCTGGCGAGGGTAAAAATCCGGGCAGTCGCATGCCATTGCCTTCGGTGTAGTTAATGGACAGGCTTCTGAAACCCATTAAAAACCGCAATGTTCCTTCAATAATAAGTTTTGCAAAATCTGGTCTTTCCGGTGCAATGGTGTCGCGTTGTGGCTGGGGAATACCAGGCTGCAGCCTTCCTTGCGCAGCAGGCCCTGGTCGTGCCTGCCCCTTCTGGTTTATTTTGCGTAGCAGCCCTACCTTGTTGTAAAGGCTTACAAAATTGGCATTAACATTCAGGCGTTTGGTCTGAGAGTTTTCAATGGTATTGGCAAAATCTCTTGCAGCAAGCGGGGCAGCAAGCCAGTCGAAGGTACCCGAATATTCGGCATTGGCCGTTACCCAGTCGAGCAATGGCAGCTTGTTTATGGGGATGTTGTAGGAAAGTTTTACCTGGTGGTTATAAAATGTTGACCGGCCAAAACTTCGAATGCTTTGCCAAATGCTGTCGCGCTTCCATTGGTAATCGTCTTGTCCGCGCTGAATCCGGCCTTCGGGCTCGTCGATACGGGCATTTTTGGCGGCTGAAAATTCAAGCCTCAGTCCACGTGTAAGGTCCCAGCGAAGGTCGTAAAGGCGATTCCACGAGAAGGTTTTTACAAAATTGGGTTCAAGAAGTATAATGCCCGAACTTTTTGGGCGCATAAGCGATTCGCCGTAGCCACGGTCAATGTTGGTGCGAAATGAAATCATCCGTGGCATATAATAAAAGTTAAAGTCGCGGATAATTCTGAAAATATTGTTTCTGAACAGCCCTATGTTGGAAAAAGGTGTAACCGGATCGGGGTTTGCTGCAAAATTATATCCGATAGCCCCACGCCAGAGCCTCTGGAAATCGTATTCAAAATCGACACTTCGGGCATAAAGCTCTGTAAAAGCATAGGTGAGGTCGAAGTTGTCGATGCTGTAGATGCGATTTGGGCTGCCAGCGGTTCGGGTCTTTGCCACATTGGTAAAGTTTAGGCTTTTGCGGCGCACATAATCCTGGGCAAGGTGGCGTATTGAGTCGCGCTGGGCCTGGTTTTCGTACGACCGGAGGTCGTCTTTGAACAAAATATCGGGGTTGAGCGGGTTGTACTGTGGGTTGCTGATTGATTCGGAAAAGCTAAAGTGCATGGGTATTCGCAGCCCGAATGCCTCGGGGAAAAATCGCCCAAGCTCAAGGTTGGTGGCCAAATCGTAAGAGGTAAGCTGTTCTTTTGATCGCTGGTTTACTTTTTGTTCAATGCCTCCAAATCCGGGCGTGCTGAAATACCCTGCCAACACAATGTTTCCAAGGTCGGCCAAAGTTGCATTTACGCGGCCCGTTGCAGCAAGGCCACCCTGGTCGTCAAAATCGTAAAGACGCAGTTCGTTTACCCAAACTTCGGCCGATTTGGAGAGGCCATCATCATTGGGGGTTCTGAATGTTTTTCTTGGATTGCGAACACCTATCATGATAACTTTTATGCTGCTTAGTGTTGGTGTGCCCACTATAGTCATTTTGTTGTTCCCGTGTGGTTGCGCGAAAGGCACCGTAATTGACACACCTGATGAGGCATCTCGCGAGAGGGAGTTTCGCATCAATTTGAGTTCCTGGAGTTTTTCGAATGGAAGGTCAATTTCGTTCTCTTCGGGCCAAATTGCGCGGTCGTTAAGGGCGCTGCTACCCCAAGGGGTAACCTTTAGGGGCACTTCGTATTCGTAGTAATTGTTGGTAAAGTCAGACCCCAGGCGTACAAATACGGTAATGTCGTCATCGTTCAGGTCTTGTATTTGCCCGGCAGCTTCGGCGTGGGCAAACATTTTCAGGCGGCGGTACAGGCGAAGGTCAAGGTCGGCGGTTTTATAGACAGCCCGGGCATCGCCATCTTTAAGGTTAAAAGCCCTTAGCGATAGCGACTGCTCGTTGCGCTGGCGCAGGGTGGTAGTGCCAAGGTCTATTTCGCGTTCTATACCAGGCGGCAAAACATAGGGCACAGGCTGGCGCTGGCCGTTTTCTTCAATATTTACTGTAAACACTTCAAAAGAAGTGTCGGCATTGTCAATAGGGACGTACTCGCCAGCGCTTGTTAGTGACCGGTCGTAGGTTCGCCAGGTGCCCCGCACCAATTCCAGCGTGGCAAAGCGGCAAATTATTTCTTCTTCAAAGCCTTTGAAAAACATACGCATAAAACGAATAGACTTAAAATCTTGTATGTTTCCCACAGCTTGCCGGTTGGCATCGCGCAAAGGAATCTTGAACTGGTACCAGCGAATAGGCTCTACCTGGTTGTTTGCAAGTCGAACGCTGGTTTCCATTACATCGGTTATGTAGTTTTTGCCAGGGACCATGTCTTGTGGTCTTAGGCTTACGCGGTACTGAAAATACCTTTCTGCCTCATTGAGGGTGCCATCTCGGTTAATGTCTTCGGTGTTGGGCAAGGTGGTGGCACCGGTGGGGTAAGGCTCGGGTGACTGCCTGTCGGTGGGCGAGTTACCCTCCATACCATTGTATTGTTTATACCGGTCAAGAATACTCACCCCATTGGCATCGAAGTTTGTGCCCCGGTAGTAATGGTAATTATCTGCGGCGGGGTCGTCAAATGCAATTTGATATGCTGCCGAATTGGTTCCAAACATGCCGGAAATTACGCTGAGAAACTGATTGCGGAAGAATATTCTTTCCTGTTCGGTGCTGAGCCCGTTAAGGCCAACATCCTGAAACTGACGTGAATCGGGGTTATTGTCAAAGGCATTCACTACAGCTTGCACAGTAGGCACTATGCCCCAGAAGGTAGTGTCCACATTGAATGGTTCGGCTGTAACCGGGAGCCCGTTTTCGAAGGCTTTGCGCCCATCGCGTAGCACATCTTCCGAAATGTCGCCAAGGTTGAAGTACAGGTCGCCGCCCTTGTGATTGGGGTTATACACAAAGGGGTCCATGAGCCAAAATTCGATGTACTCAATGTTAGATGCTTCAAAATCGGTGGTTTGCAGCCCACGCATAATGCCACCCCAACGGGTTTCGGGTGCAATAAGGCTTCCGTCCATACCAATACCCCTGCTAAATGACGATAAGCGGGTATCGAAGTTGTATTGCCCTCGCTCGCCAGGGTAAAAGGCCATATTCATGATAGGAATGGGAGAGGGAATTCCCGTTGGGCTTTCTTTGTTGGGCCATATTTCGGTTTCGAGTACCTCTCGTACAAAGTGATTTGAGCGCTGGCTTACATCATTTCTTATGTGGCCGGGAGTGAGGTTGCTCATTCTGGTAAACAGCGGGTCAATAATATACCAGGCAAGGCGTGCCACGTTGTAGCGAAATGCAAGGCCGGTTGCGGGCGACCCTTCAGGAAACATACCTGGTGTGGCCTGATTTTGAGGGGTGCTGGCAATAAACCAGGTATGCACATTCTTGAGATCGACAGAAGATTTACTGCCTTCAAAATCATCAACATAAGCGGTTCCGGCCCTGCCAATGCGCCGCGAATGCCCCGGAATGAGATGAGCAAACTCCCCATTGAAGGTAATGCGCGAAGGGGTGTTGCTGCTGAAAAAGGGCAGTTTGTCGAGCATCCTGGTAAGAAAAAGCGACTCGGTAGAGTAGGTTGTGTTTAATCCCCACACAGTGTTTGAAATAGGCTCATCGCCATAATTTACCTTTTGCGTAAGCGGCCTTTCTGAAAGCCGCATAAGGGTGGCCCCCACATTGAAATTATCGTTGATACGATGGTTAATGTGGGTGCCCATTAGGGTTTTGGTCTGAATATTGAAAAGGCTGGCGCTTTCGAGCGAAATTCTGATAGGCGCTCCGGAATTGAGGTAGGCTTCATTAATAATTCTTACCCTGCCCAGGGTGTAATCAACGGTGTAATCAACATTTTCGGTAAGTTGCACCCCTCCGGCAGTTACCACAACCGATCCGGGTGGCACATTAATAGCGTTGAGGGGTATTTCGGAACCAGCGGCCGATTTATACGTGCCTTCGAGCATAAAACGGTTGCGCTCAGGAAATTGCTGCGCCCTGAATTTGGTGGTAGTGTAAAGCGAGTCGAATGCATATTTGTCGCCAAGAGCTACATCCTGGAGCATGGAACGCAAATGCGACCCAAAAGGCTCAATAACCGGGAAGAAGATGCGCCCGTTCGACGATTGTATGGTGCCTCCCTGGGTTGCGGCATTGTCAACAAAGTCGAACACCCCATCGGGTATTGGGTCGAGTTTTGTATTGAGTCGGTCCAAACCCATAACCCTTATGAGTGGGTGGCCCGTCACGGGGCCTTCATCAATAAACCCAACATTTACTCCCAGCTCTTGGCTGCTATACAAAATGTTGAGGCGAAAATCCTGATGGTTTATCTGGAAGGCGCCCAGGTTGTAAACGTTTTTCATCATTAAATTCCAGATCGGGAGCCGTGTGTTTACTGCAGTACTTTTGAGCAGTTTTACAATCAGTGAGTTTGGGGCATCTATTTCTGATGAGAACTCGCCTACCTGATAGGTGGTTTCATCCCCGATAAGGGTATATTGAAAAGCAACTGCCAACACCTGGTCGGGGTTAACGGCCTGATTGAGTGAAATGAAGCCCAGCCGGGGGTTAAAAGTATATTCATTTGGTCGCAGCAGTCGGGCGTTTTCAATATTTTCATAATCAACCCCCGACACAAACCCCTCGGGCCTTTGTTGTAAATAGCTGTTGGTTTGCGAAAGTATGCGCGCAGGCGAACCGGCCATTTGGCTATGAAGGTTGTTTGAATTGTTTGAAGGGGCCAGGCTGCCTCCGCCAGGCACAGAGGGGTTGTGTGGGTTGTTTTCGCCAAGGTCGGCAAAGGCTATAATATTGCGGTTATTTTCGGTGGCTGCTCCTATATTTGTGAGCCAAACTTCAATTCGGGTAATGTTTATGTTCGAGTTTATAATGGGCAATTGCGAAAGGGCATTGTCATAGCGGTTTCTAAAATATTGCCCAATGAAAAAATGGCGGTTTTCTTCGTATGCATCTGCCTTTATTTCGAAACGCGAGGTTTGTGCCCCGCCCGAAACCTCAATGGTTCGCGATTCGGTTTTTTGTTGTGAAAAAACGCTGGTAACCGTGGTGTTTCCGAAACGCAACTGGGTTTTGAACCCAAACAATCCCTGGGTTCCCGAAATAAGGGTTCCGGGAAGGGGCAGGGTTACATCGCCGGCTTCTATCAGTTGCAGAATCTCATCTTCCGTGCCCCGGTACTCTACCTTCATGCGGTTTTCGAAATCGAAAGTTGCTTCGGTGTTGTAGTTGCTTTGTATTTCAATTTTCTCGCCAATTTTTGCCTGAACGGCCAGTTGAATTTTTTGCTGGAAGTCGAAGTTTGTGGTTCTCCTTCTTTTTTCGTCCAGGGCTGGGTCTTCGCGCCGGTTCGACATTACGCCAAATATCAGTTCGGCCGATCCGGTAGGTCTTATGTCGATTGTGGTCCCACCAAAGATCCTGTCGAATAGTTCGCTGCCAATATATATTTCGGGAATAATACCATCGCGTCGCTGGAAGCCTTGCGGTGTGGCTCTTTCCCTCCAGTATTGTTGCAGGGCGCGGTCCATGTCGAATTTCAGATAGTCTTCAAAGCTAATATAAAATGGCCGTTCAACAAGGCGGTCGCCAACCCTCCGGGTTTTAACATAATTGCCTGTTGCAGGGTCGAAATTAATTTCAGAAACTATGTTGGGCGGGTCGGGAAGGTTGAAACCTCCAGTTAGGTTTAAGGCTTCGGAATGGCCAAAAGGCGGGGGTACAACAGCATGCCGAACCGGCTGCTGTGGGTCCTGGTCAACCATGTTTGTATGAGCAAAAAAACCGGATGTGGCATTGGTTGAAGTAGTATCAAGGGCAAAAAGGGCAAGAGCACCCAACAGCCAGGCCCCCAAAATTACAACCACAATGCGCCTGATAATTCCCAAAGTTGAAAACGATTTTTGCTGAATCAGAATCCTTTTAATGCCTCCTTTACAAGGTCTTCGGTGGTTACCGAAAGGCCCTGCTTCTTTTTAAGTATTGATGCAAGGGCCTTTTGGGCTTCGTTTTTTGCAAAACCAAGCATTACTAATGCTGATAACGCTTCTTCATGCGTAGTATTGTTTTCAAAAACCAAATTCCCATCTTTAAAAACACCCTCTTTTTCCATCTTGTCGCGCAAATCGACCACCATACGCTGGGCTGTTTTGGCGCCAATACCTTTTATTGACTGAAGCAAAGAAACATTGTTATTTACGATGGCGTTTTTTACTTCGGCCGGCAAAAGGCTCGAAAGAACCATACGTGCTGTATTTGGGCCTACCCCGCTAACGGAGATGAGCTGTCGGAAAAGCTCGCGTTCGTCGGTCTGGGCAAACCCAAAAAGCAAATGCGCATCTTCGCGGATAACCTGGTGGGTAAAAATCCTTACCGAACCCAGGTCGGGCAGCTGGCTATATGTGTGTAATGAAATGTGAAGCATATAGCCTGTGCCATTGCAGTTTATCACCACATAAGCAGGGTTTTTTTCCTCAAGGATTCCTTCAACAAATGCTATCATAAGTCTTTTTTGGGCTAAAAACGCTACTGCCCCGTTTTTTTAAACGGGCAAAGGCAAAGATATACAGAAAATGCAAACCCTTTTGCAGTGCTTATTGTTTTGCGTATTCAATGGCCGCCTGCAAGGCTTCATCAATAAGTTCATGTGGAGGTGAGGCAATCAGCCCGTGGTCAATCATAAAGTTGGTGGTTTTTCGGGCATGGGCAATATCAGCTTTTGCCGTGTCGAATGCCTCCTGCCAGGTCATGTGTTTGCGAGCCACGCCATCTTTTATGGCCTGCATGGCCACATCTGCAGCTTCGATGGGAAAAACGTCGGGCTCGTCCATTTTGGCGGTAATATTTTCGGGGTCAATTCCGCGCTTTTCAGAATAACGGGCAATGGCGTTGGCAGCGGCAATGGCCATTTCATCAGTAATTTTTCGGGCTCTTACCATAAGTGCTCCTTTAAGAATGCCTGGGAAGCCAATGGAGTTGTTTACCTGGTTGGGGAAATCGCCCCTGCCAGTGGCAACAATGTAAGCGCCGGCCTCCTTGGCAGCATAAGGATAAATTTCGGGCACCGGGTTGGCGCAGGCAAATACAATTGGTTTTGAAGCCATGGCTCTAATCCATTCGGGTTTTACCACATCGGGCCCTGGCTGCGATAGCGCAATGAGTACATCAGCATCCTTCATGGCATCTAAAATGTCTTCAACAAATTCGGGGTTGGTAACCTGGCACAATTCCCACTTGCGGTAAAAACGCTTGTCGGCTGCAATATCCCTGCGGTTCAGGTGCAGGGCTCCGCTGGTGTCGAACATAACAGACCTTGAGGGGTCGGCTCCGGCCAGGTTTATTATGCGGGCAATGGTGGCGTTGCTGGCTCCGGCCCCGTAATATACAATTTTTACATCGCCAATTTTTTTATCAACAAGTTTTAAGGCATTGATAAGTGCAGCCAGGGTAACACAGGCCGTGCCCTGGGCATCGTCGTGCCAAACGGGGATGTCGCATGCCTCGCGAAGCACATCGAGCACGCGGTAGCAATTGGGCTGCGAAATATCTTCTAGGTTTATTGCGCCAAAACTGTGCTGGCACATTTTTACAAATTCAATGATTTTTTCGGGGTCGTTTTTTCCATCAGTCCCCTTGCTGTCAACGCAAAGTGCAATGGCATCGACCCCGCCAAGGTATTTCATCAAAAAAGCCTTGCCTTCCATAACGCCAAGGCCACCGGCCGGGCTGCAGTCGCCATCGCCCAGCACCCTTGTAGAGTCGCTTACAACGGCTACCAAATTGCCGCGGTTTGAGAGTTCGTAAGAAGTGTCGTTATTGTCGCGAATGGAGGTCGAGATTTTTGAAACGCCAGGGGTGTACCAGGCATTGAACCAATTAAAGCCCAAAACCGGAGCCTTTGGCACTGTTTGCATCTTGCCGTTATAAAATTTGTGGGCTTTCAGGGCAAGCTCTTTGTAAAAAAAGGTTTTGGCTTTTGCCTTTTGTTCCGAGCTGAAGGTGTCAGGTAGCATTTGGTCCAGGTTGTCGAGTGTAAGGTTGAGCTTATTCATTGGTTTTGGTTTTTGGTTCGCATAAAGTTAGATAAATTGGTTTTCTGAATAAATAAAAGGGGTCAATATTTTTTAATTAAATGTTGATACCCAAGTACAAAAAAGCCGGGCAAAAAAACCCGGCTTCATTTTTTTCCATTTTCATGCTAATTCATTTCAATAATCTGAAACAAGGCATCGAGTTTTGGGGTGAGAATTATTTCGGTACGTCGGTTTTTACGCCGGGCCTCGGCGGTTCGTGCAGGGTCTATTGGCATGTGCTCGCCGCGGCCGGCTGCCATTATCCTTCGCGGCTCAATGGTGGCGCTACTCATCAAAATGCGCACTATAGCAGTGGCCCTCAGCACGCTCAGGTCCCAGTTGTCGCGTATGGCCGCCCCGGCGCGCAGGGGTACATCGTCGGTGTGTCCTTCAATCATTATGTTTATGTCGGGGTTTCGTTCCAGAACCCTGGCAAGCTGGCGCAGGGCCGTTTCGCCACGGCGGTCAACGGTTGTGCTTCCCGAGGCAAACAAAAGGCTTTCTTCGAGCGATACATATACCTTTCCATGCCTTATTTGTATGGTCAGCCCGTTGTTTTCGAAACCCAGCAAAGCGTTTGATACGGTGCGCCTGAGTTCCTGCACCACAGCCTCCTGCCTTTTCAAGATACTTTCGAGTTCGTTTACCCTGGCTTCTTTTGCGGCAAACTCGGCCAAAAGCAAATTAAGGTTGTGTTCCTTTTGGCGCAGCTCATCTTCGCGGCGCTGAAGGTCGTTTTGGGTTTCCTGAAGCCGGGCCAGCACCTGTTGGGTTTCGGTAGCCCGGCCTGCAAGCAGTTTCTCGTTTTGTTCCTGCATAAACTGATGGGTGCGGCTAAGGGTTTCGAGGTTCTGGGTAAGGTATCTGATATTCAGGCCCAAGCGGGTGGTATCCTCCCGAAGCAACCGAAGCTCGCGGGTCATCTGCTCTATGCGGTTATCGGCAATCTCGTTTCGCCGTTGCAGCTCTGCCTTTTCGAGGGTTTCGGCATTGAAGCGGGCTTCCAGATCCTGGTATTTGCGGGCCGGAACACACCCAATCGCAAAAATTGCGGTCAAAACAATTACAATAAAAAGGTTTCTGTTCATATTTTGGGGTTTTTATTTAATTCAATGCGTTATACACCAAACTTGGCTAACCATTTCACGAAAGTGTAAAAATACAAAAAACTGGTGAAGTGATTTTTTTTGGCCTGAAAAGCTAAACGACCAGGTTTAAATCAACCCAAACCGGGCAGTGGTCAGAGTGGATTACCTGAGGCATTATACCAGCAGAAGTTAGGTCCGACTGCAGGTTGTCGGTAGCCATATTGTAATCAATGCGCCAGCCGAGGTTTTTGGCGCGTGAGCTGGCCCGAAAACTCCACCATGAGTAATGGTGTGGTGCTTTTACAAAATGACGGAAGGTGTCGATAAAGCCAGTTGCCAGGAAACGGGTAACCCATTCGCGCTCCTGGGGCAGAAAGCCTGATGAGGTTGCGTTTCGAACCGGGTCGTGAATGTCGATGGGATGGTGACAAATATTAAAATCGCCCGAAACGACCAGGCGTGGCCGTTGCTTCCTGATCTCATGCATATACTCAATGAAATGCCCGAGCCACTGCATTTTAAAAGCCTGCCGCTCATCGCCACTGCTGCCGCTTGGGTGGTACACACTCATTACCGAAATGGGGCCGAAGTCTGCCCGCATTACCCTTCCTTCGTTGTCGTATAGCGGGTTGCCCATGCCGTACTCCACATGTTCGGGTTTGGTTAGGCTCAGAATGGCCACGCCACTGTACCCTTTCTTTTTGGCCGAGTGCCAGAAACTGTGGTAGCCCAGCTCTTCAAAATGAAACAACGGCAGTTGGTCGGGTTGTGCTTTGGTTTCCTGCAGGCAAACCACATCAGGCCGTTCGTTTGCTAGCCAATCAAGAAACCCTTTGCTAATGGCCGAACGAATGCCGTTTACATTGTATGAAATAATGCGCATGTTTCAAAAAGTAAATGGGCAAAGATAAAGAGTTTTGAGCATGGAGGCCGGTAATCAAAATGGCATTATGCCCGAACCGGCCTTATTGGACGGCTTCAGTAAAAAACCTGTTCTCAGCAGCCTGTATTTATTAAATTTCCCGAAAGGTATTATCTTTTAAAAACGGTTAAACCAGGTCGCAGGCTTCGGGTGGCATCCATTTAGGATCTTTGCCATCCCATTTTATATTGCATCCAATGGGATTGGTTAGAGGTGCGCTTAAGGGTTTGCCTGCAAGGTGCTCGTTCAGGCCTTTTTCGAGGTCATATATAGTCGATTTGGCTGCCTCGCGCGGATTGTCAATGGCCCTTCCGGTATAGATAAGACTTCGGTTGTGGTCAAAAACGAAAAAGTGTGGAGTTTTTAGCGCCCCGTATGCAAGGGCAATTTCCTGGCTCTTGTCGTGCAGGTAAAGCCACGGAAATTTATACACATCCATGCGCCGCATCATGTTTGCAAAACTATCTTCGGGGTAAGTGTTTTGGCTGTTTGAATTAATGGCTACAAATCTAACGCCCTTGTCAAAGTATTTCTGCGCTGTTTGCCTTGTTGACTCATCGCTGCCAATAACATACGGGCAGTGGTTGCAGGTAAAAAAGATTACCAACACGGGAAAATCGGTAAAATCATTCAAACTGTAAAAATTTCCGTCGGTTGCCGGCAAGCTGAAATCCGGCGCTTTTTCACCGGGTGCAAGTGTATATCCCATAGTTTTTGTTTTTTTGTTTTAATAATGTTTAAATGGTTTTTTAACAAAATTGTTTGACGGCAGTCCATTGTTTTTACAACCCCAAAAGTACCATCTCTGTCTGATGAGGGTTTTGTTAAGGCAATTTTTCATTAACTTAGTTGATTAATATCGGTCTGTTTATCAAAATTTTGGAAAGCTAATGAAAACTTATCCTAACAATGGCTACAAAACCCCATCGGGCACCAGCATTGGCCATGTTCATCTAAAGGTTTCTGATATTAAAAATGCGCTTGAATTCTATTGCGGCTTGCTTGGTTTCGACCTGGTTACCACCTATGGTTCCGATGCGGCCTTTGTTTCGGCTGGAGGTTACCATCATCATATCGGTCTTAACACCTGGTACAGCAAAGGAGGCCGGCCAGCCCCGCGCGCCAGTACTGGTCTTTTTCATGTAGCGATCAATTACCCTACCCGCAAAGACCTTGCGGCAATTCTAAAGCGTTTGTTAGATGCCGGCTACCCCATTGGAGGCGTATCCGACCACGGCGTTTCAGAGGCCATTTACCTCGAAGATCCCGACCAGAACGGGATTGAGCTTTACTGGGACAAGCCCCGCGATCAATGGCCTCAAAAACCCGATGGCTCTGTAGAAATGTTTACCCGGGCTCTTGATACCGACAACCTATTGCTTGAAGCAATGGCCTGACATGAGGGTGATCCGTTTTAGACCGAAAATCAAAACCCGTTTACCGTGACTTATATGTCTGCCTCTTTGTGAAGGCGACCAGGCTCCGGTAAGCGGGTTTTAATTTTATGAACATACTCCTGTGTCTGTTTTTATTATTTAGGCCAACTCATTTCAACTCAATGTTTGGCCTTTTTGGCAGTAGCTTTATCTTACCATTAGTCTTCCTGAAAAGAGCTGATCGCCGGTGCTGAGTCTGTAAAAGTACAGTCCGGTTTTTTCTCTGTTGCCTGCAAAGCCATTCCAGAAATAAGTGTTGGTGCCTGGCAAGGCTTCATGCTCCTGGCGGTAAACCTGCTGCCCCTGTAGGTTAAACACCTCGAGGGATACTTTACCCGCGGTATTTACTGGTACTTCAAACCAGAACCCCTCGGCCGATGGGTTCGGGAAAACACGCACCTCGGTTGGCAGTTCAAAAAGCGGGTCCTGGGTGCTAAGGGGCAGGCCATGGGCAGGGAAAGCCACGGTGCTGTAAAGCCTGTATTCGCCCGGCTGAAGGCTCATCTGCATATTGGTGGTGGTTACATTAAGGGTTTGACCGGTAAAATACTCGTGCCAGGTGCCTGTTTGTTGAAAACCTGTATTGACGGTTGCTTCATTTACCCCAAAGTTGCCAATTATAAAAACCCTGTTGCTGGTATGATTGAGCCAGATGCGCTTTACGGCCCCGCCAAGGTCAAGAGAAAAGTCGTTGGTGCGAAACACATCCTGAGTGGTTTTCAGGTTGGCCAGCAACGAAAAAACATCATATACCCTTTTGCGACGCCAGTCCTGAAGGTAATCCCAACGCACCGGTTTGGGGTCGGTACGGCAGGCATTATTTATTGTGTTGTTATGCGGGCAAAAGTTTATCGAAAAGTCGTAGCCCAACTCCCCAAACTGCCAGATCATCTTTGGGCCGGGAATAGTAAGAAAAAATGTTGCGGCAAGTTCAACCCGACGCAAACCCACATTCAGACTCTTTATGTCGTGTTGGGGGTTGGTGCTGTTGCCAAAGTTTATGTTCTTAAACATCATGCGCTCTTCATCGTGGCTTTCCATATAGCCTATCAAATGCGGGTGGTTGTAATTCCTGTTTCGGTGCGATATCCACTGGAAATTGCTGTTTTCGATCCAGCCCATGGCAGCTTCCTGGTAGTTGTGGTGCATATTGCCCCAAATAAGCATGCCATAATCAGCCAGTTCTTTTTCCTCGCTGTTGTCGGCAAAATGCTCCAGAATTACATAAGCGTTTGGGTTTATGCTCCAAATGTGGTCGGCCATTCGTTTCAGAAGCGCTACCCTTACCGCATCGTAGTTCCAGCCCTGATTGGCTGTTTGTGCATTGGTAAAGCCTTTTGTAAAGTCGAAACGGAAGCCATCGACCTTAAACTCTGTAAGCCAGAATTCATTTACGCGGTCAACAAAAGCCTGGGTATGCGGGCTCAGGTGGTTGAAGTCGGCACCCCAGCACCAGGGCTCGTGAGGGCAAAACTCATTAAACCAGGGGTTCGCGGGCGAAGGCTCCCAGGGGTTTAATTTCGAATACATACGTACCAATGGCGACTGCCCGAAGCTATGGTTAAGCACCATGTCGATTACAACGGCAATGCCACGCCGGTGGCACTCGTCAATAAATGCCTTGTAGTCGTTAATGACGCCATAGGCCTTGTCGGTGGCAAAGTAAAACGAGCTGTTGTAGCCCCAGGAGCTGTTACCTTCAAACTCATTGATAGGCATTAACTCTATCACGTTTACGCCCAGGGTTTGCAGGTAATCGAGCCTCTCCTGCACCGATTTTATGGCCCGGGTATCTACAAAGTCGCGTATATGCAATTCGTAAATCACCAAGTCGCGGCGGGCTGGCGGGGTAAAATTTGTTGTTTGCCACTGGTACTGAGGCCTGGCCGGATGCAATAGGCTTACAATCTCTTCAGTTTTCCCTTCAGGGTATGGCTTCAGGTTGGGATAAGTAGTTGCCGGAATCCATTTGTCATTCCAGGGGTCGAGCACCTTGTGTGTATAGGGGTCGGCAAGGCGCAACTTCCCATCAATATAATACTGAAAGGCGTATTCGGTGTTGGGAGTCAGGTTTGATACTGTAAGCCAGAAGTGTTTGCCATCGGGAGTACGGTTCATATAATAATTGTCGCTTAGCTCCCAGTTGTTAAAATCGCCAATGACAAATGCATATTGTTTTAGTCCGGGCGGGTCATGCAAAACCAGGGTTGCTGTCCTGTCGTCAATGTAGTTTATACCGTTTTTTGCCCCTGCTGGCAATGGAGCCACAGGCACCTGTCCACGAACATAAAAATAAGTGGTGGCTTCGGCTGTTTGCTGACCAGCATCCTGGGCAACCATGCGCACATTATGCCTTCCAGTGCTGGTTGCAACCCAGTTGTGGGTCAGGTTTGTCTGGGTGGTGGTGGCGGTTAAGGTTCCATTTACAAAAAGAGAAAGTGAGGTTGACAGGTTGCTTGTGCCCGAAATAACAACCGTTTGGTTCAAATCAAATACTGGTTGCATACCGGTAGGAGCGATAATTGCCACAGTAAGACCGGGCTGAACCACCGTGAGGAAAATATCGGGACTTGTTTGCAAAATAGGCGTGGCCCCTGAGCGGATTACAAGGCATATCTCAGTAATGGTCAGGTTTTCGGGTACATTATAAAACTGTCGAATGCTTGGGCCAAGCGTTAGATGGTACGTATTAGGGCCAGTACGTGTAAACTGGGGCTGGGTAATGTTATTTCCCCATGAGCCAATCACATACTTCCAGCGGCCATTGTCGGCAGGGTTGGCAGCACCCTGAATGGTAACTCCCGTATGTGCATACAAATTGCCAGTATGACCAGCCAACGGGGTGCCTGTAGCATCGAAGGTAAGCACTACCTGACCCGCTGCAGTAGGCAGTGGGGGGTTCATGGTAACCTGGGCCATGAGCCCGGCCACCCCTGTAAGCAGAATCAAAAAACTAATAAAAAGTTTCAATAGTGGATTTTTCATTGGTTTAAAGCAAAGGATTTGTCATTCATTTATTTTTGGCGGCTAAGCCCCATTAAGTAATTTTTCCGGCTTTGCAAAAATACCTTAATTTTGTAAAATGGCATCAAATACTTTTGGAATTGCGTTGCGTTTGACCACCTTTGGCGAGTCGCATGGTGCGGCCATTGGCGGGGTACTCGACGGTTTTCCGGCGGGCGTAGTCATAGACCAAAGCTTTGTAGAAAAAGATATGGCACGTCGCAGGCCTGGGCAATCGTCGGTTTCTACTCCACGCAGCGAACAGGATCAGGTGTCGTTTCTTTCGGGCATTTTCGAGGGCCGCTCACTTGGCACTCCCATCGCTTTCATTATTCCTAACCTGGATACCCGGCCAAATGATTACAACGAGCTGAAAGATGTCTTCAGGCCTTCGCATGCCGATTTTTCGTGGCAAATAAAGTATGGCCATCGCGACCACCGCGGCGGCGGGCGCTCATCGGCCCGCGAAACTGCCGCAAGGGTTGCTGCTGGAGCCCTGGCCAAAATGCTCCTAAAGCCACATGGAGTTGAAATACTGGCATGGGTTTCGGCCATCGGGCCGTTAGTGGCAGCAGTTGACCACCAAAAGGTAACCACTGAACAAATTGAATCAAACAACGCAAGATGCCCCGATGAAGCAGTGGCCATGCAAATGATCCAATACATTGAACAGCTAAAAGCAAAGGGCGACAGCACTGGTGGGGTAGTAACCTGCCTGGCCCGCGGGGTGCCCGCTGGGCTGGGCGAACCTGTGTTCGACAAGCTTCAGGCCGACCTGGCAAAGGCAATGCTAAGCATAAATGCTGTCAAGGGGTTCGACTATGGATGTGGCTTTGAAGCCGCAACCATGAAAGGTTCAGTACACAACGACGCCTTTGCAACCGATGCAGCCGGAAACATTATAACCCTTACAAACAAGTCGGGAGGCATACAAGGGGGTATTAGCAACGGGCAAAATATTTATTTCAGGGTGGCATTTAAACCCGTAGCAACAATCAGCTCTCAGCAACAAACTGTCGATAAAGATGGGACCCCCGTTAAAATGCATGTCAAAGGCAGGCACGACCCCTGTGTGGTGCCAAGAGCGGTGCCAATTGTAGAGGCAATGGCTGCCCTTACCCTGGCCGACCACCTGATGCGCAATAAAATTTCGCATCTGTAAACCTGCAAGCCTTATTTTTTGTTGTTTCTTTAGAATCAACCAGGTTTATTCCCAAATAAAAAAAAATCTTACTGATATGGCCAAAAAAGCCTTGAGAATTTTCGCAATCGTAGTTGCTTGTATTTTGCTCCTTTTAATAATATTGCCATTTGCCCTGAAGGGTAAAATTGTTGATCGCGTAAAGACCGAGATTAACAAAAATCTCAATGCCACTGTTGAGTTTGGCAACTTTGGGCTTTCACTCATTCGAAATTTTCCAAATGCTACACTACAACTGAATGACCTGAAAATTATTGGGGCCGGGCCTTTCGAAAAAGACACTCTGGCCACCATAGGTCGCACCACGGTTACCATTGACCTTTTCAGCCTTTTGCGCGAAAGCGGTTTCGAAATAAAAAGCATTAGGCTTAGCAGGCCCGTCATACTGCTTAAAGTATTGCCCGATGGCACTGCCAACTGGGATATTATTAAGGTAACCGAAGAAGAAATCCCGGAAGCAAAGCCTTTTGCCCTGCATTTGAATCAGTTGCGCATAGCCGATGGTAACCTTAGATACCACGACCATAGCCTTGCCATTTTCGTGGATGCCTTAGGGGTAAATGGCACCCTAAGGGGCGACTTAAGCCTC
This sequence comes from uncultured Bacteroidales bacterium, assembly GCA_964348755.1. Taxonomy (GTDB): domain Bacteria; phylum Bacteroidota; class Bacteroidia; order Bacteroidales; family UBA7960; genus UBA7960. The sequence goes on along the minus strand of CAYGDW010000003.1, from coordinate 55,529 downwards.
GATGTTACAACCATTGCCACCCGCAACGCCACCATCGGGCAATTTAGCCTGCTCTACGATAAAATGCCCATTTTGAACCAGGTGGAGGTAAGCCTAACCGCCGAAATTGAGGCCAACCTAGCCGATATGGTCTTTACTTTTAGCGACAACCAATTTGTACTAAATGAACTACCGGTAAAATTCGACGGAACGATTGGCCTGCCCGGCAATGATATTTTGATGGATTTCAGTTTTGCCGCCCTGCGGTCTGAGTTTAAAAACTTCCTCTCCATCATTCCGGCAGTTTATACCAAAGATTTCAGTGCCCTGAAAACTGCCGGCAGCCTCGAACTGGCAGGATTTGTCAAAGGTCTGTGGACCGATGACAACATTCCTGCTTTCGGACTTAAAGTTGGTATTAAGGATGGCATGTTTCAGTATCCCGACCTGCCTGCCCCGGTAAGCAACGTTCAGCTCAGCCTCAGTGTTTCAAATCCAGGTGGCCATGCCGACCTTACCGTTACTGATATTCCGCTGCTGACAATGAACCTGGGCGGAAACCCCATTGATGCCCGCCTTAACCTAAAAACCCCCCTTAGCGACCCCCAAATCGATGCAATGATAAAAGGGGTAATTGACCTGAGCCAGGTGGGGCGTTTTTATCCGCTCGAAGAAGGCACAACCCTTAGAGGAGTTATAGAAAGCAACCTTGAAGCCCGCGGCCGAATGTCTGCTATCGAAAACAAAAGATTTAACGATTTTTTTGCCCAGGGTCATTTTTATGTCAGCGACTTGTTTTTGGCATCCAGTGTGTTGCCCCAAAATGTTGAAATTAGCCGCGGTGAGTTCCTGTTGTCGCCGCAGTTTATAAGTGTTCCATCGTTTTCGATGAAACTGGGCGAGAGCGATCTGGCAGCTTCGGGACGTATCAACAACCTTCTGGGATTTTTGCTCAGCGACCAGCTCCTTAGCGGATCGTTCAATACAAGCTCAAAATTCTTCAATCTTAATCAGCTCATGGAAGGCATGCCCGAAAGCAAACCCGATGAGCCAATGAATTTATCGGTCATTAAAGTTCCCGCAAACATCGATTTTTCCCTCACATCAAGCTTCGAAAGGATGTTGTTCGGTAATCTTGACATTACCAACGTAAATGGCCAGATCAGGGTGGCCGAAAGCCGCGCATCGCTCCAAAGCCTTCGCATGAATTTGCTGGGCGGCACCCTTGCTCTTAACGGCACTTACAGCACCCTGAGCGAAACGCCTGAAATCAATCTTGGCCTCAATATTTCGCAATTCGACATACAAAAGGCTTTTAGTGCCTTTAATACCATTCAGCTTTTGGCTCCAATAGGTCAGTATGCCATGGGTGCCGTTTCGGCAAATCTTAACCTTAGCAGCCAGCTCAACAACAACCTGGCGCCTTTGCTCCATACCCTTGTTGGCTCGGGCAACCTTAGCTCAGCATCGCTTACGCTAAAGGAAACACCTGCACTTAGCAAACTTTCTGAACTGACCAGGGTAGAAGAATTTCGAAACCTGTCGGTAAGGAATCTTATGCTTTCGTTTGGGTTTAAGGATGGCAGAGTCGATGTGAAACCGTTCGAACTGAACTTTGGCCAGTCGAAAGCTACGGTGAGTGGCAGCAATTTTTTCGATAAAACCATTCACTATGTTATGAATGTGCAAATGCCACGGGCACAATTTGGCGGGGATGCCAACCGCGTGCTCGACAACCTGGTGAGCCAGGCTGCCGGCAAAGGTCTTTCAATAACACCGGGTCAAACGGTGTTTCTCGACGTAATTATTAAAGGAAATTTTGCCAGCCCTGAGGTTTCATTTGGTCTTTCTGGGGTTGTTGACGACCTTGTTAACCAGCTAAGCGATCAGGTTCAAAGCCAGATTCAAAGCCAAGCCAATCAGGTTCGCGACAGCATTGAGGGTCGGGTTCGCGAAACCGTTGATGAAGCCCGGCAAAAAGCACAGGCCGAATTAGATGCCCGTGCCGATCAGATTATGACACAAGCTCGCCGGCAGGCCGATAATGTTAGGAGTGAAGCAGGCACAGCGGCCGCACGCATTCGCTCAGAAGCACGGCAGCAGGCCCTGCGACTCGAAAACGAAGCCACCGGCCCAATAGCCAAAGTCGCAGCACAACGCGCCGCACAAGCCCTGGTTCGCGAAGCCGACCAACGCGCCGCAAACCTCGAAACCGAAGCCGAACGCAATGCTCAACGCATGGTTAACGAGGCCCAGATACGCGCCGACCGCATACGGACAGGGCTGGAATAGCACGTAGCCGCATTGGTTTTTAGAATGCCCTGGCTCAAAATCCTTCTTAGGGCATTTTACTTTAGGCTCTTTAAAAACAACTCTCCATGCACCACGTAGCGCGTGTGGGTGCCATAGGCTATTTGACCTTTTTCGTCGTGGGCGCTTACGCTAAACCTAAGCTTGTTGCCTTCAATGCCGATCAGCTCCGACTCTGCCCAAACCTGCATTCCTACAGGAGTAGCCTTTATGTGGCGAATATTTACCTCTGTTCCAACAGTTATATGGCCTTCTTCCAAATAGGGTTGCACGCTCAGGTGAGCGGTGTTTTCCATTAATCCAATCATTGCTGGGGTGGCAAATACTGCCACAGTTCCTGATTTATAGGCTTCTGCCGTATCGTTTTCTCCAACAGTAAGTGCCTGTTTGCCCATTATGCCGGGTGTTAGATTATGTGTCATGTTGCTTTTTAATACAAAAGTATAAAAATGCCCTTTCGGGAAAAAACAATGGGCTGCCTTTGATAAAGCAGCCCTTTGCCCAAAGCACAAGTGCATCAGGAATAATTTTATCTGTTTTCAGCACGCTGAGTGCTTGCGCCAGCCGGAGGTTTTGTGCACCCACCGGGTACAGCCTCAGAGGTGCGGGTGGCCGGGGTAGTTGCACCCTGGCAACCAGAAGTTTTGGGTTTTGCTTCGCCGCAACCTGCTCCTTCCGGGGTGGTAGTGGCCTGGCCTGCTGCGCTTCCACAACCTGCAGCAGCCTGGTTTGTTTTGGCTTCTGATTTTCCGCAAGCGGCTGTACCTGCACAACCTGCCGCAGCCGAGGTGGGTTTCCCCTCATCTGTTTTGCAGCAAACCGCTCCTGCTGCATGGCCAGCACAGCCCGCATGCTTTTCGCCCGCTTTGGCCGCCGCTTCACAACAAGGCTTGCTTGCTTCTGCAGCCTTCTGAACAGGCTCGTTGGCCGTCAGCAAAAAGGCCGTTCCGGCTAAAAGAAATACACCGAATATGCTCGCTAAAAGAATTTTTTTCATGAGAATCATTTTTTAGGGTTGGTTAAGGTTGTTTAGACCAATATTATTAAATTACGGTCGAAAACTGAATTGTTGCAAATGTAAATAAAAAAATATTTGGCTCAGTATAAACACAGTCAGTCAAACCAATAATAATTCAAATTCCGGCCACTGTCAGGGTTTTGAAAAGGTTCAAAACTGCCTGCACTTGGAGTAATTCTGTTTAGTTTTACTTCGGACAGAATATGAGGGCGGGTGCTTGGTTTGTTTTAAAAAAGGTTTATTCGGGGACGAATCTTTGCATTTTTTTTGAAGGTTTTCGACTAAATTTGAAACACTTTAATTTTTGAAGTCCTGTTGGGTTCATAAATTCTATAGATATGAAGTATAAAAGATGGATTTTGATTGGCCTTAGCTTGCTGATTGTTGCTTCGTTGTGGTATTTTCTGCGTTCGGGGCCAAGGGTTGCCGAAACCATCAGGGTTCCGGTTCAACGTGGCGAGTTTCGCATTAGCGTTCATACCAGCGGCGAGCTCGAAGCCAAAAAATCTGAAAACATTCAAGGCCCTGCTGGTTTGCGAACCGTAGGTTTATGGAATGTTCAGATTGCCGAACTCATTGCCGAAGGCTCTGTGGTAAAGGCTGGCGACTGGGTGGCTACGTTAGACCGAACCGAGATTAGCAACCGCCTCAAGGATATTGAAACTGAACTTGAAAAACTGCAAACACTACATACCCAAACCCGGCTCGACACCACCATGGAATTGCGCAATGCCCGCAACGAGCTGATTAACCTTCAGTTTAACTTTGAGGAAGCTCAGATTACCCTTGAGCAGTCGCGCTTTGAACCTCCTGCCACCATACGCCAGGCCGAGATCAATATGGACAAGGCCCAGCGGGCCTACCAGCAGGCCAAAACCAATTATGAGCTTAAATTGCAACAGACAACAGCCAAAATGCAGGAAGTTACTGCCTCGCTCAACCAGGTAATACGCCGCCATCAAAACATGATTGAAGTTATTGATGAATTTGTAATTTATGCCCCCCAGGACGGCATGGTCATTTACCGGCGCAATTGGGACGGAACAAAAATTACCGTGGGGTCGCAAATCAGCACCTGGGATAATTTTGTGGCAACCCTGCCCGATTTCTCGGTAATGATGTCGCGCACTTACGTTAATGAAATAGACATTAGCAAGGTTAGGGTTAACCAACCTGCCGAAATAGTAGTAGATGCATTCCCCGAAAAGAGGTTTACAGGCTTTGTTACCGAAGTGGCCAATATTGGTGAGCAGCGGCCAAACCAGGATGCTCGGGTGTTTGAGGTAAAATTGCAAATAAACGAGACAGACACCATTTTGCGCCCGGCCATGACCACCAAAAACACTATAATTATACATACAGAACCCGATGTTCTGTTTGTGCCCATCGAAGCTGTGCATGGCGACAACTCGCTTACCTGGGTTTACCGCCAGGCTGGCAACCGCGTGGTAAAACAGCAGGTAGTGGTGGGGCTGAGAAACGAAAACCAAATTATCATTTCTGAAGGCCTCAGCCAAGGCGACATGGTGCTGCTTACCTTGCCCGAAAATGCCGGCGATCTGTCACTTGTTCAGTTGCAAACAGAAAATCAATGAAGCAATTCGAAAAATATCTGTATAATCTCAATATCGCCTTTGATGCGGTATTAGCCAACCGGTTCCGGTCAATACTCACTGCACTTGGCATTATTTTCGGTGTGGCAGCTGTTATAGCCATGATGGCCATTGGTACGGGGGCCCGCCAGGAAATACTTGAACAAATGAAAATGGTGGGTGTAAACAACATAATTATCAGGCCACTTTTTGCAACCGAACAAAGCCAGGATCAAACCCAGCGCGGACGTTTCTCGCCCGGGCTTACCCTGGCCGATGCCGAAAGCATAAAATACATTGTGCCTACTGTGCAGAAAGTAAGCCCCGAGGCCGAAATCAGCACTTTTGCCCTGAACGATGGCATTCGGAGGCAAGTAAGGGTTGCCGGCGTTACGCCCGACTATTTTGAGGTGTACCGTCTGAGCCTTTCGCAGGGAATCATGTTTACCACTCAGCACATTCGCAATGGCGAACCAGTGGCCATTATCGGAAACAATATACGGGGTATATTTTTCGGAAACACCAACCCCATTGGCAAACAAATAAAGGCGGGTGTGAACTGGCTCACCGTTATTGGGGTGGTAGAAGATCGCCTGGTTACCGACAATGCCATTCAAAACCTTGGCGTAAGCGAATTCAACAACGTGATTTACACCCCTGTGCAAACCATGCTGCTTCGCTTTCAGGATCGATCGGCACTATCGCTGGCCGATTTGCAGCGCAACAGCCAACAGGCTGCTGCACGAAATGTGGTTGTTATTGGCGGGGTGGCCGCCCCGGCCGAAGATGAAAAACCCCAAAATTACCACCAGCTCGACCGGGTTACTGTTCAGGTCGAAAACTCCGGCCAGCTTGCTCCTACAGCCGAGCTGATCCGGCGTATGCTCATACGCCGCCACAACGGGGTTGAAGACTTTGAGGTAATCATCCCTGAACTGCTGCTAAGGCAGGAACAGCGAACCAAAGATATCTTCAATATAGTGCTGGGCGCAATTGCAGGAATCTCGCTGATTGTTGGCGGCATAGGTATTATGAATATTATGCTGGCCTCGGTAATGGAGCGCACCCGCGAAATAGGCATTCGCCTGGCGGTGGGCGCACGCAAGTCAGATGTGGTATTCCAGTTTCTGGCCGAATCGGTGCTGATAAGCATTAGCGGAGGCATAATTGGCATATTTCTGGGCATTGGCCTGTCGCGTGCAATTATGCACTTTACCGACATCCTCACAATCGTGTCGCCCCAGTCGGTACTTATTTCATTTGGTGTGGCGGCTACCGTGGGTATACTTTTTGGCTATATGCCCGCCCGAAAAGCTGCCAGGAAGGACCCCGTAACCTCTCTTCGCTACGAATAATTATCAAAGTAATGCAAATAATCATCTAATGCTACCCGATACTCCTTACCAACATTTTGACCTTTGAGGTATTTTCCCGATTTTTGTTTTCCCGAAAATTTTAACCTAATCAATAATATCTATGAAAAAATTTGCAGTAGTACTTTCGGGTTGTGGAGTGTATGATGGAGCCGAGATACATGAGGCCACCCTTAGCCTGTATGCCATAAAAAAGCAGGGCGCCGATTATGAGGTGTTTGCTCCCGACGTTATGCAGCACCATGTTGTAAACCATCTTTCGGGCGAAGAGATGCCCGAAAAGCGCAATGTGTTGGTTGAGTCGGCACGCATTGCCCGTGGAAAAATAAAGCCGCTGAACCTGTTCAACCCACATTTATTCGATGCCCTGCTGCTCCCCGGAGGCTTTGGGGCCGCCAAAAACCTGAGTACTTTTGCCTTCGATGGGCCCGACTGCCAGGTCAATGCCGATGTGGCCAACGCCGTAAAAGGCATGTACCAGGCAGGCAAACCCATTGGCGCCTTGTGTATTGCTCCTGTGCTGCTTGCCAAAATACTGGGCAAGGGCCAACTGACCATAGGACAGGACCAGGGTACTGCCATAGCCCTGGAAAAACTGGGCGCCTCGCACCAAAAAACTGACCATGGAGAAATAGTTGCTGACTTCGATAATAAACTATTTACCACCCCATGCTATATGCTCGATGCCGATATAGTTCAAATAGGCCAGGGAGCTGAGAATATTATAAAGGAAATGATGGAATATTTAGGGTAAAGACGGGCTTTCGTGCCCTTTTTGATTTTGGTCTTTTCTAAGCAGTCTTATGCTTTTCGGACCATTTCTTGCTTAAAAATGCAACTTATGGTAATCGCCTAGTTCGTGTTTCTTGCGCTTGATTACCGCTTCGGTTTTTTTGGCAATAAGTATAAATATTTCGAGTCGCTGCTCTTTGAACCATTCGAGCGAATGGTGGTCGCCCATTGAGGCTGCAGAAAGTTTTACCATCAGGTTAAAATCGTTTTGTTTCAACCAGAAAAATGCGTTTTTGTCGCCCCAAACGGCTTTGGTCATGGCCGCAAAATGCGGAAATCCGTTTTTCATTAGCCATTCAAAAGCTTCGCGGTTAAGATGAATGGCATTGGCCATGGCAGCCAGCTCGGGGAAGCCGTTTTTCATAAGCCAATACATTATTTCTGTGTTTTCATCAATGGCTTCTGCCAGGGCAATCAGTATTTTGGGCGGGTAGTTAATCATGTGTGTGCCGGTGTTTATCTTATCAGGTACATTTTCCCCATTTCGCGGTGAAAGAAGCGGCTTGCAGCCGTTGGATTCAGTTCAATGCTTTCTCCATTTATGTTTGTTATTATCCGGTATAAATAAACCCCGTTGGCGAGGCGGTCTCCAAATTGGTCGGTGCCATCCCAAGCATAGCGAGTAATGTTTCGCCCAATGCGCATTGGCCCCAGCTCGCTCATGTCAATTTCGCGCACCACTTTGCCGGTTATGGTCAATATTTGTATCTGGAAAAAGGTAGGAAGCTCCGATCCGGTAAGGGTAAATACAAAATGCGTGGCCGTGCTGAACGGGTTGGGCCAGGTAAGCACCTCGGTAATAGTGCTGCGGTTTATCACTTCAAAACTTATAGTATAGTCTTCGCGGCCCGATTCATTAAGAGACCTGTCAGTAGCCTGTATTTGCAGCCGGTAGGTGCCGTCGGCTGTTAACTCCGGATTGAATTCTACCAGGCAGGTATTGTCGGTTGGGCTGGCCGGGAAAAACCGCATCTGCTCGCGGCCCCCGCTTATAAAAAAGACCCGTTGCAGATCCTGCTGAAGGGGCGTTTGCAAAAATACCTTTAGGTGAGAGGTGTCGTTGAGCAACAGGTAGCGGTTTTCGTCGTTTAGGGCTATTCTTATGTTAGGTTTTGCCGATACCACCTCGCCATCCAATATGCGCACCCCGTCGAAGGTAACATCGAGCAAGGGGTTGGCCCTGTCGCGTTCCACAAAGAATGGCAGGTTGCCAATATTGTTGAAGTGGTATTGCTCGGGCTGGTCGTTTGCGGGGTTTACCTCAATCCACAACACGTTGTTGCCTTGTAATCCCCGGGTATCAAAGCGCACCGTGTCAATAAGGCTTTGAGCGGCAAGCAGCGGGGCTTGCCGCGGATAGGGTATGTAATGTGGCTGCCGGTTTTGGTCAACTACCCAGTATCGCACCAGCAGGCTGTCCATGTGGTAGGTGCTAATGTTGGTTATGGCCGTGCTGAATACCAACTCTTGCCCCTCCTGCAGGGTGTCGGCCACAAAAACAAATTGTTTTTGTGGGTCTAATGCCGCTTCTGGGATCCCTTGGTAAAGCACCTGCCAGCGTTTCATTTGGGCAGGGGTGCGGTGCACATCATCTACCATATTTACCCTGAGTTGCAGTAGAGGGTAGCGTGTAGCATCTATACTGTCGGCAAGGCCGTATATGTCTTTTTTGTTGGGCTGCAATGCCTTGAAAAGCATAACCGGCTCTTCGCCGGGTTTCGTTCCAAAAATGTCGAGAGTTACCTGGTCGGTCGAAGGGCTTTCGAGACTTGCCTGTCGCCAGTGCGCCGACTCCCACCGGCTTGCCGGCCCTATAAGCTCCGACAAAATGAATCCCCTGTTCCAATTGGTTTCAAGGCTATCGGTAAGCTTTATAATAGACGTAGTTGTAAGCCCTATTGCCTCGTTAGCCGTTCCGGGCGCCCGCCCTTTTTGCCCCCAAATAAGGTATGGCAACCCATTGGGTACCTGCCTGATTAACCCACATCCTAAGCTTTCGAAGGCCTGCCTTAAGCCCTCCGAAAAAAATGGGGCATTGTGGTTTCGGTGGCTCCAGGCCATTACATAATGCCCGGCAGGTATGTTTTCCAAAAATATCCTTATCCTTTCGCGCCACTCTTCGGTATGGGTTAAAAAGTCAAAGCCAGGCCGGTTTGCCGCTGTGCAATGTACGTTGCCAAATTGTCCCAGGCCATTGCCCTGCGACAAGCTCTGCCAGTTTTCGCCACTTACCGGATCGAAAACAAAAAATACCATTCCGTTGCCACCTGTACCCAGGCACGACCAAACCCTTGTTAGCACACCATTTACCCTAAGCCAGTTCTCAAAATACTCCATAAACGGGAAAAACCCGGTTTGTGCCGATACCACTATGCGGTTATTGGCAAAATCCCAAAGGCGTTCTGTTTCATTGTGGTTAACGAAACGGTAGTTGTTAAGTCCAAACTGGTCGAAATGGGCCTGGCTCCAGCCTCGCCTGCCGCGTATGTGCTGAAATGAGCTGCTGCGCCAATTGTAATTGCCCGAATAAACAGAATCGGGGCTTACCCTCCAGAAATACACGGTGCTGTCGGTTAGTTGAATGGGTGGCATCCAGCCAATAATGCCCTTACCCTGCATTATTATTTGCCGTATTGGGCTTGTAAACCGCCCATTGGTGTCAATTTCAAACACATAATTCAGTGCCTCTCCAAAAGGGTTACCTGCCGAAGCCTTGAGCGAAACCTGTCCGTGGGGCACAACGGCATAGCGCGGAGGGTAAACCGGAAGCAAGTCGGCCGACTTAATCTGTAGGGTGGTTGAGGCCATATTATTGGTTTCATTCAATTCATCAACCTCATTAAAGGAGTCCGTCATAACCGCAAAACGGTTAAGGCCTATACCGTTTACCCTGTCAACAGGAAGGCTGAACTGTATTGCAGAACGGAAATAAGGCGCCGGCATTCTTTTGATGAAGGATTGCGAATCGGCATTGGGCAGGGTGCGCACCAGCTCAACCATTATCGAATCGGTGGTTGCTTTGCCAATATTTGTTATCAGAACATTTACCGTAAAGCTGTCAAGCTCGGCTGTAACCTCTTTTGGAATGAACGAAATGGCAGCCGGTGTAAGCAGGTAATCGGGCTTGGGAAAGTTGTTAAGTACCAGGGCTGGGTCGGCGTGAAGTGCTGAATAAAGGCTTATAAACTTTAACCGACTGCCTCCCGACTGCAGGTCGCGTATGGTCTGTTGCATATTTTTTCCCACCGACTGTCCGTAAAACCCTACTGACAGGTTCTGGAAAAACCGGGTTGAAAACTGATGCAACTCAAACATACCCGAAAGGGTTGTTGAACCCAAATAACCTATTGCTCCTTTGTTTTCGATAAGCACGAAGCTTTCGCTGGTGCTTTCATAAGGCCCGAACAGGTCGCCTGTGTAGCACGAATTGGCTGTAACAAACGGATATCGCCCAATGTTATTATATTCAGAAGGTTCATCAATGCTAATATCGAATCCTATGCCGGTAGCATGGCCGAAAAAGGTCATGAGCGACACTCCGTTATTGATTAATTGCCTGAGTGAATCTGATTGGTTTATTTGAATGGGTGCTGTTGAGCTTTTCAGGAAGGTACGCACATATCCACCAAAGTGTGGGGCTTCGAGGCTTTCTTTGTAAACCCTCAGGTAGTTGTACAAAAACACCTGTTCCAATTGGCTTGAGCCTCCGCCAAAGTGTAAAATGTTTTTCATCCATTCCTGTGGTTCCTTTTGGGCTGTTTCGTATTGAATAATCTTATTGAGGTAAATCAATACCTGAGCAGGGTTTTGGGCAGCCAGCCTTCCGGTAGCCAGGGCCGGAGTAAACCCATGCCCATCTAGTCCGGCGGTAATAAGCGCATCGGAGCTGGGGTCGCCAAAGGATGGCACAAGGCTCATGGCGTACTCGGCCGGGTAATGGCGCGTATAGTTTACATCAATGCCTTTGCCAAGCAAAAACAGGTAAACAGGTGGTGCCTGGGGGTTACGCTCTATGATAAAGCGTACAAAGTTACGGAGTGCCAGCGGATGCTTAAAAGTGCCATACGCAAACTGATGATACAGTTCCTCCACATCGGCCATCAAAACTTTGTGCCCGGTGGTATTGCGGTAATTCATGTATTGCGAAGCAGCCTGCCACAGGCTGGGGTGGGTTATCATAAGGTAGTCAGAACCCAAATATTGTTCGGAGCCAAAGTTTCGGAAACGTGCATAGTGTAAGGGGTTGGTGCTCACAGGCATCAGAGTATCAACCGGCATTATGCGCCCCGAAGAAGTAACAAACAATGAGCGCAACAGGTTCCCATCGGGTATGAGAGCCAAAAACTGACTTCCTTCGCGTACCACTGGAATGCGGCGATTGTTGCCAAGGGCAAAAATCCATACGGTATCGCTGGGGGCAGCGTTGAGATTGGTAAAACTTACCAGGGTTTTGCCGGTTTCTGCGGCCGGAAGCTCAAACCTTAGTTGTTGCAGGTTGCGCATATTCCAGGTGTGGGGGTATTGCACCTGAATGTAAGCAGGGGCAATGCGCGAAACACCACTGCCAAGGCTGTTTACCGAAGTAAAAGTAAATGTTGTTCCGGCTGCATTGAGCGAGGTAACATCGGCAGAGCGTGTAAATCTGATAAGCTGGTAACCATCAAAAAGTGTATCTATCTGCTGCCCAGCAAACAGTATTCTTACATGATGATCGGGGGCAAGCCCCGCAAAATTGGAAGCTCCGGCTAAGGCCATTTCGATACGGGCCTGAGGGCCAGCCAGAAAAAGGTTGGGTGTGGCAATAGTGCGGCTGCGGCTTTGTCCGAGAGAAAATGCATCATCAAACCATCCTTGGGCCTGTGTGTATTCAGGATCGGTTACTCCTGCATCGTTGGTCTCGCCAAAATAATAAGTGCTTACATAATCTTGCCGGGCTGTATGCCAAAAGAATGGGGCAGGGGTATAACCTGCAAAATTTACATCGGTTTCGGCCACAAAGCGCCGGTTGCCTGTTTGGTTGTTCCATGTCAGGTAATAGGTGGCGGTATCGGTAAACAGGCTGTAGTTGGGGTTGGGGTGAAACTGGGCTCCCTTATACAGCTCCTCATCGAGCCAGCCTGAGTTTGGTTCGGCATAAAACAAAATGTAATCGCCAGGCTGAAAAAGGCCAGTGTTTTCATTACTGACAAACACGGCCTGTTCCTGACCCCTGAAAAATAGCTGAAAGTTGCGCGGGTCGATGGTGCCTGCCGGAACCCCTGCCCCCGCCAGAGCGCCGAAACTTATGCGATAAAGACCCTGCTGGTGAATTTTAATGGCATAATACTGCTGGTTATAGTTGACCCACTCGTTGCCAATAGGGGGTTGCCCCAGTGCCAGCAGGCAGGGAATAATAAAAAGGAAATTGATTAGAATCTTTTTCACGCCATTGCTTAAGGGTGCTTCATTCATCGTATTGAGGCCGCTCGCGGCGGTCAATATTAAATCTAAGCGAAAACACATTCGAATACAGCGCCACGCTTTGGTCGCCCACATCGGTAAGGGCATAATCAATACTAAGTCGTTGTCCAATGTTAATACCTACGCCCAAGTTGGCCTGAATACCGCCCCGGTATATTTGGTTGTTGCGGGTGTAGCGCTGGTAGCCACCAATGCCTGTTCGGAAAAACACCATGTCTTTAAAAGAAAATTCCAGACCCAGGCTGGGGTCGAGGCTAAAGGGGTCGCCTTTGATAAGCACATTACGGCGACCATCGGTAGTTATGGCCATATCAACCGAGGCAATCAGGCCAAAGTCTTTGCCAAAGCCAAGCTGCCTTGCCACCCCAAGTATCAGTCGGGGCAGGGTTATTTCAAGGCTGCTCTCAGGTATTTCGTTGCCTGTAAGGGTTAATACTTCGCGCATTTTGTCGTCGAAGTTGTAGCTCCAGGCATTGAAGGTAGATGTAATGTCGCGGGCCATAGCGGCAAAACGCCAACTGTTAACCTGGTATTGTGCGCCGGCATCCAACCCGAAACCCCAGGCGCCGGCAAATGCGCCGGCCTTGCGGCGTATAATCTTTGCATTTACACCAATGCTAAGGTTTTCAATGCCGGGGAAAAGCCTTGCATAGGAGATAAGAAACGCATTGTCGGAGGCCGAAAAGCTGCGAATGCGATCGTAGTTGATATTGCCTTCGGCATCGATCAGTTCGGAGGTATCGGGTATGTCGTCAACTCCAAAGCGAATAAAAGAAAAGGCAAAATGGCTGCCGCCAGCGGCGCGGAATGCCAGTGAGCCAAAATCGTATCGGGCCACGCCTGCAAAATACTGGGTGTGCATGAGCGATAGCTGCATGTTAGACTTAATCTGAGTAAGGCCTGCCGGATTCCAGAAGCCCGCTGTGCCATCGTTGGCCAGCGCTGTATAAGCATTGGACAGGCCCAGTGCGCGGGCTCCAACCCCAATGCTCAGAAACTCGTTGCTGTATTTGGGTGCCTGTGCCACGAGCCAGGCTGGCAGCAGCATTGCGGTAAAAAACCAAACAAAAGTCAGGCGGAACTTCATTTTCAGGGCTGAAATACATCCTTCCCAAAATCGGGCGTACCAAATTTACAAAAAAACGAGGATGAACATGCGGTGAAATTACGCCTAAATTGCTGTAAAATTATGCCTCTTAGCTGGCCAGGGTGCTGGGCTGCCCGAAGCGGCCTGAAAATACAAACTCTTCGAGGGGCTTGCGACTCCGTGGGTTTCGCTCAAGCGTTTCAAAATCGGCAGGCAGTTTTTCGGGTGCAGCCTGGTAGCCAATGGCCGATACGGTCAAAGGCACAAAATCTTCAGGTATATCGAAATGTTCAACTGCCTTTTGTTTAGAAAAGCCGCCCATCTGGTGTACCACTAAGCCATCGGCCGAAGCCTGAACAGTAAGGCAGGCCACGGCCTGGCCCACATCGTATTTAAAAATGGCGTTCTCTTTATTGTTTTTTGCGTGGCGGGTGCTGCCAATGGTCAAAACAAGCACCGGAGCTTCGGCGGCCCACTGCTGGTTCCACTCATTGAGGCTATCGAATATTTTTTGCCAGGTTTCATCTCCCTTTATGCCAGCCACAAAGCGCCAGGGCTGCTCGTTGAAACTGCTTGGCGCCCAGCGCGCTGCCTCAAACAGTCGCTGAAGTTTGACTGTTTCTACACTGCGCACATCGAAAGAGCGGGGACTCCACCGGTTTTTTATCAGGGGGTGTATGTCCTTGTCTGTTATTGCTGGTTTTTGCATTATGTAAACTCGTTTCTGCTTCTATAACAACAAAAAAAAGCCTTTTGTTTTGTGGGCCTGTTCATCTCTTTAACTGGTTGGTAAATTTTTTTTTATAAAGCGACTGATTTTCTGCTAAATTTGAAGTTCGGGCTTGTTTAATGGCTTTCGCCGAAAAATGTAAAAAGCCCGAAGCCGGCATGGATATACTTGTTTTTTGAAAGGCATTGTGGAATATTTTATAAGTGGCCGAATTACATATTTTTAAAATCGTAGGACATGACAAATGAAGCACCAAACGCCAGTGAGCGCATACTCGAAGCAGCCGAAAACAACTTTGTGCTACTTGGCTTCTCTGGCGCACGTATGCAGCAAATAGCAAATGATGCCGGGGTAAACAAGGCCCTGCTGCATTATTATTTCGAGAGCAAGGAAATTCTTTTCAAACGCATAATGGAGGATGCGCTTTCCGGTTTTGCCAATATTGCAGGGGTCTTGCTCGAGAAGGAAGCAGGCAGTTTGCATCAGCGTTTTAAACAGCTAACCAACCGTTTTTTGCAGATAATGCTTCGCAAGCCCTTTCTGCCGGGTTTTATTTTGCAGGAGGCACAGCAGCAGCCCGAGTTGATGTATGCAATTCTTCAAAAATATCAGGCCGATCTTCAGTCCTTACAGCAGGAAATGAATGAGGAAGCAACCGCTGGCCGAATGCATCCGACTGATGCCCGCGAATTGCTGGTTGATATGTTCTCGGTTTGCTTCTTCCCTTTCCTGGCCATGCCACTCATCAGCCAGGTTCTTTACTCCGGCGGCGAAGAAGCCTTGGGCCGGCTGCTCAATAACCGCAAAAAGGCCGTGGAGGAGCTGGTGCTGAACAGGGTTTTTAGGGTTTGATTTTTTAATAAGGAAATAAGGTTCAAAAGCTATGGAAAGAATGAGCCTGTTAATAAGCTAATAAGGCTTAGTTGGTTGTTGGGCTGTTAAGTTATTACTAAGGTAATTAGGTTTAATAGATTTGGCAGGGCGGGGTTATGAAAGTACTACCCATTCTTTAGACCCTCAAACCAATATTCTAAGTTGATTTAAATGTTTGACATTGTTGTTGTTCATGTTGTTAATATCGGTAAATAACTTGTAATTTCAAAAACTTAATTCATTTGCACAGGTTTATTTTGTTGAAGATTTAATCCTTATTACCTTAGTAACCACACAAAACTGAATAAACTCTGAACCTTACTACCTTATTGGACTTTTTAAAAATTGTTTTGCGTTCTTAACGAGAAAAAAACAGGCCACTAAAACTCAAAAACACAAAATATCACCAAAATAATCCGTGTAATCCTCATTCAACATCTAAAATTAAAAATCGTTAGCCGAGCTTTTAGCGAGCTTACTGAAAGTAATCCTTGTTCTTAAATCAAATCCCATGAAAATCTTCAAACTCCTCCTCCCAATTATAATTTTCGCCTTTGCCCTGCAACCCCTCATTGCCCAGGACAAAACCCCCATCACCGCGGAATTGCTTTGGCAGATGAAGCGGGTGGGTAACCCCGAGGTTTCGCCCGATGGCCATTTCTCAGCCTTTACGGTTACTGAATGGGACATTGCCGCCAACACTTCTTCAACCGACATTTATCTGGTCAACAATCAGAGCGGCGAGCTTCGGCGCCTCACCTTCAGCGGCAAGGAAGGCTCACCCGTATGGAGCCCCGATGGCACACGACTGGCTTTCGTGTCGCGCCGCCATGATGGGCCTGGGCAGGTTTATGTACTTCCGCTTCAGGGCGGAGAGGCCCAAAAGGTAACCGACCTACCTGTTGGCGTATTTGGCATCAAGTGGTTTCCCGATGGGCAGCGCCTGGCCTTTGCCGCAAACATACTGCCCGAGTACAATGGCAATTGGGATAAACTTCGCGAAATGCAAAGGAAAATGCGCGAAAGCAAGGTAACGGCCAAAGTTACTGAAAACACCATGTACCGTTTCTGGGACCGATGGCTTACCGATGGCTACTACCCTCGCCTGTTTAGCCTTGAGCTAAGCTCAGGCATAGTTACAGACCTTATGCCCAACACGGTTAATTATTTTGATATGATGGGCGGAGTGAGCTACGACATTGCCCCCCATGGACGTACCATTGCCGTAAGCATGAATGTAACCGAGCCGCCCTACGACAGCACCAATTACGACATCTTTTTGCTGGCTACCGATGGCAGCGGGCAGATGACCAACATTTCCCCCGGCAACGTGGCCAACGATAACAAGCCCGTGTACAGCCCCGATGGCCGCTTTATCCTTTACGGCAGCCAAAGCATACCCCACTTTTATGCCGACCGCGTGGTAATGACCATTTACGACTCCCAAACTGGCGCTCACCGCTCCATTACCCAGCATATCGACCTGAGCTGCCAGGACTGGTTCTGGTCGGCCGATGGGCGCACAGTATTTTTCCTTGCCGAAGACCAGGCCATGCAATCCATTTTCAGCATCCCGGCAGCGGGAGGGCCGCACACAAGGCTCTTCCACCGGGGTACCAACAGTGGCTCAAAACTTGCAGGCCCCCAAAGCCTTGTTTTCAGCCATCACAACCTGAACAGCCCCGCCGAAATTTACCGACTCGATTTAGGCCGCCGCGGCGGCCTGACCAAACTTACCGCATTCAACGATGAGATCCTTGCCAGGATCGACTTTGGCCGCATCGAAAACGTAACCTATAAGGGCGCCAACAACGCCGATGTGCAGATGTTCATTAACTACCCGCCCAATTATGACCCATCGAAAAAATACCCCCTGGTAATGATGATACATGGCGGGCCTCACAGTACCTTTGGCGACTTCTGGCACTACCGCTGGAACAGCCAGCTCTTTGCCTCGCGCGGTTACATTGTGGCCTTCCCAAACTTCCACGGGTCAACAAGTTTCGGTCAGGACTTTGCAATAAGCATTCATGGCCGCCATGCCGAAAAACCTTTCGAAGACATAATGAAGGCTGCTGACTATCTTATAGAGCGCGGCCTGGTTGACGAAAACCGAATGGCCGCTGCTGGCGGGAGTTACGGCGGATATTTGGTGAGCTGGATCGCAGGGCATACCAACCGTTTTGCTGCCCTGGTAAACCACGCCGGGGTGTACGACCTGCACCTGCAGTTTGCCAGCGACTACTCAGGAAACCGTGGTTTCCAATACGGAGGCACCCCCTGGGAAAACTTCGACAGGCTCAACAGCCAGAACCCATCGCAGTTTGCCCAAAACTTCAAAACCCCCATGCTGGTGATACATGGCGAACTCGACTACCGCGTGCCCGTGGCACACGCATTCCTGGTATATGGCATTTACAAGGGCATGGGCCTCGATGCCCGCCTGGTGTATTTCCCAAACGAAAACCACTGGATACTATCGCCACAAAACTCCATTTTCTGGTACAATGAACTTTTCAACTGGTTCGAACGCTACCTGCAAAATTAAAAGGTAAAAGCCGGAAATAAACGCGAAAAGAGATTCTCGGCGTTAATTTGCCAAAAAAACGAAAATATTTTACAATTTATCGTAAAAACTTGCAATTATTAAAAAAATTGCATAGCTTTGCTATACCCTTAATTTAAATCAGGGGAAATTACCTGGTAATAAATCAGTAATAATACCAATTGCCTTAGCACCAGCCTTTTTGTATATTTATGGGTATTTTGCCTTTTGCCTTACCTGCTCTGATCTCACTTAAAATTATTAAGGAGGGCCATAATGAAAAGATTTTTACGCCTTCCATTCCTTATCTCGCATTTCTTATTCGCTACCTTTCCGGCAGTTGTTCCTATACTTTCTTATGGACAAATATGCCTTAATCCGTACATTACAAATTTTGATGGCCGTAATCATGCATTTATTGCCGGACCAAACCAGGGCAATGTAAACTGGGTTCATTCTACTTCATCAATTTGGAGTCTTTGTAAAGACGGAGGTGGCAGTGGAGTTATTATAGCTCCAGATCCTACCCCAAACCCTAATAATAACACCAATCAAATTTATATTGAAATACAGGCTGGTACACACGTTTATGTATCGAGTTTAAGTTTGCAAAACAATGTAACCCTGGTAATTTGCGGAAGCTTAACCCTTGGCACACTTATCCTTGCCGATGGTGATTATCAACAGCTAAACAACGTAAATATTGTTGTGTGTCCAGGAGGTAGTTTTACTCTTGATGTTTTGAATGCTAGAAATAATGTGGTTTTAAATATCGACGGATTGCTTACCGTAAACCGGATAGAAGGGAAGTCAGCCAACCTTTGCATTACCTCCAGTGACCCTAATGCTCAAGGTTATATAATGAATCAACAGGGTTATCCTCCTTTTATTTCAGATAATTGGAGGTATGGATCAAGCCCAAGCAGTTGCACCTCAACTTCTCCGTCTGCGGGTGGCATCATTCTTCCTATTGAGTTGCTTTCTTTTGGTGCTCAGGCCCGACCCGACCGTATTGATCTTCGCTGGACCACCGGCACTGAGATCAACAACGACTATTTTACCATTGAGCGCAGCCGCGACCTGTACGGCTGGGAGGTGCTTGGCCATGTGCAGGGTGCCGGCAACAGCAGCATACCTTTGAGCTACAGCTTCAACGATACCCGCCCGCTCGATGGGGTGGCCTATTACCGCCTGAAACAAACCGACTTCGATGGCAAATTCGAATATTTCAGGCCCATAGCCGTGCATTACGACCTTGGCATGAATGGGCTTGAGTTTAAGGTGGTAAAGCAGCACAGTCACTGGGTCATAGCCGTGCCCAACGATGGCATTTACCAGGTAGAGGTGTATAACCTCATTGGTCACCGCCTTTCCAGCCACAAGGTAGAAAACAACTTAATGATACCCGCCCCCGAAGGCGCAGTGGTAATACGCGTTACCGACGGCTTTGCCCGAACCACAAGCAGGGTGGTAATGTAAAGCACTGGCGATCTGTGATCCCTAAGGTTCGTGACTGGTTACCCATTACCGGTTACCCTTTACCCTCTATTCCACCAAAAGGTTGCAGCCCCTTACCTCGCTGTTGTCGAAGCGCCCCAGCACTTCAAACCTCCCGTCGGGCTGTATTTTTCCCAGGTCTTGTGTTTCTATAAAGCTGCACGAGTGCAGGTTTGCCAGGTCAATTACGTTTAGGCCTCCGGTTTGTCCGTGTGGCAGCGGGCTAAGGGGGTCGTTGGTGTCGCGAATCAGCACTTTCATCCAGGGAGGGCATTCAAATATCCCCTGACCTTTTGAGTAAGCCTGCGAGAATAGTTCGGTCATGCCGTATTCTGAATGAATGCTTTCAACCCCGAAGGCTTTCATAAGGATTTGGTGCAATTCCTCGCGCACCAGCTCGCGGCGGCGGCCTTTCATGCCTCCGGTTTCCATTATTATAGCATTGCGAATAGGTTGCGGATGGCTGGCGGCCAGGTCGAGCAGGGCAAAAGAAACGCCAATCAGCATTATGGGCTGCCCCTTGCTATGTAGCTGGCTGAGTTTTTGCGACAGGGCGGCCAGGTCGTAAAGGTAAAAGCCGCTATTGGGGTTGCCGCTAAGGCCAGCCAGTGCATCGACCATATATACGAGCGACGAGCCACTGCGCTCGAGGTAGCCTGGCAGCAAGGCTAAAATGCAATAATTGGAAGGCGGGCCGTAAAATCTTCTGAAACACCTAAGGAAGCTGGCTTCGTAAATGGCCGTGTCGTAAACATAGTGTTTTGAGGGGGTGCTGCCGGTGGTGCCCGAGCTGGTAAATACCCGCTCGTGGCTGGTATCGTAAGCCACCACCCTGTGGTTTTGAAAGAACGAAACCGGTAGAAATGGAATTTGCCCGAGGGTATGGGTGTTGCTTGGGTTTTTCTTGAGCGCCTCGCAAAAATCGCGATAAATTTTGTTGTGAAAATACTGGTGCCTGAAAACATCGAGGGCAAGAGAATCAAAATCGTCCGGCCCTTCGATCGAGAAGATACGCTCTATGAGTGAGGCATGGCTCATGGTTGGGTTGTAAAAGGTAAAGATAAGGAATTAGCTCAAAAAAGGGTTTCATTTTTTGAATTAAAGATAGCGTATGTGGTTCAACCGATTTATGTTTAAATTTGCACGTTATGCCACCATCGAAAGAATTGCCCAAAAACATATATCTGGACCCGGAAGGCAGCCAGCTTACGCCAGCCGAGCGTGAGTTTGAGCGTGCGCTCAGGCCAGCCAGTTTTTCGGGCTTTACTGGCCAGCACGGGGTAGTAGAAAACCTGAAGGTGTTTGTAGGGGCTGCCCGGCAGCGCGGCGAGGCGCTCGATCATGTGTTGCTACACGGTCCTCCGGGCCTGGGAAAAACCACCCTGGCACATATCATTGCCAACGAAATGGGCGCCGGCATTAAAGTTACTTCCGGTCCGGTATTAGACAAGCCGGGCGATCTGGCGGGGCTGCTCACCAACCTCGAAACTGCCGATGTGCTGTTTATCGACGAAATACATCGCCTCAGCCCCGTGGTTGAAGAGTATTTGTATTCGGCCATGGAAGATTTTAAGATTGATATAATGATAGAAACAGGCCCCAATGCCCGCAGCGTGCAAATAAACCTGCACCCGTTTACATTGATAGGGGCCACCACCCGCTCGGGTCTTCTTACCTCGCCCCTTCGGGCCCGTTTTGGTATAAACGCAAGGCTCAACTACTACGATGCAGCGCTGCTAACCACCATTGTAAAACGCTCGGCTGGCATACTAAAGGTAAGCATTACCGAAGAGGCGGCCCGCGAAATTGCCGGGCGCAGCCGGGGCACTCCGCGCATTGCTAATGCCCTGCTTCGAAGGGTGCGCGACTTTGCCCAGGTAAAAGGAAACGGCAGCATCGATATTGGCATTGCACATTATGGCCTCGCCGCCCTGAATGTTGACAAGTACGGTCTCGACGAAATGGATAACCGGATACTCTCAACAATAATTGACAAATTTAAAGGCGGGCCTGTGGGCCTCAACAATGTGGCCACCGCTGTAGGCGAAGACCCAGGCACCATAGAAGAGGTGTATGAGCCTTTTTTGATACAGGAAGGCTACCTTATGCGCACCCCGCGAGGTCGCGAAGCCACCGCGCTGGCCTATAGCCACTTGGGCCGTAAAAAGACCCCCGCACCAGGCACTCTTTTCGATTAACCGGCGGCCTATGCAAGCCTCCACCCCCGAAATAAATGCAAATAAAATAAAACTCGAAGCCATTGCCCTGGGCTTTGAAGTATGCGGCATTGCAAGCGCCCAAAAACTCCACAAATACGAGCAGGCTTTTGCACAGTGGTTAAAAAAAGGCCTTAACGGAACCATGGCCTATATGGGCAACCATATCCCTGAAAGGCTCGATCCGCGATTATTGGTTGAAGGTGCACGCTCGGTAATTGTTGTAGCCCTTAATTATTTTCCTGAAAAGAAGCAAAACCCCGGATGCAGCCCCGTTGTTTCGAAATATGCGCAAGGCATTGACTATCATTTTGTAATGAAAGAAAAACTCAGGCAGCTTTCAGTAATACTCATGCAAATGGCTCCTGACCATCGGGGAAGGGTTTTTACCGACAGTGCCCCGGTTTTGGAAAGGGCATGGGCCGTTGAAGCAGGAATTGGATGGATAGGCAAAAATGCCTGCCTGATAATTCCCCGTAAGGGAAGTTTTTATTTTTTAGGAGAAATCATAACCAACATAGAACTGGCGCCCTCAAAGGCATTCGAAAATGATTACTGCGGCAATTGTACCCGCTGTATCGATGCCTGCCCTACACAGGCTATCATTGCCCCAAAAACCATCGATGCAAGGCGATGCATCTCTTACCTCACCATTGAAATGAAAGAACAGATACCAGCAACTTTTAGGGGCAAAATGAAAGGAAGGATTTTTGGATGCGACATTTGTCAGGACGTATGCCCACACAACAGATTTGCTGTACCCACAAACCTGAAGGCCTTTGAACCACTGCCTGCAATAGCCCAATGGGGAAGCCTGCAATGGAAAAACATTGACAAACAGCAATTTAAGCTTATGCTGAAGAAGCAATTGTCAGCAATGGCACGCGTTAAATTCGAAAAACTAAAAGATAACATTATGACAGCAACCGCCGCCCCGGAAGAACAAACCGGCTAACAGTCAGGTTCTTAGGGTTTCAGGCTCGAAAGCAACAGATCAGGAATACGTATTTTTCGCTCCTGTATAAATGCCTTGAACTGCTCTTCGTCGTAGCCGGTGCGGTCTTGTATCAAAAATTTTATGGCAAACGGAAAGGTTATCAGCGAAAGCATATCGACAAAAAGTTGTGTGGGGCTGGTGTGCCTAATGGTGCCTTTTTTGCTCTCTTCATAAATTTGCTGGGCAAATTTTGGCGTGCTGTACAGGCTGCTTATGGCCTTTAGCTGAGTGATGCGATCCTGGCTGCGATGCACAATGGCCATTACAAACGAAACCAGCAACGGATTTTCGGAAAGCATATCAATATAGGCCTCAACATAAGCCCTGATTTTTTCCTCAAGGCCCATTTCGCTGTCGAGAATACGGCCGAGCTTACGTGTGTTTTTTTGCACCAGCATGGTAAAAATGGCATCGAAAAGGTTTTCCTTCGAGCGGAAATAATAATTCATCAGCGCCAGATTAATGCCTGCCTTATTGGCAATTTCGCGCACCGAGGTGCGGTCAACGCCTTTTTCGAGGAATAGCTCGGTGGCTGCATCGAAAATTTTCTGTTCGGTATTTTTGCTCTTAACCATCTTGTGTATTATTGCACCTCAAAAGTAGGAAAATACCTGTTTTAAACAAAGTTTAAATCAGGTATTTGTAATAAAATGATTATGCTGTGCCCTAAGCGGGGCAAAAAACCAAATTATTGTAATTTTAGGGTATAAATTAGTACGTATGATTCTGTTAAATTTTTTCCGAACCCGCCGCTTGTTGTTGCTGAGCCTTTGCACGGGATTGCTCCTTAGTGCAAGCTGGCCTGCGCGGGGGCTTCCCGTGCTTGCCTTTGTGGCCTTGGTACCTTTGTTTTTTGCCGAAAACATAATGCTGAACCAAAGACAGCAGCGGCGCAGCGCCGGCTTTTTTTTGTATGCCTGGCTTGCTTTTTTTGTCTTTAACCTGCTCACTACCTGGTGGATTGTATTTGCAACCATTCCGGGCATGATTACGGCGGTGGTGCTCAACTCGCTGTTTATGGCCATTCCGTGGTGGCTTATGCACGCTTTCAGGCGAATGCTTCCGGAGCGCCAGGGGTCTTTGCCGGTTATTTTTTTCTGGCTGGGTTTCGAATACCTGCACACCAAATGGGATTTGAGCTGGAACTGGCTCGACCTGGGCAACGTGTTTGCCTCATGGCCCCGCTGGGTGCAGTGGTACGAATTTACGGGCACCTCTGGCGGCGCCCTGTGGGTATTGCTGGTAAACATGCTGCTGTTTTTGCTCATCAAAGAGTGGTTGAAGCCCAAAAAATTAGTGAAGCGGCTGCGCTGGCTTGGAGCGCTCGCTACTTCAGCTTTGCTTATTCCATTGTTTGTTTCGTTGGCCATGTATCATAGCTTTACCGAAAAGCACGACCCGGTTGAGGTGGTTGTGGTTCAGCCATCGCACGACCCGTACCAACCAGCACGCACGCCCCGGGAAACTGTTGCACGCGTTGAACTGCTGACCACCCTGGCCCGCGAACTCATTACCCCCCAAACCCGTTTTGTGGCTTCGCCCGAAGCTGCCTTGCCCGAAGGTATTTGGCTGCACCAGCAAAACTTCAACATGGGGGTAATGCAAATCAGGGATTTGCTAGGCTTTTACCCGGGGCTTAAGTGGGTAACGGGCAGTTTTACGTACCAGCTATACAAAAATGGCAGGCAGTCATCGCCAACAGCCAGGCAAATTGAGGGTACCAACGATTTTTTCGATGTGTATAATTCGGCGGTTATGATAGGGCCGCAAGAGCAATTTGAAACCTACCACAAATCGATGCTTGTGCCGGGCATAGAGCGCATGCCTTTTTTTAGGGTTATACGACCCATTGGCAGGCTGGTAGAGGCCCTGGGGGGCACTGCCGGAAGCTTGGGCACCCAGGAGCATCGCGGAGTTTTTGAAAGCGGACCAGGACAGCCTGTTATTGCTCCGGTAATATGCTACGAGTCGATTTATGGTGATTTTATGAGCGGGTTCATGCGCGGGGGAGCCACCATGATTTTTGTGCTGACCAACGACGGCTGGTGGCGCAACACACCCGGTCACCGGCAGCACCATGAGTTTGCCCGCCTCAGGGCTATTGAGTTCAGACGGCCGGTGGTGCGGGCAGCAAGTACCGGATTTTCTTCTTTCATTGACCAAAAAGGCAAGGTGCTGCAAAAAACTGGCTGGTGGGAAACAACGGCCATACGAGGAACCGTAAACCAAAACAACAAGCTTACCTACTATGCCAAGCAGGGAAATATGTTGGGCAAAATGTCAGTATTCTTCAGTGCGTTATTGTTGCTTGTTATGCTTTCGCGAAAATGGATTGACAGGGGAGGCAACCAGCAGGAGGTAGAAGGCAGTGGTATGAGGTAGTAGGAAGCGGTAGCAGGAAGATGCCAGCAAGCAGTAAAATGCAATAAGCCGCAAAGCACAAACTCCCCGGGCTGAGCAGCATTTGTAATGCCGCTCATAACTCCGCTCAGTTGGGGATTAGCAAAGCTATCAATTTTTGCAAAATTGTAAAATCTGCAATGTTCAGAGCGGAAATGCAATTTCCGCTCTGCAGGGGGTTTTGCTCGGCATAACATTTTCCGCTCAGTGGAGAGCCGCAAAACAGCGGCTTAACGGCATTGGCACCTTACATCAACTCCGGAAACTTCTTATAAAACCCGGCCGTGTTTCTGGCGGCTTCCTTCACGGGCCTGAACGAAAAGCCGATGGCTTTGCTAATTTTATCGTTCGAAAAGAGCCTGGTGCTGTTTGCGTTTCGTGCAGTTTCGCGGGTAATGAGGGGCTTTGTGCCGGTTAGCAGGCTTCGCAACTTCTCAAGCCGCCAGGCAAGCCCGCTCAGCAGTGGGCCGGCATAATACTTAGGAGGCTTTACCCCTGCAAATTCGGCAAAATATTCAAAAACCTGCCGGTACTGTAAATTTTCGCTGCTAAGGATAAAACGTTCGTTTGTAATTTCACTTTGGGTAAGCCTAACCATGGCTGTGGCTACATCGCGGGCATCCACAAATCCGGTAACGCCTTTGGTATAATACTTCAGCCCGCTTTTTACCGATTGGTAAAGCTGGGCGCTTGAGCGCGAAATGTCGCCAGGTCCCACAATTATTGAAGGGTTTACAATAACCACAGGCAGGCTTTCTTCCGATCCGCGCCAAACTTCGCGCTCGGCACTATATTTGCTTATTGCATACCACGAATTTTTACGCGAGGTTTTCCACATTAGCGACTCAACCGTTGGCTGGCCATCCTCCGGATGACCCAGTGAGGCCACGCTGCTGCAGTGGCAAAACTTTTCAACACCCGAAGCAAGGCAGGCATTTATCAGGTTGGCGGTGCCGTTTACGTTTACTTTCATCATAAGGGGGCGGTCGGCAGGAACAAACGAAACCACGGCTGCGCAATGATATACTGTTTTAATCCCCTCCAAAGCCTCTTTAAGGCTGAAAATATCGTTTACATCGCCCTCAACCCACTCAATGCGCTCAAAATACCCTGGTCCATACTGAGGATCGTACCAGGAAAAAAGTTTTTGAACCAGCCCAAGCCGACCCTTATCGCGCAAAATTGCCCTTACTTTTTGTCCAATGGAGATTAGCTCAAAAAGGAGATGCGAACCAACCAAACCCGTGCCACCAGTCACAAGTATCATATCGATAGAATTTTATTTTTTGTTTAAGAAAAACAGCCTTTCCCAATTATTGTTTGCTGCCCCAGAGAGTAAATACAAATCTTAATTGATTTTTCCTGCAAAGGAAAGCCTTTTCGATAAGGTTGAAACCAGCATGATTCGTAAAATACAAACAAGGATGAACCAAAGTTTAGCGAAGCTAAAATAGCAAACATGGAGTTCCATCCGACCGACCTTAATTTAAAAATTATTACGGATTAAAAGTAAAGGAGGCATTTTGCAAAATGCATTTTAAATATGCCAGGAATTAATGCAGGTTTGCGAAATAAAAGAAAAATGCAATCGTTTGCAATTATTTTCCCCCTTTTATGCCTTTGAAATGCCCTTAAAAATTCGGCTTAAATGCTTAATTTTGGATTTTGCTACAAGGATTTTGCGTTTGTAATTCAAATAAATAAAGGCTTTTAGATGAATTTTGTTGAAGAACTGAAATGGCGTGGCATGATACATGACATGATGCCCGGCACCGAAGAGCAACTGCTTAAGGAAATGTCCACCGCCTATGTGGGCATTGACCCCACGGCCGACTCGCTGCACATTGGTCACCTGGTAAGCATTATGATGCTAAAGCATTTGCAGTTGGCCGGCCATAGGCCCTTGGCGCTGGTGGGCGGCGCCACCGGCATGATTGGCGACCCCAGCGGCAAAAGCGAGGAGCGCAGCCTGCTCTCTGAAGATGAATTGAGCCACAACGTGGAAGCCATAAAGCGGCAACTGCTTAAGTTCCTCGATTTCGAACAGGGCGAAAACCGGGCAGAAATCGTAAATAACTACGACTGGATGAAGGAATTTACATTTCTGGGCTTTTTGCGCGAAGTGGGAAAGCACCTTTCGGTAAACTACATGATGGCCAAAGACTCGGTGAAAAAACGCCTCGAAACCGGAATTTCGTTTACCGAATTTACTTACCAACTGGTGCAGGGTTATGATTTTTTGCATTTGTACCAGACCAAAAACTGTAAATTGCAAATGGGAGGCTCCGATCAGTGGGGCAACATTACTACCGGCACCGAGCTAATTCGCCGCAAGACCGGCGGCGAGGCTTTTGCCCTTACCTGCCCCCTTATAACCAAAGCCGATGGGGGTAAGTTTGGGAAAACGGAAAATGGAAACATCTGGCTCGACGCCAAATACACCTCGCCTTACCATTTTTACCAGTTTTGGCTCAACTGCTCTGATGTTGACACCGAGCGCTACATTAAGATATTCAGCCTTTTTGGCCGGCACGAAATCGAATCGCTGATAGAGGAGCACCGCAAGGCTCCTCACCTGAGGCTTTTGCAGAAAGCCCTTGCCAGGGACATTACAAGCAGGGTGCATGGCTATGACGAATTTACACTGGCTGTGGAGGCGTCTGACATCCTCTTTGGAACGGGAACCACCCAAACCCTTAAAAAGTTACCAGAGCAGGTGCTGCTTTCGGTGTTTGAAGGAGTGCCAATGTTTGAAGTGGCCCTGAGCGATATTGAAAATGGTATTGGCATAATTGATTTTCTGGCCGAAAAAACATCGGTAGCCCAAAGCAAGGGCGAAGCACGCCGAATGCTCAAAGAAGGAAGCATTGGAATAAACAAGGAAAAAGCCAGCGAGGAATTGGTTGTTGACAACCGCCACCTGATTAATGGTCGCCATATTTTGGTGCAGCGCGGCAAAAAGACCTATTATTTGGTACAGGCAAAATAAAACAAAAAAGAAGCCGCAGGTATGATTAAAAAGCAATGGTGGTTAATGTTAGTGGTGGGTGGTTTGCTGCTGAGTTGCAATACCAGGCCTCCCAGTATATTTCATGAGGGCAGCCATATTTTTGGACTGGCATCGCCCATTAGGCTCGATGGCGATTCGACCCTGGTGTTTCTTACTGATTATTTTCTAAAAGACTCCATTGATAAAATAGATTCGGTTAGCGGCGTGCCTGAGCTGCAGTTTTTACTGGCGGCCGATAAAGCTTCGGTTGTCCTTATAAAACAATCGCAGGCCGTTCCGTTTATTTCAGAAATGCTGGTGTGGATTGGAGCGGATAGCTACAGCTTTTTTGTAGAACGCAGCCAAAAGCAGCGTCATCAGTTTGTTTTTGACCCCAATGGGCAGCGTTTCAATACAGTAGGCCTTCGGGGCGATATGACCAACTGGGCAGAGATGCCACTTAGCCTTATCGATGGCAAATGGCAGGCATTGCTTCACCTCAACCCAGGCTCGTACCACTACCAACTGGTGGTTAACGGCCGCAGCATTACCGACCCCAACAACCCGATTACCATCGATAACAACGCGGGTGGTTTTAATTCGGTGCTAAGCGTGCCGGGTTTCGACCGAAAACTTACGCCCCACCTCTATACGTTGTCTCACTCAAAATTCAATATAAACCTTGGCTTCAACAACCAGGCCGACCAAATATTAGCCTTCTGGGATAACTTTCGCCTTCCCGACAAAAATATATTTAGGCACGGAAACCACCTGCAGGTGCTTATACCCGGCGATGCCATTAAAAAGCAGCGGAGCTATTTGCGCATTAGGGCATACAACCAATACGGACCAGCCAATGATTTGCTTATTCCGCTACAAAACGGGCACCCCGTAACCGATGCAGCACTGCTTACCCGCCAGGACAAGGAACAAACCATTTTATACTTCATGATGGTCGATCGCTTTAAAAACGGGAATCCCGGAAACGATGACCCGATTATTGACCCCGAAGTGGCGCCCAGGGCCAACTTTTTCGGAGGCGACCTCGATGGTATTACCCAAAAAATTGAAGATGGATATTTTGCTAACCTTGGAATAAACACCATTTGGCTATCGCCAGTATCGCAAAATCCGCTGGAGGCTTACCGCGAGTTTCCTTCGCCTCACCGCAAATATACCGGCTACCACGGGTATTGGCCCACTACACTTACCACGGTCGATCATAGGTTTGGCAATGAGCAGGCCATGCGCAGGCTGGTTGAAACAGCCCACCAAAACAACATCAGCGTTATGCTCGACTTTGTGTCGAACCACGTGCACAAAAAAAACCCGCTGATAGTAAAAAATCCACACTGGGCCACCACCCTAAACCTTCCCGACGGCCGTAAAAACATAAGAATTTGGGAGGACCACCGCCTTACTACCTGGTTCGACGTTTTTTTGCCAAGCCTCGACTTCTCCAATCCAGAGGTTATCAGCACCATGGTTGACAGTGCCTTTTTCTGGATCAGGGAGTATGGCCTTGATGGTTTCAGGCACGATGCCACCAAGCACATTCCGCAGGAGTTCTGGCGCGCCCTCATCCAAAAGCTAAAGGAAGAATATATGGTGCCCGAAGGCAAACGCCTTTTTCAGATTGGCGAAACCTTCGGAAACCGCGAACTTATTGGCAGCTACTTGGGCAGCGGATTGCTCGATGGGCAATTCGACTTTAATCTGTATTTCGATGCACGCTCGGCTTTTGCAATAGATCAGGTGCCATTCAGCATGCTGAACTTTTCCATTCATCAAACCTTCAACCAGTATGGGTTTATAAATATGATGGGCAATATTACAGGCAACCACGATATGGCACGGTTTATTTCGCTTGCCGGCGGTGGGCTCAGCTTTGCCGAAAATCATATTGAGGCCGGATGGGCGCGCGAAGTGGTTGTCGGAGACCCGGTAGGTTACCAGAAACTGGCATCGCTAACCGCGTTTATTATGACAATTCCAGGTATTCCGGTAATATATTATGGCGATGAAATTGGAATGCCCGGTGGGGGCGACCCCGATAGCCGGCGGCCCATGAAGTTCGAAAACCTTAGCGAGCACGAAAAATCACTGAAAGAAAAAACTACCGCCCTAACCAAGCTTAGAAGCAACAACCTTGCATTTATTTTTGGCGACTTTACCACCCTGCTGGCCGACGACCACGCCTTTGCTTACGCCCGAACTTATTTCGGACAAAACGCAATTGTGGTTTTTAACAAAAGTCGCGAACCAAAAACCATAACCCTAAACCTTGCTCCACGACTGACAATGCCTGCCTTAAAAGCAAATTTTGGCGCAGGCTTTAGCCTAAATGCAAACACCCTGACCATTGACCTTGGCCCTAACAGTTTCGAAATTCTCACAACCCAATAACCATGGAAAAGAATACTGCCAGCGAGAAACCTGGCCTGCACCTGAAAAATCAGCGTAAGCGCATTGCCCTGGTGGCCCACGACAACCGCAAAAAAGACCTGCTCGAATGGGTAAAATGGAACCGTAAGGCCCTTGCAACCCACCAATTGTTTTGCACAGGCACTACCGGTAAGTTTGTTGAGCAGGCAATGTCGGACCCCGAAACCGGAGAACTCCCAAAAAACCTCAGCGTTACTAAGCTTAAGTCGGGGCCTTTGGGCGGAGATCAGCAGCTTGGCGCACTGATAGCCGAAGGCGGTATTGACCTTATGATTTTTTTCTGGGACCCCATGCAACCCCAGGCACACGATGTGGATGTTAAAGCCCTTTTGCGAATTACGGTGCTTTATAACATACCTACGGCCTGCAACAGGTCAACCGCCGATTTTCTTATCTCATCAACCTTCTTTAGCAAACAATACACTCCACGCCCAATGGATGTGGGCGACTATCTCAACAGAGGAATTGAATTGGAATAGAAATTTATCAATTATTTATCAATCAAAAAACAATGAAAAGAAACATCGGCATGAATTCAGGATTATGGGCTATTATTGCCGTAGCAGTATTTGTGGCTGGCTTTGCATCGTGTAAGCCCTCCAAAAACGAAGGCAATGGCGCACAGCTTACGAGCACGGTAAGCCACCCCGAATGGAGCAAAAACGCAGCCATTTACGAAGTAAACATCAGGCAGTTTACACCCGAAGGCACTTTCAATGCCTTTGCCGCGCACCTCGACCGGCTTCAGGATCTGGGTGTAAAAATTCTATGGTTTATGCCCATACAACCCATTGGCGAACTGAACCGAAAAGGAAGCCTGGGTAGTTATTATTCAATTAAAGATTTTACTGCCTTTAACCCCGAGTTTGGCACCATTGAAGACTTCAAAAAACTTGTTGAAGAAATTCATGCCCGCGACATGTACGTGATTTTAGACTGGGTAGCCAACCACACTGCCTGGGATCATCCTTGGACAATTTCTAACCCTGAATTTTATACCCGCAACGAAAGCGGCGACTTTGTTCCACCCGTAGAAGACTGGTCGGATGTAATAGACCTCAACTACGACAACAAACAATTATGGGATGCAATGATTGCCGAAATGCGTTTTTGGGTCGAAGAAATTGGCGTGGATGGCTTTCGTTGCGATGTGGCCTATAAGGTTCCGATTGAATTTTGGGATAAAGCAATTGTTGACCTTGAAAAAAATAAACCCCTGTTTATGCTGGCCGAAGCCGAAGAGCCCCTTTTGCACGAAAATAATTTTGAAATGGCATACGGCTGGAAGTTACACCACCTCATGAACAATATTGCCCAGGGCAAAGCCAACGTTTCGGATTTAGACCAGTATATTTTTACCGACAACATGGGCAATTTCCCTGCGGGCTCGTACAAAATGAACTTTATTACCAACCATGATGAAAACTCGTGGGCAGGCACCGAATTTGAAAGGCTTGGAGCAGCAAAAGAGGCTTTTGCCGTTTTAACGGCCACCGTGCCGGGCATGATTTTGCTCTACAACGGCCAGGAGGCCGGCTTTAATCGAAGGCTCGAATTTTTTGAAAAGGACCAGATTGACTGGGATGGCTATAAATACCACGGCTTTTATCAGGCGCTGCTTTATTTGAAGAGCCGCAACCAGGCGCTTTGGAATGGTTCAGCCGGAGGCCCCATCGAAAGGGTAAACACCGGCCATGATAAATCGGCTTTTGCTTTTGTAAGGGAAAAGGGGAGCGACCAGGTTTTTGTTGTTCTGAACTTAACTGACAAGCCCCTCGAAATTACCCTTAACGGCAGTCGTTATGCCGGTACTTACACAGAACTGTTTAGCGGAAAGGTAACTACCTTCGAGGCCAATGCAAAAATCAGTATGAAACCCTGGGAATACCTTGTATTTGAAAAATAAAAGCTGACTCCTAAAACAAGGAGGCCGGCATTTTGCCGGCCTCCTTGTTTTAGGAGTCATGGGCCTACCGTGGCTTGAAGCACGAGTTGACAAATGCTTTTGTAAAGTCGAAAGTATGTTGTTTGGCTTCCAGAAAACCCATGTGCCCCACATTGCGTAGGATTAGTGAGTGCGCCTCCTCGGTAAGGGCCATTTGCACCCAAATATTTTCGAAGGGCACTCTTGAGTCTTTCTGACCAGCAATAAACATTACCGGAAATTTTGCATTAATTAGTACATCGAGCGAGCTGCTGCGGGTCTTCATGCCTTCCTGGGCGGCAATCACCGCTTTTTTGCTCATTTTATTTGCCCCAGCTATTAGCTCCTCTATTTCTGTTGCAAGCACTTCGCGGGCTTCGGGCGCAAACAACTCCGGAATAAAACCGAAAAGGAAGCCTTGATGGTCTTCTATAATGGCCTTGATAGCCATTTCGCGGGCCTCGCGCGACTCCTCGCTGTCGGCAAGCGAAGTGCTGTGAAACAAACCCAGGCCCCGAAATAGCTTAGGGTAAACCCTTGCCATGGCAAGGGCAACATAACCGCCCATTGAATGACCAATTACTACTGCCTCGCTAATATTCAAATGGTCTAAGACTGTTTTTACTACCTCGCCCATTTGCCCCATAG
Source organism: uncultured Bacteroidales bacterium (assembly GCA_964348755.1). Classification (GTDB taxonomy): domain Bacteria; phylum Bacteroidota; class Bacteroidia; order Bacteroidales; family UBA7960; genus UBA7960. The sequence goes on along the minus strand of CAYGDW010000003.1, from coordinate 22,654 downwards.
GGTGCACTTCGCCTATGCATTCGCTATGACCATGACCCGGCAAATCAATGGTAATAACCCTGAAAGAATCAGCCAGGTTCTCTGCGAAAAAATCCCAAATAGCGGCCGACTCCGTAAATCCATGCAACAAAACCACCGCATTCCCTGCACCCTTTTCCTTGTAGGAAATCTGGGCATCTTTAAAAAAAACTCTCATTGTTTACCAGGCCATTTACGATTTATACAAACAAAATATAAAGAATAACTTGGATAAAGTTAAGACAATTTTTTATTTGGCCGAAAAAAAACCACGATTAGTTTATTTTATTTAATTTTATACCAACGTATTTAGTTCGGTCAAATTTACAATACAACTGAGCATGATTCCGGGCAACCCTTATAAAGTGCTGGCAGTGGATGACGATTTTCAGAATTTGTTGTTGCTGAAACAGATACTGAAAAACCAATCCTACAATATTTTGGTTGCATCTTCGGGAAAAGATGCCCTTGACAAGGTGTTTTCTGACCAGCCCGATTTAATCCTGCTCGACATTATGATGCCCGAAATGGATGGGATTGAGGTTTGCAAAACCCTGAAAAACGATCTTCGCACAAGGCACATTCCAATAATGTTTATTACAGCCTTGCGCGACATTCACGAAATGGTAAAGGGTTTTGAGGCAGGTGCCGTTGATTATATTACCAAACCTTTCAACAAACAGGAGCTAACCGTTAGGGTTAAAACACACCTTGAGCTGAAACGCTCGAGCGACATTATTTCTGGGCAAAACACAATGCTAAAGCAGGAAATTGACCAGCGCCGCCAAACCGAAGAAAAATTCAAAGCCCTTTCGCAAGCCGCTTTCGAAGCCATTTTATTTGTAAAAAATGAAGTGATTATAGAAGTAAATGATGCCACCCGGCATGTATTTATGCACGAGCCCGCCCAGATTATTGGCCTGCCTGCATCCAAGCTGGTGCCCCCCGAAGGTATTAAAGCCCTGAAAAAGATTTTTCAAAGCAGCGATAGCCGCCCATGCGAAATGGAGTTTGTTAGGCAAGACGAAACTCATTTTTCCGGGCTGCTAAAACACCAACGGTTCATATATCGCAGCCAGCAAATTAATGTATTGGCTATTAGCGACATAACCCGCCTGAAAGACCTCGAGAAAGAAGTAAGAAATGCAATAATTGAAACCGAAGAAAGGGAACGCAAGCGGTTTGCTATGGATGTACACGACGGGCTGGGCGCCATTCTTTCTTCACTTAAAATTTACATAAACCTCCTTCAAAAGGAAGAAAAAAGCACAAGTGAGCGCGAATTACTGTTTTCTGAAATAAAAACAAATATTGGCGAGGCTGTAGCGGCTGCAAAGCGCATTGCCAATAACCTAATGCCAAGCGTGCTAAACGATTACGGGCTGCTGCCCGCCCTTGAAGTTTTTTCGCAATCGGTAATGCGATCGGGGGCTGTGGTCATTCACCTGGGGGGCGATCGCAAAATTCAAAGATTAGAGAAAAATATTGAAATTAACATTTACCGCATTTGCACCGAACTGATTAATAATACCCTAAAGCATGCAGGTGCAGAAAACATTTACATTGACCTGAAGTGTGGGAAACAGAAGCTTGAGTTGAACTACCTCGACGATGGGAAAGGCTTTGATTTTGAAAAGGCCATTACCAACAGCACCCAAAGCCACGGTCTGAAAAACCTTGTTACGCGCATTCAGTTTCTGAACGGCAAAATGTTGCCGGCAAGTAAAACCGAAACGGGCGCATTTTTCAGTTTTGAAATTCCGCTAAATTAGTCCATTGTATATATTTAGGAATTTATTGTAAATTTGTCGTAACTAACCTCGTAGAATGCTTTATTTCTGGCAAAAAACCAAACAAATGAAAAAGGAACTAAAGGTGATGATAGTGGAAGATCACCACATATTTCGCAAAGGCCTCAATTTGCTGCTTAAAGAACTGCCCGAGGTAATCATTTGCGGCGAAGCCACCAATGGCCAGGAGTTTCTAGACACCTTTGAGAAACTGAAGCCCGATATTATTTTTATGGACATTCAGATGCCAATTCTCAATGGTATTGAGGCCACCAAGGAAGCCTTGCGGCGCAATCCTGATTTGAAAATTGTGGCCATAAGCATGTTTGGTGAGGAAGAGTACCTGGTAAGTATGTTAGAGGCTGGCGTAAAGGGCTTTTTGTTGAAAACCGCCGAGGAGCATGAGCTGAAAAAGGCGCTTTCTCTGGTAGCCGAAAACAAAAATTACTTTTCGGACGAGCTGATACCCACCCTTACCACCTCGCTTGTTAAAAGCCGCTCGAAAGACGAAGCCCGCGAGCCCGAATTGCGCGAAGAGCTTACCCGGCGCGAAGTAGAGGTACTTGAGCTGATTTGCAAGGGGTTCACCATTAAAGAAATTGCCGACAAACTCTATATTAGCCAGCGCACCGTTGATGGGCACAAAGCCAACCTGTTTCGCAAGGCTGGTGTAGATAGCAGTGTAAAACTGGTAACCTTTGCTATTAAAAACGGCCTTTTCAAAGTTTAAAATCCCGTTTCGGGGAAACAAAAAAAGGCTGCCTCTGAATTAGTGAGGCAGCCTTTTTTTATTAAAACCTGATTGGTGGTTATGAAAGGAAGCTGAGCAGGATACCGGCTGCAATAGCACTTCCGATAACGCCCGAAACATTGGCTGCCATGGCATGCATAAGCAAGTGGTTTGTTTTGTCATACTCCAGGCCAATGTGTTGCGAAACCCTTGCGCTGTCGGGCACGGCCGAAACACCTGCATTACCTATAAGGGGGTTAATTTTGTCTCCTTCTTTTGAAAAGAAATTCATGATTTTGGCAAACATAACCCCACTAAAAGTAGCCACCATGAATGAAGCGGCTCCAAGCCCGAAAATAAGCAGCGAATCTTTGGTAAGGAACACAGTTGCCTGAGTGGAAGCCCCCACGGTAAGGCCAAGAAAAATGGTTACAATGTCGATAAGCGAATTGCGTGCGGTATCGGCCAGGCGGTTTGTTACTCCGCTTTCCTTTAGCAGGTTGCCGAAGAAAAGCATTCCCAGCAGCGGAAGCGCCGTGGGCATAATAAATGTTGTAAGAATAATACCTACTATGGGGAATATGATTTTTTCCTGTTTTGGTACTGCCCTTACTGGTTTCATGCGTATAAGGCGCTCCTTATTGGTAGTAAGCAGCCTCATGATGGGGGGTTGAATAACAGGCACCAGGGCCATATACGAATATGCCGCAATTGCTATAGGCCCTATAAACTCAGGGGCAAGCCTCGATGAGAGAAAGATTGCGGTGGGCCCGTCGGCACCACCAATAATACCAATGGCTGCTGCCTGCTCAGGTTCAAAGCCCAGCAGCAAAGCAAAGGAATAGGCCGCAAAAATACCAAATTGGGCTGCTGCGCCAAGCATAACCAGCCGGGGCTTCGACAGCAATGAGGAAAAGTCGGTCATTGCGCCAATGCCCAAAAAGATTATGGGCGGATACAAACCCCGCTGAACCCCGAAGTACAGCATATTCAGCACACTCCCCTCCTCGTAAATACCGATTTGAAGGCCGGTATTTTCTGCAAAAGGTATATTGCCAATCAAAATTCCGAAGCCAATCGGAATGAGCAACAAAGGCTCGTAATGCTTGGTAATTGCGAGGCTGATAAAAAACAAGCCCACGCAAATCATTACAACATGCCCCAGAGTAATGTGTGCAAATGAGGTGTAGCTCAAAAACTCACCCATTCGGTCAAAAAACAAACTAAAAATCTCGCTACCCATATTATGCTCCAATTTCAATCAGTATATCGCCTTCCATTACCGACTGGCCTGGTATCACCTTTATGCTAGCAATTCGGCCATCTTTGTCAGAGTCAATGTTGTTTTCCATTTTCATGGCTTCAAGTACTATGAGTTTTTGGCCAACCTTAACACTTTCGCCAGGTTTTATCAATATGCTTAATATGGTGCCCGGCAATGGCGATTTTACAGTTCCGATTACCGCAAAAGGCCCTTTGGTACCTGTGCCAACTGATGGGGTGGCATCAGTATCGGGTACTACTCGCTGGCGGACAAGTTTTGGGGTTTTTATAGGTTGAATGGTTTTGTCAACCTCTACCCGGTATGACGAGCCATTCACCTCAATGTCGATTATGTTTTCCTCCGCATTGAGTATGCTTACTTCGTAAGCATTGCCATGTATGGTAAACTTGTATTTCTTCATTTTTAGATAGTTTCAATTTGTTTTCAGAAAACTAATTTCAGAAGGATTCTCTCTTTTTAGCTTGCAAGGGGTCTCCTGAGCCCGTAAATCTTTGAACTCCACGGCGAATAAGTCCGCGACACCTTTTTAATTGTCAGCACTGTGTCCTCAAAGTCGTGCAACTCATTGCGGTATAGGTGTATGGCAACGGCTATGGCAGCGTTTACTTCGCCCGAAAGTTCCAGGTTTTTTTCTGCTGGTGGCTCAACAATTGCCTTTTTGTTTTTTTTGAATTTCAGCAGGTTTTTAAATTGCTGCCTGAAAGAAGCAGTAAACAATATCGGGGTATTAGAAAAAATCAGATAAAACATTAGCAGCGCTAAAAAAACTATTCCCATACCAAAAAAGGCCATAATCAACCCATAAGGGTCGGTTTGCACAAACTCTTCGGCCTCGTCAATAATGGGTTGGGTCAAAGTTTGGGTTTGTGCCGCAAGTGTAAAAAAACAAGCAATGCTCATATCTTAAAATTTATAAAGGAAGGTTGGAGTGTTTCCTGGGCGGATTGTAATCCTTTTTGGTGGCCAGCGATTGCAAAGCCCTGATAATCCTGAAACGGGTATTTCGAGGCTCAATCACATCGTCAATATATCCAAATTTGGCAGCATGGTAAGGAGTGGCGAACTTGTCGAGGTACTCTTTTTCCTGCTCAATGACAAAGTTGGTTCTTTGGTCTTCGTTTTCAATGGCCTTAATTTCCTTGCTTCGAAGTACTTCAATGGCCCCTTTTGGCCCCATTACGGCAATTTCGGCCATTGGCCAGGCATAGTTCAGGTCGCCTCTAAGGTGCTTTGAGCTCATAACGCAATAGGCCCCGCCATAAGCTTTGCGCAAAATTATGGTTACCTTGGGAACAGTGGCTTCGCCGTAAGCATAGAGCAATTTTGCCCCATGCACAATAATTCCGCCATACTCCTGGGTGGTTCCCGGAAGGAATCCGGGCACATCGACCAGGGTAACCACCGGAATATTGAAAGCATCGCAAAAGCGCACAAACCTGGCTGCTTTGCGCGAAGCATTGATGTCTAACACCCCGGCAAGGTAGTTTGGCTGATTGGCTACTATACCAACCGATATACCATTGAAACGGGCAAAACCAACAACAATATTGGGTGCATAGTTGCGATGAACTTCAAGAAACTCGCTGTAATCGACAATGGCGTAAATAACATCTTTAATGTTGTAAGGCTTGTTTGGGTTTTCGGGGATGATTGTGTTAAGGCTATCCTCAAGCCTGTCGATGGGGTCGTCGCAAGGGGCAACAGGCGGGTCTTCGAGGTTGTTTTGTGGAAGGTAGCTAAGCAGTTTTCTGATTAGCATGGCACCTTCCTGCTCATCGTCGGCAATAAAATGCGTTACTCCCGATTTGGTTCCGTGTGTCATGGCCCCGCCAAGTTCCTGTTCAGTTACTACCTCGCCTGTAACGGTTTTTACCACTTTTGGGCCGGTAACAAACATATAGCTGTTTTCCTTGGTCATTAAGGTAAAATCGGTAAGGGCTGGAGAATATACTGCTCCGCCGGCGCAAGGGCCGAAAATACCGCTTATTTGCGGCACCACCCCCGATGCCATAATGTTTCGCTGAAAAATCTCGGCATAGCCTGCAAGGCTATTTACCCCTTCCTGTATGCGTGCTCCGCCGCTGTCGTTAAGTCCAATAATCGGAGCGCCCATTTTCATGGCCTTGTCCATAACCTTGCAGATTTTTTCGGCATAGGCTTGCGAGAGCGAACCGCCAAACACTGTAAAATCCTGCGCAAAAACATACACCAGCCTGCCGTCGATGGTTCCGTAGCCTGTTACAACCCCGTCAGAAAAATATTGCTGGTTTTCAAGGCCGAAATCGTTGCAGCGATGCGTTACAAACATGTCGAACTCTTCAAAGCTGCCTTCGTCCAGCAGCAGGTCTATTCGTTCGCGGGCGGTGAGTTTGCCTTTTTGGCGCTGGGCATCAATGCGTTTCTGACCCCCGCCCAACTTGGCTAGTTCCCTTTTTTCAAGAAGCTCTTTAATCTTGTTTTCGAAAGACATACAGGCAGTATTAAAAGGTAAGTGATTATTTGTTTTTATTTTCGCATAGTTCCATGAACACGCCGTGGGTCGATTTTGGGTGCAAAAAAGCAATGTCTAAGCCTTCGGCGCCCTTACGCGGGGCTTTGTCAATGAGTTGTATGCCTTTGACCTGAAGCTCATCGAGGGCTCCTTCAATGCCCTCGGCAGCAAAGGCCAAATGGTGTATGCCCTCGCCCTTTTTCTCAATAAATTTCCCAATCGGGCCCTCAGGGTCGGTCGATTCGAGCAACTCAATCTTGGTTTGGCCAAGCATGAAAAAGGCAGTTTTAACACGTTGGTCTTTAACTTCTTCAATGGCATAACATGTGAGGCCAAGCACCTCCTGGTAAAACTTAATGGATTCTTCAAGGTTCTTTACCGCAATGCCGATGTGTTCAATATGAGAAAGCTTCATAGCGAAAATGTTAGGTAAAACTTGGCGCAAAGTTATGCTTTCTAAATGTTTTAACCGAACGCCAACTCCCGAAAAAAGAAAAATTAGATAAATAGTGCTTTAATTGTTGCCAGACCGCAACTAAATAGCATAAGGTAGTATAATTTTAAGCGGAGTTGTTCAAAGATTAACATCCCAATTCATTTCCGACTCCCAGTTTTGTCGAACCTGTAACATGCCTTCGTAAAGATACACCGGCTCCGGTTGTTTCTTTAGCAAATAATGCCCTGTATCCCACCTGCCGTTTTGGTTTAAATCAAGTATCAGGCGAAGGCCATAATTGCCCGGAAGCAAGTTGTTAAATTCATAAGTTCCTGCTCCTTTAATTATTCTTTCGGTCAGCGATTTTCCGTCTTTGTCCAATAGTTGCAGAATAAACTGCCCCTCTTGCGCCTCAATGCCAAGCAAAAGAATAATGGTGCCATAATCTTCAAGGCGATTTGTAGAAAAGCTGGCCCTAAGTGTGTCGTTAGTATTTCCGAAAATATCGGTAAATGCACCGGGCAAAATTTCGAGCAGATAATTTTTTTGTGGTTCGAGTGCTGTATTAAGCTTCAAATGTCTTTTTAGCGGGTCGGTAAATTCGAAATCTGGCACAACAAATACCGAATCGGCGGTCATAATTTTTATTGCGGTGGTGTCAACACGTTTTGTTGGGTTTTCGGCAGTAATTTTCAGGGGTTCGAAGTATGGCAGTGGTAAACCGCGGCCAGCATTGAGCCGGAGGTTCAAAGCTGGGGTGGCTTCCTGGGCTGCTCCTCGTTGGCGCAATTCGCGGGGTCTTGTTGAGAGGTTAATGGTGTCGAGCACGAACCCGCGATCGGCCACTTCCAGTTTCAGTGAGTCGGCAATGGGGGGCAGCAGCCAAAGGAGGAGTGTGTCGCGATTTGGTGCCGGCTCGGGCAAAAACCATTTTTCGGGCAATTGCTGGCTGAGGTCGAGTACCGAAACCGAGTCGAAAGGCACCCTGAAGAGCATTTGTACCAACCCGGCTTTTAAAAGGCTTGTGGAAACAAGCCGCTGAAGGGTGTCGGCCTCTTGAAAAAGGCCTAATTGAAACATGACCGGTTTTGGCTTTTCGGCTAAGCGAATGGTGTCGGTTAAAGCCCGGGTGCCGGCAGGTAGGTTCAGGGCTGGGCGACCAGGCCTTGTGGGTGTGGCAGGAGGGGCACCGCCAGGCATTGACCGGACAGTTGGCGCAGGAGCATCATCATGATCATGTGCAGGATCTTCTGCTTTGGCCTGGGGTTCAACAAACCGCGGAACAACAATGCTGTCCAGAAAAGCTATCCGTTCGTTTGGCAAATCAAACCTGAAATTGGCATTGAGGTCTTCAAGGGCAAAAATTTTGTAATTTCCCTGGCGTATGTTGCTAATGCCAAAATATCCTTCTTTGTCGGTTTTTGCCAGGTAAACCGGGCGTTCAAGGTAAGGCACCGAGTCAGAAAAATTGTCGTAAAGCATTACGTAAACCCCCTGTACCGGCTTTCGGGTAAATGCATCGGTTATCCTTCCGTCAATTGATAATGAATCGACATAAGGCCCGGTAGAGAATACAAATTGGAAATTGGGAATGGGATTGCCCTCGTTGTTGTCAATAATGGCATCGCCAAAAAAGAAATTATAGGTGGTGTTTTCGCGCAGGGTTTCATCAAACCGTATTATGATTGATTTTCCACGCAGCCTTACTTCGGGTTGTTTTTCGAATGGGGGCGAAACTAGCAGCTTCTGGTTAATGTCTTTAAGCTGAATGAACTCATTAAAGAATACCCTGATTTGGGTGCTAGTAAAGTTAGGCGAAAAGTTTGGCGGATTGCTGCTCAGAACTTCAGGTGGGTCTTCATCGCGTGGGCCGCCTGTGGGGGCAACAATATTGGCGCATGAATACAACACCAGGCAGGCAATTATTATGAATGCTGGTTTGCGTATGTTTTTAAAAAGGCGTTGCATTATTTAATTTTACTTACTGACGGGGTTTGGCATAATAGGTTTATTGCAGCACAAAAATATCAATAATTTGCTGAAGGGGAGTTCGGTTTAAAATGATTATCGCCCTGCGGAATGATTTCGAATGAAAAACCAAGGTTTATAAAATGGTTCAGAAAGCCTGGCAGAAGGGCCAGGCAGTTTTTGGCAGCTTTAGGGTTATCATGAAATACCACAATGCTTCCGTCGGTGGTTTGCGAAATGGTTTTTTTAAGCGTTGATTTCAGGTCGGGCAGATTAGCATAATCAGGTACCAGAACCGACCACATGATTATATTAATTCCTTGATTTTTCAAGACCTGTATTTGTGCGGGTGTTATGCGTCCGTATGGCGGCCTGAATAAATTTCCAGATATAACCTGGTTTGCTTTTTGTATGTTTTCCAAGTATTTGGCAGTACCCGTAAGCCAGCCATTTACGTGGTGCCAGCCATGGTTGCCAATAGCATGCCCATCCGAGGCTATTTGCCTTACCAGTTCAGGGTATTTAAACGCATTTTTACCCATTAGAAAGAAAGTTGCTTTTGCCCCAAACTGATTTAGAATTCCGGCAATTTGGCTGGTTAGGCCAGGAGTGGGGCCATCGTCAAAGCTCAAAAAAATTTTTCTGCTGCCTGCCGGGAATTGCCAAACCAGGTGTTTTTCGGTAATGACTTTGAGCCACCTTGGCGGTATGTGCAATGATTTCAAAGCCCCGGTAAGTTTTGTGTGTTTAAGTGCAAATTTATGATTTTTTATAGCGGTGGCATAATAAAACCAACCTCAGGCTAAATATGCCCGAACCTAATATGTAGGTGCAGTAGGGGAAATAAAATGAGCGGTAAAATTTTCGGTTTAGGGGCTTGTTATTTCTTTTCGTGGGAGTATTGGTATTTTTTGCGGATTATTGAAGGCCTGTGTATTTAAGACTTTCGCAGCAATCCAACCTTTTACAGGAAGGTGTTTTTGAGGTTTGCAATGATGCCATAAACCTGTTATACAAAAAAACCGCCCGCCGGCAAATTCTATTTTCGCTGGCGGGCAGAGTGTGTTTGTTTTAAGGGTTCATTTCGGGCTTTGTGTAATGGTTGTGGCCATACAATCAAATGCCTATGATTACCTTCTTCCGTACAGGCGTGTAATTTTGAGCAGTTCGCTGGCATGCTGGGGTTTGAGCATTTCTTTTCTGAAGCGCCATTTCCAGTATCCCGATGGTTTTCCGGGGAAGTTCATCCGGGCTTCGGTATCGAGCCTGAGCACATCTTGCAATGGGGCAATGGCCATATTTGCCACGGTGCTCCAGGCTAGTTTTATAAACGACCATGCCGGGTCTCTTTCATCCACGCTGAAATATTCTTTCATAAGCAAGCGGTCGCTGTCTTGCACCGATTTGAATTGCCCCCGGGTTGTGTCGTTGTCGTGTGTGCCGGTGTAAACCACGCAGTTTTTCACGTAGGTATGCGGCATGAAGTCATTTTCTTCGCCAGAGTCGAATGCAAACTGCAGTATTTTCATACCTGGAAGTTCGAATCCGTCGCGAAGTTCTACCACATCGGGTGTAATTACCCCGAGGTCTTCGGCAATAATTGGCAGGTCGCCGAGCCCCTGGTAAAGGGCTTCGAGCAAGCTTTGGCCGGGGGCGTTTACCCACACTCCTTTAATTGCGGTTTTTTCGCCAAAAGGAACGGACCAGTATGCTGCCAGTCCGCGGAAATGGTCTATTCGTATAATGTCGTAAAGCACCAGGTTGGCTTTTACGCGTTCGATCCACCACGAAAAGCCCTGCTCCTGAAGCACTTCCCATTTATAAATCGGGTTGCCCCAAAGTTGTCCGGTTTCGCTGAAGTAATCGGGTGGCACCCCTGCAACGGTTACCGGATTAAGGTTTTTGTCGAACTCGAATATGCCTGGGTTTGCCCAGGAGTCGGCGCTGTCGGCAGCCACATAAAGGGGTATATCGCCTATGATCTTTATGTCGTTAAGGTTTGCATAGGCTTTGAGTTGTTGCCATTGCCTGAAAAAGACGAACTGCAGGAAACTGTAAAAGCCTATATCGTCGGCCAGGTGCTGTTGGTAGTGCCTGAGTGCTTCGGATTCGCGCTTTTTTATTGGCGCATCCCATTCAGACCAAGCCTTGCCGCCAAAGTGGTTTTTCATGGCCATGAAAAAGGCATAGTCGGGGAGCCAAAACTGGTTTTTTTTGTGAAAATTTTCGAAGCGCAGCCGATCCACCACCTCGTTGTTGGTCTTAAAGCGCTCGTATGCCTTGCGCAGCAAGGGGTATTTGTAGGTAAAGACCTGCCCGAAATCAACTTCATCGTTTCCAAAATCTTTTTCTGAGGGCAGCTCTGATGGTTCAAGCAGTCCTTCGGCAGTAAGTTTTTCGAGATTGATAAGCAAAGGGTTTCCGGCGAAAGCCGAAAAACACTGGTAGGGCGAATCGCCATAACCGGTATGGCCAAGGGGTAAAATTTGCCATATTTTCTGTCCTGATGCCACCAGGAAGTCAACAAATTCATAGGCATCGCTTCCCATGGTTCCAATGCCGTATTTACCCGGAAGGGAGGTGATATGGAGCAGGATTCCGCTCGAACGCTCGTTTTTCATATTGTGGTTTTTATTTTTCTTTAAATCCTTATTCAGAAATTTTTGCCGGCTTGTCGTTAACGCTGAAGACAAAGAGTCCGCCCAAAATCATAAATGCGCCGGCCAGTACAAGTATGTATATTCCATGTCCGCCAAATACAAAGCGCAAAATAGACCCGCCAACCAGGCCGCTTAGGATTTGGGGAATTACAACCGTTAGGTTGAACAGCCCCATATACACCCCAATTCGTTTGGCGGGCAATGTGCCAGAAAGTATTGCGTAAGGCAGGGCAAGTATAGCGGCCCATGCCACCCCAATACCCACCATTGAGATAAGCAGCATGTAATGGTTTGTAAAGAGCATTGTTGATATATATCCCAGCCCGCCCAGGATGAGCGAGGCGGAATAAACAAATTTGCGGCTCGAAAGACGAATAAGTTTTGGTAAAGCAATTGAGTATAAGGCAGCTACCAGGCTGTAGGCTGCAAAGCAAATGCCCACCCAGTTGGCCGCCTGTTCAAATGCTTTTCTTACCATTTCGTTGGTTTCGGTTTTGGCATTGAAGCCAACGGGCACATCAAAGTATTGCTGCGAAATGGCTGTGGTTGAATACACCCACAAAAGGAAAAGGGGAAACCATGAAAAAAACTGCACTACGGCAAGCTGTATCATTGTTTTTGGCGTTTTGCCCAGCAAGCTGAAAATGTTTTCCTTTGTTGATTTGTCTTCTTCGGTTATGTTGTTGTATTTTTCAAATTCTTTTGGGGGGTGTTCTTTGGTTTTGAAAACCGTTACCAGCACGCTGAGCAGCAACAGTGTGCCGCCTATATAAAACGACCAGATAACCGATGGGGCCACTTTGCCGGCCTCGGCCTGATTTGCCACCCCGGTAGCTGTGAGTATAAAGGGCAATGCCGAGCCAATTACCGCACCTACATTAATGAGAAAACTCTGCACCGAATACCCGAGGTTTCTTTGCTCATCGGGAGTTAAATCGGCAACCAGGGCCCTGAAGGGCTGAAATGTAACATTAAAGGCCCCATCCATAATAGCGAGCATTATTACCCCGAAAGCAAGTGCTGCTGCTCCACCGGCTTTTATTACCAGAGGGGCATTGGGCATAAAAAACATAGCGACCATCGAAAGCAGTGCGCCAAAAAATATGTAGGGTTTGCGACGCCCAAGCCTGTTCCAGGTTTTGTCGCTTGCAGCCCCAACCACTGGCTGAACCAGCAAGCCCATAATTGGTGCAACCAGCCAGAAAAGAGATAATGAATGAGGGTCGGCACCCAGGCTTGTCAATATTCGGCTTGCATTGGCATTTTGAAGGGCAAAGCCAAACTGAACGCCCAAAAAGCCAAAACTCAAATTCCAGATCTGCCAGAAATTTAAATGTGGTTTTAGATTCATCTTTTTTTTGAATATGGTTGCTTATAATTTTATTTAATGGTTGCTGTTTTAATTGGGAAGCCACCCAAAGGAGTTATAACCGAATGCTTGTAAAATTGCATAATAACCCTAAAAAAGGGTTAAAGATAAAGTATTTTTCTTTCATTGAAATGCCATTATAGTTTTTGCATTGGCCAATTTTAACACTTAAATCGGGGCTATAATATGAAAAAACAAGCCAATCTCTCCCTGCCGGTTCATGCTTAATTCGGTTCTAAAAACTTTGTCGTAGTATGTTACAAAATCTAACCCAAGCCCAAATCCGGCCAGCAAAGTGTTGTTGAGGTGGTTGCCTGTGTAAAAGTACCGGTCGTCAATATATCCGGCATCGGCAAACAGGTTCAGATACAACGCATAATGTATCAGCCCGAAGCGTTCGCCGGGCAAAAACCCAATGCGTTTTGACCGTTGCGGAATAAGCGAATATTTAAGGTTTGATTTGAATACCAGAAAATGTTGTCCATCGATCACGTACTTTTCGTAGCCACGCACCAGGTCGCCTTTAAAGCCCAGTCCCTGTTGACGAAAATACACATCGCGCCTGCCCTGGCTAAATTTTGCATTAAGACCTGCAGCAAAATGCCAGCGTTTCGAAATTTCGAGGTAACGGCGGAATGAGCTTTCGAGGGTTGTAAGCCCCATTGTTTCGTTTTTTAGCAGCCCAAGTCCATAACGCGACAGGCGAACATCAAAATAGTGCCCTTTGAGGGGATAGGCTTTCAGGTCTCTGAAGTCGTGTTTGAAACCCCAGTGGGCGCTCAAAAAACCAAGGATGGTGCGGCCAGCGGGGCTGTATGAAGGGTTTAGTGCTAGAAGGGTGTCGGCAAATGCAAAATACTCGTATCCCAGCCTGAACGAATGAAAGTTGCGCATTCCTGGCCTGTAATTTATGGACGCACTTATATAATAATTCCTGTAAATAAATTCATCGGGCGTTTCGACAAATTGCTGGCGGTTTGCAATGGTGGTGAAGGCTATTTCACGGGTTCTTGAAATACCTGTTTCCAAAGACCAGCCAAGGGTTTTTGCGCGGTTGAAATATGGTTTTGAATAACTGAGCGTATATAACTGCCTGTAGCCGCTTTTTAATAGCAGATCGACCCTGTCGCCCCCGCCCCGGAAGTTGTCCCAAACAAGATAAAAGCCGTAATTGAGGCGTTCAGCAGATGGGTTGGAAAGCCACTCATTAATGTTTCGGTCGCCAATTTCTAAAATCGGGAAAGGCCAGATATACCAGCGTTCAACAAAATGTATGCTTACCCTTACCTGGGGGAGTTCTTCAAGGCAGATATACATTTCTACAAAGTTGAAAAATGCAGTATTGAGCAGGTTTTCGCGGCTTTCTGCCATGGCCCTGTGAAGGGCGTTGAGCGTAAGGCTGTCGCCCTGGTAAAAAAGCATTTCGCGCATAATAATGCTTTTGCGGGTAATGCGGTTGCCCTCTAAAATAATTTCTGAGACAATTACTTTTTGCATATTGCCCGCATCAGTAAGGGGGAGGCTGGCCAGTGGCAGGGGTGTTGGCAAATCTGCCGGGGAGCCTTGCTGAGCCAGCACAATTATTGGCAACCACAGGGTGCAGGCAAAAAACAGCAGAAAAGGAATTCGAAAAAAAGTAAACATGGCGGCCAGAAAGCTTAAATGTTCAGGTAGTTCATCAACGACTCAAACCGGTCATTAAGCAATTCGTCAAATTTGCTTTCTTCTGAGTAAGAGGCCAGTATAGTATAGTTGTATCGGTTAAATGTTTGAATTACCGGTGAAACATCAATCTTGTTCAGCTTAATGGTAATTTCGAGGCGGGTGGTGTCGGGTGGAGAGTTTATGTAAAGGCTAAGGATTTTTGCGTCGTTGCCTTCGGCTATCTGGGCAATTTCTGAAAGGGAGTAGTCGTGCTCGTTTACCTCGAGCACAATAATTCCGCCGGGTTGTTCCACTGCCAATTTTCGGGCCAATTCCTGAACAATGCGCCCAAGGGTAATGCATCCCAAGTAGTTTTCTTTTTGATCGAGTACCGGAACCAGGGTTAGTTTTTGGGCTGCAGCTACCCTTATAACATCATAAAAGTGTTGATTATTAAATACGTATGGCCGGTTTAGCGAAAGGCGATGATTCCCTATTGGCTCGTCAATGGTATTCAGGCCAAGTATATCGGCCTCTGATATCAAACCCAAAAACTTTTCATTATTAACAATTGGCATGTGCGAAACGCGCAGCTCTTCCATCCAGGCAAGGGCATTAACTGCCTCATCAGTGGTTTTTAAAGGAATTACCGTTTCGCTCAGCATATCTTTTGCCAGCATCGTCAATGTTTTTGTTGCCGTGAAGATAACAAAAAAATCGCCTGACTTGTGCCCTGCAAAAAAAATATGCCATGCTGCAACGAACATGTTTGCGAATTAAACACAAACACCTTTGAACCGAAGGTCAGCGAAGCTAAACGAAATTCAGCAATGCTAACATTCATCATGCGAGTTCACTCGCCTGAGTCGAGTCAGGCTATCCGACCTTAATCATAAAATTATTTACGGATGAAATTAATTATCCAGCAAAAGCAATTTCGGGTTTGTTTCGGGCTTTTATATTAATTTTGGTGGGCCAAATAATGAGGGTTATTATCAGCGGGAATAGCTCAGTTGGTAGAGCATCAGCTTCCCAAGCTGAGGGTCGCGGGTTCGAGTCCCGTTTTCCGCTCAACAGGTTTCGTTTGTTTTATGAGGCGCAAAGGCTCGTGGCCAGCCCTGCAAATTCTTTTCTGCCCTTGCGTAATATTTTTTTCGATATGACAAGGCTCAGCGTAAACATCAACAAAATTGCCACCTTGCGCAATGCCCGCGGGGGAAATGTTCCCGATTTGATTAAAACTGCCATCGATTGCGAGCGTTTTGGTGCACAAGGCATTACAGTGCACCCGCGCCCTGATGAGCGGCATATACGCTGGCACGATGTGTATGATCTGAAACCGGTGGTAACCACCGAATTAAACATTGAAGGCTATCCATCGAAAAAGTTTCTGCAACTTATTGCCGACATTAAACCCGCCCAGGCCACCCTGGTGCCCGACCCGCCCAATGCCCTTACCTCAAATGCCGGATGGAACACCCTAAAGCATCATGATTTTTTGGTAGATGTAATTGCAGAAATAAAAAGCCACGGGGTACGTACTTCCATTTTCATCGAAACCGATGAAGAACTTATTTTCAGGGCAGCCGATACCGGCACCGACAGGGTAGAGCTTTATACAGAGCCTTATGCTGCCCTTTACCCCATTGACCGCCAAAAAGCCATTGAGCCGTTTATAATGGCAGCCCGGGCTTCTCACCAGGCCGGATTAGGCCTCAATGCAGGGCACGACCTGAACCTCGAAAACCTAAAATTCTTTGCCCAAAATATTCCACACCTGCTCGAAGTTTCTATTGGACATGCCCTGATTGCTGATGCCCTGTATTTGGGCTTAGAAAACACTATTCAAATGTATATCAGGCAGCTGCAGCGTTAAAATTCCGATTTTGGGCCTTCTTCAGATTCGTTCTCAGGGGCAAAGCTGGTTGCTCAACAATTTCGAACAAAGCTTGTTTGTTCTTTTGTCTCTTACACCAAACCCATGACCACGCGACAGCGCGAACAAGCCGAAGTATTATACCTGATTTTGGCCGGGCTGTTTATTACATCGCTGGTAACCAGCAACCTGATTTTTCAGAAATTTTTTACCTGGAATCCTTTCGGATTATATGAATTTCAGCTAAGCGTTGGCATTATTGCATACCCGGTTACGTTTCTTATTACTGATGTTATTTCTGAAGTATTTGGCCAACGCAGAGCCCACAGGGTGGTAATTGCCGGCGCGTTTGCCAGCGCATTTGCCCTTTTAATAATCATCATAACTTCAAAGGCACAGGCCACCGAATGGTCGCCTCTGAGCAATCAAGAGTTTAATAAGGTCTTCAGTTATACCTATGTTGCCGTGGCAGCCTCGCTTGCAGCATACTTGCTGGCTCAGTTTTTAGACGTGCAGATTTTTCATTTCTTGAAAAAGGTTACCAAAGGAAAGCATTTGTGGCTGAGAAACAATTTTTCGACATTCGCCAGCCAACTTGTTGATACTTTTACAATAATTTTATTGCTTTGCATTTTTGAAGTACTCGATTGGTCGCTGTTTGTTCCGTTGGTAATAAATGGCTTCCTTTTTAAAGTAATTTTTGCCGTGCTCGATACCCCTGTTGCTTATGCGCTGGTGTATGGCCTTCGCAGGCATTTTGGGCTGAAAGGACACGGGGCCGAGATCCCCTTCTAAAGGTTTGCCTGCTTATGGCAGGGTTGAGGTATTTTTAAAAAACTTTTAATGGAATTGCATTTTAAAGAAACTGGTTCGGGGCCGGCTCTGGTAATTTTGCATGGACTATTTGGTATGTCCGACAATTTTACTTCTATTTCAAGTGAGCTTGGCCGCAATTTTCATGTTTTTATGGTTGATCAGCGCAACCATGGCCGCTCGGGCCACAGCCAGGTGTTTAATTATGAAGCCATGAGCGACGATTTGCTCGGGTTTTTGGAGTTGCACGGCATTGAAAGGGCAAGCCTGCTGGGCCACTCAATGGGCGGAAAAACTGCTATGCAGTTTGCTTTCGATCATCCTGAAAAGGTTGACCGCCTGATTGTTGCCGACATTAGCCCTGCCGCCCGCAACAACCGCGATCAGCACCAGGGGCTTATTGACATCATGCTTGGCCTCGACCTGTCAAAGTTTAAAAGCCGTATTGATGTGGCTTACTACCTCGAAGACAAAGTGCAATCGTTTCGCCTCAGGCAGTTTCTTTTAAAGAACCTTTACTGGAAAGACAAAACCACGCTGGGCTGGAAAATGAATCTTGAGGTAATTAATAAAAACCTGGATGAAATTTTCAGGGAGATACGAACAGCAGCCGCTTTCAACAGGCCTACCCTTTTTCTGAAAGGGGCGGTTTCTGACTATATCCGCGAAAGCGACCTGGAATTGATAAAAAAAATGTTTTCGCACGTTGCCTTCCAAACCATTGCCGGTGCATCGCATTGGCTGCATGCCGACAACCCCGCTGGGTTTATTGAGGCAGTTAGAAATTTTCTGACTCAAACCGGCCCCGAAACTCTCATGTCTTAAATCCTAAAAATAGAGATTCTTGTGAGTTTAATTGATGCTGCCATACCAGTGTCAGAAATGCAAGGTAAAAACGGTTTCGACCTCCGGCTTCGATTTTACGGTAATATTGCCCTTGTGTAGCCGCATAATCTCTCGCGAGAGACTGAGGCCAATACCCGAACCCTCCTTTTTAGAAGTAAAGAATGGCACAAAAATATTTTCAATGGTGTCGGGCTTTATACCGCACCCGTTGTCGAGCACCGAAATCATTACGCGGTTGAGGCTGTTTTGAGTGGCCAGCATGATAATATGTGGATTATTTACACCCTTTACTGCATGTATTGAGTTTATAATCAGGTTTATGAGCACCTGTTCGATAAGGTCGGTGTCGGCAGTAAGCATAATTCCGGGCGGAACCACCTTCATTTCGCATTTTATACCAGATTCCATAATCTTGGGCTGAAGCAGGTTTTCAACCCTGGCGAAGAGTTCTTTCACCTCGAAATACCTGAAATTGGGCTTTGGAATTCGTGTGAGGTTGCGATAAACCTGCACAAAATTCAACAAGCCCTGGCTTCGGTTTTCAATAGTAGTAAGGGCGCCCCTGGCGCTTTCCACATCTTCTTCATCAATTTCCTTTTTAAGCTCCATGCTTTCCTGGTCTATCAGCAGGTCTTTTACCGTTCCCGAAAGGGAAACAATGGGAGTTATGGAGTTCATAATTTCGTGGGTAAGCACCCTTATAAGCTTTTGCCACGAATCCATTTCCTTGGCCTCCAGCTCGTTGTGTATGTTTTGCATAGAAACCAGCACATAGTCCTCGCCCCTCATTCTAAATTCAGTGGCCCTAACCGAGAGTTGAAGCAATTCGTTTTCGTTGAAAACCTTAATAAGCTCGCTGTCGCCGGCCTTTATGGTCTTGAGTAGGTCGCAAAGGGCCTTGTCAATCTTTTCTATTTCGCGAATATGCCTGAGGTTGCCAACCCTGAACATTCGCTTCAAGGCATTGTTCACCATATCAATTTTGCCATCTTTTTTAAATACCAGGATGCCAATGCTTGCGTGCTGCACAACGGTTTGAAGGTAATTGAAGTGCTCTTCCTTTGCTGCTCTTGCCTTTCTGAATTCTTCAATCACCTGGTTAAAGGCCTGGTTCAGCTCATCGAAGCTACGGCCAAGGCCAGGATCGGAAAAGGAAGAAGCAAAATCGCTGTGCCGTATCGACTTTAGGAAAATAGTGAGCTTTTTATTGGTACCCTCCACAAAAAATATAAGGGCTGCAATCTGGCCAACAGTTGCGGCAACCAAAATTACGGTGCTTAATACCAGCCCGGGTTTGCCAATGATTGAGATGACCACAACAATGGATGCTACAATCAGCAGCACCCTTGCCACTACATTGATTCTGAAGTTTTTAAAGCTCATACTTTTCTATTCGACGGTAAAGAGAAGCCCGGGTAATGCCCAGTTCTTTTGCTGCTTTGCTAATATTTCCGCCATGCTTTTCCACTACCTTTCGAATGAGCATTTTTTCGGTGGCCTCCAGGTTGGTGTCGGCAAAGTTGTTTTCGGGTTCTGGCCGGTCTTTTGCAGACAGGAAAAAGTCGGCAGGTTGCAGAAAGTTGGTTTCGCTCATAATAACTGCCCGCTCGACCGAATGCTGCAATTCGCGAATGTTGCCCGGCCAGCTGTGCTTCTCAAGACGCTTTAGGGTAGCGGCATGCAGTCTTTTCATGGGCATTTTGTACTTTTTGCAGTAGATCTCAAGAAAATGATTTACCAATGGGCCAATGTCTTCGCTCCTTTCGCGAAGGGGTGGCAGGTGTATCTCAACGGTATTGATTCGGTAAAGCAGGTCCTGCCTAAACTTGCCCTCTTCAACCATACGATACAGGGGCATATTTGTAGCACAAACCAACCTGATATCTATCGGGGTTTCTTTTACCGAGCCAAGCCTTACCACTTTTCTGTTTTGCAACACGCTAAGTAGTTTCGACTGAAGCGATAAACTCAGGTTTCCAATCTCATCCAGGAAAATGGTTCCCTTGTTCGCGGCTTCGAAGCGGCCAGCTCGGTCTTCGCGGGCGTCGGTAAAGGCTCCCTTTCTATACCCGAAAAGCTCGCTTTCGAACAATGATTCGCTGATCGCACCCAGGTCAACGCTAACGAAAACCTCATCTCTGCGGGCCGATGCGCGGTGTATGGCCCGTGCAATCACTTCCTTGCCCGTGCCATTCTCGCCAAGAATCAGAATATTGACATCGGTAACCGCCACCTTCTGAACCGTGCCAAGCACCGACATCATGCTCTTCGATTGCCCTACAATGTGGCTGTAAGGCCGGTGGTCCTGCTCGAGCAAAAACTTCTGCTTCGAGCGAAGGCCGTGCAGCTCCTGCTTAGAGCGATGCAACTCAAGGGTGGTGGCCAGCGTGGCAAGCAGCTTTTTGTTATCCCAGGGCTTGAGCAAAAAGTTGGTGGCGCCCTCCTTAATGCCCTGAACCGCCAATTCAATATCGCCATAGGCAGTAATAAGAATAACTGCAACGCCAGGGTCTGTTTCAAGAATCTTGTTAAGCCAATAAAAACCTTCGGTGCCGCTTGTTGCTTCTCGCGAAAAATTCATGTCAAGCAAGATGATGTCATAAGTCTCATTCTTTAGAAGGGCAATAATGTTGCTGGGGTCTTTGTCGGTATGAACCGTTTTTATATGTTGCTTTAAAAAAAGCCTGGCCGCAAGCAACACATCCTCATCATCGTCGATAATCAGGATTTTTGACTCATTTTTGTTCATTTTATATAATGATTTGCAGGCTAAGTTAAGAAAAAACCAGGCTCCCTAATTACCAGGGGGCAATGTTTAGCCCTTGGTGGAATGAGGCAATTTCAATAAGGGTTTTCACTATAGTTCGTTGAAAATGACGTAATTTCTCGCTCCGCTCGAAATGACAGGGCTTTAATGGGTTTTGGGGAAGATAGTGAGTGGGCGGCGACAAAGCCGGCGCCCACTCACTATCAAAAAACTAACGGTTGAGTGTGTATGCCGTAAGTGATTGTGGAGCAGATACCGGTTCACCGCCACTAAGGTTTGAGCGGGCTATAACGCTTGATTTAACCACCTAAACCCCGATGTTTTTTACACGCTGTTGCGTGAAGAGCTCGAAAATATATGTTAATTATTACCATTACCTTATTCTTATCAGTACTTTTCCTTGTGCATGTTTCTTTTTAATATATTGAATCCCATCCGCGGTCTTACTGAGACTAAAACTTCTATCAATCATTGGTTTGATTTTACCCTCTATTGCAAGTTTAATAATGAATTCGATGTCATCAATATTAGATTTTGCAGTAAGAAAGGCCATTTTTTTTGAGCCAAAAGACATCATCCAACCAAATATAATTGACTTGAATATCTGGCGTAATGATCCGCCAACCATAATATATTTGCCCTGCGGTTTTAAGAGTTTTTTACAAGTACGCAATGAATAATTTCCATTAATCCCTAATATAAGATCATATTTCTTGTCTATTTGGGAAATATGTACTTTGTTATAATCAATAACATGGTCTGCACCCATCAACCGGGTTTGTTCTTCATTTTTTGAACTACACACTCCAGTCACAATCGCACCATAATATTTTGCGATTTGAAGTGCATACGTTCCCACCCCACCACTGCTACCTATAATTAATACCTGCGAGTCTTTTTTGACTTTGCCTTTATTTCGTAATGCTTGTAAGGCGGTTGTTGCTGCAAGAGGCAATGACGCTGCATTTTCATAAGAAATTTCTTCGGGTTTATGTATGAATGCCTTTTCTGGTGCACCAACATACTCAGCAAATCCTCCAAATCCATATTGAGATAGTTCACCTATTACACTATCTCCAGGTTTGAACTTTTTAACATTATTGCCAACAGACTCAACCACACCAGATATGTCGGCACCAAATATTTTCTTTTTTGGAGGAAAACCCATTTGTATCATTCGATAATCAGCGGCATTTATAGATGCTGCATGGATTTGAATTAAAAGTTCATTTTCAGCTGGAGTTGGTTTTTCTACATCACAGTAGGTTAATTTCTCCGAAGAGCTCTTTTTGTCAAATATAACTGCTTTCATTTAGTAGTCCTTTTACATATTTGCAGTCAATTTTCTTAGCATTCTGACTAACGTTTTTCTATTGTTGTGATAATCATATTGTTACAAGTCCCAGTTCTTCCTTAGTCAGGTCAAAATTAGGGAAACAATCTTTGAATCGTGTCTTTTTCATAAAAAGAGATTACCGTTTAAAATTAGAAAATATTTTGCTGACGCGCCACATGGGGCTTATTGACTCTAATTTTAAATGGCCGAAGTTTTTGGGGAATCTTACATTAAGATAAGTTTTTATGTCGAAAAGGCGTCCGGTGTATTGGCAAAAAAATGGCACACCTGCCCGTCGGGCAGGTGTGCCATTTTTTGCGGTTAGCCTTTCGTGTCATTTTTTGTCGGTTTAATGTTGCCCTGTCGGTCGTCGTAGGGTTGCAGCCAACGATCTGTCATTCCGAACGCCGTGAGGAATCTCAAGCACGTAATACTTACGTTATTAGATTTTGATGGACAAAATAAAAGTTTTTGCAAAAAAGTTTTGCATTTGAAAATTTGATTAATTTTGCAATCTCTTAATCGGGGCGATTAGCTCAGCTGGTTCAGAGCACCTGCCTTACAAGCAGGGGGTCGGCGGTTCGAATCCGTCATCGCCCACTTGAAAATCAAAGGGTTGCAAATG
>CAYGDW010000002.1:0-108362 GCA_964348755.1 uncultured Bacteroidales bacterium | reverse complement strand
GAGGTAGGTGGCGGCGAAGCCGCCACCTACCTCCCTTAATAAAAAGCTAACTTACTGTCATTCTGAACGTAGTGAGGAATCTCATTCATAAAAATCTACCCTTTTTTACTCTACCGGACAACAGTGGTTAAAAAACAATTACTTTAGCCTATACAACCATAAAGGATGATCAGGGTTTTAAGAATTCTCAACCGGTTTAACCTTGGAGGGCCTACTTATAACGCGGCTTACCTTACCCGGTATTTGCCACCCGAATTTGAAACACTTTTGGTAGGGGGCCAGAATGACCCTACGGAAAAAAACTCTGAATTTATTCCAAATGAGCTTGGCATAAAGCCGGTAATACTTGACCAGATGCGCCGCAAAATTTCTCTAAGGCATGACATTTCAGCATTTCTTGAATTAAAAAAGATTATTGAGCAATACAGGCCACATATTGTTCATACGCATGCTTCAAAAGCCGGGGCGCTTGGCCGAATGGCAGCATCAGCATTAAAAGTGCCGGTTATTCTCCATACTTTTCATGGCCACGTGTTTGATTCCTATTTTAGCCAACTGAAAGCCGGCTTATATAAAAACATTGAAAGGCGGCTTGCCAGCGTAAGTACCGGAATTATAGCAATAAGCGAAGCCCAGAAATATGACTTGAGCCAAAAGTACCAGATTTGCAACGAAGAAAAAATAAAGGTAATCACCCTGGGTTTTGACTTAAGCCGCTTTCGCGAAAACCAACAGGGAAAAAGGCATGAATTCAGAAAGAGATTCAACATTGAAGATGACGAATTGGCCATAGGCATAGTAGGAAGGCTTGTGCCCATAAAAAACCACGGTCTTTTTATGGAAGCCATGGCAATTGTGCAACAAAAGACCAGGAAAAAACTCAGGGCTTTTATTATTGGAGATGGCGAATCGAGGAAGCATATTGAACAAAAAGCCCGCACCCTGGAGCTTGATTACCTCAATTGGCACGCTAGGCAAGGAAAAGCATTCCTGACCTTGACCGGTTGGATAACTGAAATGGATAAGGTAAACGCCGGGCTCGACGTGGTGGCCCTTACTTCGCTAAACGAAGGCACACCTGTAAGCCTTATCGAGGCCCAGGCTGCTGGCCGGCCCATTGTTTCGACCAATGTTGGCGGAATTGGCAATGTTGTTTTGCCCGAAAAAACGGCCCTGCTTTGCAATACTAGGAACCCCTCCGATTTTGCTGAAAGGATTCTTCAAATTACCGAAAACGACAACCTTAGATTTGAGCTCGGAAAAGAAGGCTGGAAACATGTTGAGGAAAAATTTCATTACAAGCGACTTGTAAACGATATGGCCGGATACTATCATGAATTATTAACAAAGCAAGGCCACAGTGTGTAATAATTGCCAGAGATACTAGTTATTATTTTGATGAAACCCATGGGCATTTTTTATAAATTTGTCAGGCAAATAATAGCAATCCAATGAGGAAGGTTTTTCTCCTTTTATTTCCGGTGGCTTTTCTTTGGTCGTGCAATGTACTGAATCCAGAGCAAATGCTACGCACCCCCAGGCATTATCAGTATTCTGATCTGGAAGAACTAATGGTAACGGATCAGTACCGGCTCGCGCCCAACGACGAAATCTCCTTTAATCTTTTTACCAATGATGGAGAGCGGCTAATTGACCCCACGGCCATGATGATGAGCCAGGGATTTTTGCAGCAACAACTTACATACCGGGTTGAACACGACGGCACCATAAAACTGCCAGTTCTGGGTTATACCCCTATTGCCGGCCTTACAACCCGCGAAGCAGAGGTAAAACTCCAGGACGCATTTTCGAGGTACTACAATCGTCCTTTTGTTCAGCTAAGGGTTGTAAACAACCGGGTAATAATATTTCCGGGAGGCCGTGGAGGAACATCATCCGTGCTTTTTTTAGAAAACACCAACACCACTCTTTTTGAAGCCTTGGCCAAATCGGGCGGCATTGCTGATGGCAAAGCTTCCAGAGTAAAACTAATCAGGGGCGATCGTGAAAACCCAAGCATATACCTTATTAACCTTTCTACTATTGAAGGTGTTAAAAATGCAAACATAGTGCTTCAGGCAAACGATATCATTTACGTTGAACCCCGGGAGAGAGTTCCCCAGCGTATTCTTGAAAATGTAACTCCATATTTATCAGTTTTAACTACAGCATTGTTGATTTATTCGCTATTTACAAAATAAAAAATGGCCACAGAAGCCCCAAGGAAAATATCCACACTTAACGATGAGCTTGATGTAAAACTATTTATTTACATTGCCAGGCAAAACATAATGTTTCCGGTTGCATTTATTCTAATGGCCCTGGCCGGCTCATATCTGTACCTTCGATATACCCCGTCGGTATATCAGACATCGGCTATTTTGCAGCTCGGGTCTGAGAACCAGGCCAACCAGTTGCTTTCAAACATTTACTACTATGAGGACGATTTGGCCAAGCAAATTGAGCTGATACGATCCTCAGTTTTTCAACAACGCGCCCTTGCCAGCCTGCCATTGGCAATCAGTTATTATACCAGGGGGCGGGTACTCAACAATGAATTATACAAAAATGCACCATTTCGGGTTGAAGCAAATGTAAGAAACCCTGCTATTTATGGGGTGCCTATCAGCATTGATTTTTCTGAAAATAACAAGGTAATAATTTCTTATGCTATAAACGGCCACAACCAGCAGCGAAAAGAATTTATTGCTGAGGAAACAGCCATACTTCCCGACTTTGACCTTACGGTTGAGATAAAAAACCCGCAGATTTATGAGGAGCAGCGAAGCGTTTTTACACGCAATCCCTATTTTTTTGTAATTAACAACCCCGAAACAGCCATTTCGAAATATGCCCCCAACATTAAAATCAATGTACTCAATGCCGCTGCCCGCACCATATTAATTAGCACTACAGGCACAAATGCTCACAAAGTTGCCGACATTGTAAACGTAATGACCCAGGAGTTTAATGTGTTTGACCTTGAGAAAAAGGCCGAGAGCGCCAACAACATTCTCGAGTTTATTGACAGGCAACTCGATGTGGTTTTTGGCCAACTTGCCGCATCAGAAATTGAGCTTGATAGCTTTAAAAAAGAACACAAAATTGACGAAAATACCATAACCCCGCTTCCTGCAATCCATTCACGCATAGATGATTATGAAAACCAGATTGTGATGCTTGAAATGGAAAACCGAATATTTTCGGAAATTGAAGAAACACTGAAATCTGAAAAAGAAATAGACATTTTCAGGCTGATTGCCATTTTATCTGGAAGTGAATTTCGCGGAACCCTTTCTAACCTTTTCGAAGCGCTGCAGCAACAACTTATGGAACGCGAGCGCCTGCTCTACGAGGTTACTCCAAATAGCCGGCAGATTGAGGCCCTTGACTTTCAGATTGCAATACAAAAAAGAATGCTCATTGAGGCCATTACTACCCAGAAAAATAATATTAGGGGTCGTATTGCTAAACTCGATTCGAGAATTACTGAATTTGAATCGGTGCTTGTTAGCCGGTCGGAACGTATCAGCATGATAGAGTTTAGCCGCTTGCAGCGTGTTTATAATATTAATGAAAGGTTTTACAACCAGCTTGTTGAAAAAAAGGCAGAGTACTCCATTTCCCGGGCCGGATTTGTGTCACAAAGCTTAATTCTTGAACGGGCGCGCACACCGCTCAACCCCATTTCCCCTATCCCACAAAATATTTACCTAAGCAGCTTGTTGGCGGCATTCTTTTTAGGGGCCGGCATCATACTACTCAAATATTTGTTTTACAACGAAATACCTTCACTTCACGATATTTTAAAATATACCAACTCGCCCGTGCTTGGGGTAATTCCAAAGTATAAAAGCGAAATTCCGCCAAACCAGCTACTTGTACTTAAAAAACCAAAATCGCTCATTGCCGAAGCGTTAAGGTCAATAAGAACCAACCTTCAGTTTATTGACAATGAGCCGGGAAGCAAACTTGTGGCGATTACCTCAACCATTTCGGGCGAAGGCAAAACATTTGTAGCAATGAACCTGGCTGGAATTTTGGCGTTTAGCAACAAGAAGGTAATTGTGATTGACTTTGATATGCGCAAGCCAAAAATTCACTTTGGATTCAATACCGAAAACATTAAAGGTGTAAGCACCATCCTTTCAGGTATCGATAATATTGACGACTGTATTAAGCCTTCGAAGGTAAAAAACCTCGATTTTATTACTGCCGGGCCGGTGCCTCCAAACCCTTCGGAACTAATACTTACCGACCGGATGGACAATATGGTTGAATACCTAAAAGGCAAATACGACTTTGTAATTATTGACAACCCGCCTGTGGGTATCGTTACAGATGGCATGAAAAGCATACTTATGGCCGATTACCCCATATATATATTCAAGGCCAACCACTCTAAGCGACTTTTTATACAAAATGTCAATCGCCTGGTTGCCGAAAGCTCCCTTTCGAAACTTTCAATTGTGCTTAATGCCGTTGACCGCGAGTACTCGAGCTATGGCTACGACAAAGGTTATGCATACGGTTATTACGGCGGATATGGATATGGCTATTACGACGAAGCTACCGAAATGCCAACAAGGACTTACTTTGCTTTTAAGCCGGTAAAAAATTTTCTTAAAAAACTCTTTGGCAATGCAGGTTGAATCAACTTCATTCGAAGGGTTGCTAATAATCCGGCCAAAAGTTTTTGGCGACGAGCGCGGTTATTTTTTCGAATCATGGAATCAGGATGCCTTTCGTGAGGCCGGAATTGACATAACTTTCGCCCAGGACAACCAGTCTGCTTCTGCCAAAAATGTGATTCGGGGATTACACTTTCAAGTACCGCCAATGGAGCAGGGAAAACTGGTTAGGGTAATTAAAGGGGCTGTTTTGGATTTGGTGGTTGACCTGCGCCAAAATCAACCCACCTACCTAATGCACTTCAAAATGATTCTTGACGACCAAAAAAAAGAAATGCTTTACATTCCATCAGGTTTTGCACACGGTTTTAAAACCCTGGAAGACCACACCGTTTTCTTTTATAAATGCACAAAGGGTTACAACAGCCACAGCGAAAGGGCAATCAGGTGGAACGACCCCGCCTTGGGCATCGACTGGGAAATTTCAGAACCACTCCTCTCGGAAAAAGACAAAAATGCACCATTTTTAATTAATTTTTCAAACCCTTTTTAGAATTAAGTTTATCTGATATTCTGACAAAAGTATGAATGGGTATATTGCGCTGCTTCAAATAGTTTTTTTCTTTGTGGCAATCATTTTTTCCATTACCATAAACGGGCTAATGCTTAAGTTTTCGAAAACCTTAGGCATTCGACAAAACCAGGATACAATAATCAGGTGGAACTCTACGGCAAAACCCGCACTGGGAGGAATCTCCTTTTTCATCATCTTTCTTATCTCGCTCATCAGCCTGTCGTTTATAAAAACAGAACCCAGCGGGTTTTTTAACCTTCAAACCTTGGGCATTCTGGCCTCGGGCACACTGGGATTCCTTGTAGGGTTTTACGACGATGCTTACGACACTTATCCCTGGTTTAAATTTGCAGGCCAGTTTATGTGCGGAATATTGCTGATACTCTCAGGTACATATATTCAGTTTTTTGCAAACGATTGGCTAAATTATATGCTTACCATTTTCTGGGTGGTAGGCATAATGAATTCGCTAAATATGCTCGACAATATGGATGGCATAGCATCTATTGTTTCTATTGGCGTATTGGCATCAATATTAGGCATAGTAATAATTGCGGGTGCCTTTTCAAATCCGGTAATTACCATTCTGGCCGGAGGCATTGCCTCGCTTATCGGGTTTCTTTTCTATAACTGGAACCCCTCAAAAATGTATATGGGCGATACAGGAAGCCAGTTTCTTGGCGTTTTTCTGGCTGGCCTTGGCATAGTTTATTTATGGAATGCCACAGGCCCTGGTTTAGAATTCAACCGGATAACTAAGGTTATAATGGTTGCCATGGCTTTTGCGCTTCCGCTTATAGACACTACCACGGTTTTTTACAAAAGATTAGCCAAAGGAAAAAGTCCTTTTGTTGGGGGCAGGGATCACACCACCCACCACTTGTCGTATATTGGGCTCAACGACCGCCAGGTGGCCATATTTTTTGGAGTATTTTCATCTATTTCAGTGGCGTTTACATGGCTTATAGCCACTTTAATAAAAGAATGGAAACCCCTTTATTCTTTCCTCTTTATTGCATACCTTGCAGCCCTTTTCCTGTTTCTTTTTGTGGTTTCGATAAAAAAAGCTCCCGGCAGTACTAAAAACTGATTCCGAAAAGCATTGTGAAGCCGGTTTTGCCGGTTTGAGGCAGGTAGTAAATTCTCAGACCAAGGTCCAAAGGGCTAATGAAACGAAGCAAGTGCATGTTTCCGGATACTTCGACACCTGTCGAGTATAAGGTTTCATTTTTTTTGAAGGCAGGCCCATTTTCTGGTACAACCAATGTTTGGGTATCGGCCCGGTCGGCAAACAAATTGGCGCTTATTCGTTTTAGGTATATAAATGGGGGCAAACTCAGGTCGGGGTACAAAAGTGGCAGTGAATAATCTGCCGATAAGACAGAAACCTTGTGGTCGCGCCTACCAGTAAATCCGCGTGGATAAGCAATTAGGTTGGGGAAGCGGTAGTTTATGGTGCGCTCAAGGTTTACACCCGACTTATGCTCCTGCCACGATGCAGCCAGTTTTAGCGAATGGTGGCGTGCCAGGCCGGGTAAAAAACCTATAATCCTGGCTGAAAAAACACTGCCCATATTGGCACCCTGAAATGGCGTATGGCGATAATTTACATCAACAACCTGTGCCCAACGAGGCCTTAAATCGCGGGCTACCATTCGTTGCTGAAGGTAAGCATACACGCGGTAATCGACCGATTGCAGGTCGTTGGGCCTGAAAAAATCAGGGCTGCTTTCGCTTGCACGCACTTTTATAATGGAAGTATTAACAAAAGGTGTTATACCATAAAACCAATGGCTTCGCCTGAATCGAAGCGGAAGACTGGCACCGAATCGCAAGGTGCTTTCCCTGTAAAGAAATTCCCTTTCGGTTTCATTTTGACGGTAGGTGCTTTTTCGCAATCCTGTTCGGGCTTTAAAATTTAATGCCGGATAAAATCCATAGTAGTTGTAATCGAACGAAAAGGCGCCCAGCTGTTCATCCATATCAAAATCGTAACCAATCACTGCCACCGAAGTGCTGAGCAAGTCCTGAAAATATAGGGCTGCCCCGGGTCTTACCTCCCTATTGCTGGCATCAATAAACACTGGCGACCAGGAGTGCAGGTTAAATAAACCAGGAAACTTTAAATATGGCAAAACTTCGTATTCGTTCTCCTTCTCCCTTTTAAAATTCTCAATATTGGGTCGGGTTATAAGACCACCTTCCTGCTGCCTTATAATATTGTGAAGACCCGGCGAGTGGTCTTGAATTTGTTCTAAAGGCAATACCCCAGCGAAAACATTTGCCTTACTTTTGGCTATTACGTATCCGCCCGATGTGTATTCCGACCAGAAAACCGTTTCAGTGCCGGGCATTAATATTGCATCGCTCGCACCAAAGTAAGAAGCAATCAATTGATTTACCGATTTATCAAGGGTGTTTAAGACATATACTTTATCAATTCCCGAAAAAGCCCCGGTAAAAAGAATTTTGCCATCGGGGGTGAACCAAGGTCGCGAAATTTCTACAAAACCGGCGTGAAATACAGGAGTAAGATTCTGCGAATAAATATTGCCTGAAACAATTGATTTCCCATTTTGATTGAGCGCTATCGCTGCAATAATTTTGTTATCGGGATGCCACGATGGTGTCATTAAAAAATCGTTTGAAGCATTGTTCATCCGGCTTATTTCGCGGCCATCGATAGCGCTTATTATTACCAGCGAATAGTGGTTCTTATCAGTTACCTCGGCTACTGCAATCATCTGCCCATTGGGCGATATGGCCGGGGCAAAATACCTTGTTCGGTGGGTAATTTTTTTACGTTGGCCGGTTTCCAGGTCAAACACAAATACTTCAGACCATGAGCGGAGCTCCCAACGGGGGTCGGTGCGGGTTTCGCTCCAAACTACCTTGCCACCACCAGCCGAAAAATTATTGGCACTGATAATGCCCGGAGTAAACAAAACCTGTTCATTGCCATACTGGTCAAACCAAACCACTTTTGGTATCTCCCTCAAGCCAGTTTTTAGGGCAACCAGGGTGGTATCGTTTGCAAAGGCCGGATAGCGGTAATTGGTATAAAGTTTATTTTGCCTGGTAAACAATGTTGAAGGGGTAAACTGGTATTGCAGCCCTTGCCTATGCCACAACGAGTCCAGATTTTCGAACGTATTCTGGTAATGCTGCACCGAAGTTACTCCTGCATATTTTTTTAATCCCTGCGAAAATGGCCTTAAAGTGTATGGCCTTCGGGCCACATTTGTAACCACTTTTTCCCAAATTTCAGGGCCGTATTTAGCCCGGCCTGCAGCTACAAGCTGGTAGCCAAGCTCATAATAATTTGGCACATAATCTCTAAACGACCCGAAGAAGGCTTTGTCGTAAGAAAACATCCCTTTGTTGAGTACCTGCGCCCTGAGGCCCTGCTCAAAATCCGGAAGCGTACCCCGGCCGCTGTTTGACAAGCCGGTTTCGGCAGCCACCGCGTCGCCCTCTACAAACCACATAGGCAAAAACAGTCCGAAAACTGCGCCAGTTCCCTGTTCGCCCAAAATCCACGAAATAACCCTTGTAATTCCCTGGTTAAGCTTATCAATTTGCACCACATGCCTGAACTCATGCACTGCAAGCTGCTCGAGCCAATCGTGGGCATTGTTGTTTTGCGGAGGGTTGGTAAACATTTCGAGGCGGCGGGGTGCCCACGATACAAACCCGTTCGATACCACCGTTTGGTTATGAAGAATTACTGAAACCCTGCGGGGTTTGTGAGCCAGGGTACGCGAGCCATATTCGTAGGCAAGCTCTAGGGCAGCGGTTACATAAGCAGCCCTTTCTTCATACCCTTGCGGAAAAATAACCTGGAAGTTTTCCGTTTGGATCTGATTCCATTTAAGGGAGCCAGGCGCCTGACCCCAAATGAAGTATTGCCCATAAACCGAAACAGACACACATACAACAAAAAGGAAAAAAATGCCCTTTAACAGAATTTGCTTCATTGAGCAAAATTTTTAAGGTGTAGCACAAAAAAAATATTCACAAATGTATTTATCATTCTTGTTTGTCAATAATAATTCTTTATTTTGGAGAAAAATTATCACTATTGTCTGATAAAGTAAAAAAGGGTAGATTTTTATGCATGAGATTCCTCACTACGTTCGGAATGACAGTCAGTTAGCTTTTTATTAAGGGGGGTACCACCTACCCCCCTCTCTATTGCCAAAATCATTGAAAGCCCTGTCATTTCGAGCGGAGAGAGAAATCCCGAAATTTTTGTCGGAGAGTAGTGCGAAATTTAGAAGATTAGAAATCAGACTCAATATTCTTAAAATGGAAGTAGTTCATATAAGTGCTGAGTGCTTTCCGGTTGCTAAAGTGGGCGGTTTGGCCGATGTGGCAGGAGCTTTGCCAAAATATCTGAATAAAATAGGACAAAAGGCTTCAGT
The DNA here is from genome assembly GCA_964348755.1 of uncultured Bacteroidales bacterium. Lineage (GTDB taxonomy): Bacteria > Bacteroidota > Bacteroidia > Bacteroidales > UBA7960 > UBA7960. The sequence goes on along the minus strand of CAYGDW010000002.1, from coordinate 98,733 downwards.
AATTATTCCTTTTTACCACAACAAATTCAAAAACCAGCATTCATTTACCAGCATTTTTTCTGGATATGCCAAATCGGGGCATGCAACCTATACATTTCATGTGCTGGTAGCAAACCACTTCGATCCGGGTTTTGATCTGTTTCTGATTGATATACCTGGCTTGTTCGACCGTGAAAACATTTATTCATACCCTGATGACACCGAGCGGTTTATAGGGTTTCAAATTGCAACCCTCAACTGGCTGTGTGCCTGGAACAAACCAATTGATGTGATTCATTGCCACGACCAGCATACAGGGTTTATTCCGTTTATGCTTAAAAAAATTGAAGTTTATCAGAAATTTGCAAATACTCCATCTGTTTTTACCATTCATAACGGCGAATACCAGGGCCAGTTTGGATTGGACAGAATAAACCTTTTGCCTCCATTCGATTCATATCACAACGGCCTTGTTGAGTGGAGGTGGAAGATAAACCCACTTGCTTCCGCTATAAAATGCGCATGGAAAGTAACCACGGTTTCTCCAGGTTACCTCGAGGAAATTAACCATTCGATGAGCAATCTGGAAGAACTGCTAAGAGCCGAGAGGGCCAAAAGCGTTGGCATTATAAATGGTATTGACAATGAGGTTTGGAACCCCAAAACCGACCCCTATTTAGACAAAAATTACGGCCTGGTGAATGTAAATGCCGGCAAGCGGGCTTCCAAAGAGAAACTTTGCAGTCAGTTTGGGCTAAACCCCGATGTACCGCTATTTTCGTTCATTGGCCGGTTGGCAATGGAAAAAGGGGCCGATATTTTGCCAGATGTGGTGTATCAAACCCTGACCCGCCACCCAGGAGAGCAATGCATTCTTGTGCTGGGCTCGGGCGAAAAACACATACAGGATGCATTGCTGCATCTGGAGCACCAGTTTAAAGGGCAGTTTTGTTCGCATATTGGATATCACGAAAAACTTGGGCGCGAAATTTATGCAGGCTCCGATTTTCTGCTTATGCCTTCGCGCGTTGAGCCGTGCGGCCTTAACCAGCTTTATGCCCTTCGATATGGTACTATACCCATTGTAAGAAGAACCGGAGGCCTGCGCGATACAGTTACCGACATGGGCGATGGCGGATTTGGGTTTTGCCACAACCATAGCACAACAAACGATGTATTGCACGCTTTACATCGCGCCAGAGAGTTTTTCAAAGACACCAAACTTGTAACTGCAATAAGAAAAATAATTATGAAAATTGACCATTCGTGGGAGAAATCTGCACAGGATTATTTAGCACTTTATTCATCTTTAAAATAATTTGTCATGAAAAATAAAACCTTAGCCATTGTACTTGGTGGCGGTCAGGGATCAAGACTTTATCCCTTAACTGAGCACCGCAGCAAGCCAGCAGTGCCCATTGCCGGGAAATACCGCCTGGTTGACATTCCTATATCAAACTGCTTAAACGCAGACATTAACCGGGTTTTTGTTTTAACCCAGTTTAATTCAGCCTCACTAAACAGGCATATTAAGAACACCTACCAATTCGGGCACTTTACCGATGCTTTTGTCGATGTGCTTGCTGCAGAACAAACTCCCGGAAATAAAAACTGGTTTCAGGGAACGGCCGATGCCGTAAGAAAATGTATGCACCATTTTTTAAATTTCGATTTTCAGTATGCCTTAATTCTTTCGGGCGACCAGCTTTACCAAATGGACTACGCTCAAATGGTGAATGCCCACCAGGAGGCAGGAGCTGATATTTCTATTGCATCACTTCCGGTAGTAGCAAGGGATGCAACCGGGTTTGGCATACTCAAAAGCAATGATCAGAATTGGATTACCGAGTTTATTGAAAAACCCTCTTCCGAATTGCTGCCCCAATGGGTTTCGTCGGTAAGCGAAGATTTGAAGCGCGCCGGCCGTATTTACCTGGCTTCTATGGGCATATACATTTTTAACCGCGAGTTGCTTATTGAACTTATGAACGAAGACACCAAAGATTTTGGGAAAGAGATTATACCTCAGGCAATAAAAAAACGCAAGGTAAGGAGCTACCCATTTGATGGCTACTGGACCGATATCGGAAACATTGAATCTTTTTTTGAGGCAAACCTTAGCCTTACGGCCGATATTCCTTCGTTTAACCTTTTCGACAATGCCAAAGTAATTTACACCCGGGCCAGGTTGCTACCCCCTTCAAAAATTTCAGGAACCACCCTTGAACGAACCGTGGTAGCCGATGGCTGCATAATTAGCGCCAGCCGCATAGTTCATTCGGTAATAGGCATTAGGTCAAGAATCGGAAAGGGCTCAACCATAGAAAATTGTTACATAATGGGCAATGATTTTTTTCAGGACCTCGAAGAAATAGAAAGGTTTCAGAACGATCAGAGAGTGCTGGGAATTGGCGAGCGCTGTTACCTGAACAATTGTATTGTTGACAAAAACTGCTGCATTGGCAATGATGTAAGGATAAATGGCGGAAAGCACCTGCCCGACTCTGAAAATGAGCTATATGCAATAAAGGATGGAATCGTGGTAATTAAAAAAGCTGCAGTTATTCCTAACGGATATTCCATTTAGTTTGGCTAAAGGCAAAGGCCAGACCTAACCATTAATTTGAGATTCGAAAAACCTCCACAGTTTTTCGTTGGGCACCGGGGCCAACAGCCTGATTAATTCTTTTTTTACAGGATGAGCAAAGCTTACTTCGCGGGCATGGAGGTGTATGCTGCCATCGGGGTTGCTGCGGTCGAATCCATATTTCAAATCGCCTTTGATGGGGCAACCAAGGGCTGAAAGCTGAACACGGATCTGATGATGACGGCCGGTAAAAAGCTCCACTTCCAGCAGGGAGTAATTGTCGGCAATACCCAATGCTTTATAATGCAACTCAGCCCTTTTGGCGCCTGGGGCACTGCTGTCAACAATGTAAGACTTGTTTTGCTTTTCGTTTTTTCTTAAATAATGTTCGAGCCTGCCTTCCGGTTCAGGCGGTTTATTTTTTACTACAGCCCAGTATTTTTTCGAAATCTCGCGGTTCTGAAGCATTTCATTAAGCCTTGTAAGGGCCTTAGAGGTGCGGGCAAAAATTACCAACCCGCTGGTAGGCCGGTCAATGCGGTGAACAACCCCCAAAAACACCTCGCCCGGCTTTTGGTATTTGTGGCCAAGGTATTGCTTCAAGGATTCAACAAGTGGCTTGTCACCGGTTTTGTCGCCCTGAACTAATTCGGATGGCAATTTGTTAACCACCAGCAAGTGGTTATCCTCCAAAAGAATACGACCCGCAAATTGCTCAATATCAATACGCATAATTTTTTTTACGAAAGTAGAAAAAATGAAAAAGTGCTGATTATTTTCTCAAAATTACAGAAAAGTTTTTCAATGCTTTGAAAAAAGAAACCACAACACCCAAATCACAAAGGGTGTTGTGGCCGATTAGGGATGGCTAACCTACTAAAACGGCCAAAAATTATTATCGTACCAAACCTTTTCGGTTAGCTCCCGGTTCAGGTCAATAAGCATTTTGTGGTGCCCTTTTTCCCAATTGGCAAGCCAATCGTAAAGTTCCTTTTCAATGGTATCGGTGGCTTCATTTGCACGTGCAGCATATACCTCTATAGATTTCGATTCCATGTCGATGGCGGCCGAAATAGCTGCTGCTTCAAAACCTGCACCCGAAATATCCTTTTTAACCTTTTCGGTAAGAATCAAATTTGCAATGGCATCATTGCCTGTTGCCATATCGAGGCTGGGTTTAATAAACTGGCCGGTTTTCTGATAATGAACAAATTGTTGTGAAAGAAGCTCAATGTGAATTTGTTCTTCATTTGCCATGATTTCGAAAATTTTTCTCACATCATCGCTTTGGGTTTGTTCGGCAACCTTGGCATAAAGTGCCTTGCCGCGGGTTTCCATAATAATGGCCTGTTTCAGAATATCGGTAACCTGGTTGCTTTTCATAACAGAATAATTATTTGATTTTTATTTGAATTGTTTTGCAACAAATTTAGCCTTTTTACCGCAAGATAAGGCAAGCAACAGCACAAAGCCATAAATAATGACCTTTTTAGCCTGCTCAAAAAGATGTATTTTTGAGGTCTAAATTATTTATGCATGCAGTGGAATATTGAACAGGCGGTTTCAGAATTGTTTGAATCGTGGCAGCAACAAAAGCCAGACCATATAATGCCCCTTCCCCCTTCGGGCTCAAACAGGCGTTATTTCAGGATATTCTTCGGCAATGAAACCTGCATTGGCGCCTTTAATCCCGACACCCGCGAAAACTTGGCTTTTCTGACCCTTTCGCAACATTTTGCCAACCACAGCCTGCCCGTGCCCGAAGTGCTCGCGCGCGAGCCCGAAGGCCATTGCTACCTGCTTTCCGACCTGGGCGATACTACCCTTTTTTCGCTTTTGCCACACGACCCGGCAGTAAAAAAATTCAACCCCACCACAATGGCGTTGTATAAAAAGGCATTAGACTGGCTTCCGGCATTTCAGGTAAAAGCAACCAAAGGCCTCGACTTTAGTATTTGTTACCCGAGGCACGCTTTCGACCGCCACTCAATGATGTGGGACCTGAACTATTTTAAATATTACTTCCTGAAAATTTCGGGCATTGGCTTCGATGAACAAAAGCTCGAAGATGATTTTGAACATTTTGCAGCCCACCTGCTCAAAGCGCCTTCGGGTTATTTTCTTTATCGCGACTTTCAGTCGAGAAACATAATGGTTGTAAACAATGAGCCGGTTTTTATTGATTACCAGGGTGGCCGGCGCGGTGCCCTGCAATACGATGTGGCCTCGTTGCTGTTTGATGCCAAGGCAAATATTCCTTTCGAGCAACGGGTTGAACTGCTTGATTACTATATTGAAAGCCTGAAAAAGTGGACCGAGGTAGATGAGGACCGCTTCCGCGGATATTTTTACGACTTTGTAGTAATGCGAATATTGCAGGCCCTGGGATCATACGGTTTCAGGGGCGGGGTCGAAAAAAAAGCCCTTTTTCTGCAAAGCGTACCCTATGCCCTGCGAAACCTTCGATGGCTGGCCCAAAACAACTTGTTGCCAACCATTACACCTCATTTGAGTAGTTTGGTAGATAAGATTGCATCCACGGCTCCTTCAGACATTTTGCCTGCTCCCGAATCCGGTCTGAAAGTGCACATACGCAGCTTCTCTTACAAAAATGGCATCCCACCCGACGAGTGGGGTCATGGAGGAGGCTTTGTGTTCGATTGCCGGGCATTGCCAAACCCCGGAAGATATAATGAAAACAAAAACCTGACCGGTAAGGACGAGCAGGTTATCAGGTACCTTGAAAAGGAAGAAAACGTGGCAGGATTTGTTGAAAATGCATGGAAACTTGCCGAAAATTCGGTAATAAACTACCTTGAAAGGGGATTTACAAACCTGATGATCAGCTTTGGATGCACAGGCGGGCAACACCGGTCGGTTTTTATGGCCGAAAAACTTGCCAGGCACCTGGCCCAAAAATTTACCGTAAAAATTGACCTGAAACACCGAGAAGAACACAACTGGCCAAAAAAATAACAGTATGAGCGAAAAAAAACGCTGCAAAGACAAAATAGACAAACCCAAAAAAGAAAAGTTTGTTTGTAAAAAGTGCGGCCTTGCTGCAGCTAAAGAAAAGCACCTTTGCAAGCCAAAGGAATTGTAAAATTTTGAATGCCTTAATTTTTTCAGCATGAAAGCCATGATTTTTGCCGCGGGTATTGGCAAGCGACTGCAACCCATCAGCCACCATACGCCCAAGGCGCTTGTAAAACCCGGCCCAAAAACAATGCTCGAGCTGGTAGCCCAAAAACTCATCAGGTTTGGGGTATCAACTATTGTGGTTAATGTGCATCACCATAACGAAATACTAAAAAAATTCATTTCAGACTTAAATTTTCCTGGGGTTGAATTAATTGTTTCCGACGAATCGGACCTGTTGCTCGACACCGGTGGCGGGCTGCTAAAAGCCAAAAAAATGCTGGAAGGACCCGAACCGGTAATACTGCATAATGTTGATGTTTTGTCGGACATTGACCTTGGGGCCATGGTAAAACACCACCTCGAAACAAAAGCCCTTGCAACGCTGGCAGTAACCCGCCGAACGACAAGTCGTTACTTTTTGTTCGATAAAGGGCAACTTGCCGGCTGGGAGAACTCGCAAACCGGACAAAAAATTTTTTGCAGGTCATCCATAAGCCAGCCACTTCAAAAAATGGCCTTTAGTGGAATTCATGTTATCGATCAACAATTGCTCAACCTAATAACCGAAAGGGGAGTTTTCGGTATCAATAATTTGTATTTAAGGCTGGCAAAAAACCACAAAGTAATTTCTTTTGAACACAGTGCCGAAAACTGGGCCGATATTGGCACACCCGAAAAGTTGGAAACCGCCCGTAAACTAATTCTCAAACACCCCGAAATATTTTGATAAACCCGCAAGGTTTTTCTGGATTTTTGAAAAGGTTTAGGAAAACTGTGTAATTTTCCGAATCAAACTTTTATATCCAATGAATAGTTTTCTTGATGAAGTAGCAGCCTATGTTCTCGAAAAATATGCGAATAATATTGGCAATATTTGTATTGTAACCCCTAACCGGCGTGCGGGTCTTTTTTTACGAAAACATTTTTCATTAAAAGTAAAAGAAACCTGCTGGGCACCTTCCTTTCTTAGCATCGAAGATTTTGCAAACCGGATTAGCGGCTGCAAAGTTGCCGATAACCTTAGCCTGCTTTTTCAGTTTTATGAGGTTTACAGCAATTTAGAAAAGGGAAAAGCCGATAGCATTGATGAGTTCTTGCAATGGGGGAGCGTGCTTTTGCGCGATTTCGACGAAATTGATTCGGCCCTCGAAAACCCTTCAGCCCTTTTTGCCTATCTACATGATGCAAAACGTATTGAAACATGGAATCCGGAGGATATACAGCCTACGGCGTTTCAACAAAACTACCTCGATTTTTTCAAAAAATTTGCAACCTGGCATAACGCCCTTAAACAGTATCTCGAAGGCAAAAACCTGGCTTACCAGGGTATGTCGTATCGCAAGGCAGCCGATAAACTCAAAAGCGACCCCCTCACTCCTGAATGGGAGAAAGTGATTTTTGCAGGCTTCAACGCCCTAAACCAGGCCGAAGAAAGCATTGTAAGTTGCTTGATAAATGCTGGTATTGCAGAGTATATTTGCGATTCAGACCCCTACTACGAAAACAATCCCGAACATGAAGCAGGCCTTTTTATACGAAAATATCGGGCAAAATGGATAAAAAAAACAGAGGTTAGGCCATCGCTGTTTGCCAGTTCTAAAACAATAAAAGTGATGGGTATTGCCCGAAACCTGCCACAGGCTCAACTGGCCGGCAATATACTTGATAATAATGGGGAACTAAGCCTGGATGAACAAACTGCAGTGGTGCTGGCCAACGAAAACCTTTTGGTTCCGGTACTAAATGCGCTTCCAGAAGCCGCAAACTCTGTAAATGTAACTATGGGTTATCCGCTGGCCAAAACAAATCTTTATGGTTTTTTCGAAGCCATAATGCAACTTTACCTCACGGCCGAACGCCTAAAAAAAACTAACGATCAAAAAAATCCTTCATTTTACTACAAAGACCTTATACGGTTTTTTTCGAACCCGTGTGCCTCCAGGTTGTTGGGTACTTACCAGGGCGAAGAATCAGCAAACAGGATAATACAAAGCATTAGCCTCTCCAACAAAAGTTTTTACTGTTTCAACGACCTGGAATCTATTGCAAGTGGAAATTCTGATTTTTCGAGTAGGTTTAATTTTCTTAGTAATAACCTGTCGGGGCAAATTAATCAGATTATTCCGGTTTTTAAGCATTTATGCGACAGTCTCGACCAAGCCTTCAGGCAAAAAGTAGCCGCAGATCAAATTTCGTTGCAACAAAGCCCATATTTTATAGATTTTGAGTCGCTTTATTATATTGGCCGCATTTTTTCGCGCCTCGAATTGCTCATGGGTAGCCACAAGGCCATCAGCAAAATAAGCACCCTATGGCAAATTTTTAAACAAAGTGTGGCCGAAACCCGCCTGGCTTTTTCTGGAGAACCACTCGAAGGACTGCAGGTTATGGGCGTGCTGGAAACCCGAAACCTCGATTTTAAAAACATAATTTTAATTTCGGCAAACGAAGGTGTGCTACCCAGGGCAAAAAACAATAATTCTTTTATCCCTTTTGATATTAAACGCAAGTTTGGATTGCAACTACACTCAGACCAGGATGCAGTATTTGCATTTCATTTTTACAGACTGTTGCAGCGGGCCAAAAACATTTACCTAATTTACAACACCGAATCAGGAGGTATGGGAAGCGGCGAAGTGAGCAGGTTTATAACCCAAATACAGCACGAACTTGCGGCTTTTAACCCTGCCATAAACCTTGGCCACGAGCTGGTAAGTATGCAACCGGCCATAAAAACCTCTAAGCCAGGCATTTCAATTGAAAAGACAGCCGAGATTCAGGAGCGGCTGCTCCAAATGGCTAAATCTGGTTTTTCGCCATCTTCGCTCAACACTTTTATCAGTTGCCCTCTGAAATTTTACCTTGAAAAAGTGGCCCGGCTACGCCAGGCCGAAGAGGTTGAAGAAACCATTGAAGCAAGCACACTTGGCAGTGTGGTGCACGGGGTGCTCGAAGACCTCTACCAACCTTTCATCCATCGAGTGCTAAAACCCGAAGATATCGGCACTATGCATCAGCAGGTTCATGAGGCAACCATGAGCCGTTTCAAAACACATTACCCCGATGGCGATATTAACAACGGAAAGAACCTATTGCAGTTTAGCCTGGCAAAACGCTATATTGAAAACTTTCTGAAAACAGAATCTGATCTGATCGTCAAAGACCAAAGTCTAAATCTGTTTTTGACAATGATTGCTACGGAGGCAACCCTTACGGCAAATGTTATTATTGAAGCAAACGGAAATGAGATAAATGTAACGATTACTGGGAAAGCCGACCGGATTGACAAATTAGGGAGTATAACCAGGGTAATAGATTACAAAACCGGAAAGGTTAAATTGGAAGACCTTAAAGTTGACGAGTTTGATAAGATAACTGAGGAGTCCAAATATGATAAGGCTTTTCAGTTACAGGCATATACATGGCTTTTTCGGAAGGCACACCCAACAGCAAACGATGTTGAATCAGGCATTTTTTCAATGCGTAACCTGAAGGCAGGTTTATTAAAATCGGCGGTTAAAGAACCCTCATCAAATGTAACGGCCGATAGCCAACAGGTTTTCGAGGTACAACTGAAAAAGCTTTTGGTCAGGATAATGGATTTTTGTCATCCTTTTACGCAAACCGAGAAACGGGAAAACTGCAAATATTGCCCATTTCAGGCACTTTGCGGGCGCTTTGAAAGCCACAGGGATTATTGAAAAATTATACCAGCATCTTCCTGGCTTCAGAAATGGCTTTATCAAGCCCTTTGATATCTTTTCCGCCAGCGGTGGCAAAAAACGGCTGGCCACCTCCACCTCCCTTAATATGTGCGGAAAGGGTTCGAACCAGGTTTGCCGCATCGAGCCCTAGCTCCTTGCCCAGGTTTTCAGAAATCATAACCACCAGACCAGGTTTGCCTTCAGAAACATGACCAAGCACCATCAATAGATTGTTCACTTTGTCCTTTACAGCATAGGCTAGGTCTTTGGCCATTTTGGCGTCCATTTCGAGCACACGGCCAATAAAGTTCACATTTCCAAAAATTTCAATGGTTGAAACCAATTCATCAACCATTTTGCCAGCCTGTTCTTTTTGAACGAGGTCGATTTTTTTGCGCAGAGCTTCGTTCTGTTCAAGCAAATTTTCTATTGCCTGTTTGGTATCTCTGGGGCTTTTAAGCAGGGCTTTAACCAATGCGAGTTCATTTATTTTCTGGTTTACCCAGTTCTCGGCATCCAGCCCGGTTAAGGCTTCTACCCTTCTGATGCCAGCGGCAATTGCGCCTTCTGACACTATGCGAAACAGCCCGATCTGGCCGGTTGAATGTACGTGTGTGCCGCCACAAAGTTCGGTAGAGAATTGGTTGTCAAAAGCAATCACCCTGACTTTGTCGCAATACTTTTCGCCAAACAGGGCAACGGCACCCATACCCTGTGCCTTTTCCATTTCAAGTTCGCGATGCTCTTCCTGTTCAATATTTTCGCGTATTCTGGCATTAACAATTCGCTCTATCCTTTCAATTTCTTCGGGTGTAAGGCGGGCAAAGTGCGAAAAGTCAAACCGCAGGCGCTCTTCATTTACCAGCGAACCTTTTTGTTGCACATGATTGCCCAGTACCTGGCGCAAAGCGGCATGCAGCAGGTGGGTTGCAGTGTGGTTATTGGCTGTTAGCATGCGTTTTTTGGCATCAACGCGGGCAACGAACTGCAAGGGCATTGGATGCGGAATTTTTTCAGCAATATGAACCACCAGATTGTTTTCTTTCTGCGTGTCAATAATTTGTATCTCAATCTCACCCGATTCAAGCACACCACGATCGCCAACCTGACCGCCCGACTCGGCATAAAAAGGGGTTGAATCCAAAACAAGCTGATAATAAGTTTTACCCTTGCTGCTAACCTTCCGGTATTTTACAAGTTCAACATTGGCTTCAAGTTTATCGTAGCCCAAAAAACGGGTTTCGGAAGAACCCGGGGTAAGCTCAACCCAGTCGGTGGTTTCGGTAGCGGCAGCAGCCCGGCTTCTGGTTTTTTGGGCCTCCATGCCCTGGGCAAAGCCTTCCATATCTACATCCCAGTTTTGCTCGCGGGCCATAAGGCAAGTCAGGTCTATCGGAAAACCGTAAGTGTCGAACAATTCAAAAGCAAAATGCCCATCAATTATCATTTTTTGCGGATGCGCAGCAAGGTATTGCTCAAACTTGTGAATCCCTAATGAAAGTGTCCGCAAAAAGGAACTCTCTTCCTCGGCAATAACCCGCCGGATAAGGTCTTGTTGAGCTGGCAGTTCAGGAAACGCTTTGCCCATATTTTCAACCATAACAGGCACAAGCTTATGCACAAATGGCTCGCGGAAGTTGAGAAATGTATAACCGTAGCGTATTGCCCTGCGCAAAATACGGCGTATAACGTAGCCAGCCTTGTTGTTCGATGGCAGCTCTCCATCGGCAATAGCAAAGGCAACAGCCCTTAAGTGATCAGATACCACACGCATGGCCACATCTGCCATTTTTGCGCTTCCATAAGCAATGCCGGCCATTTCAGAAAGTTTCTGAATGTAAGGCTGAAACACATCGGTATCGTAATTCGACTTTTTCCCCTGCAAGGCCATACAAAGTCGCTCAAAGCCCATGCCGGTATCCACGTGTTTGGCCGGAAGTGGTTTGAGTTGCCCATTGCTCATTCGGTTAAACTGTATAAAAACCAGGTTCCATATTTCGACTACCTGAGGGTGATTATTATTAACAAGGGCTTTGCCATCTTCAATCCATCGTTCAGCATCGGTGCGAAGGTCAATATGAATTTCGGAACAAGGTCCACAGGGCCCACTATCGCCCATTTCCCAAAAATTATCTTTTTTTGAACCGTAAAGAATACGATCCTGGTCTATGTATTCTTTCCAAAATTCAAGCGCCTCATTATCAGGTTCTAATCCATCAGCATTGTCGCCGCCAAAAACGGTAACGTACAAGCGATCTTTTTGCAGCCCGTAAACCCCGGTAAGCAACTCCCAGGCCCATTCAATGGCTTCCTTTTTGAAATAATTGCCAAAACTCCAGTTGCCAAGCATTTCGAACATAGTATGGTGGTAAGTGTCATGGCCTACCTCTTCCAAATCGTTGTGCTTGCCCGAAACCCGAAGGCATTTTTGGGTGTTGGCAATGCGGCTGTGTGTGGCCGGAATGTTTCCAAGAAATATATCCTTGAATTGGTTCATACCGGCATTGGTAAACATGAGGGTAGGGTCATTTTTTACGACCATTGGAGCCGAATTAACGACTAGGTGTTGTTTTGAAGCAAAAAAACGAAGAAATTCCTCACGAATCTTATTGGAGTTCATTGATAATGAGCCTGTTTTATTGAAATTTTTAGATTTTTTTTGAATAATAAACCGCAAAATTAATTTATTTTTCCTTAGTTTTGCAGCACCCCGGTTTTTGGCCTGGCCAAAAACAAGCAAATAAAATTGACGCACCCTGTTTTATAAAATTACAGCAAGATAGATCAAATTCCACGTTATATGGGTAAAAAAGTAAAGTATCATTTCAATACCAAATCACTAGCGATTGAAAAGATTCACGTAACTTTTTGGGATAGGTTCAAAGTTTTTTTGAGGATTGTTTTGGCCGGGATGGTTTTCTCAGTTATAGTTCTCAGCATAGGTTATACCTTTTTTGACTCCCCGAAAGAAAAAATGCTTCGCCGCGAGATTGAGCAATACAAAACTCAACATCAAATTATTAACGACCGTCTTGAGATCATTACTTCGGTATTGAGAGACATAGAGGAGCGCGATGATCATATTTACCGGGTTATTTTTGAGGCAGAGCCTATACCGCGCACTGTTCGTGAGGCTGCCTTTGGTGGCGCCGACCGCTACAGCCACCTCGAAGGTTTTGATAACAGCGAACTGATTTCCTCAACCATGCAGCGCATTGACCGCATTTCGCGCCAACTTTATGTTCAATCGCGCTCGTACGATGAAGTGTTTGATATGGCCAAAAACAAGGCTGACATGCTGGCTTCCATTCCGGCAATTGTACCTATTGCTAAAGGGACTGAGCGCCTTGTGTCGGGTTTCGGTTACCGCATTCATCCAATATACAAAACCCTGCGAATGCATACAGGAGTTGATTTTACCGCACCCCCCGGAACACCCATTTATGCCACGGGAAACGGCAGGGTAATCAAGGCCTCTCGCGACAATACCGGCTACGGCCTTATGGTTGAAGTTGACCACGGATATGGTTATGTAACCATTTATGCACACCTTAGCAAGGTAAATGTAAGACCCGGTCAGGTAGTAAAAAGAGGCGAAGTACTTGGGCTGGTAGGAAACACAGGTCTTTCTACTGCACCACACCTGCACTACGAAGTGGTTAGAAACGGAAAAAAAGTTAACCCGGTCAACTACTTCTTTAACGACCTTACCCCTGAAGAGTTTGAACATATTATTGAACTGGCTTCACGCGTTAACCAGTCGCTTTCATAAAAAAATGCCAAAAACAGGCAGGCCCCGCATCGGGGCCTTTTTTTTATGCCTTTTCAATAACTTAAAAACAGGAATGATTAATTTTATCGGTAAAATCATCCACAACCATGCGCAAAACCGAGCACCAACCCGAAAGAGTTTATTATTCAATCAGCCAGGTGGCGCGTATGTTTAATGTAAACCCTTCGCTGATTCGTTTTTGGGAAAAAGAGTTTGATATAATTAAACCTCACAAGAATAAAAAAGGGAACAGGTATTTTACTCCCAAAGATGTGGATAACTTTCACCTTATATACCACCTTGTAAAAGAGAGAGGATTTACATTGCAAGGCGCACGCGAAAAACTCAAAACCAACCCCAACGAGGTGCAGCGCGATTTTGAAATAGTAAAAACCCTTGATAAACTTCGGGATTTCCTTTTAAACCTGAAAGAGGGATTGAAACAAGCCGATTAACTGTTTCGGGTAAAAATGATTTGAAAACCGGTAACTAATATTTAGCGTTAATTCCGCCATTTTCATGATGGGTATGCGAGATTCCTTGCTTTTCAACATAAGAAATAAGTTCGGGAAAAAATGTCCGGAATTCGTTCTCAAATTCATCGTAATGTAGTAAAAGGTCCTCTACGGCATTTTCCATACCCGACTTAAATGGGGTGCGCATGGCCATGCCCTCAAAATGCCTTTTCAGGCGGTTGGGGTCGCCATAATTAACCAGCCAGTTCATAGATACCATGTAAGGCAGCACGTTTTTGGCCCTTATAGGAAGTAGAAAATAGTTTTTCAATAGTACGTGGTAGGCCTCTTTTACAAAACGGGTAAGTGAGTGGCGCGAGTATTCGGTCCAGTTGCGGGCAAGGTAATGATCGTAAAACATATCGACCACCACGCCCGAGTAAAGCCTGTATTTGTTGCGCAACCTCATTTTGCTCTGGTCAACAATTGGATGGGTGTCAGTAAAGGTGTCTATTTTTCGGTGCAGCATTATGCCCTCTACAATGCCCTGGTGAAAATTTTCAATTTGCCGCCCTTTGACCATATCGGCAATAAAATTGCCAAGCAAAATATCTTCGCTTGCGCCTGACAGGTATATGTGGGCCAAAAAATTCATCAGCAAAAAAGCACGAAATTGAATGGTTGTGCAATTAAATGCATTGTATAACTGTATAACTTAATGATGGGGCAAATGTTTTGTCAAATCGAAGAAAGATTTCAAAACCGATGCATTTTTTTTACTTAGTTTTGTGCCTTAACAAAAATTAATCCAAAAAAAATAAAAAACCTGATTTTATGCAAAAAATGTTGTTATTGGGTGATGAGGCCATAGCCCAGGCTGGCATCGATGCAGGTATGTCGGGCATTTATGCCTATCCTGGCACCCCTTCTACCGAGATTACGGAATACGTGAGGACCTCGCGCGAAGCAAACCAAAAAGGCATTGTTGCTAGTTGGTGTGCCAACGAAAAAACTGCTGCCGAGGCCGCCCTTGGAATGTCGTATGCCGGCCGTCGCACAATGACCTGTATGAAGCACGTAGGCCTTAATGTAGCTGCCGATGCATTTATCAACTCATCGATTACCGGCGCAAATGGGGGTATTATCTTTCTGGTGGCCGACGACCCTTCAATGCACTCTTCGCAAAACGAGCAGGATTCACGCTTTTACGGAAAGTTTGCCATGATCCCCATACTGGAACCCAGCAGCCAACAGGAAGCCTACGACATGGTACATTACGGCTTTGACCTTTCGGAAAAATTTCAGATTCCTGTAATGATCCGCATCACAACGCGGCTTGCACACTCGCGTGCAGGGGTGGTTCGTAAGCCATCGCGCGAACAGAATAAGGTGGGTTTGCCCCAAAATCTGCGCCAGTTTGTACTGCTTCCGGCCATTGCCCGCAAACAATACAAAAATCTGATTGACATCCAACCAAAGTTTCTAGTGGAATCGGAACAATCCTCCTACAATGTTTATTTTGAGGGCAATAACAAGAGCATGGGCATAATTGCCTGTGGCCTTGCCTTCAATTACCTTATGGAAAACTATCCTGACCGCAAGGTACCTTATCCGGTAGTAAAGGTTGCGCAATACCCGCTGCCAGAAAATCATATCCGCCGCATTTACCAGGAATGCGATAGCCTGCTAGTACTCGAGGATGGATATCCGCTTGTTGAAGAAATGATAAAGGGGTTTCTTAATCTGGGAAAGCCCATAAAAGGCCGCCTGGATGGCACCATTCAACGCACGGGCGAACTTAATCCCAACATTGTGGGGGCTGGGCTTGGTTTTGTGCAGGAAGAAACACTTGGCATACCGCAGTTGCTGGCTCCGCGCCCTCCCTCGCTTTGCAAGGGCTGCCCGCATATCGACAGCTTTGTGGCACTTAACGAGGCCCTCGAAAAATATGCGCGTGGCCGCGTTTTTTCTGATATCGGTTGTTATACCCTAAGCGCACTGCCTCCTTACGAGTCAATAAACACCTGTGTGGATATGGGCGCCTCAATTACAATGGCAAAAGGGGCTGCCGACGCCGGCCTGGTGCCAGCAGTAGCAGTTATTGGCGACAGCACTTTTACACACTCGGGTATGACAGGCCTTCTGGATGCCGTAAACGACAAATCAAGCATTACAGTAATTATTCTCGACAATGCCACCACCGGAATGACCGGCGGGCAACCCTCATCGGCCTTTGGCAAAATTGAAGAAATTTGCAAAGGACTTGGTGTGGAAGAAGAGCACATAAGGGTGGTTAAACCTTTGCGCAAACACCACGAAGACAACCTCCAGATTTTTAAAGAAGAGATTGAATACAATGGGGTTTCGGTAATCATTCCCAGGCGAGAGTGCATTCAAACCCTAAACAAGCGAATGCGCGACAAATTCAAGGAAAAAGCCAAAGCTGCCGGTTACTAATTTTACATCAAAAAAAAAGAAGAAAGTTATGAAGATAGATATTATTTTGGCTGGTGTAGGTGGTCAGGGTATTTTATCAATTGCCGCCACCATAGGCCTTGCAGCTGTTGAAGCAGGTCTTTTTCTTAAGCAAGCCGAAGTGCACGGCATGAGCCAACGCGGGGGCGATGTACAATCGCACCTCAGGCTTAGCGACAAAGAGGTTGCCTCTGACCTTATCCCTTACGGAAAAGCCGACCTTATTATTTCTGTTGAACCAATGGAAGGCCTCCGCTACCTGCCTTATCTGAAAAAGGATGGATGGCTTATTACCAACACAAAACCTTTCATTAATATTTCGAACTACCCCGATCAGAACAAACTAATGGCCGAAATTAAGGCTTTGCCTAAACATATAGCCCTCGATGCTGACAGCATGGCTGTGGAGCTTGGAAGTATTAAAGCTGCCAATATGGTGGTTTTGGGGGCAGCAACACCATTTCTCGACATTGATTTCGATAAACTTGAAAATGCAATTACGACATTGTTTGGACGCAAAGGTGAAGATATTGTAAACCTGAATATGCAGGCCCTGCGAACAGGCAGAAAATATGCCCAGGAAAATTTGTAAAAAAAAACCTGCCACTTTATCGGCAGGTTTTTTTAAAACAGAATAAGTCAATTCAATTACAATTTATCCACAAAAAAACTAAACAATAAGTCCCCGAAAAGCATTAATAATAATCGACTTGGCAATATTTATTACTTTTGCCAAGCGGTAAAAAACCTTCTTTTGGGCTGGTTTGAGCTACAAGCCGGCTGGGTCCACACCAATGCAGCAATCAGCAAAATAAATCATCATAAACCATTTACATTCTATGATTAGCAACAACTTTATAAAGCGTCACAACGGATTGCGCCCTCACGATGAGGCCTTGATGCTGAAAAAGATCGGCATATCTTCTGTTGATGAGCTCATTGACCAAACCATTCCTGTATCGATCAGGATGAGTAAGCCCTTAGCCATTGCCGATGGCATGAATGAGTATGAATACCTGAACCACATGAAGGAGCTGGCCGGAAAAAACAAGCTGTACCGAACTTTTATTGGCATGGGCTATTACAACACTATTTTGCCTGGCGTTATTCAGCGCAACATTCTCGAAAACCCGGGCTGGTACACCGCCTACACACCTTACCAGGCCGAAATTTCGCAAGGGCGGCTCGAGGCCCTGCTCAACTTCCAAACCCTTATCTCAGACCTTACCGGCCTGGAAATTGCCAATGCATCGCTGCTCGACGAGGCCACCGCAGCCGCCGAAGCAATGATTATGCTCTTTAACAACCGTTCGCGCGAAGCTACAAAAAGAGGGGCCCACAAATTTTTTGTTTCCATGCGTGTATTTCCGCATACCATCGACGTGCTAAAGCTCCGCTCCGAACCCCTGGGCATTGAGCTGGTAACGGGCTGTGCAGAAGTAGTTGAATTTGACGATATGTTTTTTGGCGCTTTGGTGCAATACCCCAACGAAAGGGGAAAAGTTACCAATTACGCTCCTTTTGTAAAGAAGGCCCAGGAGGCAAGCGTGCGCATTGCTGTAGCAGCCGACCTGCTAAGCCTCACAATGCTAACCCCTCCGGGCGAGTGGGGTGCCGATGTGGTGGTGGGTTCGGCTCAACGTTTTGGTGTGCCAATGGGGTATGGAGGCCCGCATGCTGGCTACTTTGCCACAAAAGATGAGTTTAAACGCCTCATCCCCGGTAGGATTATAGGTGTTTCGATAGATAAAAACAACAACTTTGCTCTGCGCATGGCCCTGCAAACCCGCGAGCAACACATAAAACGCGAAAAGGCTACATCAAATATTTGCACCGCCCAGGCCCTGCTGGCCACAATGGCCGGTATGTATGCGGCATACCACGGCCCTGAAGGCCTCAGGCAAATTGCCCGACACATAAACATACTTACCGGTGTACTCGCATCCGAAGTTGAAAAATACGGATACAAGCAACTCAACAGTTACTTCTTCGACACTGTGCTTGTTGAACTTCCCTCGAATGTTACAGCCAATGAAATAATTGACCTGGCTCTTGCAAAACAAATAAACCTTCGCAAGGTCGATGAGCAGAATATTGGCATTAGCCTTGATGAGACCACCACACAGGCCGATGTTAACGATATTCTGGAAGTGTTTGCAAAAGCTAACTGCAAAGATTTCAGGGCCTTTGTATGCGATCCTGTTGAGTACGAAAAAATAATAACCATTCCCCATGAACTGACCCGAACAAGCAAGTACCTTACCCATCCGGTTTTCAATTCATACCACTCGGAAACCGAAATGATGCGATACATGAAAAAGCTCGAGAATCGCGACCTGGCACTTAACCGCACCATGATACCGCTGGGCTCATGCACTATGAAACTTAATGCTGCCAGTGAAATGTTTGGCCTCAGCTGGCCCGAGTTCGGAGGCATACATCCCTTTGTGCCAGCCAATCAGGCCCAGGGCTACCACGAGCTCATACGCCAACTCGAAAAAGATTTATGCGAAATTACAGGCTTTGCCGGCATTAGCTTTATGCCAAACTCGGGTGCTTCGGGCGAATACGCCGGCCTTATGGTAATACGTGCTTACCACCAGAGCCGTGGACAGGGCCATCGCAATGTTGCGCTGATACCCTCTTCGGCTCACGGCACCAACCCCGCCAGCGCCGTAATGGCCGGAATGAAGGTTGTGGTAGTTAAATGCGATGACAGCGGAAACATTGATGTGGACGACCTGCGACAAAGAGCACAGGAGCATAATGAAAACCTTGCTGCTATTATGGTTACCTACCCTTCTACTCATGGAGTATTTGAAGAGGAAATTCTGGAAATTAATAAAATAGTGCACGAAAATGGCGGCCAGGTTTATATGGATGGTGCAAATATGAATGCACAGGTGGGTTTTACCAACCCGGTAATATGCGGGGCCGATGTATGCCATTTGAACCTGCATAAAACATTTGCCATTCCGCATGGAGGAGGTGGCCCCGGAGTAGGCCCCATTGGGGTAGCTAAGCACCTTTTGCCGTTTATGCCAAACCACACCCAGGTAAATACCGGAGGCGACAGAGGAATTCCGGCTGTTTCAGCAGCCCCTTTTGGCAGCGCACTGGTTCTTACAATTTCTTATGGCTATATAAAAATGCTTGGAGGCAACGGCCTTAAAGAAGCCACCCGAATGGCAATTCTAAGTGCAAACTATCTCAAAGCATCGCTGCAGGATCACTATCCGGTGCTTTATACCGGCAAAAATGGCACCGTGGCTCACGAAATGATTTTAGATTGCAACCCATTTAAGCGAAGCGCCGACATAGATGCCATTGATATTGCCAAGCGATTGATGGATTATGGTTTTCACGCGCCAACCGTGGCTTTTCCTGTACCAGGCACCCTTATGGTTGAGCCAACTGAAAGTGAACCCCTTTCAGAGCTTAATCGCTTTGTAGATGCAATGGTAGCCATTCGAGGCGAGATTCGCGAAATAGAAGAAGCCAAAGCCAGCAAGGATAATAATGTTGTAAAAAACTCGCCCCATACCGCTATAATGATAAGTGCAACCGAGTGGAACTTCCCATACAGCCGCGAAAAAGCTGCCTTTCCCCTGCCCTGGCTTGCCGAAATAAAATATTTTACCCCAGTGGCACGAATTGACAATGCCTATGGCGACCGAAACCTGGTTTGCACCTGCGAACCAATGGAAAGCTATATGTAGAGTTAAAAGTAATTGGCTTTATAAAAAAACCCGCCTCTGAAACAATTTCAGGGGCGGGTTTTAATTTTGCAGAAACTATTGAATGCCTAAAACCATTAATGCGACAGGTTCTGCTGTTTCGAATACAGGAATCGCTTGATTTTCTGGGTAGGCGTTTTTTCAAAAGGAACGGATTGTTCTTCCACATTGCTTAGGCGTGAAAACCGACTCAGGGTTGAATTTACCTTTTCGCGAATCTCCTTGAGCTTTTCATCAACAGCTTTGCCAACTTTTTCCTTGTATTCGTGCGCCGAATCTTTTGCAAGCTGATAGCGTTTTTCAAGTTCCTCGTAATTTAAATGCACCCGTGCAACAAGCTGGCCTTTCATTTCATACACCAGCGACTCAAGCACAAGGTCTTCGTTGTTTATTATTGCTTCTATTTCTTCGGGGTAAATATTTTCGCCCGAAGGGCCGAGAATCATATTCTTGAGGCGGCCCTTTATAAATAAATAGCCGTCTTTGTCAATAATGCCTAAATCGCCAGTTTTGAACCAGCCATCCTGCGTAAAAACTTCTGCGGTTTGAGCCGGGTCTTTAAAATAGCCCATCATAACATTTGGCCCTTTGGCAACAATCTCACCTTCGCCTGTTTGGGGATCTGGGTTAATTATCCTGATTTGCTGGTTGGGCAGTGTAAAACCTGTACTGCGAAATTTGGTGAGCGAAGGTGCACAACCGGCCAGCAGGGGTGCAGTTTCGGTAAGGCCGTAACCTATGGCATACGGGAAGCCGGCATCTCGAAGAAACCTTTCGGTATCAGCCGAAAGCTTTGCCCCACCGATCCCAAAAAAATGAAGACTCCCGCCAAAGGCCTGATAAATCTTTTTGCCAGCAAGTTTATGAAACAACTTTTTCATGAAGCTCATTTTCATGAGGGTACGCATAAACTTGCTTTTGTTGAGTTTGGGTTTTATCTGAAGGTTATAAATTTTTTCCATTATCAGAGGCACGGTAAGCATCATGGTAGGCCTTACCTGTTTCATTGCCGGAAGCAACACAGAAGCAGTAGGCAGCTTGTCGAGGTAATACACAGTGGCACCCCCCATAAACGGAATCAGAAAACCAATTGTACACTCATAGGTATGAGGCAAAGGCAAAACTGACAGAAGTCGATCACTGGTATCTATATTTTGTATCCTGAGGGTGTTAATAGCATTGGAAATCAGGTTTTTATGACTAAGCATAACACCCTTGGGATTTCCGGTGGTGCCCGATGTGTAAAGGATGGCTGCAAGGTCTTCGGGGGTAGGGGCAGGAAAATCCCTTTCAACTGCCTGCAAAGTTAATGGTGATACCCGATTAATTTTCCCTTCAGCTTTTAATGACTGAATACTTATTGGGCTCAGATCGTCGAGCAGCAGCCCGAATCCAATTCCAACAGGCAAGTCTTTTCCTACTTTTGGGGAAAGTTTTTCCGAAACAATCAGACCTTTTGAATCACTGTGGTCAAGAATTTTGTTTAATTCGCTTTCGCTGAAATCGACAAGAATTGGTACCACCACAGCTCCCATACCGGTAATGGCAAGATAAGCCACGCCCCAATTGGGCATATTCTGGCTGACCAATGCCACCCGGTCGCCTTTTTTTATACCATTATCGGTCAGATAGCTCATAATTTGCTTGGCCATTATAGCCACTCCAGCATAGGTAATTGGTTCAGAACCTACAAATGATAGGGCAGGGCGTGCCGAAAACAATGCTGCGCTGTTGTCCAGCATTTCGCGCAGGTTAGTAACCCGATTTGTGTTCATGAAAATGAAAATTAATGAGGTAACAAAGATAATGAAAAAGAAGGGGCTAATTACTATTGACCAACCCGCTAAAAGCCAAACTATTATTCAACCAATTTGTTCATATTATTTTGAAAATCAGCACTTTGTTTTTTACTTTCAAAAATCGGGTTGAATACAACAAATTACCATGAATAAAATAGTATTTTTATAAGCAGCCATGACAGGGATTCATGCGATTTTGCCGTATATGTAATTTAAAAATAAAAATGCGCTGGCAAATCGCAGTTGCCAGCGCATTTTTAACATTATTTAATACCTGCCTTTATAAAAGGCTATAAGAAACAGCAACTCCAACAGTTACCACAGCAGCCATCACCATCAGTTTAATCAAAATATTGAGGCTTGGGCCAGCAGTGTCCTTGAATGGATCGCCAACGGTATCGCCAATAACGGCAGCTTTGTGACAATCAGAGCCTTTGCCTCCGTAATGTCCCTCTTCAATGTATTTTTTGGCATTGTCCCATGCCCCGCCAGCGTTGGCCATAAAAATTGCGAGGGCAAATCCTGAGGTAATGGTTCCGATCATTAGACCGGTTACACCTGCCACACCAAATATCAGCCCAACAATAACCGGAATAACTAAAGCAACCAACGATGGCAACATCATTTCACGTTGGGCGCCTTTGGTCGAAATAGCCACACAGCGGGCATAATCGGGCTCGGCAGTTCCTTCGAGTATTCCGGGTATGGTTTTAAACTGTCGGCGCACCTCATCAACCATCTTTTGGGCGGCTCGTCCCACGGAATTCATAGTCATACCGCTGAACAGGAAAACGCTCATAACGCCAAGAAACACGCCCACCAGCACCTTTGGGTTCATTAAATGAATTTCGTAATGATAGATAAAGTCGATAAAATTTGCATGTTGGGCTTGTACAGCACCATCTTTTCCATTAATTAGATAGTCGGGCATATCAAGAAACTTCACAAACATCATTTTTATTTCTTCGAAATATGCGGCCAGCAGTGCAAGGGCTGTAAGTGCCGCCGACCCTATTGCAAATCCCTTACCGGTTGCAGCAGTGGTGTTGCCCAGCGAGTCGAGGGCATCGGTGCGGCGGCGCACTTCTGCGCCAAGTTTCGACATTTCGGCATTGCCTCCGGCGTTGTCGGCTATTGGGCCATATGCATCGGTGGCAAGAGTAATTCCCAGGGTAGAAAGCATTCCAACAGCAGCTATGCCTATACCATAAAGGCCATGGTTTAGGTTATCCACACTAAATGTAAAATTGGCGGCAAAGAGGTATGAAAGGCTTATGGCTACCGTAATAATTGCAAGGGGCACAGCGGCCGAAATCAGACCGGTACCCAAGCCCGAAATAATAATGGTAGCAGGGCCGGTTTGGCTAGAGCTTGCAATTTTACGCGTTGGGGCATAGGCCGAAGCCGTGAAATATTCTGTTGATTGTCCAATCCCGATTCCGGCTAGTAAACCCACCACAATGGAACCCCACAGCCCAAGGTAGTTTTCGAACCCTAAGAAGTAAAGAATTATCAGCGAGAAAACCACAATCAAAGCAGCACTGGTATTTACACCAAGCCCCAATGCTTTGAGAAGTTCTTTTTGTGAGGCACCCTCTTTGGTTCTGACCATATAAACGCCTGCAATTGAGAGTAAGGTGCCAATTGCGGCAATTAACATGGGTGCAATTACTGCCTTATACTGCATTTCAGCTCCATAACCAACAAATGCAGCTGCACCTAATAGTGCCGTTGCCAGTATTGAACCTGCGAAAGACTCAAATAAATCGGCTCCCATTCCGGCCACATCGCCCACATTGTCGCCCACGTTATCGGCAATAGTAGCAGGGTTGCGGGGGTCGTCTTCCGGAATTCCGGCTTCAACCTTGCCAACAAGGTCGGCTCCCACATCGGCGGCTTTGGTATAAATGCCCCCGCCTACGCGTGCAAAAAGCGCCTGGGTAGAAGCACCCATACCAAAGGTAAGCATGGTTGCCGTAATCGTCAGCAGCTTAAGGCCAGGTTCGGCATCAGGAACAGCAAGGTTAAGCACAACGAACCAAATAGAAATGTCGAGCAGTACCAGGCCAACAACCACCAGGCCCATTACTGCACCGCTTCGAAACGCGAGCCTGAGGCCGCTATTGAGCGACTGCCGGCAGGCATTGGCAACCCTGGAGGAGGCAAATGTAGCCGCACGCATGCCAATAAAACCAGCCAATCCGCTAAAGGCCCCCCCCGATAAAAAAGCAAATGGAACCCATTTGTTCTGAATACCCAAACCAAAGGCCATAAAACTGAAAATAGCCGTCAAGACTAAAAATACCAGCAAAACAACTTTATATTGCTGGCGCAAATAAGCCCCCGCACCATCTCTTACGTGCTTGGCAATCTTTTTCATCATGTCTGTACCCTCGTCGTAGCCAAGCATTTCCTTAAAAAAAATGTAGGCAAACAAAAGGGCAACAACCGAACTGAACGGTACTAACCAAAAAAAATCAGGCATTTGACTTCCTTTTTAATGTGAATAATGTTAATTGCTGATTATGCCAAAAGTAAAAATATTTTAACAAACTCAAAATGACTTTGTATTTAATTCTGCTTTTTATTAAAATATCCTGAATATTGAGTGAATAGAAAAAACTAGCCGGATTGTTGGCTAACCCATAGTTTTATCGTGAATTTTTCATAAAATTAACCTAATTTTGTTTCAGACAATCCTGAGGCTTCTGCCTGCAATTTATATATTTTTTGATTGTATTCCTGAGTTATGAAGAAAATCAGGCTTGAAATATTAGGGATCTCTTACAGCCAGGCGCAAGCCGGGGCCTATGCCCTGATTCTTGGCGAAACCGGCCAGAAACGCAGGCTGCCTATAATTATTGGAAACTCCGAGGCACAGGCTATAGCTGTAGTGTTGGAAAAAATGAAACCAACCAGGCCCCTTACCCACGACCTGTTTCGCAATTTTGCCCAAACTTTTAATATAATGGTAAATGAGGTTATCATTTACAAATTCAGCGAAGGAATATTTTTTTCCAAACTTATTTGTTTCGATGGCTCACGAGAAGTAGAAATTGACTCCCGTACTTCTGATGCAGTGGCCCTGGCTCTTAGGTTTAAATGCCCAATATATACCTACGAAAACATTTTGAAAGAAGCAGGTCTGGTGCTTCAGGATGAAAAGGATAGCCCGAACCAAGAACAGGAAAGAGAAATTAAGCAAGTGGAAAACGAAGAATTCAGCGGGCTTTCGCTAAGCGAACTTGAAAACAGACTTGCGGCTGCAATTCAAGAAGAAGCCTACGAAAGGGCATCAAAAATCAGGGACGAAATCAGCCGCCGGTCAGCAAAAAAATAACTTCAGGCTGTAAGTAAAAAGCCATCAGAATATTGTTTTGCTTAAAGAATTTTTAATAGGTTTGCATCCTGTCTTTTTGAGGCAGGTTTTTTTTTAACAGGCAGTAAAGCCAAACCAATAATAAAATGAAAAAAGCCAAAAAAATTTTTAAAGCCAATGGGGCATATTTGATTTTACTCTTGCTTTTATTTTCAAATGCTTTGGCAACCGCCCAAGAGGTTAATAGTGAATCATTGACCAGAGAGGCTATTACAGGTATAGCCGACACCCTGATGCTCGTTTCTGCGGAACCTATGACCAATTCGGACCCCGAAGCCGTAAAAGAAACCATTAGTGAAGCAGAAGCCATTTATCGTAAGGGGTTTTCCTTTAAAGGCCTGTTCAGGGGCCTGGCAGGAATGATTTCATTAATATTTATAGCCTGGATATTTAGCACAAACCGAAGGGCAGTCAGTTGGCGTGTGGTAGGTATTGGTCTTGCAATTCAGGCCATGGTGGCTTTCAGTATTTTGAAAATACCCCCGGTGCAATATTTTTTCGAATTTGTAGGAAAAATCTTTGTTAAGGTACTTGATTTTACAAAGGCCGGTACCGAATTTCTTTTTGCCGGATTTTTAGATACTTCTACCTTTGGGTTTATTTTTGCTTTTCAGGTCCTGCCAACAATAGTATTCTTTTCTGCCCTTACAAGCCTCTTGTTTTATCTGGGAATAATTCAAAAGGTAGTTTACGCACTTGCATGGCTCATGACCAAGGCTATGCGGATTTCGGGCGCCGAAAGCCTTTCGGTTGCCGGCAATATTTTTCTTGGGCAAACCGAGTCGCCTCTTATGATTAAAGCATACCTGGCAAATATGAACCGCTCGGAAATCCTTTTGGTAATGACTGGTGGTATGGCCACAATGGCTGGCGGGGTACTTGCTGCCTATATCAGTTTTCTGGGAGGCGACGATCCAGTGCAACGTCTCATTTTTGCAAAACACCTGCTGGCGGCCTCCATAATGGCTGCGCCAGGGGCTGTGGTAATTTCTAAAATACTGGTGCCCCAAACCGAAAACATCGACGAAAATATTGAAATTACTAAAGACCGGATAGGAAGCAATATACTCGACTCTATTTCCAATGGCACAACCGAAGGCCTGAAACTTGCTGCAAATGTAGCTGCCATGTTGCTGGTGTTTATTGCTTTTATTGCTATGTTTAACTTTATTGCCGGCAAAATCGGCGACTGGACCAACCTCAATCCGCTAATTGCCGATATTTCGAGCGGCCAATTCAACAGGCTCTCGCTTCAATTTATTTTAGGTTACGCCTTTTCGCCAATTATGTGGCTGATTGGGATAAGCCTTCCAGATATAACCCTGGCTGGCCGCCTGCTTGGCGAAAAAATTATTATGACCGAATTTATTGGTTACGTAAGCCTTGCAGAGCTAAAAGAAGCCGGTGCCTTTTCAGATCCGAAGTCTATAATAATGGCCACATACCTGCTGTGCGGCTTCGCAAACTTTGCCAGCATCGGAATTCAGATTGGCGGCATAGGCTCTTTGGCCCCAAACCAGCGCGTTTTGCTTTCGCAATTCGGAATGCGGGCATTACTTGGCGGAACCCTGGCCGCACTGATGAGCGCAACAATGGTTGGGATTATTTTGGGGTAAAGCTTGGTATTATAATGTTTTTTTGCTAATTTAAAGGGTTGTAACGGGCTTGTTTGAGAATAGCCACAACCATCTTGCTGGTTTAGCAAAGGAAAACCCACAGTTACAAGGTTAAGCATTGCTTATATAGTAAACATTAACCTTACTCGCATTTCGAGGGTAAGACAATCGCCGACCTTAAATTATAATAATTTTTACGAATGCAACAATACCACGACCTACTTTGGTATGTACTTAATAACGGTACCAAAAAAGCCGACCGTACCGGAACGGGTACCCTGAGTGTGTTTGGCTACCAAATGCGCTTTGACTTGAGCCAGGGATTTCCGCTCATTACTACAAAGAAGCTGCACTTGCGCAGCATTATTTACGAATTGCTCTGGTTTCTGAATGGTGATACCAACATTAAGTACCTCAACGATAATGGAGTAAGCATTTGGGACGAATGGGCAGATACAGATGGCAATCTTGGCCCGGTTTATGGCGCCCAGTGGCGTAATTGGCAGGCTGCAGGAAGAACCATTGACCAGATTTCGCTACTTATTGACCAAATTAAAAACAATCCTGACTCGCGCAGATTAATGGTAAGTGCGTGGAATGTGGGTCAAATTGACCAAATGGCCCTTCCCCCTTGCCATGTGCTGTTTCATTTCTATGTGGCCGAAGGTAAACTTTCGTGCCAACTCTATCAACGCAGCGCTGACATTTTTCTTGGTGTTCCCTTCAATATTGCCTCTTATGCAATGCTTACCATGATGGTGGCCCAGGTTTGCAATTTGCAACCCGGCCATTTTGTTCACACATTCGGCGATGCACACCTATACCTAAACCACCTCGATCAGGCGCGCCTTCAGCTTAGCCGTGAGCATAAACCCTTGCCAGTATTGCACATCAACCCTGAGGTAACTGACATTTTTGCATTTAAATTTGAAGATTTTCGCCTCGAAGGTTATGACCCCCACCCACATATAAAGGCCCCGATTGCCGTTTAATGGATTAACCGCCTAATTGAAAGGTGCAACACGGCGCAAAAATCAATGCTCATCACTAATTGCGCCGAGCAAACCAGGCCTTCTTTCTTTTGTTCGTTTAATGGCCTGCTCGTGGCGCCACTCGTGAATCTTGCGGTCGTGGCCCGAGAGCAGCACTTCGGGCACTTTCCAGCCCTTGTAATCAGAAGGGCGCGTATATACAGGCGGTGAGAGTAGCCCGTCCTGAAAACTGTCGGACAATGCCGAGGTTTCATCCCCCAGCACCCCGGGTATAAGACGGATCACCGTGTCGGCCACTATGGCCGCGGCCAGCTCGCCGCCCGAAAGCACATAGTCGCCCACCGAGATCTCGCGCGTGATGAAATGTTCGCGCACCCGCTCATCTACACCCTTGTAATGCCCGCAAAGCAATATCAGGTTGCCTTTGGTGGAAAGGTTGTTGGCAATTGGCTGGGTAAGCTTTTCACCATCGGGGCTGAGAAAGATCACTTCATCGTATTGGCGATCGCTTTTCAGCTTCGATATGCAGCGGTCAATGGGTTCAATCATCATAACCATGCCCGCCCCGCCTCCAAAGGGGTAATCATCAACATTTTTGTGCTTGCTTAAGGAGTAATCGCGAATATCGTGCAGGTGAATCTCGGCCAGGCCATTCTCAATGGCCCTCTTAATGATAGAGTGCGAAAATGGCCCCTGAAAAATATCTGGAAAAATGGTGAGAATGTCAATGCGCATAATCATTGTCAGCTATAGGGTTTGATCTGCGAAGTTACGCAAAAAGGCGAAGACAGGTTTTGCATTGATTTGAATCACTTCAAACTGATTCATTTTTTATTGGAAGCAGAAAAAAGTAATGCGATCTACAACCCCCTAAATCGAAAATGAGATAAAAATTTCGCAATACAAGCACCCATAGATTGGTTCGAAAAAAACCATTTTTACGTCATGTTTTTTTACACTACTGGCCGCTAAAAATTACGAGATTCCTCGCTCCGCTCGAAATGGCAGGGTTTTCAATGGCTATGGCAATTAAACTAACTGACTGTCATTCCGAACCTGGTGAGGAATCTCATGCATAAAATTCTACCCTTATTTACTTTATCGGACAATAGTGATTTTTTTATTAAAATGTTCGTAATTTGCAAGGAAACTGCAATCGTAAAACTAATTTTCAAAACTAGTAAATATGAACCGCATATTTGTATGTTTTTCGTTTATGTTATTGCTATCGGCTATATATTCGCAACAAAGAGCCATTGTTCTATCTCATTATTTATTTCCGGAGTTTAAAGAAGGCGTAGTATTAATGAAAAATGGGGCTTTAAGAAGAGCTATGCTAAACTACAACTCCCTTTCCGGGGAAATGGTTTTTGTTGAAAAGGGTAAAAAGCTTGCCATTGCCGATGAAGAGCTACCAAAGATCGATAGCATTTACATTGAAAACAGGGTTTTCTTTTTGCTGAACAACAAATTTGTTGAATTATTGTACAAATCAGATGCTGAGTTGTATGCCGAATACAGATGCAATGTTCAGTCACCAGGTAAACCCACCGCATACGGAGGAACCTCGCGAAGCACCACAAGCACTTCATACGGTCAGTTAACCTATCAAAACCGGATTTATGAGCTTGAACTGCCTGATGAATTTGAGGTTGATCCATACATTATTTACTGGTTGAAAAAGGATGGTGAACTTCACCGTATTCTCAACCTTAGGCAATTAAATAGAATTTACTCTGATAAACGGAATCTGATAAGAGATTACCAAAAAGAGAACAATGTAGTTTTCAAGCTGCCCGAAACGGTTGTAAGATTTATCGAATTTTTAGAAGAAAATTAGTCAGAGAAATTTCTCAAAGGATTGAGCAGATCCTCCAATCCATTGATCCTGATCTCATAGACAGTCCTCAAAAGCATACCCAGTTTTCCTTCCGGAAAACCTTTCCGCTGAAACCATTCCAAATACGACACCGGCAAGTCGCAGATCATACGGCCCTTGTATTTGCCAAAGGGCATGGGCGTTTTAATTATTTCGAGAAGAATCTGCGGGTTGTGCTCCATTCCAGTTTTTTTAAATTTCTCATTTTCTTATCTTCCCAACTCTCACTTCTCATTTTCACATTTTCACATTATCACATTATCACATTAGCTCATTATCATATTAGCTCATTATCTATTTATCTTATTATCTCATAATCACATCTTCTCCCTTTCATCTTTTCTCATTTTTCAAACACTCCCATTCCAAACAGGGCAAAATCGAAAATCACAGGATCTTTGGGGTTGAGTTGGCGTAGATTTGCAGTCAGTTCTTCAACCGCTTTCCAGTCGTTTTGCTTTCGGGTGAGCAGACCGAGCATTCGCGCCACCCGGCCCGAATGCAAGTCGAGCGGACAATACAGGTCAGCCGGCGAAATTCCTTTCCACAGGCCAAAATCAACACCGGCATCGTCCTTACGTACCATCCACCGCAAAAACATATTCAGCCTTTTGGCTGCCGAACCAAATTCAGGGTTGCTCGCGTGTTTTTGGGTGCGTGGCAGGTGAGGCAAATCAAAAAATACTTTTCTAAATCCAATTATTGCATTCTTCACATTGCCTGCTTGCAAGTAAGGCTTTGTAAAGCATTGCTCAAGCCCGCCAAACTCCTGATAAATATGCTTGAGCGAATAAAGAAAAAACTCAAGATCCGAAAAATTGAAAGTTCGGTATGCAAATCCCGCAAAAGACCTCATATCTTTTTCAGAAAAGTCCTTGATAAAGGCAGCCGGTTGCCAGTCCATTAGCTCCATTAGCCGAATCCCGCTTTTTATTATGGACTTTCGCTGCCCCCAGGAAATGGTGGATACCAGAAAGGCAGCAACCTCAATGTCCTCCTTGCAGGAAAAACGATGCGGTATAGAAATGGGATCGGTTTCAATGAAAAATGGCCGGTTGTAATATGCCGCTTTCTCGTTGAGCAATTGTAACAGGATTTGCAAGGATGACCTTTTCATAAATAATAGCAAAGTTAACCAAATGTATCCTGACCAATCGTAGGTTTCAGAAAGTTTTGAGCCACTTTTTCACTAAAATATTTCGTAGATTTGTTTGTGATCAAAACATAAACAATGAACGACGAACAATTTTTGCGAGAAGCCGTAACCATGGCTGCGGCCAATGTAAATGATGGCGGGGGCCCATTTGGGGCACTGATTGTGCGCAACGGAAAAATAATTGGGAGGGGTGTAAACCAAGTAACACATCACCACGACCCCACAGCGCATGCAGAGGTGCTTGCCATACGAGATGCATGCAAAAATATTGGCGATTTCAAACTGGATGGTTGCGTAATATATACCAGTTGCGAACCCTGCCCCATGTGCCTTGGCGCCATTTACTGGGCACATCTCGACCGCATCGTTTTTGCTGCCACAAAGTTGGATGCCGCAAAAGCCGGTTTCGACGACTCGTTTATTTACGATGAGTTTGCATTGACCCTCGGCCGCCGTTCCATTCCTATTCAAAAACTGGCCATAAAAGAAGCTGCTGAACCTTTTCTGCAATGGCTCAAACTGGAAAACAAAACCGAGTACTGATGGAAAACTGGATTAGCCAGCTAACGGAAGCGCGACAACAACAGCGCACCTTTTCCCTCTGCACTTTAATAAAAGTGGATGGATCGTTTGGTCGTCCGGTGGGTGCACGTATGCTGGTTTTTGATGATGGCTCTACACAAGGTACCATAGGCGGCGGACCAGTGGAAGCCGAAGTCACAAAAACTGCGCTGAACTTTCTGAAGGAAGCAAAAAAAGGAATGATTGAAATGCAGAACCCCGAAACAGGCACTAAGCTTTGGTTCTTTATCGAAACCTTTCAGCCCGACAGCGAACTGGTAATTTTCGGAGCAGGACACCTAGCTAAGGCAGTAGTATATTTTGCACGCAAGCTTGAGTTTCGCATTACCGTAGTCGATGAAAGAGCCGATATGCTGAAAGACCCCGCTTTCGAAGGTATCAACACACAGGCAATAAACCACCAGAAGTTTCTTAAAGACTTCGAACCCGGACCGCGTCACTTCCTGGTGCTGTGCTCGCACCGTCACGATTATGATTTTGAAATTCTTGGGAAAGTGCTTACCAAGCCATGGGCTTATCTGGGTATGATCGGCAACAGGCAAAAGATCTCTGAAGCAAAAACTTATCTGATCGAAAAGCGGCTGTTTGATGAAGCCGCTTTCGCGAAAGCAGATTCGCCAATCGGCATAAAACTCCCTGGGAAGACCCCCGAAATCATCGGTTTATCCATCGCCGCAAAGCTTGTGGAAGTTAAAAAACCTGCCTGATTCAGCTTTTATCGCGCCTGTTTTTTTGCTAACTTTGATTAGAAAGGATGCGTTTCTTTTCGAAAAATGAATGCTTTTTATGCACAACATTGAGCCATTTTACGCCTGGCGAAACCTTTATATAGCTTCGGAAGACGAACGTTCGCCTTTCTACGGAAGGGATTACTCAGAATTTGAGTTTACCCATGCCATTTACAACTACCTGATACACCCCCAATGGGACGAAATGGTTTCTTCTACCCTATTTATAAAAATTCTTTTTGCCCATTACAACGAAGGCTATTGCATTATTGAAATGTTGGGCGAATGGAACGATTGCCTTTATAACGATGTAATGTTCCTGAAGAGAAACGTTATTGAACCCCTTATTGAAAACGGTATTAACAAATTTATCCTCATTGGCGAAAACGTGCTAAACTTCCACTCATCGGACGATTGTTACTACCAGGAATGGTTCGAAGAGCTGGAAGATGGCTGGATTGTGGCCCTTAATTTCCGCGACTTTGTGATAAGGGAGTTTGAAACTGCCAATATCGACTATTACATTGCCTTTGGGAAGCACTTCAGCAATGTGAACTGGCGAAAATACACACCCATGGACCTCTATACCATTATTGAAAAAGCCATGACTCGCCGGCTCAACCCCTACATGGGATAAACCTAAAGTTTCCGAAGCCTGTTGTTGACCTGGGTCAAGGTGGTGCTTTTTTCAGTTATCTGGCGGGCAAGCAGCTCTACCTTGTCGTACAGGCGATCCAGGTCAAGGGTTACAAGCTTGCGATTTTGCACCATAAGTTTTCCATCAACCATCACGGTTTCCACATCAGAACCCCTGAGCGAGTAAATAATAAGCGAGTAAATGTTATAAACCGGATGAGCATGTGGCTGATCCATATCCAAAATAATTATATCGGCCCTTTTGCCCACTTCGAGCGATCCTACCTTGTCATCAAGACCCAACACCCTGGCACCACCAATTGTAATAAGCTCAAGGGCGGTTTGTGCATCAAGAACCGTTGGGTTTTTGCAGGTTAGCTTATGAAGGAAAGCGGCAGTGCGCACTTCATCAAAAAGGTCAAGATCATTGTTGCTGGCCACGCCATCGGTGCCAATGCCCACTTTTACCCCAGCTTTAAGAAAAGCTGGGACGGGGGCCACCCCACTGGCAAGTTTCATGTTGCACTGCGGGTTATGGGCTACCCCTACACCATGGCGGGCATAAATGGCAATGTCACCAGGGGTAAGATGCACACTGTGAGCAGCAATCACATTCGGACCCAGCACCCCTATACTGTCAAGAAACTCAACCGGAGTCATACCGTATTCCTTTTGCGTAAGTTCATATTCCCCGCGGGTTTCTGCCACATGGATGTTAAAGGGAAGCTGATACTTATCGGCCAGCTCCTTCCCCTTTTTTATTACCTCTGGCGAAGTGGTGTAAAGGGCATGAGCCGAAACGCCAATGGTGATCAATGGATGATGTTCCCACTTTTTTATCAGCGCTTCGCTCATCTTTATACAATGCTCGGGCGAAGGATTATTGGGTGCTGGAAAATCTATCAGGCTCTCGGTAAGCACGGCACGCACACCAACCTGGTCAACCACTTTTGCCATCTCTTCTACGTAGTAATACATGTCGTTGAAGGTAGTGGTTCCGCTGAGTAACATTTCGGCAATAGCCAACCGGGTGCCGGTGCGAACATTCTCAGGAGTTACAAACTCAGACTCAATGGGAAAAATATGATCATACAGCCACTCCTTCAGATGAAGGTCGTCGGCATATCCTCTGAAAATGGTCATAGGCGAGTGGGTATGCGCATTGATCAGGCCAGGCAAAACCAGCTTGCCGGTGGCATCAATCATCTGCCTGGCATTAAAACTTTTTAAAAGATCGCCCGATGCCCCAATACCAATAATCTGGCCTTCACTTACTGCAATGGCCCCTTTTTCAAACACGCGAAATTCAGCGTCCATGGTTACAACCAAACCATTCACAATCAGAAAATCGACCAAAACCGGCCGGCCTGCCCCGCGTCCATCAATAATACTGTGTGTTGCTGTCATAACAATAAAATAATAAAAATTTACTTTTGCCATACGGCGAAAAACCAACCGCCAACCCACAAAAGGCACCCTGAGTTATTCAGGCAGGCTAAACCGGCATAATTTGGCAAATTTAATGGTTTTTGACTTACTGTACTTTTTACTAATTTAGCAATCGGACAAAATCTAATACAAAATGCTTGAAAAAATAAAAACTACTGCCCGGTTTCTTAGAGAAAAAACACAAATAGCCCCTGAAGTGGGCATAATACTTGGCTCAGGGCTGGGAGGCCTGATTAAAGCTTTAGAGGTAAAGTATTCGCTTGACTACAAGGATGTTCCAAACTTTCCTGTATCAACTGTCGAGGGTCACGATGGCAAGCTGATTTTTGGCATCCTTGGCGGAAAAAACGTGGTGGCCATGCAGGGACGTTTCCACTACTACGAGGGCTACAACATGCAGGAAGTTACTTTCCCCGTAAGGGTAATGAAGCTTCTGGGCATAAAAACTGTGTTTCTTTCAAACGCTGCCGGAGGGTTGAACCCTTCTTTTGAAGTGGGCGACCTGATGATAATTCGCGACCACATCAACTTCTTCCCCGAAAATCCCCTTCGCGGTAAAAATATTGATGAGCTGGGTACCCGTTTCCCCGAAATGAGCCAGACCTATAATACCGAACTGATTGACCGTGCTAAAAAGATTGCATCTGGGCATAAAATCAGGTTTCAGACAGGTGTGTATATTGGCAGCCCTGGCCCCACCCTCGAAACCCCTGCCGAATACAATATGTTTCGCCTGCTTGGAGCCGACGCCACCGGCATGTCAACAGTGCCCGAAGTGATTGTGGCCCGACACGCCGGCATGGAATGCTTCGGAATTTCAGTAATTACCAACCTGGCCAAACCCGCCGACCCCAAAAAGCCCACCAGCCACGAAGAAGTGCAAAACGTGGCCCAGGTAGCCGAACGCAATATGACGATAATTTTTACTGAGTTGATTAAGAGCCTGTAAAAAAGCCACTAATCATTCCCGAAAAGATTGCCCGTTTTTCCCTGGGGTTTTTTCGTTTTCAGTTTGCTCTTAATGGTTTCCACCTCTTTCTTAAGCTGGATAAACTGGTTTGAGAGATGCTCCACAGGCGTGTTGGCCTCGGGTATCTGGCTGCTAATGAAGTTGACGAACTTCCACACCTCGCGAATATCATTCACATGCACCTCGTAAGGCTCGTAGATTGGGTTGAGCGAATAAAGCCGCAGCTTGCCCTCTGTCCTGATCAGGTTTTCCACCACCTTGAATACCACCCCGTCGTCAAGGGTATGGATCACATAGGCATGACGGTTTTGTAT
Organism: uncultured Bacteroidales bacterium; assembly: GCA_964348755.1. Classification (GTDB taxonomy): domain Bacteria; phylum Bacteroidota; class Bacteroidia; order Bacteroidales; family UBA7960; genus UBA7960. The sequence goes on along the minus strand of CAYGDW010000002.1, from coordinate 63,383 downwards.
CAGGTTCCAGTTCTGCACAAACTCGCAGGTAACCCATGAGCCTTCAGTAATGGGCAGCATGCTGTCGCCCGAAATCTGGAAACTGCGGTATTTTTTCTGCTTCGACAAAAAAGGCATCTGGAAGGTGGGCAGCACCTTGATGAACTCCGGGTCTGCGAAGCCTGCGCGGTAGCCGGCCTTGGCCTTTTCCGACACCATCTCGATATTCTCCTCATTGTCGCTATTAACAGTAGTGGCCAGCACGCGCAGCTTGCTACCCGAAACGAACACATCGTAGCCCCGCTCCAGTTGCCTGAGCTGGCTCTCGGCCAGCTGACCCAGGTCCACCTTTATCAGGGTATCGATTGATACGTTGTAATACTTCGAAAATGCCACCAGGGATTCCAGCCCTGGCTGGGCCACCCCGTTCTCGTAGCCGCTCAGGGTGGGGCGCTTCATGTCGAGCAAAAAGGCCACATCGTCTTGGGTGCGGCCCCGCCGCTTGCGCAAAAGCTTAATGTTCGATGCAAAGTAACTCATGGTATTCTTTTTTGGCAGGGCTAAAGCCCCGATATTAATCTCATTGTTTCGTCCCACAGGCTAAAGCCTGGGGTTAATATTTTGGCAAGGCTAAAGCCCTCATTTGATAGCCTATTACCCCATCCCCCAGACTAAAGTCTGGGGTTAATAAATTCTGTTTCGCAACTGAAGTACCGCATACTGCAATCCTCAGTAACCCCGGCTTTTAAGCCGGGGGCAAGCACTTCAACATATCCTTCGGGGCTTTAGCCCTGCCTTTCTATGCCTACAGCCTTCAGGAATTCCTGATACTCCCCTTCAAAAGTCTTTTTCCGATGATGCTCTTCCTGTTTTTTTATATAACCCCGTACTTCCTGGACCTTTGATGGACTAACGGATACACCAAAATATTCATTCGCCCACTCAAACTTCCCGGAGAATAGTTTTTCCTGGTTGGCCCAAAAGGCAGACTCTCCTTTTACCAATTGAATAACTTTTGATAAAGACATATCAGCATTCAGACTTAACAGGCAATGAACATGATCATCCCAACCGCCAATTTCCAGAATAAAGAGCCCCTTCTGCTGAGCATTCTCCTGAATGTGCGCAAAAAGAATTTCTTTTTTGTCCTTTTTAAGTAAAGGACGGTGATTTTTCACTCCCCAGACAGCATGGATCAGAATACGAACGTGCGGCATGACTTTGAATGTTTTGGCAGGGCTAAAGCCCCGATATTAATCTCATTGTTTCATCCCACAGGCTAAAGTTTGGGGTTAATATTTTGGCAGGGCTAAAGCCCTCATTTGATAGCCTATTATCCAATCCCCCAGACTAAAGTCTGGGGTTAATAAATTCTGTTTCGCAACTGAAGTACCGCTTACGGCACCCCTCAGTAACCCCGGCTTTTAAGCCGGGGGCAAGCACTTCAACATACCACTCAGGGCTTTAGCCCTGCCCGACAAAAAATAATCTTCAACAAGGCCCACAATTCAATTTTTGATTAAATTATAACCACGTTTTTGATTGTTTTCTAATCAAAGTTAAGACATTTTCTGAAACGCTAAACCTCTGAGCAAAAATTATTTATGGATTCGTCAAACCGCACCATAGTACACCTTGACCAGGACACCTTCTTTGTGTCGGTAGAGCGTCTGCACAACTGCAGCCTCGTTGGCAAGCCTGTGATTATTGGTGGTATGGGCGACCGGGGCGTTGTGGCGGGCTGCAGCTACGAAGCGCGGCAGTTTGGGGTGCATTCGGCCATGCCCATGAAGTTGGCGCGCAACCTCTGCGCCGATGCCGTGTTCATTCGCGGCGACCTGCAAAGCTACAGCAAGTACTCCAACATGGTAACACAAATTATTGCCGAACGGGCCCCCATGTTCGAAAAGGCTTCTATCGACGAGCACTACCTCGACATTACGGGTATGGATCGCTTCTTTGGCTGCTACAAATGGGCTTCGGAACTGCGGCAATACATCATAAAAGAAACAGGGCTGCCCATCTCCATGGGTCTTTCTATGAATAAGACCGTGTCTAAGATTGCCACGGGCGAAGCCAAGCCTAACGGGCAGATACAGATACAGCAGCCCATGCTGCGGCCCTTTCTCGACCCGCTGTCGATACGCAAAATACCTATGATTGGCTCAAAAACCTACTATACCTTGCGCACCATGGGTATTGCCACCATAGGCACCCTGAGCCGCATACCGCCCGAAGTAATGGAAAACATGATGGGCAAGAATGGCCGCGAGATATGGCGGCGAGCTAACGGCATCGACAACAGTCCTGTGCAGAACTGGAGCGAGCGCAAATCAATAGGCACCGAAACCACCTTCGAAACCGACACCATCGACATTGCCGCCATCAACGATTTGCTGGTGCGTATGTGCGAGAAGGTAGCATATCGTCTGCGTAAGAAGCAGCAGCTTACCGGCTGCGTTACCATAAAGATACGCTATGCCAACTTCGACACACACACCCTGCAACAAACACTACCTTACACTTCGTTCGACCACGTGCTTATACCCGTGTGCAAGGAGCTGTTTCGTCGGTTATACACCCGCCGCATGCTCATACGCCTGGTGGGCATACAATTCAGCCGCCTGGTACACGGTGTGCAGCAACTCAATATGTTTGAAGAAACACCCGAGCTCATCAGCCTCTATCAGGCCATAGACCGAATGCGCCGCAAGCATGGCGAAAACGCCCTGCACCGTGGTGTAGCCATGACACCGGGATAAGTTTCAGGTTTGGGGTTCAAGCCTGCCTACCGGTTTACCCGCCTGTGGAGGGTAGGCAGGGTTTCAGGTTTTTTCGCTTCGCTGAGCTCCTTGCGGTAGGTTCACTTTGTTCATAAGCTTGCTTCGCCCGGTTAAGGTTCAAGGCTGTGTCAACGCTTGAATAACGTTGACCATTTTTTCTCAATCATCATTCATAAATCATCAATCATAAATCCGTGTAATCCGTTAAAATGTACCTCAACTGCCACACATATTACAGCCTGCGCTACGGCACAATAAGCCCTGAAGACCTGGTAAAGCGGGCCTCTGAGCTGGGCATCGGGCGCCTGGCACTCACCGACATCAACAATGCCACGGCCATGCCCGAATTTGTAAAGTTATGCCGCGAGCAGGGCATTGCATCGGTGGCAGGCATGGAGTTTCGCAAGGGCGACCGCCTGCTGTACATTGTGCTGGCACGAAACCCCGAAGGTTTTCGCCGCATCAACGCCTTTTTGAGCCAGCACAACATTAGCCATACGACCCTGCCAGAGCGTTTTCCGGTGTGCGAGCACACTTTTGTTATTTACCCTTTCGGGGAAGGTGGCACCGGGGCGATTCCCGCCGAGCACGAATACATTGGAATACGCCCCTGGGACCTTACGCGCCTCTCAACCTCTCCCCTACGACACCACCCTGCCAAACTCGTGGCCCTGCATCCCGTTACCTTCATTTCCGAAAAGGAGTTTGAGCTGCACGGCCACCTGCGTGCCATTGACCACAACATAGTGCTGAGCCGCCTCACCGGCAAACACACCGCCCATCCCGGCGAAGTCTTCCCCTGGCCTTCCGAAATACGCAGCCACTACCAGGGTTTTCAGCATCTCGTTGCCAATGCTGAAAATCTGATTGGGCAATGCCATATAGACTTCGACTTCCGCGCACCCAAAAACAAAAAGACCTTTACAGGCCACCCGGCCGACGACCGTGCCTTACTCTCCAAGCTGGCCATGGATGGCCTGGATTATCGCTACGGCAGGCGCAACAAAGAAGCTCTGCGACGGGTACAGCACGAACTGGAGGTAATTGACAAGCTGGGCTTCTCATCCTACTTTCTCATTACCTGGGATATAATTCGCTACTCCATGTCGCGCGGTTTTTACCACGTGGGGCGCGGCAGCGGCGCCAACAGCATAGTTGCCTACTGCCTTCGCATAACCGACGTAGACCCCATAGAGCTCGACCTTTACTTCGAGCGTTTCATCAACCCCAAGCGAAGCACTCCTCCCGACTTCGATATTGACTACTCGTGGAAAGAGCGCGACCAGGTTCTTGACTACATCTTTAAGCGCTATGGCAACGGGCATACCGCCCTGCTGGGTACAATCAGCACCTTTCGCGACCGCAGCATGATACGCGAGTTGGGCAAGGTGCTGGGTCTGCCCAAGTCCGAGATAGACGTGCTGGTGTCGGACCATGAGGCCCGCCGCGAGCCCGACGCCGTAGGCACCCGCATTTTCAAAATAGCCGGGCAGCTGGCCGACTTCCCAAATATGCGCAGCATTCATGCCGGGGGCGTGCTCATTTCTGAGCAGCCTATCAATTGCTACTCGGCCCTCGATATGCCACCCAAGGGCCTGCCCACGGTGCAGTGGGACATGTACACGGCCGAAGATCTGGCTTTCGAGAAGATAGACATTCTGAGTCAGCGTGGCATTGGCCACATAAACGAATGCGCACAGATTGTATGGCAAAACCATGGTATAAACGTGGATGTACACCAGATTGAAAAGTTTAAGAAAGATGAGAAGGTAAAGGCCCTGCTTCGCTCGGGCGAGACCACGGGCTGCTTCTATGTGGAAAGCCCCGCCATGCGTGGGCTGCTCAAGAAGCTGCGTTGCGACAACTACATAAGCCTGGTGGCGGCCAGCTCAATCATACGCCCCGGAGTGGCCCGCTCGGGCATGATGCGCGAGTACATACAGCGCTTTCACAATCCCAAAGGCTTCCAATACTTGCACCCGGTCATGGAGCAGCAGTTGAAGGAAACCTATGGTGTAATGGTTTATCAGGAAGATGTAATAAAGGTATGCCACCACTTTGCCGGGCTCGATCTGGCCGATGCCGACGTGCTTCGGCGGGCCATGAGCGGCAAATACCGCTCCAAAAAAGAGATGCAGCGTGTGGTAAATCGCTTCTTCGATGGGTGCAAGGCCAGGGGTTACCCCGAAAGCCTTATACGTGAAGTTTGGCGACAGATTGAGTCCTTTGCCGGCTATTCATTCTCTAAGGCACACTCGGCTTCCTTTGCCGTAGAGAGCTACCAGAGCTTGTATCTGAAAGCCTACTTCCCGCGGGAGTTTATGACTGCCGTAATAAATAACTTTGGCGGCTTTTACCAAAGTCCGGTCTATTTTAATGAAGCCCGGCGCTACGGTGCCAACATTGAGCTGCCCTGCGTAAACCACAGCAACTACACCACTACCATTTACGAAAATGATATTTACATTGGTCTTGTGCACATACAGAACCTGGAGTACAAGCTGGCACAGCACATCACGGCCGGGCGCGAATCAGAGGGGTCTTACCTAAGCCTTGAAGACTTTGCTCGCCGCAGCGGTGCCGGGCTTGAGCAGCTCATACTACTTATTCGCGTCAATGCGTTTCGTTTTACGGGCATAGCCAAAAGCCAGCTCATGTGGAAGGCACACCTGCTTGCCGGCAAAAAAACCGAGGCAGGCCCCCAGCTCTTTGCCGCTCAGGAGAAGTCCTTCTGCTTTCCTGAGCCCGAGACCGACCCCGTGCAGGATGCTTACGATGAGATGGAGTTGTTGGGCTTTACCGTGTCAATGAGCCCCTTTGACCTGGCCAAAAGCGGATTTCGCGGAGAGCTAATGGCCTCTGATATGCTGAAGCACGTGAGGCAAAAGGTGCGTATGGTGGGCTGGCTGGTTACCATCAAATACGTGCGTACGGTAAAGCGCGAAATGATGTACTTTGGCTGCTTTTTGGATGTGAAGGGCAATTTCTTTGATACGGTGCACTTTCCTGAGGCAGCCAAAGTCTGGCCATTCCGCGGAAGCGGTATATACCTGCTGCTGGGTACCATAGCAGAAGAGTTCGGCTTCCAATCGCTCACCGTTGAGAAGATGGCCAAAATGCCTATGAAACCCGACCCAAGGAGCTGATTTGAGCTATGGCATCTTACAACTTTTAGAAGCCAGCAAAATTGGCTGCGATTTGTCACCTTAAAAACATGCAGGAACAGAAAGATTCATTTCCATTATTTTCGCAAAAACAAATTTTATGAAACCCCTATACAGATTAATCGTTTTTAGTTTTTTGCTGGTAGGAGCTTTTGCCTGTCAGCGCGAAACCAGCAACCTGAATGCCCTGAAGCAAAGGATGCAGGCGGGAGGCAATTGGGGAGAGTATCGCCAGGCCAACAATACCTTGGAGAAGATATCCCTGAACCTGATTGGTGTAAACGATATGCTGATGTACCACCAGGCCGGCCTGAAGGCTTTTGTGTTTAAGGAAAAGGAAGGCAAGGATCCGCTTTTTGCCCTCGATGAGGCAGAGAGTTTCCTCAAAGAATATTTAAACCTCGGGGCTGAAGCAGATGGAAAGCGATTTGAAGAAATATGGCAAACCATTAAAAGCGATGCGAAGGTTCGAGGGCAGTTTTTGCTGGTTTGCAATGGCATCAACCAGGCAAACCTGTTGCGAGCATTTCGCTTGCTTTTTTTAAAAAACCCGGAAGCGATTCACTTCCGGGTTTCATTTTTTTAAGCCTGGGCAGCGGGGCCACCCAGGTTCATTGGCAGGCCGGGCATTTCCACATCTTTTATGAGGCCATGAACCGCTTCATATTTCCCGATATTTTCTTTCAGGGCTTTCATAAGCCTTTTGGCATGCTGGGGGGTAAGAACAATTCTCGACTTTACTTTAGCCTTTGGAACGCCAGGCATTAGTCTGACGAAATCGACCACAAACTCAGTGTGCGAATGGGTTATAATAGCTAGGTTAGAATAAATCCCATCTGCTACATCCTCACCCAGTTCAATGTTTATCTGATTTTCGGGAATTTTAGATTCAGACATAACTTGCCTTTCTTTTATTTAATTGTTAATTACCCTTTCTCAACTTCTTCGGTTTTGCGCTTTGAGGCCATTAGCAGGTTGAACTCTTCCATGGAGCCTACAATAATGTTTTCGTACTCCCTTAAGCCGGTACCTGCCGGAATCAGGTGTCCAACGATTACGTTTTCTTTAAGGCCAGACAGGTTGTCAACCTTTGCATTAACGGCGGCATCGGTAAGCACCTTTGTGGTTTCCTGAAATGAGGCGGCAGAAATAAAGCTCTTGGTTTGGAGCGAGGCTTTAGTTATACCTTGCAATTGCTGGCGTGCAGTGGCGCCCCGGGCATCGCGGGCTACCACAAGCGTTTTGTCGCGGCGTTTCAGTTGCGAATTCTCATCGCGAAGTTTACGTGCAGTAATAATCTGGCCAGGTTTCAAAGCTGAGTCGCCCGGGTCTTCAACAACCTTTTTGCCGAAAAGGTTGTCGTTTTCTTCCATAAACTCAATCTTGTTCACAATTTCGCCCTCGAGGAAACGGGTGTCGCCCGGATCGTCAATAATTACTTTGCGCATCATTTGGCGTACAATTACTTCAAAGTGCTTGTCGTTAATTTTTACACCCTGCATGCGATATACTTCCTGCACCTCGTTAACAATGTATTCCTGCACGTCGGTTGGGCCTTTAATGGCGAGAATATCAGAAGGAGTAATCGGGCCATCAGACATTGGGGTACCTGCCTTAACAAAGTCATTTTCCTGAGCCAGGATTTGTTTCGAAAGCGGGATAAGGTAGCGTTTTTCGTCGCCGGTTTTTGAGGTAATAATTACCTCGCGGTTGCCACGTTTTACTTTTTTGCCAAACGAAATTACGCCATCAATTTCGGCCACTACCGCCGGATCGCTTGGGTTGCGTGCCTCGAATAGCTCAGTAATTCTGGGGAGACCACCGGTAATGTCGCCCGATTTTCCAACCGCCCTTGGTATTTTGGCAATGATCTTACCGGCGGCAATTTCCTGTTCTTCCGAAATTACGATGTGAGCGCCCACTGGCATATCGTAATTGCGCAGAATTTCGCCGTTCTGGTCAATAATGCTTATTGAGGGGTTCTTGGACCTGTCTTTGCTTTCGATAATTACTTTTTCGTAATAACCGGTTTGCTCGTCAGAATCGGTGCGGTAAGTAACGCCCTCAATCATTTGGTTGAAAACAATTTTGCCGGACATATCCGAAATGATAACGGCATTGTATGGATCCCATTCGCAAATGAGATCACCGCTACTAACTTCCTGTCCGCTCAGGAAATAAAGATTTGCACCGTATGGAATGTTCTGGCTGGTAAGCACCATGCGGGTGTTTTTGTCAACAATTCGCATTTCGGCCGAGCGTCCAATTACCACATGGTATGATTTGCCTTCGCTGCTTGTGTATGGTACGCAACGCAGTTCGTCTATTTCGAGCAGGCCACCGTATTTGGCATTAATTTTTGATGCGGTTGCAAGGCCAGCAGCTACACCACCAACGTGGAATGTACGGAGGGTAAGCTGTGTTCCGGGTTCGCCGATTGACTGGGCAGCGATTACCCCAATTGCTTCGCCTTTTTGTACCATTCGCCCGGTTGCAAGGTTGCGGCCGTAGCATTTGGCGCAAACGCCCTGCTTCGATTCGCAGGTAAGCACCGATCTGATTTCAACAGCTTCAATGGGCGAATGCTCAATAATCTGTGCAATTTCTTCTGTTAGCTCTTCACCAGCTTTTACGATTATTTCGCCTGTTGTTGGGTGATAAATATCGTGAAGGGTTGTGCGTCCAAGAATTCGATCATACAGCGTTTCAACAGTTTCTTCGTTGTTTTTGAGGGCTGTGGCGGTAAGGCCACGAAGGGTTCCGCAATCGGCTTCATTCACAATTACATCTTGCGAAACATCGACCAGTCGGCGGGTAAGATAGCCAGCGTCAGCCGTTTTAAGGGCGGTATCGGCCAGACCTTTGCGGGCACCGTGGGTTGAAATAAAGTACTCGAGAACCGATAAGCCTTCCTTGAAGTTCGAAAGAATTGGATTTTCAATAATTTCGCCACCTTTTGCGCCCGATTTTTGCGGCTTTGCCATTAGGCCTCTCATTCCCGAAAGTTGGCGAATCTGCTCTTTTGAGCCCCTTGCGCCTGAGTCGAGCATCATGTAAACCGGGTTAAAGCCCTGGTTGTCGGCGGTGGTCTTTTCGATAAGCACCTTTGTAAGTTTGGCGTTGGTATGCGTCCAGATATCAATAATCTGGTTGTAACGCTCGTTGTTGGTAATAAAGCCCATGCTATAATTTGCACGAACCTCATCAACCTGCTGGTTGGCCTGGTCTATAAGGATTTGTTTTTCGTCAGGCACGAGAATATCGCCCAGGTTGAACGACAAGCCTCCTTTAAATGCCATGTTAAAGCCCAGGTCTTTAATATCATCCAAAAAAAGCGAAGTACGCGAAATGCCAGTCACCTTCATGATGCTGCCAATAATATCGCGCAAAGCCTTTTTTGTAAGCACCTGGTTTATGTACCCATATTCTTTGGGAATAACCTGGTTGAAAAGTACCCGCCCGACGGTGGTTTCAATAAGTTTTTCAACAATGTGGCCATTTTCTTTAACAGGCACCCTGGCTTTAATTATTGCATGCAAATCGGCAGCGCCTTCGTTGTGTGCAATAATCACTTCTTCGGGACCATAAAATGTAAGGCCTTCGCCTTTAACCGGATTTTGCGGAATACTTTTGCGAGCCTTGGTCATATAATAAAGGCCAAGTACCATATCTTGCGAGGGCACCGCAATGGGCGCACCGTTTGCCGGGTTTAGAATATTATGCGAGGCCAGCATAAGCAATTGAGCTTCGAGTATTGCTGCGTTTCCAAGAGGCACGTGAACTGCCATTTGGTCGCCATCGAAGTCAGCATTGAAGGCGGTACACACAAGTGGGTGTAGTTGAATGGCCTTGCCCTCAATGAGTTTGGGCTGGAATGCCTGAATACCGAGCCGGTGCAGGGTTGGAGCGCGGTTTAGCAAAACCGGGTGGCCTTTCAAAACGTTTTCAAGGATATCCCAAACTACAGGATCCTTACGGTCAACGATTTTTTTGGCCGATTTAACGGTTTTAACAATTCCGCGTTCGAGCATTTTGCGAATAATAAATGGCTTAAATAGCTCGGAGGCCATTTCTTTGGGCAAGCCACACTCGTGCAGTTTTAGCTCGGGTCCAACCACAATAACCGAACGGGCCGAGTAGTCAACCCTTTTACCCAATAGATTCTGGCGGAAGCGGCCTTGCTTACCTTTTAAGCTGTCGCTAAGGGACTTAAGCGGGCGGTTTGATTCAGTTTTGACGGCATTGGTTTTGCGCGAGTTGTCGAAGAGCGAGTCAACAGATTCCTGAAGCATTCTTTTTTCGTTGCGAAGGATAACATCAGGAGCCTTTATCTCGATTAATCGCTTGAGTCTGTTATTGCGAATTATTACCCTTCGGTAGAGGTCGTTGAGGTCGCTGGTTGCAAAGCGGCCGCCATCTAATGGAACTAGCGGACGCAGCTCGGGCGGAATTACGGGAACCACGTCAATAATCATCCATGCTGGTTTGTTTTCAATGGATTTTTGTGATTCGCGAAATGCTTCAACAACCTGCAGCCTTTTCAGTGCATCGGCTTTGCGCTGCTGCGAAGTTTCAGTATTTGCCTTATGGCGAAGGTCGTAAGAGAGTTGGTCAAGGTTTAGTCTATTCAGTATATCCTTGAGCGCTTCGGCCCCCATACGAGCAATAAACTTGTTGGGATCGGTGTCTTCGAGCAAAAGATTTTCGCGAGGAAGTGTTTCCAGAATATTAAAATATTCTTCTTCTGAAAGAAAATCGAGGTAGTTAACTTCACCTGACTTAATACCCGGGTTTATGACCACATACCTTTCATAGTAAATTATCTGATCGAGTTTTTTGGATGGCAGTCCGATAAGGTAGCCAATTTTGTTGGGCAAAGAACGGAAAAACCAGATATGTGCCACGGGCACCACCAGTTTTATGTGGCCCATTCTTTCGCGACGAACCTTTTTTTCGGTCACTTCCACACCGCAGCGGTCGCAAACGATTCCTTTGTATCGAATGCGTTTGTATTTTCCGCAATGGCACTCCCAGTCTTTTACCGGGCCAAAAATCCTTTCGCAGAACAAACCGTCGCGTTCGGGTTTATAGGTACGGTAGTTAATGGTTTCCGGCTTCAGCACTTCTCCATGCGAACGCTCCAGCACTGACTCAGGAGAGGCAAGGCTGATGGTGATTCTGGAAAAGTTGCTTTTTACGTTGGATTCTTTTCTGAAAGCCATATTAGGTTGTAATTGTTAAAGAAGTGGAATATAGTATTTGTTGCTTAATCAACCTGGGGTGCCTGGGCATTCAGGTTGTAAATTTTTCATGCAACCAGGGGTGGTTGCATGAAAAATTAGTTTTAGTCGAATTTGATATTAAGACCAAGCCCTCTGAGTTCGTGTACCAGAACATTGAATGATTCGGGCACGCCAGGGGTTGGCATATTTTCGCCTTTAACAATGGCTTCGTAAGCTTTGGCACGGCCAATCACGTCGTCAGACTTCACAGTGAGGATTTCCTGAAGGATGTTTGCAGCGCCAAATGCTTCGAGTGCCCATACTTCCATTTCACCAAATCGCTGCCCACCAAACTGTGCTTTACCACCAAGGGGTTGCTGTGTAATGAGAGAGTATGGTCCGATAGACCTTGCGTGCATCTTATCGTCAACCATGTGGCCGAGTTTCAGCATATAGATAACGCCCACAGTTGCAGGTTGGTCAAATCGCTCGCCAGTGCCTCCGTCGTAGAGGTAAACTTTCCCGTTTTCGGGCAGCCCGGCCTTTTTCATGTAGTCGTTAATCTGGTCTATTGTGGCTCCGTCGAAAATGGGGCTTGAGAAAGTAAGCCCAAGTTCGAGCCCGGCCCAACCAAGAACGGTTTCATAAATTTGCCCCAGGTTCATACGTGAAGGTACGCCAAGTGGGTTGAGCACAATGTCAACAGGGGTACCATCGCTAAGGAATGGCATATCTTCTTCGCGAACTATACGGGCAACAATACCCTTGTTTCCGTGACGACCTGCCATTTTATCACCAACTTTAAGTTTACGCTTTTTGGCAAGATAAATCTTAGCCAGCTGAATAATTCCGGCAGGCAATTCGTCGCCAACGGTTGAGGTAAACTTCTTGCGGTTGTATGCACCCAGTATGTCTTTAAATTTGATGGTATAGTTGTGCAGCAACTCTTTTATAAGAACGTTTTTGTCGCGGTCGGTAGTCCAGTTGTTGGGGTTAATGTTGGCGTAGTCGAGGTTATGGAGTATTTTTTGGGTAAACTTGGTACCTTTTGCCACAACCACTTCCTTGAGGATATTCATCACCCCTTGCGAGGTTTTTCCGCTTACGAGTACAATAAGTTTATCAACCAGTTTGGCCCGAAGGTCGGAAACCTCGGCATTGAATTCATCGTCGAGTTTTTCGAGGATGATTTTCTCTTTGGTTTTGGCTTTGCGGTCTTTGAAAACGCGCGAAAAGAGCTTTTTGTCAACTACCACACCTTTTGTTGAAGGTGGTGCCTTTAGCGATGCATCCTTCACATCGCCAGCCTTGTCGCCAAATATTGCTCTAAGGAGTTTTTCTTCCGGGGTTGGATCGGTTTCGCCCTTTGGGGTAATTTTACCTATAAGTATATCGCCCTCGTTTACTTCGGCACCAATTCTGATCATTCCGCTTTCGTCAAGGTCTTTGATTGCTTCGGCGCTAACATTTGGAATATCATTGGTAAGTTCCTCAACCCCACGTTTGGTGTCGCGAACATCGAGCGAAAACTCTTCAATATGGATGGAAGTAAAGATGTCCTCTTTAACGACTTTTTCGGATATTACAATGGCATCTTCAAAGTTGTAACCTTTCCATGGCATAAAAGCCACCTTAAGGTTTCGGCCCAGGGCCAGTTCTCCATTTTTGGTGGCATAGCCTTCAGAAAGCAGTTGACCTTTGGTAACTTTTTGCCCTTTGCGAACAATTGGGCGCAGGTTGATGCAGGTGTTCTGGTTTGTTTTGCCAAACTTAATAAGGTTGTAAACCCTCACGTCATCTTCGAAGCTGACAAGTTTTTCGTCATCGTTTCGCGAGTAGCGTATAATGATTTCATCTGCATCAACATATTCAACAATACCGTTTCCTTCGGCATGAAGCAGCACCCGCGAGTCGGAGGCTACTTTCTTTTCGAGACCGGTACCAACAATTGGTGCTTCAGGGTTTAGCAGGGGAACGGCCTGGCGCATCATATTGCTACCCATGAGTGCCCGGTTGGCGTCGTCGTGCTCAAGGAATGGAATCAAAGAGGCGGCAATGGAGGCAATTTGATTTGGGGCCACGTCCATCAGGTCAATTTTTTCGGGCTCAACAATTGGGTAATCAGCCTGAAAGCGAACTTTTACAAAGTTTTCGGCAAATCGTCCGTCGGGTTTAAGAGGTACATTGGCCTGGCTAATAATCTGGGTTTCTTCTTCTTCGGCCGAAAGGTAAACCGGTTCCTTCTTTAAATCAACCTTTCCTTCTTTAACTTCGAAGTAAGGCGTTTCAATAAACCCAAGTTCGTTTATTTTTGCAAATACGCAAAGCGATGAAATAAGTCCGATATTTGGGCCTTCGGGGGTTTCTATTGTACAGAGCCTTCCGTAGTGAGTAAAGTGAACGTCGCGTACTTCGAAACCGGCTCTTTCGCGCGATAGACCTCCTGGGCCCAATGCCGACATTCTGCGTTTGTGCGTTAGTTCGGCCAGAGGGTTTGTTTGGTCCATAAACTGCGAAAGCTGGTTGGTGCCAAAAAACGAGTTGATAACCGAGGACAAGGTTTTGGCATTAATCAGGTCGGTAGGTGCAAACACTTCGTTGTCGCGAACATTCATGCGCTCGCGAATGGTGCGGGCCATACGGGCCAAACCAACACCAAACTGAGCATAAAGTTGCTCGCCCACAGTACGCACCCGTCGATTGCTCAGGTGATCAATATCATCAACGTCGGCTTTGGCGTTTACCAATTCAATAAGATACTTTACAATAAAAATTATATCACCTTTGGTAAGTACCCTCAAACCCATGGGGGTGTCGAGGTTTAGCTTCTTATTGATACGGTAGCGGCCCACATCGCCAAGGTCGTATCGTTTATCAGAGAAGAAAAGTTTTTCGATCATGCCACGGGCAGTTTCCTCATCGGGCGGATCGGCATTACGCAAAAGGCGGTAAATAAATTCAACCGCATCCTTTTCAGAATTGGTGGTGTCCTTTTGCAGGGTGTTATATATCAGTGCAAAGTCGTTCAGGTTTACATCCTCTTTGTGCAGGATAATAGTTTTTGCGCCTGAATCGACAATGAGGTCGATATGATCATTTTCGAGTATTGTTTCACGGTCAATGATAATTTCATTGCGTTCGATTGATACCACTTCGCCGGTATCTGCATCAACAAAATCTTCGACACGTGAGCGCAGCACGCGGGCAGCGAGTTTTCGGCCGACAAATTTTTTGAGGCCTGTTTTGCTAACTTTCACTTCATCGGCCAGGTCGAAAATTTCGAGAATATCTTTATCGTTTTCGAAGCCAATGGCTCTGAGTAAGGTTGTAACCGGCAGTTTCTTTTTCCTGTCGATGTATGCGTACATAACATTGTTTATGTCAGTAGCAAACTCGATCCAGGAGCCTTTAAATGGGATAATTCGTGCGCTGTAAAGTTGTGTACCGTTTGCGTGTTGGCTGGTTCCGAAAAATACGCCTGGCGAGCGGTGAAGCTGTGAAACTACAACGCGCTCAGCGCCATTAATTACGAAGGTACCGCGTGGGGTCATATAAGGAATCATTCCCAGGTAAACATCCTGAATAATGGTTTCGAAATCTTCGTGTTCGGGATCGGTACAATAAAGTTTTAACTTGGCCTTAAGCGGAACGCTGTAGGTAAGACCTCGTTGGATACATTCCTGAATGGAATATTTTGGAGGGTCAATAAAATAATCCAGGAATTCAAGAACGAAATTGTTTCTGGCGTCGGATATTGGGAAATTCTCGCTGAATACTTTAAAAAGCCCTTCATTCTTCCGGTTTTCGGGGGTTGTCTCAAGCTGGAAAAAGTCCTGGAAGGACTTCAGTTGGACTTCAAGAAAGTCGGGGTAATTAAAATGTGTGTTAATTAACGAGAAATTTACTCTTTCGACGGTTTTGATATTTGCTGCCAAGGTTCGAGGGGTTTGTAGTTACTTAAAAAAACCAGAAAGGAGAAAAAGAAAAATACTGCAATAAAGATTAGACTTCCGCATCGATTTAAATCTCGGCAGAAGCCTAACCTTTAGTAAAATGCTAGAGATTATTTTACTTCAACCTCAGCGCCGGCCTCTTCGAGTTGCTTTTTCAATGATTCTGCTTCATCTTTAGCAACACCTTCCTTAATGGCTTTTGGAGCTGCGTCAACCAGTTCTTTTGATTCTTTTAGTCCGAGGCTGGTGAGTTCTTTCACAAGCTTCACAACGGCCAGTTTAGAGGGGCCTGCCGACTTAAGAATTACATCGAACTGAGTTTTTTCTTCTGCAACTGCTCCGGCTGCATCAGCACCGCCAGCAGCAACCACAGCTACAGGGGCAGCGGCTGCAGGCTCAATGCCGTATTCATCCTTTAAAATTTGGGCCAATTCATTAACCTCTTTTACGGTAAGATTAACTAATTGTTCTGCAAAAGCTTTCAAATCTGCCATTTTATAATCGTTTTAAATTGGTTTTACTTCAATGATTTTTTTTCAAGAGGGTTTAATTTTCCTTTTCAGAAAGGGTTTTCAATACACCGGCAATAGTGTTTCCGCCCGATTGAAGGGCTGAGATTACATTGCGGGCAGGAGATTGCAGCAATCCGATAAGGTCGCCAATAAGTTCGTCTTTCGATTTTAGGTTGGTCAGCACATCGAGCTGATCATCGCCAATAAAGAAAGCTTCCTGTACATAAGCGCCCTTAAGGATAGGCTTCGGACTGGTTTTGCGAAACTCTTTAATCAGGCGGGCAGGAAGGTTTCCGGTATCGGCCAATAAAACCGATGTAGAACCTTTCAGAACCTGATATAAAGGCTCAAAGTTTTTATCACTGGCTTCCATGGCTTTTTGCAACAGGGCGTTTTTAACAACCTGCATGGTTACATTGCGACGGAAACAGAGCCTCCTGAGTTTGTTGATGGTTTCAACATCCAGATCAGAAGTGTCAGTCAGATATACTACTTCGCGGCTTTGGAGTTTGCTGGTCAGCGATTCGATAATCTGATATTTGTCTTCTCTTTTCATATACTGTCAGTATCTTTAAGGTGACTTGCCACCTGATTTTAATTGGTTGCTGATTTGGTTTCAACCTGAACCCCTGGGCTCATGGTGCTCGACATGAAAATACTTTTCACGTAAGTACCTTTTGCAGCAGCAGGTTTTAACCTGATGATTGTCTGGATCAGTTCTTTAGCATTTTCGACGAGTTTTTGTGAGTCGAACGATACTTTGCCTACTGAGGCATGAATGATACCATACTTATCCACTTTGAAATCGATTTTACCGGCTTTTACGTCCTGAACGGCTTTTCCTACCTCCATAGTAACCGTACCGGCTTTGGGGTTTGGCATAAGCCCCCTTGGGCCAAGAATGCGGCCAAGGGCGCCAACTTTGGGCATTACATTGGGTGTGGTAATTACCACATCCACGTCAGTCCAACCACCTTTAATCTTTTCAATGAATTCATCCAGGCCAACGTAATCAGCTCCGGCTTGTTTAGCTTCGTCTTCCTTATCGGGTGTGCACAAAACAAGCACCCTGACGGTTTTTCCAGTACCATGCGGAAGGGAAACAACGCCCCTTACCATTTGGTTGGCTTTGCGGGGATCAACACCAAGACGAATGTCCAGATCTACTGAAGCATCGAATTTGGTGTAGGTGATCTTTTTTACGACTTCAGCCGCATCGGCCAATGAGAGAACCGCATCCTTATCAAACTTAGCTAAAGCTTCTTTTTGGTTTTTTGTTAAATTAGCCATTTTCAGATTCCGTTAAGCTTTAAGTTAATTAATACCCACCGATAAACCGCCTGTTATCATCATATCAGGATATTGTTCCTTTAATTCTGATACCCATGCTGCGGGCCGTTCCGGCAACCATTTCTATGGCTGACTCAACGGTAAAACAGTTTAAGTCGGGCATTTTTGATTCTGCGATTTCCCGTACCTGTTCCCAGGTGATTGTAGCCACCTTGGTTCTGTTGGGCTCGGCTGAACCCGATTTAATCTTGGCTATTTCGCGCAGTTGCACAGCAACGGGCGGGGTTTTTGTTATGAAATCAAAGGACTTATCGCGGTACACAGTAATAATTACGGGTATAATTTTTCCGGCTTTATCCTGGGTACGGGCGTTGAACTGCTTGCAAAACTCCATAATATTCACCCCTTTTGAACCCAATGCCGGGCCAACGGGTGGTGAAGGGTTTGCCGCACCGCCTTTGATTTGCAGTTTTACTAATGCACTAACTTCTTTTGCCATTTTTCGATTTTTTTAACAAGTAAGGAGATCGAAATACATCATGCACACTGTGTTAAAAGGTGCTTAACATCACACTTATTCTTTTTCAACCTGCATGAAACTCAGTTCCAAAGGTGTTTTTCGACCGAAGATCTTCACCATCACTTTCAATTTTTTCTTCTCTTCGTTAATTTCTTCAATCACACCTGTAAAGCTGTTAAAGGGTCCGTCTGTTACTTTTACGGTTTCGCCCACAATAAACGGCACATTCAGTTCTTCTTCTTTTCCTGAGAGTTCGTCAACTTTACCTAAGATGCGATTAACCTCTGAAGTGCGAAGCGGTGAGGGTTCTGAACCAGAGCCTAAAAAACCCAATACCCCTGGAATGTTCCGTATAATGTGCGGAATCTCCCCGATCAAAACGGCCTCAATCAGCAAGTAGCCAGGAAAATAGTTGCGCTCTGCGCTAATCTTTTTCCCTTTACGGATCTGATAAACCTTTTCGACGGGAATCAGTACCTGCGATACGTAATCTTTAAGGCCGAGGCGAGAAATTTCACTTTCAATGTATTGCCTTACTTTTTTCTCGCTCCCACTTACAGCACGTACCACATACCATTTTTTCACTTGGTCGCTCATACTAACGTAAAAACTTTAATCCCGGTTGGTTGCCTTGCTGATTGTTGAAAATCAGTAAAATATTAGAACTTTCAGCGAAAGCTGCAACCGAATGATTATAAAAAGAGACGGTAAAATTGTTTCAGAACGGAGCTGAAGCTGACATCCATCAAATAAACCACGACTGCGATTATAAGGGAAGCAACGGATACCACTACTGCGCTATTCTGCAGATCGCTCCATGTTGGCCACGAAACTTTTTGGATGAGTTCATCGTATGTTTCGTGGAGGTAGGCTCTGATTTTCTTCATAATTGATTTTCTATTCTAATATTTTGCACGGGTGGAAGGACTTGAACCCTCAACCAATGGTTTTGGAGACCACTACTCTACCAATTGAGCTACACCCGTGTGTGCATAAGGGAGTTGATGATGCCCACCTGCCCCCATTATGCTGTTATAGTGTTAATCCAGAATTTCGGTTACCTGTCCGGCTCCAACGGTGCGGCCACCTTCGCGAATTGCAAAGCGTAGTCCTTTATCCATTGCAACGGCAGCAATAAGATCAACGGTAATGGTAAGGTTATCGCCAGGCATACACATTTCAACGCCTTCGGGCAGATAAATTTCGCCGGTAACGTCGGTGGTGCGGAAGAAGAACTGCGGACGATATTTGTTATGAAATGGTGTATGACGGCCACCTTCTTCTTTTTTCAATACGTAAACCTCAGCCTTGAATTTTTTGTGTGGTTTTACCGAACCGGGCTTGCAAATAACCATACCGCGGGTAATGGCATCTTTGTCAATGCCACGGAGGAGCAGACCTACGTTGTCGCCAGCTTCACCACGGTCAAGAATTTTTCGGAACATTTCAACACCGGTTACTACTGATTTGAGTTTTTCGGCGCCCATACCAATAATATCTACGTGGTCGCTTGAGTTAATTACACCTGTTTCGATACGGCCTGTTGCAACTGTACCACGGCCAGTAATTGAGAAAACGTCTTCAACCGGCATAAGAAATTCTTTGTCAACAGCGCGAACTGGCAGCGGAATAAAGGTATCTACGGCATTCATCAGTTCCTCAATTTTAGAAACCCATACCGGCTCGTTGTTCAAACCACCCAAAGCAGAGCCGCGGATAACCGGAATATTGTCGCCATCGAACTTGTAGAAAGTTAGCAGTTCGCGAATTTCCATTTCTACCAGTTCGAGCAATTCCTCGTCATCAACAAGGTCAACTTTATTCATGAAAACAACCAACTGGGGTACACCAACCTGGCGGGCCAAAAGGATGTGCTCGCGGGTTTGTGGCATTGGACCATCGGTAGCGGCAACAACAAGAATAGCTCCGTCCATCTGTGCGGCGCCTGTTACCATGTTTTTTACGTAGTCGGCGTGGCCGGGGCAATCAACGTGAGCATAGTGACGGGCAGTAGTTTGATATTCTACGTGAGCTGTATTAATGGTAATACCTCTTTCCTTTTCTTCGGGTGCGTTGTCAATAGAATCGAACGAACGAACCTCGGCAAGACCTTTGGAGGCCAGAATTTGTGTAATTGCAGCGGTGAGGGTGGTTTTACCATGGTCAACGTGACCAATGGTACCAACGTTCACGTGGGGCTTAGTGCGTTGAAATTTTTCTTTTGCCATTTCTAACAGGGTGTTTAAGTTTTTTAAAAAAAGGGATTCAACATTTTTTGTTTGAGCCGACGACGGGAATTGAACCCGTGACCTCTTCCTTACCAAGGAAACGCTCTACCCCTGAGCTACGTCGGCGAAAAAACCGAGAGCGGAAAACGGGACTCGAACCCGCCACCTACAGCTTGGAAGGCTGTCGCTCTACCGGATGAGCTATTTCCGCAATAAATCCAGGCACTCCGCCTGTATTATTATGTGGGGGGAGGAGGATTATTCGGCCTTCGGCCTCATGATCCAGGCACTCCGCCTGTATTATTATGTGGGGGGAGGAGGATTCGAACCTCCGAAGGCTGCGCCAACAGATTTACAGTCTGCCCCATTTGACCGCTCTGGTATCCCCCCAGAATATTTCAAAACTTCGAGCCGATGGAGGGATTCGAACCCCCGACCAGCTGATTACAAATCAGCTGCTCTGGCCAACTGAGCTACACCGGCAGCGATTTAATCACTTGTTGTTGACCTTTTGCTGATCGCTTTTCAACAAAAATTCAGACCTTGTTAAAAAGGTCTGCAAATGTACGAAAGATTTAAATACTACCAAACTGAAATAGATTTTTTTTAAGAAAACCATTTGCAAGCGCTTAAATGTTTTTCAATTTTTCTTTATACCGCTGTAACTGACGCCTTAATGCATCAACTGTTTGGTCGGTGGCTTCTTCAAATGTGCGCGCCTGCTTTTTTGAGAACAGATCATTGCCAGGTATCAAAATCCGCATTTCAACTATCTTGTTTTCATTGTTTTGGGCCGTGTCGAGTTTAAGGGTTACGTCGCAGCCAATAACTCCGTCGTAATGACTGGAAAGCTTTGAAGTTTTTTCACGGATGAAATCTTCGAGTTTTACATCTGATTTAAAATGCAATGAACTGATGTTTACTTTCATGAATGGTACCTCCACTTTTATGCCTTTGGATGGGCTTGTTTATAAACGGTCTTTAGTTTTTCAATGCTATTGTGCGTATAAACCTGAGTTGCCGAAAGGTTTGCATGGCCCAATATTTCTTTGATTGCGTTAAGGTCTGCTCCATTATTAAGCATGTGTGTAGCAAACGTGTGTCTTAAAATATGTGGGCCTTTTCGGCTTCGGGTGGTAATCTTTCCCAAATAATGCGTTACCAAGCGGTAAACAAACTTTGGGTATATCTTGTTGCCTTTGTCAGAAATAAAAATATGGCTGTCCAATTCTAACCCAAATCTTTTCTCTTTTTCTGCAAAATAATTAATTATATCAACACCTACTTCGGGTAAGAGTGGTATAATGCGCTGTTTTGCGCGTTTTCCGGTAACAGTAATGGTATTGTTTGAAGCATCGAAATGTTGGTGCTGGAGTTGGCAGAGTTCTGAAAGGCGCATACCTGTAGTGTAGAACAAAGACAGGATAAGCCGATCTCGTTTGCCCGAGAAATCTTCCTTAAATTCAGTCTGATCGAAAAGCCGGTTCATACCTTCCTGTTCAATAAATGCAGGAAGTACCTTGCTTTTTTTGATGCTTGTAATTTTATCGAACGGGTTTTTGATTGTCGGCTCGTTTTTTTGGGCAAACCTGAGAAATGATTTATAAGCCGAAATTTTGCGTTTAACGGTAGTTTTTGAAAGGCCTTCAGAAATGGATTGGGCCAACCATGACCTTATCATTGGGGCGTTTGCCGCAGTAAGGTCATTAATACCATACTGTTGGTACAGGTAATTTAGAAACTGGGTTAAGTCGTTGCGGTATGCAATAATGGTATGGCTCGAGTAACGTTTTTCACGCTCTAAGTACTGCAAAAACCTTTCAGCGCTTACTGCCATGACCAATACAAAAAAAGAAGAAATCTTTGCTTAAAGTTAGGCTAAATAAGCTCCAAAAGCAAAAATTTCCTCAAATAAATCTTGCAAAAAAATTACATTGAATCTTTATCGGCCTGCATTTTCTGGATGTAGATAGCCTTAAGGCGCTGTTCGCGGTTTTTTATGGAAGGCTTGGTAAATTTTTGCCTCTCCCTAAGTTCTCTGAGAACACCGGTTTTTTCGAATTTGCGTTTGAGTTTCTTTAAAACGCGGTCAATGTTTTCGCCTTCTTTTACAGGTACAATGATCATTTTTTACTCTTTCTTTGTGTTATTTAATTTTTTTCTGTACAGATTTTTCCGAAAGGGAGTGCAAAGGTAAATATTCTTTTAATTAAATCAAAACTAATGCAAGCATTTTGCTATTAGTTTTTTAGTTCCATGCATTTTTTAATTTGGTAAAAGGCTGTTTTGCAAAAAGCGGGTCATGTGCTCGTATAGGTGTAATCGTGCATTTGTGCCCACAATACTGTGGTTATGGTTTGGGTATATGGCCAGTTCGAACGGAATATTGGCTTCAATTAAAGCTGAGGCCATTTCCATGGTGTTTTGGTAGTGCACGTTATCATCGGCCGATCCGTGTGCCAGCAGCAGCTTTCCCTTAATTTTTTCTGCATGGTTTATGGGCGAATTTTCATCATACCCCTTGGCATTTTCCTGAGGGGTTCTCATAAAGCGTTCGGTATAAATGGTATCGTAAAACCTCCAGTTTGTAACCGGAGCTACTGCAATGGCGGCTGCAAAGTATTCAGCACCTTTTGCAAGGCAAAGCAACGAAAGATACCCTCCATAGCTCCAGCCAAAAATGCCGATTCGGTTTTTGTCAATATAGGGCAAAGTCCCCAGGTATTTTGCTGCTTCAATCTGGTCGGTGGTTTCGTATTTTCCAAGCTCAAGGTATGTCATTTTTCTGAATTCCTGACCGCGTGCGCCGGTTCCGCGGTTATCGACCGAAACCACCACAAAGCCCATCTGTGTAAGCATTTGAAACCATGGGCCGTTTGAGGCGTCCCAGCGATCGAGTACTGTTTGCGAGTCGGGCCCACCATAAACATACATAAACAGGGGGTGTTTTTTGGTAGGGTCAAAATTGGTTGGCTTCATCATCCAGCCATTTAGCAGCACTCCTTCGGAAGTTGTAAAATTAAAAAACTCACGGTTTGTAAAATTATGCTGTTTGGCTTTCTGGGCCAGCTCGCAGTTGTTTTCGAGCACTTTTATAAGGGTGCCGTCGGCCTTGTGTATGCTAAACACAGGTGGAGTGTTTGTATTTGAAAATTGGTTTATAAAATACTTAAAACCGCGGCTGAATGTAGGATTGTGCATACCTGTGCCTGAGGTAAGTTTTGATTTTTGCCGGCCATCGAGCCTTGTGCTATAAAGGTGGTTTGTAAGAGGCGACACCTGGTGCGAGGTATAATAAACCAGGCGGCGGGTTTGGTCAACCCCGGCAAATCGGTGCACATCCCAGTTGCCCGAGGTTAATGGTCGTACCAGGTGCCCTTGCATATTGTAAAGGTATAGGTGCCTGTATCCGCTTTTTTCGCTGCTGATTATGAAGTGGCGGCCATCTGCCAGAAAAGTAAGGTCATCGTTCACATCGATAAAATATGGGTTCGTTTCGTGATAAAGGAGGCGGTTGGCTCCGGTTGTGGCGTTTACCAGCAACAATTCGAGTTGGTTTTGATGGCGGTTCATGCGGTAAATGCACAGCAGCGAAGGATCGGTTGTCCATTTTATTCGCGGAATGTATTGGTCGGTTTCGGGGCCTGTATCGGCCTGTACGGTCTGCCCGGTTTGCACATTGTAAATATGTATGGTAACCATGGAGTTTCTTTCGCCGGCTTTGGGATATTTAAAACGATATTCGTCGGGATATAAACTGCCATAAATCAACATGGTAAATTCCTTTACTTGACTTTCGTCGAAACGATAATAGGCAAGTTGCTTGCCATCGGCCGACCAGTAAATGCCTTGAGTAAATCCAAACTCTTCTTCATAAACCCAGTCGGTAGTTCCGTTTATAATATGGTTGGCAAGCCCATCATTTGTTACAGCAGTTTCGGAATTGTTGCGCAGGTCTTTAATAAATACATTGTTTTGGCGCACAAAAGCCACCATTTGTCCATCGGGCGAAAAAACCGGCAAGGTTTGGCGGGTTCCTTCAGAGAGGGGTTTTAACTGTTTTTTTTCAATATCCCACAAAAAATATTCGGCAGTGTATGAATAGCGGTAAATCGGCTGCTGCTTTACCCCCACAAGCAAAAATTTTTCACACGGACTAAAATGATAAGTCCCAACCTTTAAGGCCTTTCCATTTGGGTCGGTAAGTAAGCCTTCGGTCGAAAAAATTGTATGCAAAAATGTGCCGGTTTGGTATGCATGAATGTTTATATCGGTTTGCTTTTCGATGATTGAATAGCTTAATCCATTGGCCATTGATTTGCCCAGCCTTATGGTTTTGGGGGCGAAATAGCGGTCTTTCCAAATCTTTTCAAGGGTAATGGAAGGCTCGCCGGCCATAAGATAACCTGATAAAAGCAACGCGAAAAATGAACCCGAAAACCGAAAAATATTTTTGAAGCCAGCCATATTTATAAAATTTAATTATAGGAAGATTTGACGTCAGCAAAAATATCAGTTTCGCCCATAAAATAAACCGATTGCCATCGTATTTAGAAAATAAATGCGACCCAAATAAAGAGGTTAAAAAATCTGCTTACTTTAGCAGGGACGAAATATCGAAGTCGTTGCGGTAGAGGTGCAGCACATCATCGATATCGAGCAGTTCAACCTTGTCAATTTTATTGGAGAAAGGGATGTACCAGATTTCAGCAAAAAAATCGGAAATGCTATAAAGTTTAATGGTATAATACAGAAATTGTCTGGCTGAAATTTGTTTTCCATGCTCTAAGACATAATGCACTTTTTCTTTAAAAGCGGCTTTTAGAAACGCTGATTTGTCCATCAATAAAAAATAGATTAAGAATTTAGTAAAGATAAAAAAATGAAACAATTGCCCAACGCGGTTACGCTTCTGAACCTGTTTTTGGGTTCGGTTTCTGTGGTACTGGCCATACAAGGATTTGTTCATTATTCGGCAATTATTATAGGTTTTTGTTCGTTGCTCGACTTTGCCGATGGTATGCTTTCCCGAGTTTTGAAAGCCCACTCTGCCCTTGGGCAACAGTTGGATAGCCTGGCCGATTTGGTAAGTTTCGGATTGGCCCCTTCGGCCATTTTATATTTTTACATGCATCAGGCCGCCCAGCCATTAAACCCTCCTGCACTGCAAATTGTTTTGCCGTTTGCCGGCTTTATTATAGCCATTTTTGCAGGCCTTCGGCTGGCCATATTCAACATCGACAGCCGCCAGTCTGATTCGTTCATAGGGCTTCCAACCCCTGCCAATGCAGCCTTTTTTGCTTCATTGCCCTTTGTGCTGGCATTTGCACCTGCCGATGGAATTATATATAGCCTGGTAAAAACCATAACTTTAAGCATGCCAGCTTTGATGATTCTCGTTATTGTTTTTTCGTGGCTCATGGTTTCGCCGTTGGTTATGTTTTCGTTAAAAATAAAATCGTTGAGATGGCATGGAAACCAAATCAGGTACGTTTTTTTGGCTCTGGTAATAATTTCACTTTTAATTTTAGGTATTGAAGCAGTGGCCATGATAGTAATATTTTACATAATTTTGTCGCTTGCAAACAGTGCCCTTTCAGTAAAAAAACCTGAACCATTCCAAACACACAAATAAGATGAATTTTCGCGCCGAGATTAATGTAATGCCCCTAAAGGCCCTGCTCGACCCCCAAGGAAAAGCCATAACCAAAAGCATGAAAAACCTGGGTTTGCCCGAAATTACCAATGTAAGAATTGGCAAGCACATAACCCTTGAGGTGGAGGCCGAAAATCAGGATGCAGCCCACAAAAAAGTAGAAACTGCTTGCAAAAAACTACTTGCAAATCCTATTATGGAGTATTTTGAATTTGAACTTTTCGAAATAAAATAATTTTCTGGCATTAAACCATGGCTGAACCTCACGAAACCGGCAAAAAGGGAGAAGCCATAGCCCTGGAGCATTTGACAAAAAATGGCTATAAGGTTTTAGAAACCAACTGGCAGTCGAGCCACAAGGAAATTGACATTATTGCCCAAAAAGGCAACCAGCTTGTTATTATTGAAGTAAAAGCCCGTAAAACAGCCTTTTTTGGCGAACCCGAAGAGTTTGTTACCAAAAGCAAACAAAAGCTTTTAATTGCCGCAGCCAATCATTACCTGATAAAAAACAACCTCGACCTTGAGGTACGTTTCGATATTATCAGCGTATTGTTTAAAGGAGACCAACGCCAGGTAAGCCACATTGAAGATGCCTTCTACCCTACCCTTTAAAACCAAAAGTGCTAAAAATAAAGGCTTTGATAAGTCAGACCCAGGGTTTAAAAAAGTTTAAGAGGTAACCAACGCCTCTGATTTGGTGTAATTCTACCACTCAGCAATGTGTGATACCTAAAACCCGTGGTTGATATTCAATACTTTCCATAGGCAAGGCCCGTTTGGTTCAAAGGTTTTCGGAATGGGAAACAGCAAAATGTTGACTAAGTATGTATTGAAAATGCTATTGAAATTTAGTTGTTAAAATTTCTTGCAATTGCAAGACTAATACTGTAAAACAAAAAAATTATATCATATATTTGCCATATTGATTTAACCAGAAAACCTAATTACTCACTAAACCCATTTTGCATGAAAAAACTGTTTGTTACTCTAGTGGTTTTTTTGGCCGGTATTTTGGCAACCCAGGCCGAAGCCAGCCAATACCGGCTCAATCAGACGGCTGTCGATAACATGTTTGCCCAGGCTGAACAGGTTGACTTTCTGGCCATGAATTCTGTTGGAGCTCTTTCTGCCAATGCAGGCGGATCTTACCTGAAAGAAAAGAATCCTGCTGTAGCCTTTGCCTTGGCATGGTTTCTTGGCCCACTGGGTATTCACAGGGCCTACCTTGGAACCAGAACCGGGGTAATAATTGGTTATATTCTTACACTCGGGGGTTGCGGTATTGTTGCCCTTATCGACTGGATTGTGCTTTTAATAGGCTTGATTGATGATGACATAAGCCAGTACATCGACAATCCTAAATTCTTTATGTGGTAAACATTTTTCCTACAACAAAAGCCGGTTTCCCCGCAATCACATTCAGCAAAGGGAGGCCGGTTTTTTATTTTTCGAAAATCGAAAGCAAATAAGTCTTCTGAGATTGACTGATACCTTTTGCCATGCGGGTGTTTTCAAGAAGTTTGGTTTTCAATTTTTGGGAAGAAATACCTGACTCAATGGTTTCAGAAATTTGAAGGTTATGCCATTGAAAAATCAGGTTATTCGGAAATTTTTCGACCAGGTACCTCCCATATATCAAGGCCCTTGCAGGTTCTTTTTCCAGTTCAAGAAAAATTTTCAGCAGTAAGTAAGAAGCTTCGGTCTTCCATATCAGGTTTTCATTGGCCGCTGCAATTTTAAGCTGTTTAAGGCCAAGCTCCATATTCCCTTTGGGATATAGAAGGGTGTACAAACCCAAAAATGGATATCGGATTGCTGAGTATTCGGACAGGTAGTTGTACATGCCAGAAGTAAGGTTATATGGAGGGAAAAGAATTTCGTTGCCAAGAGAAATCCCAACTTGGTTTATGCAATTTTTGAGCGAAAGTATGGTGCGCAGGTACTCGCGATTTTTTAGGTTAAGCCTTGCCAGCATTGCATAAATGTTAATAAAAAAGAAATTATAAATGTGCTGCTGGCCCGCTTGCATGTATGCCTCAATGGCCCTTAGGGAGTTTTCAAGTGAACTACTAAATTCGACCTGGAGCTTTGAATTGGAGTTTTGAGTAATTATAAGCCACCACAAATACTGAGCACGGGTAAAATGCGAAAGGTAATGATCTGGATAATTTTTCAGCATCTGATCAGACAAAGAGTCAGCCCGAAAAAAATCAAATTCGTAAAGCGCAAGCATGGTTTGCTCCAGGGCAATGAAGGCTGGCTCAGGTTCGACGCTGCCATACATTGCCGAGATTCTACCCGATGAGTTTATCAGCAAAAACAACAGAATTATTCTGATGGAAATATTTATTTTTTGGAATAACAATTATTAAGGCATTTGATATATGTCAAACAAAAGCGTTTCGATTTTGGCCTGATAATCATTCATTTTTTTAATGTTGTTTTGTTGAGCGAGGTTGGCTGCTTGTTTTATTCCTCCGAAATAAAACGACTGAAAAGCGCCCAACCCAATTATAAACCCACTAAAATACAAATGATTAACCCCCATTACGAAAGCCCCGCCCAACGAAACCAGTTGCGATAAACCATTAATTACTCCTTTGCCAGGACTTCCGGCATAAAGGTGGCCAGAGCCAGGAATAATAGTTGACCACAGACTGGCTCTTTCGGGGTTTCGTAATTTGGGTTGGTTTCCCGGGTTAAGTAAATCGCGCAATTGTGTCATTACCTGGTCTTTTTGCAATGTGGGTTGCCTTTGTAATGCCATTTGGTTAATATGAACTGACAACTCGTTCCATTGTTCGAGTTTTACCAATACCATGGCCTTAAGCAAAAAAAATTCTTTGAATTGTATTGCATGTGGATACTGGTAAATAAGTTGACTCAGAATTGATATGGAATGAGCATAATTACCAGCTAAATAAGCGCAAATGGCCGTTTCGTATAGCACTTCTATACGTAAAGAGTCGATAATTGCGGTAGGCAGGGAGCGTTGCAGGTCAGAAAAAGCCTTTGAAAATTCTCCTTGCTGCTTCAGGGCGTTTGCTTTTTTCAGGTTTGCTGCAATGCGTTCGGTATTATTTGGTGCAAAATAGTATGCGCGTTCGAATGCTATGGCAGCCTCGAAGAAATTACCAGCACTAAACAGGCTATCGCCTTTGCAGAGAACTGAATTTTGTGCAAAACCCCCTGGCTTATTGAAAAAAATTGCGCAAAGGAATATGCAAATCAAAAAGTATGCGTTGGTCCATTTCATGGTTAAATTCTATTTGCTGCCTTCTTGCGGCTACCGCACTTCCCCAAATATTGCCAATATAAAAAACGCCTGTAACAGCAGAAGACAATATAAAAAATGCATTTTTTGGTCCCAGCCTTCGATAAAAATCATAAGTTGTAAGCCCCAATGCGCCCACATACAAAAACCCGGCAATTCCTTCGGCTGTTTTTCCTGCATAAACTTTTCCTAGACCAGGTATAAATGCTGATAGCACTCCGGCAACAGCCGGCGACCGACGGGGCTGGTCAATAAGCTGGTTTGCATATCCTTTGAGGTTTATTTCCTGCTGTGCAAATGCGTTGAATTGCCCTTTAAAATTTATCGCATTTAATGAAAAACTTTCAAAATCTCTTTGAAGAAGAGCAATCCCAGCCATCTGAAAGTTTTTTAAGGCACTTATACCCGATTCCTCTTCGAATGATAGATTTTGCATCACTGAACTGGCTTGCTGAAGACTACCAACATGCGCCAAATTATATGCAGCAAAAAACCGGGATTTTTGAAATAGCGGGCTTTCAGCAGATACTTTTAAAAGAAAAAAAGCCGAGGTATCGAGCTGCTTTTGCTGATACAATACCCACCCTCTTAAAAAATTGACAGAATCGGTAAGGTTTTGGTCGTCAGGGTGTATCCTATGTAAAAGAAACAAGCTTTCGCGCAATTCATTTCGGCTTATTAAGTGTTGCACAAAATCCAATTCACGTCTTACATTCTCCTGGCCAAAACCCGAAAAAGGGAACTGAAAAAGCAAAAGGAGGAATAATACGAGAATCATTTGGGAAGCTGGTATATTTCAACGGTTTCAATCACTTTTCCCGATTGTTCATTTATCCTAGAAGGGTTTACATCGGTAGCGGCCACACGATTACAGCGCATTAACCTGTCTGCTGTAAAAACAATTCCCCGAATTAGGCCATACTCGGCAATCAGGATTTTACTAAAATGCGAACAAGAGGTTTCGTATATGCATTTTGACGGTGTTTGGGGCGATACAAACCGCTGGTAAACGTACATTAAACCAGTAAAGGCAAGCGAAACCGGGTTGTAGCGGGCAATGAGTGATCCGGAGCGGGTTTGCATAAAATCAACATTTTGCGTATGATGGTTGCAGCCACTGCAAATTGTGCGCGCAAGTAAATCGAGGTTGGTAGCAGGCTGCTGCGAAAAACCATAATTAACCGAAACCACCAAAATAATTAAAACCAGGAAAAACCTTTTTTTATTTAATAATTTTTGCGTCATGAGGTATTTTAAAATTGAACCATGAACTTACTGCCCTATGGTTTATGCGAACATCAGAAAACTTTACCCGGTTTACAATTGAGTCGCCTCCTGGCAGATAATTAAACTCAGTAATGGTTAATGGCAGGGTAATTTCCGGAAAATAATTGTAGTCGGTAAAATACACCTTTTTTACTAGTTTTTTGTTTACATCGTAATAACCGCTATAAATTGGAAGAAAATTTTCGTGAACCAGCTCAATATGGCTGAACAGGTGATTCATGGTAGCCGGGGGGAGCCATCGGGTTATAACCAATCCTTTTTCAATTTTTGTTTCCAAAAGTTGAAAGCCAATTTGGCCAAGGCCTAAATCGCTTGCTTTTCCCTGAAGGAAAAAATAAATCAGGTTATTTTCAGAACTATATTCAAGGCTTTGGGTGCGATAAACCGAGTGGTCCTTTTCATTGTATATGGCCAGTTCACCTTTGTTGTTGGTTATCATTACCTGTTCAATTGGCCTTGTATAGCGAGAAATAAGTTGCCCATTGAACGAAATG
Organism: uncultured Bacteroidales bacterium; assembly: GCA_964348755.1. Classification (GTDB taxonomy): domain Bacteria; phylum Bacteroidota; class Bacteroidia; order Bacteroidales; family UBA7960; genus UBA7960. Next base: position 33,018 of record CAYGDW010000002.1, on the reverse strand, counting down.
TAAAAAAGGCTGGCATTTACCTCGGCACGCTTTCCTTTGTGCAGGCTTTGGCTATGCATTTCCATCATAATGCGCTCAACGCCCAAATTTCGGAAGCCCAAAAACCCCAGGCTTACTGCAAAAATTAAAAAAAGAGTAATCCGGTGCTTCATGGCTATAAAAAGTGTCAAATATGTGAAGAATTTCTTACTTTTTCAATACTATGCGAAAGGTAGTTCCTTTATTTATTTCCGACCATTCTACAAAAAGCTTGCCTTTATGGTAGTTTTCAATAATTCGCTTGCTCAGTGAAAGCCCCAGGCCCCAGCCTCTTTTTTTGCTGGTGTAGCCAGGCATAAAAATTGTTTTGTGTTTTGATGCCACAATCCCTTTACCCGAATCGGTAATATCGATTATTACTTCGCGGGCTTGTTCATCAATTTCAATGGTAAGGTTGCCTACTCCGTCCATTGCATCTACTGCATTTTTGCATATATTTTCAATAACCCATTCAAAAAGATTGGTGTTGAGCGGCACCATAATTTCCTTATCTGTGGAAAGTATTTTGAAATTAACCCTTTTTGATGTACGATTTTTCATGTACTCAACGGCCTCGCGCGTGGTTTCAATTAAATTTACAGGTTCAAGTTTTGCCGGCGAGCCAATTTTCGAAAACCTTTCGGTAATGTTTTCCAATCTTTTAACATCCTTCGATATTTCGCGAATGGTGGCCTTGTCCACTCCTTTAATTTTCAAAATTTCGATCCATCCAATGAGCGACGATAGCGGAGTGCCAAGTTGGTGGGCCGTTTCTTTCGACATACCAACCCAAACCTGGTTTTGCTCGGCATTGCGAGACGTGCTGAAAAGAATATAGGCAATAACCAAAAATACTCCAATAACCAGAAACTGGGCAATGGGGTAATATCTCAACTGTGTTAGCAGGAATGAATTGGTATAAAGTACATGGCAGGTGCCATAGGTTGGCAGTTGAATTGTAATGGGTGTATTTTTTCCTGCCATTGACTCTATCACTTGTCTTACCTTCAGGGTATCGGAGGGGTCGGGATGGTCAATGTTTCCGGCAGCGATAATTCTTGAACGGGTGGCGTCAATAATTATTACCGGTACATTGGCCGAGTTTACCACCACCTCAGATATGAATGAGTTGATTAAATCATCGAGCAGGCTTCGAAGCTGGGTAAAAACGCGTGAGTCCTGATAAAACAGGTATTGTGTTTCGTATCCGCGTTGGGTAGGATACTTAACCGGAATTGGCTGATAAACAGAAAAATAATCACGCAGTTCGGCGGTGAACACCTGGGGGTTATTAAAACGTGGCGCAAGATTCCGGTGACTGATAATGTTTCCCTGGGTATCGGCTACCAGTACCGGGATTGTAGTATTTGCGTGCAATATTTCAAGGTAAATCTGGTCAATGTTTTCGGTGGCCGGATCAATAATAACCTGGTTGGCCATCGCCCATAACTCTACCCTCTTTCGCTCTTCGGCCTTAATAATTTCGAAGAATTCCTCGGTGTAAACCACCAGGTTTGCCCTTCGCTTTACCGCATCGGCCCACAAAATAACTTTTTGGCGCTCGTCTTCGGCAATTTTCCTAACCAAACTATCGGTAAAGTACAACGAAACAACAACAATTAGCGAAGCAAATACCAGCAAAAACAATTTCCAGCGCTGTTGCCTCGAATAAAATTCAATACCCGGAAAGTTTCGAAAGTATTTCAACAAGATTAATAATTTGTGGTTAAAACGCTAATATTCAAAGCTTAGTATTTAGCTGTCTTGGCTGTTGAGCAAGATTTTGGCTTTTTCCATATCTTGCCAATGTGTTGGGCCTAAATCGGGGTATGCCAAATTAAGTTTCTCGAGCAGATCAACAATTATACGGCAAACGGCCGTTCGCATAAACCATTTTTTATCGGCCGGAATCACGTACCAAGGAGCAAAGCTATGGCTGGTATTGCGCATCATGTCTTCAAATGCCTCGAGATATCTGTCAAAATGCTGACGTTCATTAACATCGCCAATTGTAAATTTCCAGTTTTTGGCAGGCTCATTAATGCGCGAAAGGAATCGCTTTTTTTGCTCGGATTTGGAAATATTCAGAAAAAATTTAAGCACCAGCAAGCCATTGTTTGTAAAATAGCGCTCAAAGTTTGAAATATCGCGAAAGCGTGTTTCCCAAAAAGTTTCAGTTACCTGCCTGGTAATTTCAATGCCCGGAATATTTTGTTTGAGCAATAATGCTGGATGCACTCTTACCACCAGCACTTCTTCGTAATACGACCGGTTGAATATACTAATATTACCCCTTTGGGGCAAATCTTTAAGGCATCGCCACATGAAGTCGTGTGCAAGCTCCCCGGCCGATGGTGCCTTGAAACTTTTTACCTGACAACCCTGGGGGTTTATTCCGCTTATAACATGTTTAATAATACCATCCTTGCCGGCAGCATCGAGCGCCTGCAAAATTATAAGAACTCCATGTTTGCCCTGGGCATATAGCATATCCTGCAGTTGGCGCAACCTGATAATACCCTGCTGAAATATTTCGTCAGTGTCTTGTTTGTTTGTAAAATGTCCGCTGTAATTGGTCTGATAATCAGCCAGAGGCCTGGCAGGATTGTAACAAAATTCATTAACGAAATCCATAACTAAAATAGGTTTAGTAGTTATATTTCAAAACACTACTGGCCGACAAAAATTACGTGATTTCTCGCTCCGCCCGATATGACAGGGTTTTCAATGATTTTGGCAATTAAGGGGGTAGGTGGCGGCTTCGCCGCCACCTACCCCCTTAATAAAAAGCTAACTGACTGTCATTCCGAACGTAGTGAGGAATCTCATGCATAAAATTCTACCCTTTTTTACTTTATCGGACAATAGTAATTTCAAATATACATCTTTTACCCTGAATGAAAGCTAAATGTAAACAACCGCCATTAATTTAATTATTAAAAAGGCGCCGGCAAAAACTTTGGGCCTAAATCATTATTTTTGCAGGTCATTAAATTGCATTTTTTCATTATGTCAAATATTAGCACAATAATTTCCTGGTACCTCCGAAAGCGGATATCGCAAATAGAGTATTTCATGGATTTCCCTCATGAAATACAGGAGAACTTGCTTTTAAAGCTAATTAATTACTCTGAGGATACTGAGTGGGGGAAAAAATACGATTTTGCAAGCATAAGCAGCTATGCCGAATTTAGTAGGCGGGTTCCCTTGCAGGATTACGAGGATGTAAAACATTATATTGAGCGTTTGCGTTTAGGCGAGTCTAATCTTATCTGGCCCTCGGAGATTCGTTGGTTTGCCAAATCGAGCGGCACCACCAGCGACAAAAGTAAATTTATCCCGGTAAGCGACGAGGCCCTTGAAGATTGCCACATGAAAGGCGGCAAGGATGTTATGGCCCTTTTTTGCCACCACAGGCCCGACAATACTGTTTTTGATGGCAAAGGGCTGGTACTTGGCGGCAGCCATAAGGTAAGCGAGTTTAACAGCAAGGCAAATCTTGGCGACCTTTCGGCAATTTTGCTGCAAAATTTTCCCTGGTGGGGCGAGTTTTTTCGTACACCCGACCTTTCGCTTGCCCTGCTCGACGATTGGGAAATTAAACTTGAAAAAATTGCCCTGGCAACAAGTAAAGAAAATGTAACAAGCATTAGCGGGGTGCCCTCGTGGAATCTGGTGCTGATAAAAAAAATTCTGGAAATTACAGGCCGCGACAATATTCTTGAAGTATGGCCAAACCTGCAACTTTTTAACCACGGGGGGGTAAGTTTTATTCCATATCGCGAGCAATTTCAGAAATTCATCCCTTCAAAGGATATGTATTATCTTGAAACCTACAATGCGTCAGAAGGATTTTTTGGTATTCAGGATCAGCCCTTCTCAAATGAAATGTTGCTCATGCTTGATTGTGGGGTATTTTTCGAGTTTATACCAATGGACGAATTTGGAAAGGCTAATCCCAGGGTTGTAACGCTCGAAGGGGTTGAAACAGGCACCAATTACGCAATTGTTATTACCACAAACAGCGGGCTATGGCGCTACATTATCGGCGACACCGTAAGATTCACCAATATTTCGCCCTACCGGATTGTAATAAGCGGACGAACCAAAAATTTTATCAATGCATTTGGCGAAGAGGTGGTTGTTGACAATACCGACAAAGCCCTTGGGGCGGCTTGCAAAGCCACCGGTGCCATTTTTTCTGAATACACCGCGGCTCCGGTTTTTCTTAATGACAACGATAAGGCAACCCATCAATACCTTATTGAATTTGAGGTTGAGCCCGATAGCCTGCAGCGGTTTACTGAATTACTGGACAAAGAGCTGAAAAATCTGAACTCAGATTACGAAGCCAAACGCAGTGCCGACCTAATGCTTAAAATGCCAGTAGTTCAGAGCGTTCCGCCCGGCTCCTTCTTTAAGTGGCTCAAATCGAAAGGCAAAATGGGAGGCCAAAACAAGGTCCCGCGCCTTTACAACGACCGTAAATATGTTGACGAAATTTTAAAGTTTATAGAAGAGTGAAACAAAGGCTCACCGGCATCTTCCTTTTTTCGCTCATTGCTTTAGCAGTGTTGCCGGCCAGCTCACAACAGCCGTCCGACTGGTTTACACTTTCGGAAGTTTTTAATATTGAAACAGCCCATTTTACAGCCGATCAACTGGGCAATATTTATTACACAACCCCACTTGGCCTGGTAAAATATTATCAGGCAAACAAAACCCGAAAACATTACTCAAACCCGCAATTTGGCAGCATTACCCAATTTGATGCCACCGACCCTTTCAACATCCTGGTGTTTCATGGAGGGTTTAGGCACATTGCCTGGATAGACCGCAATCTGGCCATAAAAGAAGGGCCCGCCATGCCACAATCTTTCATTAATGATTTCCCCGCCTTGGTATGCCATTCCTTTTTGGGTGGCTTTTGGGCTTATTTCACCCATCAAAACCGGTTGCGGCGCTTCAACCAAAATTTTCAGCAACAAGCCGAAAGCCTTCCATTTTCCGAAATTCTCAATGGGTTTAACAACCCGGTATTTATGGCCGAGGCCAATAGCAGAATATATATAAGCGACCCCCAAGTAGGAATTGCTGTTTTTGATGCATTCGGTAATTTTATTTTTTTAATTGAAAGGAAAGGCATTGATAGGTTTCAGGTTTTGGGAAATTTGCTGATTTTTTTTTCTGACAAAGAATTGATTGTTTTTGATTTTTTGCTTCAGCAGGAAAACTTATTTTTGTTACCGATAAATCAAATCAAATCGGGTATGGTAATAGGCAGGCAAATTTACCTTCATACAGAAAATGAAATTCGCCTTTACCAAACCAACCTCAGGCTGTATTAGTTTTTAACCCGGAAAAATATTAAGTATGCACATTGCAATTGGCGGAAACATAGGCTCAGGAAAGACAACCCTTGCCGGCCTGCTCTCGAAACATTATGGCTGGGAGGCCCATTACGAAGATGTGGACACAAATCCCTATCTGAATAATTTTTATGACGATATGCAGCGGTGGTCGTTCAACCTGCAGATTTATTTTCTCAACAGCCGTTTCAGGCAAATTGTAGATATTAGAAAAGGAAGCCGAACCGTAATTCAGGACCGCACCATTTATGAGGATGCCAATATTTTTGCACCCAACCTGCATGCCATGGGGCTTATGTCGTCGCGCGATTTTGAAAATTACAAAAGCCTTTTTGAACTAATGAGCTCATTTATTCAGCCACCCGATTTGCTCATTTACCTTAGTGCAAGCGTGGGCACGCTTGTAAGCCAGATTCAAAAAAGAGGCAGGGAATACGAAAACTCTATCAGGCTCGACTACCTAAAGAGCCTCAACGAGCGATACGACAAATGGATTGAAGGCTATAAATCGGGCAAATTGCTTATTGTGAATGTAGATAAAATCAAATTCAGTGAAAACCCCGACGATCTGGGTCACGTTATTCAGCGAATCGATGCCGAAATACACGGCCTGTTTTAACAGAATTTATTTCCATTTTTTTTATTAACCGGGCCATTACACCCCGAAAATTGTCAGAGAAACTTAAGTGGTAATTTTGCGTAAAAGATACATATTGTAAATAGTTTTTCTTAATTTAGACCTGTAAAAACGCTCTGAATATCAGGCAAAAAAACCAGAACTATGAAAATCGGAACCTACATCAGCGAGCTTCTTTTCGATCATGAGCATGTTATTTTGCCGGGCTTTGGCGAGTTCTACACCAAGTATATTCCTGCCCGTTTTCTCCCTGAAGAGAAAAAAATCCTTTCTCCATCAAAGGTCATTTCTTTCAGCACGGAAACAACCCAGGGCGAAACTCCGTTGATTTCGCACATAGCACAGAAAGAAAATAAAAGTTTTGAGCAGGTGCAACAGCTTATTTCTGATTTTGTAGCCGAGATTAATGCTTCACTTGCTGGTGGCCAAAAAGTGATGCTCGACAGGTTGGGCGTTTTCAGCCGCGACACAAATGGGCAGGTTTTTTTCGAGCCTGATTTTTCAATAAATTATTTGGCCGATGCAGCCGGAATGGGAGCCGTAAGCGAACCTCAAAAAATTTCGGCCGAACCAATTAAGCCTCCTTCAATAGAACCCATGGCCATTGTGGAGTCAGGGCCTGTTGCCAAAGAAACTTCTGAACCTGTTGCCGCAGAAAATATCGGAGAGCCTTTGGATGAACCGGCTAAAACCTGGCTTCATCCCGAAATTGAACCCGACCCCGATATTGTTCATCCCGAAGAAACAAGCCCCGAGCTGCCGAAGGCCATTAAATGGCTGGCCTGGTTCATAATTCCGGTTACTGTGGTAGCCATTATCCTAGCATTTAACTGGAGTTTTATTTTCGGAAAAAGGAGTAAGGCACCTGTTGCCCCCCAGCATACCGAAGCTGCTGCGCCTGAATTGGCGCAACATGACGAAGCCTCAACCATTGCAACGCCCGAAACCCAACCTGCCACAGCAACCCCCGCCCCTGCTATTGCTGCAAGACCTGCAGCCTCAGCCCAACCCGAAGCCGGACGCAAAGTTTATCATATTGTGGTGGGCGCATTTCAGGACCAAGGGCAGGCAAACCGTTTTGTAGAAGAGTTGCGCGCCAAAGGCGCAAACCAGGCAGGTATATTTATGCAAACTTCTACCGGGTTTCACAGGGTGAGTTATGGTTTCTTTTACAACCTTAATGAAGCTGAAGCCCTACTTAAACAAGTGCAGCAGCAAATAAATCCCAGCGCCTGGATTTTGCAAAAAAATTAGCCTTACAATAAGTTTTGATTATACCGTGGGAAAAAAGAAACTGAAACGGTTTGCCGAAATAGCCACTTTCGCAAACGTGATTCAGCCAAACGACCGTTATCCGGTCGAAGAGCACCCCTTTAAGGGAAACTGGAATAAATCGGTTTTTAATAACCTTAACCCAATTGTGCTTGAAATAGGCTGCGGCAAAGGCGAATATACCATCGGCCTTGCCCGAAAATATCCGCAATTAAACTTTATAGGTATTGATATAAAGGGCGAAAGAATTTGGATGGGAGCCAACCAGGCCATGCAAAAAGGCATTACCAACGCTGCTTTTCTTAGAATCCAGGCCGAAAGGCTTAATTACTTCTTTGCCCCTGAGGAGATTTCCGGGATATGGGTTACATTTCCTGATCCCCAATTGCAGCAGTCGCGCACCAGAAAAAGACTTACCTCGCCAGAGTTTCTGTTGCGTTACCAAAAACTGCTCAAACCTGGCAGCCCAATACATCTAAAAACTGACAGCCCTGAATTGTTTCAATACACAATTGATGTAATAAGCGAACTTGGACACCTCCTTATTTTTGAAACCCACGACCTCTATTCGAAAGAAAACATTGATGAACCATTAATAAAGACGACACAAACACATTACGAAAAAAAATTCCTATCGAAGGGAATTGCCATTAAATATCTTCGCTTCTCGTTAAAAAACAAAGTGGTATGAGCGACTCCAATTTTTTTGGTAAGGTTTATACCGTAGTAAGGCAAATACCTTTCGGAAGGGTTACATCGTATGGAGCCATTGCCAAATACCTGGGCACTTCGGGTTCGGCCCGAATGGTTGGCTGGGCCATGAACAGCTCACACGTATGCACCGAGTATGTGCCCGCCCACCGGGTAGTAAACCGAAATGGCATTTTAACCGGCAAGCACTGGTTTGGCGGACCACAGGTAATGAGTCAATTGCTCGAGTCGGAAGGAATAACCATAGAAAACAACCAGATAGTCAATTTCGGAAATTTTTTTTGGGACCCCGCTATTGAATTAAAGCATTGAGGTACTCTTTTTCACTGGCCAATTTAATTCGGGCTTTTAAAAAAGCATTAATTTTACAAAGTCTAAATAAAAATAAGGATATTGTGAGCATAACCACCGATCAGGTTTTGAATGCCCTGGGGCAGGTTATAGATCCTGATCTGAAGAAAGATCTGGTAAGCCTGGGCATGATACGCGACTTAGAGATTGAAGGCATGTCAGTAAGGTTTTCGGTTGTATTAACCACTCCATCGTGCCCGCTGAAAGACAGCATTAAAAGGGCCTGCATAAGGGCTATACACGATTTGGTTGACAGCCAGGCCCAGGTAGAGGTAAATCTTACCTCGCGGGTTACCAGTACCAGAAAAAGTGATGAACCATTACTAAAAGGCGTAAAGAACATTGTGGCCATTGCCAGTGGCAAAGGAGGAGTAGGCAAATCGACCATTGCGGCCAACCTGGCAGTTGCCCTGGCCCGGTCGGGGGCTGCTACCGCCCTGGTCGATGCCGATATTTACGGACCTTCGGTTCCGATAATGTTCGATGCACAAAACCAACAACTTGAGGCCATCGAAAAAAACGGACACACCAAAGTATTGCCGCTTGTAAGGTACGGAGTAAAGCTGCTTTCGATAGGTTTTTTTGTCGATGCATCGAGGGCTTTGATATGGCGTGGGCCAATGGCAACAGGCGCTTTAAAACAGCTTTTTACCGAGGCCGAATGGGGCGAACTTGATTATATGATTATTGACCTACCTCCCGGCACCGGCGATATACACCTTTCGCTTGTGCAAACCGTTCCCCTTACTGGCGCTTTGATTGTTACCACCCCCCAGGAAGTAGCGCTTGCCGATGCCCGCAAAGCTCTTAACATGTTTAAGAACGAAAACATAAACATTCCGGTTTTAGGGATTGTAGAAAATATGGCCTGGTTTACTCCGGCTGAGCTGCCCGAAAACAAATATTACATTTTTGGGAAAGATGGCGGAAAAAACCTTGCCGAAGCCTTGAACCTTCCGTTGCTTGGGCAAATTCCAATCATTGAGTCGGTCAGGGAATCGGGCGATTCGGGCAAGCCCGACGCACTCAACCCTAATAGCCATGCCAGCGATTTCTTCAGGACTCTTGCCGAAAACCTGGCTCGCCAGATCTCTATTTCAAATGCCGGCCTGACCCAGGCAAAAACCATAATTACTGCTGAAAATTAAACATTGTTTCATTAATAAACCTTTTGAAATGTCTCAAAACCAAAATGCCGAATTAATTAGAAAAGTGGAAAATGTTATTGACCAGATCCGTCCATACCTTCAAGCCGATGGGGGCAATATCCGCTTTGTTGAATTGACCGAAGACAACGTGGTAAACGTTGAACTGCTTGGTGCTTGCGGCTCGTGCCCCATGAGCACCATGACGCTAAAAAACGGAGTGGAACAGGCCATGAAAAAAGCCATTCCGGAAATTAAAGCAGTAGAAGCCATATAAAAAATTATAGGGTTTTGCCAGAAACCGCCGGTAGGTTATTACCTTCAGGCGGTTTTTATTATCCTGCATAAAAATTTTCAATTCTTACCGAAAATTTAAAAATGGCAAGGAAATTTTCTTCTGTTGATTTATGCCTTGACAAAGGATTTCTCCTTTTCAGTAAGTTGACGTGTGCTATATTAATTATTCAATAGCTAAAAAAGTGAACATCAATTTTGTCAGGAACAACCTCATAATCGTTCAATTATAGTTACACCAGGCAGAGCGGTGCCCCTTTACCAGGCCTGGAAGTTCTGTTAAGTTGTAGAAATTAAGGAGGCTGTCAATGAGACAGCCTCCTTTTTTAAAACACTAACCCAATCGAATTAAAACCAACTAAAACAAACCTTATAGAGATTGCGGTTTGAATGCCCATACCCAGCCTGTACCCCATGCGGCATTTGGCACATAAAGTACCAGCCTGTTGGCAGTTAAAGTCTTTATCTCAAAACTTCTGTTGTTACCGCCTCCACCTTCCGAGCCCAAAATATTTGCGGGGCCAGTGAGGGTAAGCCTGGTAAAGTCGGCATTAAATGCCCACTTGGTACCAGCCACTGCATTGGCAGTGGGGCTTGCAAAATAAGTAAAATTTGCTCCACCGCTCAGGTCGAAGGTCATACGGCCATTAACATCGGATGGTGGACAACATTCGCCACCAGCATTCCACCAAAGCTCCTGCCAGTTGTAGGGAGCAACCATAGCCCACCAAACCCTTCCATCGCCGCCAACGCCATCAAAAACCCAGGTTTTGCCTTGCAGGTTTTGACCAACCAAAGCATAATATGCAGGCGGAAGTTCGTGGTCAAGCACGTCTATCTGAACATTTATGCTTTTTGAAACATACTGAACCTCAGCGGGTTTATTGTTGGGCATGAATGCCGTGGTAACATGAAAGGTAAACGTACTTTGGCCAGGTATTGGGTAAATAACCTCTACCCTATCGGTAAATGCCTTGTTAATATTATAATCCCAATAGCCGGCAACACCTGGGGTAAGCATTTGCAATGACAATTTATTGCCCCCCGGGGTAGATTGCACCACCCTGAGTTCGAGTTTGTCAGGGTCAAAACTATTTTTAAGAACATCCCTGTCTTCAATTGGCTCACAAGCAGCCAAAAACACACAGAATGAGCCTATCAGAAGGCTTAATATTTTAAATCTTTTCATCTTAGCTTGATTAAAGGGTTAAACAAAATCAATTATTCCCAACCGGGATTCTGGGTATAAACGCCGTTGGAGAGGCGTATTTCAGATTCAGGTATGGGGAGTAGCCCTTTGGTTACAGCGCGGTACGAAACAGTATGCACGGCAGCAACCCCAGAGTTAAACACGTTTGCTGGTCTGGAAAAATAGTTGTTAGCAGGATTTTCCACATCGCCCCATCTAACCAGGTCAAACCATCGCAGACCTTCGAAAGCAAACTCATAAAGTCTTTCCCTTTTGAGGTTATCCATTGACCAGGTCACAGGTGCCAATCCGGCCCTTGCACGAACCAGGTTCATTCCGGTGGCTGTTTCGGTCAATTCTGAGTGCATAAGCAGTACATCGGCAAACCTGAGGTAAAAGAAATCCTGGGCAGCCCAAAGCTGGAAAGGATCGCCATGCGACCAGCCATAAATGTAGTAAAACATACCTTTTACACCATCGGCACCACCATGCTGCAGGGTTGTATATTTTTTGTTAAAAAGGCCTGTTTCGTGGTCGCCTTTATTGGCTTCATAGCCTCCTGTGCCCTGAGCTGCTTCGCCCATTACCAGAATTGAACCTTCCCTGCGAGGGTCGGCACTTGGCCAATCATTGAATAATGCAGGGTGTATCGTGCCCCATCCCCATCCCTGTCCGAATGGAATCATTGAATTGCCCCGGATTCCAAAATACAGTGGAATACGGTTATTGAACTTCTGGCCGGTGCCACCATCCCAACCCCAGTTTCCGAAGGCAAACCTGAGCGCAAACATTACTTCGGGGTTGCCTGTACCAATTCTTGAGTTATGCCCATCCTGGCCCGCCCAACTAAGGTTATTTGTGGTAGCCCAGGGTAAAACATTCTGATTGGCACTGGTATTTACATAAGAATAAGGCCACAGGTTTCTGAAATCGGGTACCAAGGCATACCCACTTGCAGTTCTAATATCTTCAAGGTGCTGAATAACCTCAGCCTTAGAAAGGTTTCCGCCTCCGGGAAGCGGTACTGCAGTGGTAGGAGTCTTTTCAATGTTGGTCATGTAGCCGGTATAGAACAAAAATGTGCGTGCCAGGTAGGCTTTGGCTACCCAACGGTTGGCATGCCCGTATTCAGCAAGTGGTATAGTATTTGCCGGAATAGCAGGCATTGTTTCGGCGGCCATTTTAAAGTCGGCTGCAATTTGACTGAAGGTTTCGGTAAAGGTTGACCGGGGTACATTTCGAGGGGCATCGGTTGTTGGAATCAAAGGCATTCCTCCAAAAAACCTTGCGGCCCTGTACATAAAGAAGCCTCTCATAAAATGAGCCTCACCAAGTGTTGTATTAACAAAATTGGTGAGTTCCTGAGGAGTATTAAAAAATTTTGAATAGTCGTTTTTAGCTACTGCCTCAATTATGGCATTTGCTCTAAAGACGCCATTGTAGGTTTCGCGCCATAGGTCGCGATAGGTGTCTTCGGCCGGATCAAGGAAAGCGGCAATGTTTTTGGCAGTAATATCGTCGGGGCCGCCGCCACCAAACATATAATCGGCCAGAAGATTTGCAGCCAGGTGCTCTTCGCTCAGAACGTTCGAAACGTACAATGCATTATATACGCCCCCCATTGCCTCCTGTATATCCTTTGGCGATTTGTAGAAATTATCCAGCCCCTGCTGATACAAGTTTCTCGTATCAAGGAAGTCTTCGCAACCAGTGATAAACAATATGGCACCGGTAACTATTAAATATACTAGTTTTCTCATTGTCGTAATCTTTTAAAATGAAACATTCAGGCCAAACATTACAGTACGCGGCAAGGGGTACAAACCCAGGTCAATGCCTGAGGCCCATGATGCATCATGACCAAACCTTATTTCGGGGTCCATTCCGTCATAATTTGTAAAAGTGTACAAGTTATTGAAGGTTACATATATCGAAGCGGCCTGCATCCAGTTTACATTTCCGAGGAGCCTGTCGAACTTGTATCCTATGGTTAGGTTACTAACCCTTAGGTAGTCGGCATCGTGCATATAAATGTCAGAAATATAGTTGGTATTGCGGTGCGAAGATGAGCTAAGACGTGGAATCCTGTTTGAGGTGCCCTCTCCGTGCCAGCGACCAAAAATCTGGGTTGTGTAGTTTTGCGTAAACTGGTCGGCAAATGAGCGGTACGACTGCATTACCTGCATACCAAATTTGCCGGTCAGTGTAGTATTTGCAAAGAACCCCATATACTCTGCATTCAATTGAATACCCAGTTCAAAGTCGGGATTTGGGTTGCCAAGCATTACCTTGTCCTTTTCATCAATAACCCCATCGCCGTTCATATCAACAAACCTTACATCGCCCGGGCGCTGATCTTCGAAGTATGGTAGTCCGGTTGGTCCAACATAGGCATCCACATCATCTTGGTTTTGCAGCAAGCCTGCGGTTCTGAACCCATAAAAGAAACCTATGGGAAATCCTACCTGAACGCGCGAAATATAAGAAGTTCCCTGTGATAATACATGGCCTGGTCCGGTTATAATTCCTTCGGCATTGGCCAGGCGAGTAACTTCGTTTCGGTTGTGTGCACCTGCAATTGTAGCACCATATCTGAATTCACCGATATTATCATTCCACGACAGAGACATTTCTATACCACGGTTTTCGATATCGCCACCATTAATAAAAGGAGCTCCGGCGCCTGCAGTTCCAAGAATCGGGGCTAAAACCAGCCAGTCTTTGGTTTTTTTGTTATACACATCAAGGGTTAAACCCAGCCTCCAGTCCAAAAGGCGGGCATCCAAACCAAAGTTTAACTGCTCAGATGTTTCCCAGGTTACATCGGGATTGGGAACATTGGCCGGAATAGCTGTTGGCGAGGAAACCAGTTTATCGGGTCCGAAATAATAACCCTGCGGTTTGTAGGTAATGTTGGAGGTGTAAATAAAGTTAGGAATACTTTGATTACCATTCTGACCCCAACTTGCACGCAATTTTCCGAAATTTATCCAATCGAGGTCCTTCATAAATTCTTCTTCGGTAAAATTCCAACCTGCCGAAAACGAGGGGAAGTACCCCCAGCGATTACCCCTTTTAAAATTGGAGGAACCGTCAGCCCGGAAAGTAGCATCGAACATATACTTTGCCTGGTAGTTGTAGGTTAACCTGCCTATGTAAGACAATAAACCCCCACCTTGTGCGGCCCAGTTGCGGCCCCAGGTGTTTATTTCGCTTATGCTCGTAGGGTTAACATTGTCAAGGTAAGCATAGTCGGGCAAACCGAAAATGGTTTTGGCTTTCCAGCCCCCTAGCTCGGTATTAAGCTGGTTTTTAAACATTTCGCCACCAGCCAGCATACTTAGCCTGTGGTCGCCAATTGAAAATTCATAAGAAACTGTGTTGGTCCAGGTATAGTCAATGCCCTGATACATACTTTGCTGTGCTGCATCGTTGGCATTATTGTACAAGGTAGCCAACTGGAAAGTGGGTGTCCACGACCTCCAGTTTCCAAACCATGTATTGATGCCAAATGAAGACCTGAATTTTAAATCTTTAATAGGTTCAACCACAGCAAATACATTACCGGTAATACTGTTGCCCTTGCCCCAGTTATAGTTATGCCTGTTAAATAAAACTGCAACGGGATTGTGCTGGTTTAGTGAAACCCCTTCAATAGTAGGTGTAAAACCCATGGGGTGTGGAGAGGACTCCCAAAAAGCAGGCAACAAAGGATTGGTAACCAAGGCATTGTGCAGATCGTTCCAATAAATATTGCCGGTGCCTATCGACCGGTTTACGGTGTTGGTGTACATAAAATTTTCACCAATTGTAACCACGTCGTGATAATCATTTTTAAAAAGAACAAGCTCAGTATTAAGCCTGGCAGTAAGCCGCTTCATACCAGCATCGGTAATATTACCACCGAGGATACCAGCCTGATCAAAATAAGAAACCCCCATGGCATAAACAAAATCGTCGCTTGCTCCGGTAATATTCAATGCATTGTTAATAACCGGGGCGTTTCGGTAGCTCATTTCATGTATCCAATTGGTTCCTTCCCATCCGTTTTGCAATTTGTTCCATACATACTCCCCGAGTTGGGTGCCAAGGTTATTAGGAAAGTTTGCATTGAGATATGTATTATTCAAAAGCATTGCCTGATAGTTGTATGGTGTCAATCCATCGTTGGTTCTGCCTTCGTTCATTATAAACATATACTCCTGTGCATTAAGCGGGGTAAGGTTTTTATAAACATTCTGAAAACCCACATACGATTCATAGGTTACAGAGGGTTTTGCCCCTTTACGGCCTTTTTTTGTTGTAACCAGAATTACACCATTGGCAGCCCTCGAGCCGTAGATGGCAGCGGAAGCAGCATCCTTCAATACATCAATAGACTGAATGTCTGATGCATTTAAAAAGTCAATATTTCCTACAGCAACCCCATCAACGATATACAATGGGCTAGAATTGCCAATGGTTCCCTGTCCCCTGATAGTAACCCGGGTGCCTGCACCGGGGGCTCCGCTGTTTCGCATAATGCTTACCCCCGGGGCAATTCCCTGAAGGGCTTCCATTACTGAAGAAGTGTTAAGTCCGGCAATATCCTCGCCCGACACATTGATATTGGCTCCGGTCAAAAGTGCTTTTCTTTGCACACCATAACCGATAACCACAACTTCATCCAGATCGGTAAGGATATAGTCCATCTGAACATTGATTACTGCCATTGTTACCGGCACATCAACGCTGGTCATACCTATAAACGAAAACCGAAGGGTCTGACCAATGCGAGTGGCTAAGGAGTAATTTCCGTTAATGTCGGTAACTGTTCCGGTGGGGGTGCCTAAAATCATTACACTTACACCGGGAAGCGTTCCTCCGTCATCACGCGAAGTCACCCGGCCGGTAACTGTAATATCCTGAGCAACCACCAAAGTGGCCAGCATCATTAGGAAAAAGAGGCCTAGTGTTTTTTTCATAAAATTTTGTTGTTTTTGGTTAGTTAAAAAATCACGGAAAAATATATGGGAGTTTAAAGAAATCCAAAATATAATATACCCGGCAAAACACGAAAAAGCAACAAAAATCAAAACACCTTTAGGCTGGAAAAACAAAAAATGAATGCTTATAAAAAACCTTGGTTTAGCTTACTTAGTGTATAAAAGGAACTCTCACAAATATAGTAAATTTTTTCAAAAAACAAGCATTGTATCACTCAGGCGTAATTTAGACAGATTCTAAATAACAGCAAATTCACTTAATTGGTTATCAGTATTTAACCAAATTCAGAAATTGTTTTTTTTAAAGGGGAATTGTTTTTTTTATTTGCTGCCCCTCTTTAAAAAAAAATATTTTAGCTTTGTAATGTGTAAGAATTACGCTAATGAAAAAACCTGCTTTAATTAACAATCTTTCGGTTGACTGCGTAATTTTCGGATTTGGCGAAAATGGGTTAAAGGTTTTGCTTACCCAAAGGGTACTGAAAGACCCCAAAACCAGCAAGGTTATTTTTTCAGACTACACCCTTCAGGGCCACCATGTGCTCGAAGGCGAGAATCTTGACGCAGCCGCGAACCGTGTCCTTAAGGAAAAAACCGGATTGGAAAACATTTACATGGAACAATTTTACACATTTGGCGATACCGACCGGCTTAGCAAAGAGAAGGACCAGCTCTGGACCATGCTGATGCATCCCGAAATTAACAAACACGTGGTATCGGTAGGATATTTTGCCCTGGTTGACAGCGCAATGGTAAAACCCGATATGCAGCATCCCGAAACCGAGTGGTTTTCAATAAGCAACATTCCGGAATTGGGTTATGATCACGATAAAATTCTGGCAAAAGCCCTTTTTTATTTACGCACCAAATTCTGCAATCACCCCATTGCTTTTGAGCTACTTCCTGAGCGTTTCCCGATCTCTCAACTTCAGGGTTTATACGAGTCTGTTTTTGCCATCAAACTGGATCGCAGAAACTTTCGCAAAAAAGTGGCACAGTTAAAATATGTCATTCCATTATCCGAAAAACAAAAAGGAGTAACACACCGCCCTGCTCAAGTTTATCTTTTCAGCAGGGATGTTTACGAGAGAACAAAAAAGGAAAAACTCAGGTTTCCAGTATAAAGTCAATAAAAAAGAAAACCATACTTTCTTAACTAACCAGGGCGTTTTAACAAAAATTTGAATGCGCATTGGCAACATGAAATGCCAAAAAAAGTTAATTTGCATATTTTTAAATTCAATCAGATTTTTTTATTCAATCATAAAATTTTATTAAATATGTGTGCAATTCGGGTATTGGTCATCGCCGGGGTATTTTTTTTGGTTTCCTGCGGTCAACTGTTACGAAACATCGAAAAACCTGTTTTAGATGTTTTGTACAATCAGGTGGGTTACATTTCTGACGCCCCAAAAATGCTTTTGGTTGCCGGGCATGTTGACCTGGTTTTGTTTGAGGATGAAACCGGGAATGAAGTACTGAGGGTGGTTCCTGAACCTGCCCTTTTTTGGGAAAAATCGGGCGATGCGGTCAGAAAGGTATTCTTTTCTGAAATCACCCTTCCCGGCTCGTATTGGGTGGTATTGCCCAAACAAAAGCAAAGGTACAGGTTATTGATTTCTCACAAGCCGTTTCATGAGTTAAGCAAGGCAGCTTTGAGGTCATTTTACCTGAACCGTTCAGGTATAGCCATTGAACCTGCCTTTGGCAACCAATGGGCACGGCCTGGCGGGCACCCCGACACCATTGTAATTATACACAATTCGGCCGCCAATGCCAACCGGCCCGAAGGGACCCTTATCAGCTCGCCAGGTGGCTGGTACGATGCCGGCGATTACAACAAATATATTGTAAACAGCGGCATTTCTACTTATACAATGTTCAGGGCATTTCATGATTTTAAAGATTACTTCGACACCCTTGTGGTAAACATACCAGAATCAGGAAGCGGAATTCCCGACCTATTGTCAGAAACGCTTTACAACTACAAATGGATGCTTACCATGCAGGACCCCTTCGATGGGGGAGTGTATCATAAATTGACCAATAAGAACTTTGATGCAATGGTTATGCCTCATCAGGCAACCGAAGATCGTTTTGTTGTGGCAAAGTCAACATCGGCCACACTCAATTTTGCTGCTGTTGCAGCTATGGCCAGCCGATTACTCAAAGATTATGAGTTGCATTTGGGCGGTTTGGCCGACCAAAGCCTTAAGCAGGCCGAAAAAGCCTGGGAATGGGCTCTTAAGAATCCAAACCTTGAATATGAGCAACCATCTGACATTAAAACGGGAGCCTATGGCGACAGTCATTTTAACGATGAGTTTTTCTGGGCGGCCTCAGAGTTGTACCTTGCCTCCGGAAAATCTTCTTATTTGGATGCTGTTTTAGCACATTACAGCGTGCCGCTGGTGCCTACCTGGAACCAGGTAATTGCACTGGGCTTCGTTTCGTTGCTCGATTACTATGACAAACTTCCTATAGTTTTGAAAGAAAAAGGGATTAAGGAGGACTTTTTGCTACTGGTAGAAAAACTTTCATCTCTCTCAAAACTGGCACCTTATGGTGTGAGCATTCAGGAATTCAGGTGGGGTAGCAATTCGCAGGTTGCCAACGAGGGCATGCTAAAGCTGGTAGGATACCGCCTAAGTGGCAACAATGATTATTTTTATTCGGCACTTGCCGATCTTGATTACTTACTGGGTCGAAATGCTACAGGCTACTGTTTTATTACGGGTTTTGGAACCCAAAGGGTTATGAATATTCATCATCGTCCTTCGGCTGCTGATGGAATTACTGACCCTGTGCCTGGTTTTCTGGTTGGCGGCCCAAATACCGACGTATTTACAGACTGTCCGCCCTCTACCAAAAGAAGCAAGTATCCGGCAAAGTCATTTGTAGATTTGGAGTGCAGCTATTCGACCAACGAAATAGCAATAAACTGGAATGCACCCATGGTTTACCTGCTCGGGGGTATTGAAGCCCTGAAAACAAAAAAATAACCCGGAAAGCTTGGCATTTATCGTTCCCAGGATGAAAGTTCATAAACATTGTACCATCAAAATTTACACCTTAGTAATATTTGTTTCAGAAAAAATAAATCTTTAAAAAAATGAAAAAATTAAAACTTGTTTCGCTTCTCGTTTTGGTAATGGCAGCAAGCCTTGGTTGCCAAAACATTAAGGAGAACAACACACAAGGATTCGACCCAAGGGTAGAACCTCTGCTCAAAAAAATGACCATTGAAGAGAAACTGGGTCAGCTAAACCAGATTTCCAATCCTTATCTATCGACCGGCACTGGTGAGCAACTGGCCCACAACGATAATATTGATGAGATGATTCGCCAGGGGAAGATTGGAAGTTTTTTGAATGTAATAGGCGCGCAGCAGACCTTGCGGTTGCAAAAGATTGCCGTTGAGGAGTCAAGGTTGGGTATTCCGCTTTTGTTTGCCTTCGATGTTATTCATGGGTATAAAACTATGTTTCCGATCCCACTGGGAGAATCCGCTAGTTTCGACCGTGAAGCCATGGAGCGCAGCGCCCGCATAGCGGCTATTGAAGCTTCGGCCAATGGTCTTCATTGGACATTTGCACCTATGATTGACGTTTCGCGCGACCCGCGCTGGGGGCGTATAATGGAAGGTGCCGGCGAAGATGTATATTTAAATAACCAGGCGGCCATTGCAAGGGTACGTGGATTTCAGGGCGATGACCTGGCGGCTGCAAATACCATTGCTGCATGCGCCAAGCATTTTGTGGGGTACGGTGCTTCAAAAGGAGGCCGCGATTACCACATGGTCGATATGTCGGAAAGAATGCTGCGCGAAGTCTATTTTCCGCCTTTTCAGGCAGCAATAGATGCAGGTGTGGCAACTTTTATGTCGGCTTTCAACACCATTGGCGGGGTGCCCGCCTCGGCCGACCGCTGGCTGTTTACCGAGGTGTTGCGAAACGAGTGGGGCTATGAAGGGCTGGTTGTATCTGACTGGACTTCAATTACCGAACTCATTCCGCACGGGGTGGCCGAATCGGGATACGATGCCGCCTTTTACGGAATCAATGCAGGTATTGATATGGACATGATGGGTAGCCTTTACCTTGACTATGGAAAACAATTGATCGACGACAAGAAGATTTCTGAAAAGCAGATTGACCAAATGGTTCGCCGTGTTTTAAATGTAAAATTCAAACTGGGTCTTTTTGACAATCCATATCAGTATAACGATTCAGTTAGGCAGGCTGAACTAACGCTTCACCCCGACCACCTTGCTGCCTCTCGCGATATTGCGAGGAGGTCTATAGTTTTAATGAAAAACGAGAACAATATTTTGCCATTATCAAAAGAAATAGGGCGCATTGCCGTAATTGGGCCCCTTGCAAACGACAAGGATGCCCCAATTGGCAACTGGCGCGCCAATGCCGACCCCCATTCGGCTGTATCGTTGCTCGAGGGTATCAGGCAAGCCATTGGCAATCGCTCAGAGGTTTTATATTCAGAGGGTTGCAGGCTAATTTTGAATGAGAGCACAAACTTTTTTTCGCAGCTCCAATACAATACAACCGACCGCAGTGGTTTTGCCCATGCCATTGCCACAGCCAGAAGCGCCGATGTGGTAATTATGGCCTTGGGCGAAACAGCTTACCAATCGGGCGAATGCCGCAGCTATGCCGACATTTCCCTCAAGGGACTGCAATTGGAATTGCTTCGCGAAATTAGAAAAACAGGCAAACCAATAGTTCTGGCGTTATTTACGGGCCGCCCCCTGGTACTTACCGATGTGGTTGAACATACCAACGCAATACTCAACTGTTGGTTGCTTGGCTCCGAGTCGGGTAATGCCATTGCCGATGTATTGTTTGGCGATTATAACCCTTCTGGAAAGTTGCCAGCTTCATTTCCGTACCATATAGGCCAAATTCCGGTGTTTTACGAACAACTTAATACCGGTAGGCCTTATAATCCGAATCCAGAAGGGTTCAGCACAAAGTACCGCGACATTCCGAACGAACCCCTGTTTGCCTTTGGCTTTGGCCTAAGCTATACCACCTTTGAGTATAGCAACCTGTTACTAAGCCAAGATACAATAAATATGAGCGAAAATATTGTTATAAAGGCAACAGTTACCAATATCGGCAACCATGATGGAGAAGAAGTAGTGCAGCTTTATGTAAGGGATGTTTTTGGAAATGGTGTTGCCAGACCGTTGCTTCAGCTCAAAGGTTTTGAAAAAATTATGATAGAAAAAGGCACCAGCAAAGAAGTTGCGTTTACCATTGAGCCTGCCGACCTTGCATTTTTCCGGCTTGATAAAACATTTGCCCCCGAGGCAGGAAAATTCGAAGTATTTGTAGGAACCGCATCAAACAACCTGCCTCTGAAAGGAGAGTTCGAATTGGTTGAATAATATCTTGCGGTTGATTAAATTAGTATAATGAACCTATTTAAAATCAAACACTAAGGAGTAAAAAAAAAGATGAGACTCAAATCCGAAAATATAGGCTTTTTGGTAGCGTTTCTTTTAATGCTGCCAGTTATATCATGCAATGGCGAAAATGGCCCTGATGATTTGGGAATCGCCAGTAATCTGCAGATTATAATTACGGCTTCAACCCAGGAGCCTGGCAAGGTATCTGTGCAAGCCCAGGCAAATAATGCCGTTAATTATGAACTTTACATTTTACCAAATACCACTCCATTTGAAACCAATACCTCCGGTTCGTTTCTCCTTGCTTTTACTCAGACGGGCACATACGAGATACAAATCAGGGCATTTGGTTCTTCGGGAAAATTCATAACTGGCAATCGCACTTTCGAAGTAAAACTACCTGTACCGGTAAGCCTGGGTTATACAACGCCATTGGTGTATGAAGGATATAACCTGGTATGGAACGATGAGTTTGCTGGAAGTGCTCTGAACCACAATAACTGGGTGGCCGAAGTAGGCGATGGTTGCCCAAACCTGTGCGGCTGGGGCAATAATGAATTGCAGTTCTACCGGGCACAAAACGCAACGGTATCTGGCGGCACCTTAACAATTGAAGCCCGAAGGGAAACAGTTCAGAGCAGAAATTTTACTTCGGCCAGAATTAAAACACAGGGATTGAAATCATTTAAGTATGGCCGAATTGATATCAGGGCTTTGCTACCGGTTGGGCAAGGCATCTGGCCTGCCCTTTGGATGCTCGGAAACAACATTACGAGCGTTGGCTGGCCCAGGTGCGGCGAAATTGATATAATGGAAATGATTGGCGGCAGCGGAAGAGAAAGAGAGGTGCATGGCACAGTGCACTGGGACAATAACGGGCACTCTTATATCGGGGGTAAATACACACTGCCATCGGGCATCTTTGCAGACCAATACCACGTTTTTTCAATTATTTGGGATGAAACAAAAATAAGGTGGTTTGTTAATGACATTAGGTTTTATGAAATTGACATTACTCCCGAGCACATGACGGAGTTTCATCAGCAATTTTTCTTCATTTTCAATGTGGCAGTTGGGGGCAACTGGCCTGGAAGCCCAAATGCAGCTACCGTTTTTCCGCAACAAATGAAGGTTGATTATGTGCGCGTTTTCCAAAAACAGAATTAAACATTAACGATAAGCTATCAGGTCAAATCATGAAATCAACTCCCTGATCTCAGCTTCGCCGAGGTTGTTCAGGGGGTTGTTTCTGTCAATATACATGCTGGCCAGTATATTTTTGTGCTCTTGTAGCAAAAGTATTTTTTCTTCGATGGTTTCGCGGGTTATGAACTTATAAACAAACACCCTTTTGTCCTGCCCAATGCGGTGTGCCCGGTTAATTGCCTGTTTTTCTGCGGCTGGATTCCACCAGGGGTCGAGCATAAACACATAGTCGGCCCCGGTAAGATTGAGCCCTACCCCACCGGCTTTGAGCGATATAAGGAAAAGGCGCTTTTGAGGGTCATTTTGGAAATCATGAATATACCGCTCACGATCTTTGCCGGTTACCTGGCCTGTAAGCAAATTGTAGGGCAAATTTTCGGTTTCAAAATGCTGCCGGTAAATATTCAGGTGCTTTACAAACTGCGAAAAAATAAGCACCTTGTGCCCTTCGGCCATAAGCTTGCTTATGTTTTCGCGCACCTCTGAAAATTTGCCCGATTCGTGTGCATAGTCCGGATCGACCATAAAAGGATGGTTGGCAATCAGGCGCAGTTTCATTAAGCTGCTAAGAATAAAAAACCTCGATTTGTCAACACCCTGCTTTTCCAAATGCTCCAAAATCATATTGCGTATTTGCGATTTTCGCTCCTGATAAAACCTGCTGTGCTCATCGGTCATTTCGCAATAGCGCACTGTTTCGGTAAGTTCGGGCAACTCCCTGGCCACCTCGGCTTTGGTTCGCCTTAGTATAAAAGGCTCAATGAGTTTGTGCAACTTTTGCTGATTGCGAACATTGTTGTTTTTTTCAATGGGGTTCACAAATTCATCGCGAAAATTGCTTTTGCTTCCCAGCATACCGGGGTTCAGAAACGAAAACTGGGCCCAGAGATCGTTGAGCGAATTTTCGATAGGGGTGCCTGTAAGCACCAGCCGGTTGCTGGCTTTAAGCTCTTTTATGGCATTAAAAATTTTCGATTCGGCGTTTTTAATGATTTGGCTTTCATCTAATACCACATAGTTAAAATGGTATTCCCTGAGCATATCAATATCGTTGCGCACTGTTCCGTAGGTGGTAAGCACCAGGTCGTAGTGTTTAAACTGGCTTGTACTGGTGGAGCGGGCTACTCCGGTATGTTGATGCGCCCTGAGTGAAGGGGTAAATCGCCTTATTTCGTGCATCCAGTTATGAATAAGCGAAAGGGGCATAACCAGCAGCGAAGTGCCCGACGCAGCTGGACTGGCTTCAAGGTTTGCCTCGGCAAACAATTCGCGCTGAAGGGATTTTACCTCGTTCTCAACTTTTGTTTGGTTTTGAAAATTTATTTGGTCAGAATTACCGTTGGCCACTTTATGGGCATACAGCAGCATGGCTAAAGTCTGAAGGGTTTTTCCCAGCCCCATATCGTCGGCCAGGCAGCCTCCCAGGCGGTTGTGGAAAAGAAAGTTCATCCAGTTGAAACCTTGCAACTGGTAAGGCCTAAGATTGGCCAATATGCCTTCGGGTAGCGGAGGGGCTTTAAATTGCCGTATGGCTGCCACAAGCCCCTCTAATGGCACATTGGCTTCTTTTATTTCTTCGAGCAGGGTGTAGTGAAAGCGCTTTACCTGCAGTGTATTTCCTTTGGGTGTCGAGTACTTCAAAACTTCATGGTACTTCACAAACCATTCGGCAGGAATCAACCCCACAGTACCATCGGGCAGCACGAACTCGCGCTTGCCCTGAAGTATATGGTTTCGCAAACGCATAAACGGTATTTCATGAGATCCGAAACACACAGTTCCGTATAAGTCGAACCAGTCGGTGCGGTCGGTGGATGAAAGACTGATGCCTGGTTGACCAAGGAGATAGGTGGCCAGTTCATTATGGTGCTGAACCATTGCGTTATTTAGTCCCAGTTTATCGCTAACGGTGGTTAGCCAATCAAGGTAATCAAAGTGTCCGGCAAGGGTTGGTTCGCCATCAGCTTGTTCGGGCATGCGTGCCGGAAACCAAAGGTAAAAACCATCGCCGAAGCGGTTTATCAGACCAAGCTCCTCCAGCTGCTCAATGGCCTGGCCTTCGAACCAGGCGTCGCGTTGCACCTTTACAAACGAAAAAGTGCCATTTTCTTCCTTCATAAAGACTTTGGATGCAGCGCCATCGCCATAAGGAAAACTAACCCGGCCATAGTCGAACGAAACCTGCAACGACCAGTGGTTTAGCCAGTTTTGCTCAAGTTTAATAATGGTTTTCGGGTTAGCTTCAATAATTTCAACATCAAAGCCTTCGGCTTTTACATTGTATTGGCGCACTGCCTCGAGCACAAACTTTTGAAAATAAGCTTTTTCGGCGGTTTTGGGCACCACAATGTGGTCTTTAGTAAAAAAGGGTGTGAGTTTTTTGCCATCCCAACCCTTGCCAAAGCGGTATAGTGTGCAACCAATAATTAGAAGGCAGGGAGATTGGCCCAGTAAGAGAGTTTCTTTCCCCGTAAGGGAAATGTCATTGCCATTATGAGTAATTAGAAGCCTGTATTGAACACCAGTTTCGTTACGGCAAAAATGAAATACTGTTTCGGCCAAACCCGAAGCTATCCTGATTGGCTGCTCCTGTATTCGTTCTTTTTTGTGGCCTTTAAAATATACTGGTATGTTGCTGGCCAGCATCACATCGGCCATTTTGGCCATTTGTCCGTCAATAACTGGCCTTATGTGGTCCAATACAAAATCGGGTTTCAGGCTTTCGAAAAATAGGGCAGGTTTTAGCTTATCCTTATTAAAGCGTTTCAGTACGGCCTCGTCATCGTACTGGCTGTATATCTCCATTAGCCATTTTTGGTCGGGGCTCATATCAGGAAAGTAATCGGCGGCAGTGTGCTGATTTATTCGCTGAAAGTCATAACTAAACTGCCCCTGACCAATTTCTCTCACAGCAAAAGGCTCAATCATGAAACCAAGGGGTGGATTTTCGGTAATGGCAAAAACAAACCGGAAATTTTCATCGGAAGCATTTTTTGAAATTGGCAGCAATGGCATTTGAGGAATCTTAGAGTACAAACTGCAAATTTAAAAGAAAAGCCCAAGCTAAACACCCGCCATGCAAAACAAAAAGCACGTGCCAAAAAAGGAACGTGCCCTGTGCAAAAAAAAGACCTGGGAGCTTCCAGCCCTCTAATTATTTAGCCATTGAATTACCTTTTCTGAATTTGGCCTTTCGCGGGGCGCCAGAAAATCTACCACCTGGCCTTTTTCATCAATCAAAAACTTTTGAAAGTTCCAACTTACCCCAGCATCAATTTTCCCATTCTGGCTTTTTTGAGTAAGCCATTGGTAAAGAGGGTGAATGTCGTCGCCCTTTACCGATATTTTGGCCATCATGGGAAACGAAACGCCATAGTTCTCCTGGCAAAAAGCAATAATATCCTGATTGGTGCCAGGCTCCTGATTATTAAAGTTATTGGCCGGAAAACCAATAATTACAAAACCTTTGTCGCGGTATTCGCTATAAAGTTGCTCTAAGGCTTCGAATTGTGGAGTAAGCCCGCAACGCGATGCAGTGTTTACCACCATTACCTTTTTGCCAGCAAGGGTGGCCAGGTCAAATTTGTCGCCATAAATATCCTCAACAACAAAATCGTGAAAGGTTTTGGCAGGTTGGGTTGGGTGGCCTGCAGCGCCCATAATAATAATTGCTGCAATAAGCATTGGCAGCAAAAACAGTAACCTGGGTGTATGTTTCATATTGGTTTTATTTGGTTTTATTTGGTTTTATTTGGTTTTATTTGGTTTTATTAAATGATAACAATTTGGATGTGCGATTGTTTTTCCTTTTGGTTTTTTTAAATCTACTACATTAAAGCTGTAATTTCACACACTAAACCCGATATGCTTTGCCACCCGTTTCAAACCTGCACCAGCTTCTTTCTCATGCCCTGAAGGCCGGCATCAGTGCTTCGGAAGCCATTATGGCCATATACCGAACGCCATTTGACTTTGACCGTAAGACAGATGGCAGCCCCATAACCCATGCTGACCGCCGCTCAAACCAGCTAATTACCGATGCACTCAAAACCACCGGCCTTCCCATTGTAAGCGAAGAAAGCCAAATAAAGCCCTGGGCCGAAAGAAAACACTGGAATGAGTATTGGCTTGTCGATCCGCTGGACGGTACCAGGGAGTTTATCAGCCGCAATGGCGAGTTTGCGGTAAACATTGCACTTATGCAAAACAATATGCCAATTGGGGGTATTATCATTTCGCCAGTGTTGGGCAAAGCTTGGTGGGGAGTGGCGGGCCAGCAAGCTTTTACCATTAAGTATTTATCCCTTTTGGGGAAAATTAATGTGGAAGTTCTTTTGAAACATTCGGTGCCAATTGCGCCAAAGCCCCCTGCCGAAACCATTGGAATGGCTGTAAGCCGCTCGCACATAGAGCCACACACCCTAAGGCTGGCCCAACAGATAATGCAAAAGTACGGAAATGTTGAGTTAATAAAAAAAGGAAGTGCCCTGAAGTTTTGCGACCTGATTGAAGGCCGCCCGGTAATTTATGCCCGCTACTCGCAAACCTGGGAGTGGGACACCGCGGCAGGCCATGCCCTTTTGCTTGCAAACGGAGGTCAGCTTTACCATATTACTGAGCACCAGCCACTTCAATACAACAAAATTGAGTTGAACAATCCAGGCTTTATTGCATTTGCCAGAAAAGAAGACTCAGCCAGGTATTTTTCGGAACTTACGTTTTAGATATGGGTAACTGAGTACCGCCAGCACAATAATGGAAGCACCAAGATAAAACCCTGCCGACATACGCTCAGCCCCCGGAAAAATAAAAAATGCCATGATAATACCATATACAGGCTCAAGGTTTATGGCAAGCATAACCGTGTAGGCCGACAGCACCTTCATAATATTGACAATTGCAGTAAAAGCATAAGAGGTGCAAACCAATGCGAGCACCAGAAGCCAAAACAGGTCGGGCGCTGAGAGGGTTAGATTCGGGATGCTGAGCTGTCCGGAAAATGCAAAGAAAACAGAAATAAACATAAACCCGCCAAGCATTTCGTAAAAACTAATGACCGAGTGGTGGTGGCGGTGGCTTATGTTTCGGTTAAAAACGGCAAACAGCCCATTGAGAAAGGCCGAAATAAGCGAAAAAACAATCCCTTCAATAAATTTGAACTCATATCTGAAAATTATATAAATGCCTGTAAGGGTTATGAGCCCCAAAAAAAC
This sequence comes from uncultured Bacteroidales bacterium, assembly GCA_964348755.1. GTDB lineage: Bacteria > Bacteroidota > Bacteroidia > Bacteroidales > UBA7960 > UBA7960. The sequence continues at coordinate 5,200 of CAYGDW010000002.1, read as the reverse complement.
CTCGAGCCAGAAAATACGGCGTTTTTGCAAAATAGGCTCAAGGAAACTGGTAAATAGCGTGGCCGAGGCAAACACCCCTAATGTTACTGAAACATTAGACACCTTAACCGCATGAAAAAATGTAATCCAATGCAAGGCCACCACCAGCCCTATGCCAAAAAGCCTGAGCATATCGCGCCATTGGAGCCTGAAGGGTATTTTGCGCCAGCGCAGGTAAACCCACAACCCTGCAAAGGCAAATAACATGCGAAACCAAACCAGCTCGGCGGCATCAAGCGTTATGAGGGCACCCAAAATAGCCGTAAACCCAAGCAGCACCACAATAAAATGCAGGTGAATATAATGTTTAAGGTGGCTATCACCTGTCATGAGCACTAACTTTATTGGTTATCAAAAAAAAAAGCCATTGTCATAGTGCAAAATATTATTTCCTCACATCCTTACAAGCTCTGATCTGCTAATTTACTAATCAGTTCAACAGCTTCTATGGCACATTGCAGCCGCTTCTCCCCTTGGCCGCTCACTACTGCATACCTAAATGCATTATTTTTGAGTTCCTGCTGGTAGCAGTTAAAAAAGTATTGCCTTAGTTGCGGGTGTTCGCGTTGCCGGTCGTACTCCCATGGCAAGTCGATATTGCAAAGGAGGTAAAGGTCAAATTTCTGATTATTAATGGCATGTAAAATAAACGGGTCGCAATTGCCGTATTTGTGCAGGCTCCATATCTTCATTACCAGCATTTCGGTGTCGCAAAACAAAAAGTCACTGGCATTTTTTTGAGCTTTCGCTTCCGCGGAAAGTTGCCCCTTAGCAATAACCTTCAGGTCGGCCTGTTCATAAGGCCTTGTAAGCCTGTCAATATAAGTCCTGGCAAATTCGGGAACGAAAACGGTGTTGAAATGTTTTGCCAAACCGGCTGCAAGCAGGCTTTTACCAGTTGACTCAGGGCCGGTTATCGCAATTTTTATTAATTCTTTCACCCGAATTATTGCTTCAAAAATGCATTTACAATTTTCAGCACAAAAACGCTCTTACCGTGTCGCTCAAAACTGGTTTCAATTTCTAAGGTAAGGGCCTGCATTATTTCGCGATAATCGCCAAAAAGCTGTGTGCTCATACCGTTTACCTGGCAAATTATGCCCGGGTGGTTTTTCATGCGATCAATAAAGTCTTTAATGTCGGGCACAAATTCGCGACCAAGCGGGTACATGCTTATTTCTACAGAAGCTTTCATTGCGGTTATTTTAAGGCAAAAGTACAATTAAATACCAAAGGGGGAATTTGGTAAACAATACTTAGGCAGGGCTTAAATCATTCCATACAAATTATAATATCTTTGCGAATCTAAAAACGAACCGCTACGCAAAGGCCCTTACATGAACCGGCTTCCATTAAAGAGGGTTTATATACTTGAAGACAGCAAGACCGAAGGCCTGTTGCTGCGTCTTTGTCTTGGGGCTATTTCAGGGCTATCAATTGAAAATTTTCCTGATGGCCGCACCATTCTCAGCCGCATTGATGAAGAACCGGAGGTAATAATTACCGGTTTGAACAACGAAACAGAGCTCAACCTTATTAAAACCATAAGGGCAATTACCCCACAAACTGAAATTATTGTATTATCGGGCCAGACCGATATTGGTTTGGTTGCCCGGGTGCAGGAAGCCGGCATTTACAACTATGTAGTAAAAAGCGAAGGCTGCATTGAGTATTTAAAGGAGGTAGTCGAGAAGCTTTTTGGGCATCGTCAGACCTCCTCCGATATTTCTTCTTAATCTTTGGCCAGCTCTATCAGAAATGCGTATTCGCGTGCAATTTCCCTGAGCCTTCTAAACCTGCCCGATGCTCCGCCATGCCCTGCTTCCATGTTTGTAAAAAGCAGAATCATATTGTGGCCTGTATTGTAATGCCTGAGCCTGGCTACCCACTTTGTTGGCTCCCAGTATTGCACCTGCGAATCGTGAAGCCCCGAGGTAACCAACAGGTTAGGATACGCCTGGCGACTAACATTATCGTAGGGCGAATATGAGAGCATATATTCGTAAAACTCCTTGATGTTGGGGTTGCCCCACTCATCGTATTCGGCTGTGGTAAGCGGAATTGATTCGTCAAGCATGGTAGTAACCACATCGACAAATGGCACTGCAGCAATTACGCCTTTAAACAGTTCGGGCCGCATATTGATAACCGCACCCATAAGCAAACCCCCAGCGCTTCCTCCCTGGGCAAACATCCTTTCGGGGCGGGAATAGCCTTCGGCCACAAGATAATCGGCCACATCAATAAAATCAAAAAAGGTGTTTTTCTTATTCAACAGTTTACCATCTTCGTACCACTGACGGCCAAGGTCTTGCCCACCCCTTATGTGGGCTATGGCATAAATGAAGCCACGGTCAACCAGGCTGATTACATTGGAATTGAAGCGGGGGTTAACGCTTGATCCATACGAGCCGTATCCATAAAGCAACAGGGGGTTGTTACCGTTTTTTTCCATGCCTTTGCGATACAAAATGGTAACAGGCACTTTTTCCCCGTCGCGGGCAGTTACAAACATGCGCCGGGTATGATAATTGGCCCTGTCAAAACCTCCCAAAACTTCCTGCTGTTTTACAAATGTTTTTTGGCCAGTAGCCATATTGTAGTCGTACTGGCTGTTAGGGGTGGTTAAAGAGGTGTAGTTAAAGCGCAAAATCGTAGAATTCATTTCTTCGTTTGTGCCGATGCCGGCTGCGTAAGCTTCCTCTTCAAACGGGAGGTAATGCTCCTTTGCGGAGATCTGATTTATAATTCGAATTTGCTGAAGGCCATTGCTGCGCTCCTGCACAACCAGGTAATCGTTAAATAATTCAATATCTTCCAGAAGCACATGGCTGCGGTGCGGTATCACCTCCATCCAGTTTGCCAGGCCGGTTGCCTTTGAAGGGGTTTCCATCAGGCGAAAATTCTGAGCCTTATGGTTGGTGAGTACATAAAACTTTTCCCCGAAAGGGAAAACACTGTAAAGGATGTCGGGTTGCCGTGGCTGAAACACCCTAAACAGCCCCTTGGGCTGATCCGCTGGGAGCAATCGGGTTTCGTTCGACAGGGTACTGTTTACCTGTAATTGCAGGAAACGATTGTCTTTTGAACGAAAAACCCACATGCTGTAAAAGGTGTCGTCGGCCTCGTAATAAACCTCAACCGGATTGCCGCCTTCAAGAAAATTGTAGCGATTTACTCTGTCGTAGCGCAGGGTTTGCGGGTCGATGGCGGTATAGAACACCGTAGCATTGTCGGCTGCCCACACCTGGTTGCCACTGGTGTTTTCAATATGGCTGCGTGTTATTTGGCCGTTTTCGAGATTTTTAAACAGAATGGTAAATTGCCTGCGGCCCACCGTATCGATGGCAAAAACCAGCAAACGGTTGTCGGGGCTTACATCAAGACCCGAAACATTGAAATAGGAATAACCTTCGGCCAGCTCATTTACGTTGAGCATTATTTCTTCGGGCGCTTCCATACTCCCTTTGCGGCGACAGTATATCGGGTACTCGCGCCCGGTTTCAAACCGTGTATAATAATAGTATCCGTTAGACAGGTATGGCGCCGATTGGTCGTCTTCCTTAATCCGACCGCGCATCTCGCTAAAGAGGGCCTCCTGAAGCGGAGCGGTAAAGGCCATCTTTTTCTCAAGATAGGCGTTTTCGGCCTCAAGGTAGGCAATTACCGCGGGGTTGGTGCGGTCGTTCATCCAATAATAAAAATCAGGGCGGGTGTCGCCATGCATTACCAGCAATTTCTCAATCCTTTGGGCAACAGGAGGTTCAACATCACCCCAGGTTTTCGGACTTCCACAAGAGGTTATCATTACAGCAACTATAAGCACTAAAATAAATGGATGGATTTTGTTCATGGGTTTCATTTTTCAAAACTTTTTCAAAGAAGCCCGAATTTACAAAAAAATATTACAAAGTTTATTACAATCTTTGTTTTCCCAAACCAGTTTGAAAATTACCGGATGCAGAACAAAAAAACAAAATTCTAAAATGCAAATACAAGATCATTTTTTTTCTATTTTTACAGCCCAGTCACTGCACTCTTGTTCCCATTATTACTGCACTGACTGTTCCCAAAATCACTGCATCGCTCTTTCCCGAAATCACTGCACTTTTTGTTCCTGTTTACAGTTCTTTACGGTCATACTTTGTTATCCATTCATTAATGGTGGTACGATTGATTCCGTAAATAGTTCCCAGCTGCTTTTTGGAGTAATTTCCCGTACTGAGTTCGGCTAAGATTTTGAGTTTAAAACCCTCGCTGTAACGTCTAGTTACCATGTCATTTTTATACATATCTACATCAAGTTGTGTAGACATTTTTTAGGACGGGTCAGTAACATTGCGCAGCTTAGCAAAGACACGGGTATAAACCAGCTTTACCTGGTTTTCAACCAATGCCTTGTCTTTGGGCTTTCTTACACGTGTAGGTACCGCTACGGTCTGGTAATGATTGCAAAAGTCTTCCATTGCCCGGTTTATCTCCGGCTCGTAATTGCTTGCCTTTGTTACAGCTGTTTTCAGATTATCCGTTGCGATGATCTGTGGAACACCGCCTAAAAAATCAAGACAGCATCTCAAAGCAAAAAGAAATTCCTCGATGCTCTGGCTCTTTACAGCCATTGCAAAACAATAATCTGAGTATGGCAAACAGGCAACAAAAACAGGGCACCGAACAATCTCGCCGCTGACTTTATCCACATAACTCATCTTCTTTCCGGCAAAGTCAACAAAAAGCTTCTCGCCTGGCTTGTGATTCATCACCATAGACCTTCTGGATGCTATATCCTGCTGCGATATGTGAAAGCAGAACTGCGTGTAACTGTAGCCATTGACGTTGGCCAGGCGGTATTCCTCCCACAGCAGTTTCCGTGTAACTCCAGTCCTGTGTAATTCCCTTTTGTAAAAATCAAGCTCCGTTTTCAGTGTTTGGTAACGCACATTGTCTTTGTAAGCAGGATTTCCGGCATGGAACTTTGCCTCAAGCACCGGATCTTCAAGAGCCAGCAGATCGTCTAAATTCACACTTAGCGATTGCAGCTTTGATAGATAGGTTTTAACCGTATTCTTGCTTATCCTCAGGCTCCGGGCTATCTCCTTACGCCCTCGCCTGAATATTCCGGTGAAAGTAGGCCACTATTCCGGAGCAAAGTAGGCCACTAATT
>CAYGDW010000001.1:0-121960 GCA_964348755.1 uncultured Bacteroidales bacterium | reverse complement strand
ATTCTGACAAGCCTGAGGCCAGAAAAATCTGCGCCATTGGCGTACGAGCCAGTCGCCAGGTTACCATGCACGGATTTGCATTTAACGTTAACACCGACCTGAGCTTCTACCAGCTCATAAACCCCTGCGGCTTTGTTGACAAGGGCGTAACCTCAATGCAAAAGGAACTCGGCAGACCTGTTGATATGGCTGAACTCAAAGCAATACTCCTGGAAAAGTTCAACGAAGTTTTCAGGGCAGAAGATATCAGTTTTTGAAAAGTATCATAACGAGATCCCAACCTGTTGGCGGACGGGCTTCGCTGCATCACGCTTTTATCACTTTGAAAAGCGACATTTAGCTTAGCTGAGCTCTCCCTCTTTTGCGGGATCGGTGGCAATGCCGTCTATTGGAGAGAACAATAAGCTAATAGGAAATTTTTTAGGGAGTAGGTTTTGTGTTATTAGGGAATCACTACTGGCCGACAAAAATTACGTGATTTCTCGCTCCGCTCGAAATGACTGGGTTTTTAATGATTTTGGCAATTTGGGGGGTAGATGGCGGTGAAGCCGCCTCCTACCCCCCTTAATAAAAAGCTAACTGACTGTCATCCCGCACGTAGTGAGGAATCTCATGCATAAAATTCTACCCTTTTTTACTTAATCAGACAATAGTGATTAGGGGATAAGGGTTTTTTTATTAGGTGTTTTCTAACCTTATTACCTTAATGTGGTTTGTGATTTGCCAGAAATTTTCAGGTCGCGACCTGTCCTTAATTCCGAAATTCAGACCTGAAAGGTCTGGGGGTAATTCTCTAAAAAAGTCACCGACGACCCTTCGATTTCGTTTTCCATTCAGTCGAACTTCGCTCGGTGATCGTGAATTATTTCTTAAACAATGAAGTCTGTTGGCTCTATATAATCGCCAAAGGGAGTTTTTCCGTAAACCCGATAGGCCCGGTCTTCGGGCGGAGTCTCGCCTAAGGCGAGACGCAGTTGAGCGGCTACCAGGGCACAATCCTTAAAAAAAGCCCTGGGCCTTCGGTCAGCACATATATGTAACCATCGGGTCCCTGGCGGATATCGCGGAAGCGGGCAAAGCCCTGGAGCATGCGCTCGGTATGTACCACCTTGTTGTTTTCAATTTTTACGCGGTGTATGTGCTGTCCGGCCAGTGCGCCCACCAGCATATTGTTTTGCCAGCCGGGGTATTTGCTGCTGGTAACAAAAGCCAGTCCGCAGGGGGCAATGGAAGGCGTCCAATGCAAAATGGGATCAATCATCCCCGGCAGTGTGGTGTCGGACGAAATGACGGTGCCATTGTAATTAATTCCGTGGGTGGCAATTGGCCATCCGTAATTTTGGCCTTTTTTAATCAGGTTTATTTCGTCGCCACCCTGAGCGCCATGTTCATGGGCCCACAACTCGCGGGTTATGGGGTGCAGGGCCATACCCTGGATGTTGCGGTGGCCATACGACCAAATTTCTGGCCTTGCGCCGGCTTGGTTTACAAAGGGATTGTCCGTTGGTACGCGTCCATCATCAAAAAAACGCATAACGGTGCCATGATGGTTCGTAATATCCTGTGCTGTGTTCTGGTCGCCGCGGTCTCCAATGGTAAAGTACATATAGCCATTGTCGTCAAAAACAATCCTGGTGCCGAAATGGTGCGGCCTTCCCGTAAATGGTTGGCCTTGAAAAAGCAGTTCGACTTCGGTAAGCTGGTTGCCCACCAGTTTGCCGCGAGAAATGGCTGTGTTGCCAGTTCCTGGGTTGCCTTGGGCCGCATAGGCAATGTAAATCCACTTATTTTCGTTGTAGTTTGGGTGCAGCACTACGTCCAGCAGGCCACCCTGCCCATGAGCCCATATTGCAGGCAAGCCTTGAACGGGTTCAGGCAACAATTTCCCATCCTGAAAAATACGCAGGTTGCCAGGTCGCTCGGCTATAAGTATGCGGCCATCGGGCAAAAATGCCATTCCCCATGGGTTTTGAAGGCCGGTGGCCAGGGTATCTATGGTGAAGTTTAAAGCTTCACTTTCAATTAAGTCCTTTGGGAGTTCCTGTTCACGGGCGTTGCACGAAAGCATAGCCAGTGACAGAAATAACAGTATGATTGCTCTCATTTTAATTTGTTTTTTGAAAAGGGTTATTATCAAAGTCAACCCTTTAACAAACAAATTGTTTGATAAGGTTCGTTTTTTTGTCAACCGTGGTTTTTTCGGGCAGCACCCGTTGCCCGAAAGCACCAGGATATCCCAAAATCTTACTTTCAATGGCAACACCAACTGGCTCTCAGGTTTCATTTCAGGTTTTTCCCTACCAGCAAAAAAGCCCCTGGCTGTTCAGTAGCCTCGAGTTGTGGGTCCTGGTACATCATGGCCTCAAAGCCTGCCTTTTTCAGTTGGCCAAACCAGACTTCTTTATTAAACAATCCCAGGGTGTGGATATCGATAAGGGTTTTGAGGCGTTTGTTGTCGCGTATCAGAATGACGAAGGTGGCTTCGAAGGTGTTTTCTTCAGAGCCAGGGGTGTAGTTGTTTTCAATAAAAGCAACCTCGATGCCTTTGTCGGAAACAGTATCGACAGTAGTGCGATTTTGCGGAAACTTGTCGGGGTCGTAGGCTACAATGGCAAGCAAAAGCCCCTGCGGGTTTAACAATTTCCTTGCGTTGCTAAAAAGTTGCTGCATTTCTTCTGGCGATCGCATATAATCGATCGAATCGGGGATAACGACGGCATCGAATCGGCTGTTGTTGCTAAAGGTGCGCATATCGCCGGCAAAATAGCGGCACTCGGGGTTTTTATTTCGGGCACTGGCAAGCATCTCGGCGCTAAGGTCAACCCCAGTAACTTCAAAATGTTTTTTTAAGTGGAAATCCATGTTGCCCGATCCGCAGCCCAAATGTAAAAGGGTTTTGGTTTTGCGGGTTTCATGCTCGTTGATTTTTGAAACCACATAGGCTGATAGTGGCTCATAATCGCCGGTATTGCTAATCATTTCCCAAACCCACTGGTAATCATTGTATAGTTGCCTCTCGCTCAAGGTGTTCTTTTGTTTTTTCATCCGTAAATAATTTTTAAATTAAGGTCGGATAGCGTGACTCGACTCAGGCGAGTGAACTCGCATGATGGATTTTAGCTTCGCTGAACTACGGTTCATCTTTGTTTACCTCCGGTGAGCTCGCAAGCTCGGTTGTCCCGCCTGAGGCGGGATGCTCGTTTCATCTTTCTGAAATTTTTTATGCACCTCATTTATCAAATCAGTCAAAGTTAGGAACTTATTTTCAAAAGTTATGACGCAATTACCGGTAGTACTTTTGCGGCAGAATGTTATTCACTGCATTTTTTCGGATATTTAGTTGGGTTTGCTCTGCAGAGGGTTTGATATTCCGCGAAAGCGTTTGTTTTACCAGGCTATCGCGAGTTAATTCTTTCATTGGTTGAGGCACTGGAAATTTTTGAACATGACAAATGTCCTGTTTAATTATTTAAGGCCCAAAGTGTTTGTTTTTAGTTAATTTTAAGTAAATTACAAAAATATGGAAGCAGCTATCATAACAGGGGGCGCCCAGGGCATTGGCAAGGCCATTTCGATGAAGTTGATTAAGGAGGGCTTATTTGTTTTTGTGCTCGATATTGATGGAGAGGCCCTTGATGATTTTTACGAGGAAGTTTCTTCGAGAGAGAAATTTTCGACCATTGTTTGTGATGTTGGTCAGGAAGCTTCGCTGATGGGGGCCTTTGACCGCTGCCTTGGACAATCTGTTCAGGTAAGATACCTGGTAAACAATGCCGCCATTTCGGCCAGCAAACCGGTTGAAGAACTCAGCCTGGAAGAGTGGAGGCGGGTGATGGCCGTAAACCTTGATTCGTATTTTCTTGCGGCGAGGTACCTTGCCCCTGTTTTACGTGCCAACCAGGGGGTAATTGTTAATCTATGCAGCACCCGGGCATTTATGTCGGAACCGCGCACTGAGGCTTATTCAGCCAGCAAAGGGGGTGTTTTTGCCCTAACGCACGCGCTGGCCATGAGCTTGCAGCCCAATGTAAGGGTAAACTGCATTAGCCCCGGATGGATAGACACCGAGCCCTGGCAGAAAAAAAGCAGGAGAAAAACAACCGACTGGCCGCCTGAGGAGCACCTGCAACACCCGGCCGGCCGCATTGGAAAACCCGAAGATATAGCCGATCTGACCTGGTTTCTGCTTTCGGAAAAGGCTAGTTTTATTACCGGGCAGAATTTCTTTTGCGATGGGGGAATGACCCGAAAAATGATTTACAGGTAAAATAACCATAAAAATGCAGGTGTATTCCACCGCTTTAAGTTTATGTAAATTTAGAATATTGCTTAAAATTTGGCCTGCAAATTGAGGTAATTTTATTGAGTATTAGTAACTTTGTAAAACTAAGGCTTTGATTATGAAACACATTATACTTTCCATTTCAATTTGTTTGACACTTGCAGCTTACGGGTTTTCGCAAGGCATTGCCATTAAAGATAAAAATGGCAAAGACCTGACCAATCAATCCATAACTGTTTATATAGACCAGCGCAAGCCTTTTGAGCATTCTGACTTTTTTATTGTAAATGATAAAGGGGACGAAATCAGGGTTTTGGTCAGAAAACTCGAAGATAAAATACTTGCGGGCTCTCAAAACTCCTTTTCGTTGGTAAATAAATATATAGATTCTGACATTAGGGTTTCGGGAAATTACCTGCTTATACCAGCATACATGGCCTCAAATAAAGGCGAATTTTTAATTGAATATTTTGCAGAAGGCCGCAGCGGCACTTCTGTAATTACCTATGAGTTTTATAGCCTCGATGAATTATTCGAGCCAGTAACCCTTACTGTCAAATTTGTTTCGGGTATGTTTTCGGCCAATGCTTCTGAGGCCATCCCTTCGCGTATTTCGGATCCGCGTCCGAACCCAGCCCGCGATTTTACCATTTTCGACTATTCATTGCCCCTCGATGCCCGCAGCGCACGCCTGGTTGTTAGAAACCTTACAGGAACAGTAGTTATGGAGGTTCCCCTGCCCCCGACAGGAAGCCGCATAAGGGTTGAAACAAACTCATTGAGTAATGGCGTTTACCTGTATTCTTTTTTGGTAAACGAACAAGTTGTCCTAACACGAAAACTTGTAATAAGTCGTTAATAAAATTCCCGTTCAAGGCCGTGTTTTCAGCCGCTTTTTTTACTTTTACCAAAAAAAGGGTATTCCTTTCTTCGCAAATTTATTCAGGTTAAAAATTTGGGTTATGCTGATAAAGAGATTGGCCATTTTTTGGCTGGGTTTATTTCTACCAGTTTTATCAGCATTTGCTCAGGTTAGCCAACCAGGTCTGCCGCCATCTTTTTCGCGGGTCACTACAAAGCAGGGCCTGGCCTTTGAGGTTATGGCGCCGGTCGATACAGCTGTGCTGTTAGCCGAGGACATGATGTTTGACACCATAAAAAACATACCGTGGCGGTTTGGCCATTCCATTCCGGTTGATTTAAACCTGACCAACTCCGGGTCGTGGTATGTTGCAGACAATGGAGATAAAATTTGGCGACTTGGCATAAAATCGCCCGGAGCTTTTGCCCTGAGCCTTACTTTCAAAAGATATATTTTGCCCCAAGGGGCTCAGCTTTATATTTATAAAACCGACCGATCGGGAGTAATTGGCGCCTTTACCAATCACAACAACCAGCCCGATCATTATTTTGCCACCACCCTTATTGAGGGGGATGAGTTGGTGGTTGAGTATTTCGAGCCATATTGGGCTACTTTTAAGGGCGAGCTTCAAATTGAGAGTTTAAACCATGCCTACCGCAATCCGCTCTTGTTTTTAAAAAACTTTGGGAGTTCAGGGTTGTGCAACCTCAATGTAGCCTGCCCCCAGGCCGAAGGCTGGGCCGATCAGGTACGCTCTGTAGGGCTTATTCTTCGCAATGGCACGGCCTGGTGTACCGGGGCTCTCATTAACAATACCGCAAACGATGGGCGTCCATTATTTCTTAGCGCCGACCATTGCTTTGCGAACCCGGGCACGCTTATAGTTTGGTTTAACTGGCAAAGTGCCACCTGTTCAAACCCAGCCTCAGCCCCAGGCTATGAGTCGGTAGGGGGGCTAATTAGCCTGGCACGGCACCCAACCACCGATTTTTGGCTGCTCGAATTTGCAAACCCACTGCCTGTTAATGTCAATCCGTTTTTTGCCGGCTGGAATCGTACCCGGCAAAGCACCCTATCCGAAATCATTGCCGGAATACACCACCCACGCGGCGACATAAAAAAGTTCAGTTTTGCCGAGCAGGGGGTAACCAGCTCAGCTTATGCCGGGGGGCCTGGCTCAGGCACTACCCATTGGTACATAACCTGGAGTGGCGGAACAACCACCGAGGGCGGATCATCAGGTTCGCCCCTGTTCGACAGCAGGGGAAGAATAATTGGCCAACTGCAAGGTGGGCTGGCTACATGCGGCAATAATGCGCCCGACTATTATGGCCGCTTTGATGTATCGTGGACAGGCGGGGGAACGCCACAAACAAGACTGAGCGACTGGCTCGACCCCCTGGGTACAAATCCGGAGGCCATTCCTGGTTTTGATCCGCTCGAAGGAGTAAAAGAAGCCCGAAATTTTGCTGCAACCCCAATCAATACATCCGAAATAATACTATCTTGGAACCTCAATGAAATACAAAACCCTGTTTTGTTGGCTTACAACTTAAACCCAACCTTTGGCATACCTCATGGGGGTTATAGCCCCGGGCAAACCATTGCCGGAGGCGGGCAGGTGCTATATTTTGGAAAAGCAGAAGAGCTGACTCACAAGCAACTTGGTTTTGTAACAACCTACCATTACAAAATTTGGTCGAGAAATACTTCGGGATTGTATTCAGATGGCATAACTTCCCAAGCCACCACCCTTGTTTCCTTTCAGGTTTCCGCCAAAGGCCTTGGAACCACAGTACCCGCCTCCGGCGAACACTTCTTTAGCCAGGGAAGCTACGTAAGCCTAAGGGCCATTCCCAACCCAGGCTGGCAATTTGTAAATTGGGAAATAAACGGGCAATTGCTCGCAAACCCGGAGCCAATCATAAATATTCAGGCAAACACACAAGCCACAGCTCGTTTTGTGCTGCCAACCGAGCCCGGATACCGCCTTTATCCACAGCCGGTTGCAAACTGGTTGTTGTTGGAGCTGAATGCACCCCCCGGCAAAATAAAAGTTGAGGTGTATAATATGAACGCGCAACTTATGTTAAGCCGCGAAATGGAAATAACGCAACCCGACGCTTATCATACCAGGATTGATGTGTCGGAGCTTGTTGCAGGTATTTATGTGATAAAAATTACAGGGGCAAATCTTAATCTTATTGGCAAGTTACTTAAGCTTTAAGTGCCCGAATGCTGCCTTGTAAAGGTTCTTGGTTCAACACTCGTGTTTGTTCGCTTTTAAAATATATGCACGAAATAGTATTTATACTTGTGTTGCCTTCCCGCGAAGAGAATGTTGGGGCTGCTGCCCGCGCCCTAAAGACCATGGGTTTTTCGGCCTTGAGGCTTGTTTGCCCAAAGTGTAATCATTTGGGCGAAAGAGCCAGAATAACAGCCCACAGTTCTAACGAAATACTTGAAAATGCTGTGGTTTATGACAGCCTTGAAGCGGCGCGCCACGACATTTCCCTGCTCATTGGCTCAGCCGCCAAAAAACGAAACGTGGCACAGGAATATCATCTTGTTGAAAACCTCCCTGAAATTATAATGGCAAAGGGCAATACGGTACAAAAGGTTGGCGTTGCCTTTGGCTCGGAAGAGTCGGGCCTTTCGAACGAAGACCTGGCATTGTGCGACTTGTTGTCAACCATACCAATGATACGAAAACACCCTTCGTTGAACCTTGCACAGGCGGTAATGGTGTATGCCGTTTATCTATCGAAATTAAACCTTGTGTATGCAAGAAAAAAGACAAGGACTGCCGTGAAAGATGAGTTGCAGGTGGTAAGACAAAAAGCTGCTCAGGTTCTTGCCGATGTGGGCATGGATGCCAATGTAAATATTTACCCACGAATAATGGAGCGCCTAATGTTGCTCGGCAAGGACGACCTGAACCTGTTTCATTCGTTCTGCAAATTTTACCTCAAAAAATATCACAACGGGCTTAAGTAGGCAATCAATTAAGGGTTTTTCGTGCGAGGCTTATCATAACGGTTTTGACTCTTTTGCCAAAGACCAATGCCGAGATAAGGCAGATGATCGAAAATACGAAAACGGTAAGCGGCACCCCGATAAAGTCGGCCAATGCGCCGGCAGCCAAGCTTCCCAATGGGGTAATGCCCATAAAGCTGAGGCTGTAAAGCGACACTATTCGGCCGCGTTTGTCGGCGTCGGCAATGCTCTGCAGCAGGGTGTTGGTGGCATTGAAGTGAACCACCATGCCAAAGCCTGTTACAACCAACGCCAGCATTGAAACTGCTTTAATTGGCGAAATGGAAAAAACAGCCAACCCGCATGCAAATATTGTTGCAGTTCGAAAAGTCAATGCTGGTACTCGAATCAGTTCTTTTTGAGAGGCCAGGAACAAAGCCCCTGCCAAAGCCCCCATCCCCAAAGCCCCCGTAAGGAATCCAAGCAGTTGTGCATCGCCTTTAAGAATGTTGGCAGCAAAAAGGGGCAGAAGTGCCTGAAAAGGCAAACCAAAAAGACCACTGAACAAAAGAAGCAACAAAAGATATCTTAGTGCGCGTATTTGCCACGCATACCTCAGACCTTCAACAAGTTGCTGAATAATAGAGCCATCCTGCGGCCTCCTTAAAACCCTGTCAATACGAATTGCAAACAAGCCTGCAATAACGGCAATAAAACTAATTCCATTGATAAAAAAGCACCAGCCTTCGCCCACCAGAGTAATCAGCAACCCTCCAATGGGAGGGCCAATGAACCTGGCCAGGTTGTAAAGCGTCGAGTTGAGAGCGATGGCATTGCCAAGGTCGTCGGGTTCGGTTATTATGTCGGGCACAAAGGCTTGCCTGAAAGGGGTGTCGAAGGCCAAAATAACCCCGTTGGTAATAGCCATACCAAGTATCCAGGCAATAGTAATACGATCGGTAAGAACAAGCCAGGCCAGCACAAAAGCCACAACCATGGCAAGGCCCTGGGTAATTGTTATAATTCGTCGCCGGCTCCAGCGGTCGGCCAGCACGCCCGCAAAGGGAGTAATGAAAAGCGAAGGGATTTGAAGGGCAAACACCACCGACCCCAGCAATAAGGCTGAGCCAGTCAGGCGGTAAACCAGCCAGCTCATGGCAATGTTTTGCACCCAGGTGCCTATCAACGAAATACTTTGCCCCCAAAAATAGTAGCGGTAATTGCGGTATTTCAACCCACGGAAAATATGGCGGATTGAACCGGGGCTAATAAAGTGAATGCCGCGAAAAAACAGCATAATCCTGATTTGAAACAATGCACAAACTTACAAAAATAGCCAGATTAGGCCGCCTATTAGTTTTGAAAGAGCCTGAATGCTTAAACCGGGCTAATCCAGCTCTTCTATGCTTATAATGCCATTGAGCATGGCGTAAACGGTAAGCCCTGCCACCGATTTAATGTTGAGTTTGTGTGTAATGTTCTTGCGATGTGATATTACCGTATGTGTGCTTATAAAAAGGGCCGTTGATATTTCCTTGTTGCTATGGCCCCGCACCAGCAGTTTCAGCACATCTATTTCCCGAACAGTCAGGCTCATATCGGGCAAAGATTCTTCGCGAGTTCGCTCTTTTAGCAGCAAATTGATCTTGCGCAGTATTTTGGGCCTCGAATCGTAAATCTGGAAAACCTCGTCAAAGTGCTTCAGGGTGTTCTCATCAAAAAGGCTATAAACCAGTGCCGCAACCTTTACCTTTATTTCCGGGTGGCTTTTAAGCTTTTCGAAAAAAAACCCATCAATCATGCCTGGGGTTACAAACAAAATATCTGGTTTGTGTTTTTTTACCTGATCGAAAAGGCTTGCCTGGCAAGGGGCCTCGTTTACAGTTGAAAACAAACCGCTGGTTTCGAGAAGGTGCACCATGCCCTTGCGGATTATTTCGGAGTGCTCGGCTATCAAAGCGTTTGCAGGCATGGATTATCAGTTAATTTTTTTTTCGAGCTGCTCAACTACAGGAATAAGGACCTGGTCTTCGAGGCGGGCATGGTTGGCCAGGTCTTGCTCCAGGTCGATAAGTTCTTTAATTATGCGAATTCGAAGAAACCTATCAGAGGAAGGAGGGAAGTATTTGATTAGTAGGTTTTTCAGGTCAGAAAGCTTGTCTTCAATGTTGGTGTGCCGTTCTTCGAACACGCTGATTCCATAATCCCTGCTTTTGCCCATTATTTGAGGATCCTTTTCGCCAGATACAAGTTCCTTGATATATGGGAAAGCTACCTTTTCTTCATATTCAATGTGTTCTATCACCTCCTCAATGTATTCGCTAAAGAACCGCTCGAGCTGAACCCTGGCCGGATGATCCATTCTGTGGAGAAATGTGCTGAAAAGTGACTGTATAAGCGGAATTTTTTCGCGGGTGTAGTATTCGTGAGAGTTGGCAAGGTATGTAAGAAGCAGCTTTACATCTACATTTTTTAGTTTTTTATCAGGAAAATATAGGGGATTGAGAAAAACGTTGACCATCAATAAAAAGAACTCAGTCTGAATTCCTTTTTCAAAACAAATTTTGCTAATGGTTTTGTCGCCGAAACCCAGGTCTATACCAAATCGGGTTATCAGCACCATACTTCGTGGGTCCGATTCCACCAGGTCGGCCATCTTCATGGCTCCGGTTATTGCATTTTCATTCATGATTTCCTTATTCGAATACAAAGATAAGAAAAATGAAGGCACCTATTGGATTCCTGCCAAGACTCAGGCCATCATGCAATAACAGCAAACATGGGCTGAGAAAATACAAAGTTTATCTTGTTGTAAAAACAAATGCGGTGGTTTTGTCTTCGGTTACAATCTGCCCGTCAAACAGGCGAACGATTCGCATTGCGAAGGAAGCATCGCGTTGCGAATGGGTAACCATAATTATTGTAGTACCATTTTTATTGAGCGATTCGAGCAAGTTCATTACCTCGTCGCCATGGGTCGAATCGAGGTTTCCGGTTGGTTCGTCGGCAAGAATTAGGTTTGGTTTGGCTACCACGGCACGGCCTACAGCCACCCTTTGCTGTTGCCCCCCCGAGAGTTGCAAAGGAAAGTGGTTTCGGCGATGCATAATCTGCATTTGTTCAAGCACCTCCTCCACGCGTTTTTTCCTCTGTCCGGAGTTGTAGCCCAGATAAAT
The DNA here is from genome assembly GCA_964348755.1 of uncultured Bacteroidales bacterium. Taxonomy (GTDB): domain Bacteria; phylum Bacteroidota; class Bacteroidia; order Bacteroidales; family UBA7960; genus UBA7960. The sequence continues at coordinate 110,664 of CAYGDW010000001.1, read as the reverse complement.
CAGAGGCAGTTCTACGTTTTCAAAAACACTGAGTTCATCAATCAGGTTAAAATTCTGGAATACAAAACCAATATTGCGTTTGCGAAGGTTTGCACGTTGTTTCTCGCGGAATTTAGAAACCTCATTTCCCAGAAAATAGTATTGCCCCGAAGTGGGGTTGTCGAGCAGGCCTAAAATGTTCAAAAGGGTTGATTTTCCGCAGCCCGAAGGCCCCATAATTGCAACAAATTCGCCTGCTTTAATTTCGAACGAAACCTGGTTTAGGGCTGTAGTATCAACTTCCTCGGTGCGAAATACTTTTGTTAGATCCACGGTTTGAATCATGTCAAGTGTGTCCTTTTGGGTTGCTTCTAAGAAAACATCATTTCGTGCCAATGGCATTATGGCTCAATCAATAAACCTGGTGTCCGGCTTTTGGCCTCATTTTTTGCCAATAACAATCGGTTTCTGGCATTAATGGTTCAAAACCGACAACCGGTAAAAATGGTTTGTATAATATTAAAACAAATACACATAAAAGCCTCAATAAAGGTAATAATTGATTTCTTAGGGCAATGGGTTTAGGATGAGTTTTCGATAAACCTTAAATTTCAGGCTCTATAATTGGCAAGCATAAAAGGGATACGGATTTATTAAAACAAAATCCAAACCCTCGATACCCGTCCTGTTGACTCTTATTAAAAGTGTCTTTCCCCTAGCCAAGGTTTTTGGCTGCAAAGCGTTATGCTTTTTGTGGTTACCTTTGCATAAAAATATTTTTATGGACAAACGGCTTGCTGCTTTTGGGCAGTTGCTCAGCATTATGGACGACCTTAGGGCAAATTGCCCCTGGGACAGGAAGCAGACCCTCGAAAGCCTTCGACACCTTACCATTGAAGAGACTTACGAACTGGCTGACGCAATTTTGGAAAACGACCTTGATGAAATTAAGAAAGAGCTGGGCGACCTGATGCTGCACATAGTTTTTTATGCCAAAATTGGCAGCGAAAATGGCGCCTTCGACATTGCCGATGTGCTTGATGGCATAAACAAAAAGTTGATTAACCGCCATCCGCACATTTATGGCGATGTTAAGGCCGATAATGATGAGCAGGTTAAGGAAAACTGGGAAAGGATCAAACTGAAAGAGGGCAAAAAAAAGGTTCTTTCAGGAGTACCCAATTCATTGCCTGCAATGGTTAAGGCTTACCGCATTCAGGACAAGGCCCGTGGCGTTGGTTTTGACTGGGAGCATCCAGAGCAGGTTTGGGCCAAGGTGCTCGAAGAGTTAAGCGAGCTGAGGCAGGAGGTCGAAAGTGGCTCGAACCTGAAAAAAATTGAAGGTGAGTTTGGCGACCTGCTTTTTGCCCTGATTAATTATTCGCGTTTTATTGATGTAAATCCCGAGAGCGCACTCGAACGCACCAACAAGAAATTTATCCGCAGGTTTTCATACCTTGAAGAGCAGGCTTCAAAAGCCGGAAAAGACCTGAAAAAAATGAACCTTTCAGAAATGGATGTTTTCTGGAACGAAGCAAAAGATTACGAATAGTAGTGTTGATATGTGAAAAGCCGGTCGTGCGCCGCAACCAACCAAAAATCAAACGACCGCCTGTTCCGATAAGAAATGCTCCAGGTCGTAGAAAAACAATTCGTGTTTTTTCAGAACTGCCTCATTCGGGGTTGCCACGGCTTGTATTTGGTCGATTTTGCGCAACTTTGACAGCAACTCCTTCTGGTTAATAAATTCACTTGCCCTGAGCAGTAGCAGCATATAATCGGGAGGCGGGTTTTCGTCAAAGATGACCCCTTCTGCACTTTTGTTTCCAAGAAGAATAACCAGGGTGCGGTATTGCTTGTAATCAAAACAGAACAAAGGAAACCAGGACGATTTGGTACCGGAAAAAAGATGGGTGTAGTCTTTAATGCGCTCTAACTCAAAACCCAGGTTTTCGTTGAGTAACCACGCCAACCTGTAATCCTTTTGCGTGCTGAAAATTGAAAAGACAGTAAACGGAGATTGGTAATCAAGCTTTAGCGCAATCTTTTTTGCCATAAGGTTGGCCCCTTTAGGTTAAGGTATTAGCGCAAATGTAAGTAAGAAATTGTTTCAGAGCTAAGCTTATTCTTCTGTAATTTGCGTTTCCGCAATTTTTGCCCAGGCTTGTTCGGCGGCTTTTTGCTCTGCCTTTTTTATAGAGTGGTCTTGTCCCTGTCCGCTGGGTTGCCCGTTAATTAAAAGCTGCACCACGTAAATGCGACTATTTTTTTTGTCGTTTTCAAACTCGTTAATTAAAACAAAGTCGGCAGTCTTTTTCTCTTTCTGGCTCCATTCAATAATTCGGCTCTTGAAGTTGGTTTCGGTATTGAGCAATTCGTCAATATCGAGATGGCAGGCAATAATCTGGTTAACTAACATTTTTTGGGTAAATGCATACCCTTTGTCAATATATATGGCTCCAACTAATGCTTCAAATGCATCTCCCAGAATTGATGAGGCCTGCAGGCCTCCTTCGCGGCTGGTCAAAACGAGTTTGTCGAGTCCGAGTTTTCGCGAAAGCGAATTGAGATTGGCTCGGCTCACAATGCGTGAACGCATTTCGGTAAGAAAACCCTCATCTTTATATGGAAATTTTTTGAAAAGAAAGTCGGCAATAATAGAGCCAAGCACGGCATCGCCAAGGTATTCTAACCTTTCGTTGCTGTGCTTAAATCCGTTGTTGAGTGGTGTTGCGGCCGAGCGGTGGCGCAATGCCAGCTTATAAAGGGCAATATTCCCCGGATTGTAGCCGAAGATGTTTTTTATTGCCTCCCTTAACTCTCTGTCGGAAGCGTGGGTACTTCTGAGAATAGACCGTAAAAACCGCAAAATAAAATACTATTGCGAAAACTTTTTGAAAGCCACACAGGCGTTGTGTCCGCCAAAACCAAAAGTGTTGCTCATGGCCAGGTTTACAATGCGTTTTTTTGCCTTGTGGAAAGTGAAGTCGAGCTTGTTGTCAATTTCCGGGTCATCGGTAAAGTGGTTGATGGTAGGAGGCACAATATCGTGTTTCACAGCAAGTATTGTGGCAATTGCCTCTACGGCTCCGGCAGCGCCAAGCAGGTGTCCGGTCATTGATTTGGTAGAGTTGATGCTAATTTTGTATGCATGTTCGCCAAAAAGTGAAACAATTGCTTTGGGCTCAGCTATATCGCCAAGGGGTGTTGAGGTACCGTGTGTGTTTATGTGGTCAACATCTTCCAGCCTATACCCGCCATCTTCCAGGGTGTTTTTCATAACATTAATTGCACCAAGCCCTTCGGGGTGGGGGCTGGTCATGTGGTAAGCATCGGCCGAAAGCCCACCTCCTACCATCTCGGCATAAATTTTTGCCCCCCTTGCAATGGCGTGCCCGTATTCTTCGAGTATAATACTACCTGCTCCTTCGCCCATAACAAATCCATCGCGGTCTTTGTCGAAGGGCCTTGAAGCAGTGGCCGGGTCATCATTTCGCTCAGACACGGCGTGCATAGCGCTAAAACCTCCAATGCCGGCCTGGTTAATAGCCGCTTCCGAACCGCCACTTATAATAATGTCGGCCTTGCCAAGCCTAATCAGGTTAAAGCTATCGACCAAAGCATTGGCCGCCGAAGCGCAGGCCGATGTGGTGGTAAAGTTGGGGCCACGAAAACCGTATTTTATTGAAATATGGCCGGCAGCAATGTCGGCAATCATTTTGGGTATAAAAAACGGACTAAACCGGGGGGTGCCATCCCCACGGGCATACTCGGTAATAGACTCAAGAAATGTTTCAAGGCCTCCAATGCCGCTACCCCAAATTATACCCACCCGGTCAACATTTACTTTTTCGGGGTCAATGCCTGCATCGGCAATGGCCTGATCGGCTGCTACAAATGCATACTGGGTATAGGGGTCGTACTTGCGTATTTCCTTGCGGTCGAAATAGCCTTTAATGTCGAAATTCTTGATTTCGCAAGCAAACTTGGTCTTGAACTTTTCTGTGTCGAATCGGGTTATCATAGCAGCCCCACTGACACCATTAAGCAAACCGTTCCAGTACTCCGGAACGGTATTGCCTATAGGGGTAAGAGCGCCCAATCCTGTAACTACTACTCTTTTGAGTTTCATTTAAAGCGCGTTAGGTACTACTTTTTATTCTTCTCAAGGTAAGAAATTGCATCACCTACTGTGCTGATTTTCTCTGCCTGATCGTCAGGAATGGCAATGTTGAATTCTTTTTCGAATTCCATGATGAGCTCAACGGTGTCAAGTGAGTCAGCTCCCAAATCATTGGTGAAGCTTGCTTCGGGGGTCACTTCTTTCTCATCTACGCCAAGCTTATCAACTATGATAGCTTTTACTTTTGTTGCAATGTCAGACATGGTTTTCTCCTTTTTAATTTGTTTAAAACAGGATGCAAAGGAAATTATTTTAATGCTAATCACCAACTTTTTAGCAGGCTAATTTTACTAAATCACTGTAATTTATTGTTTTGCAATTTTTTGCATACAACTAAAACATTAGTTTAAGCGTCATTATTAGCAATTTTACCTTCATTTTTTTTGAATTTTTTGCAAAAAATTAGCCAATTTTGTCAAACATATAATAAATGTTTATCAATAATGAAGCAAAAGGGTGCTAAAATAAGGATTGCTATGCTTGCCTCGGGCAGTGGGACCAATGTTGGCAATTTTATTGAATATTTCAAGTTGCACGATCTTATAGAGGTGTCGCTGGTTGTTTCGAACAATGCTGATGCGCAGGTTTTAAAACGTGCTTCCAAAACGCGAACGCCTCATATAGTAATTAGGCGCGAGCAGTGGACCGATCAGCAACTTGTGCTTGGCTTGTTCAGGCAAAGCCACATTGATTTTGTTGTGCTGGCTGGTTTTCTTTTATTATTACCCGAATATTTTATCAATGAATTTCGTGGCCGCATTGTAAACATACACCCTGCCTTACTGCCCAGGTTTGGGGGCAAGGGCATGTATGGCATGCGGGTACATGAGAAGGTGATTCGCCAGGGTGAATACCAGACAGGTATAACCATACATTTTGTTAACGAGCGTTACGACGAGGGGGAAATTATTTTTCAGGACGGTTTCGACATTGACCCCGCCGACACCCCTGATACTATTGCGGCCAAAGTGCAGCAACTCGAGTATAAGCACTACCCAAGGGTTATAGAAGACCTGGTTCAGAAACTGCTGATCTGAGAAAATGAATCAGGAATGATTGCCCAGGGTGCTCGGCCCGATGGCCGCTTGCAACAAGGGATCATTCCTGAGCGTAAAAAATTCTTTAGCGAAACTTACTTAATTTGTTTCAGGGCCTCTTCAACAGCCTTTAGCATAGGCTGGTTCGAGATGGGGCTATCCACGGCCAGATTCATCCATTGCTGCGGAATCAGTTTTCCGGCTGTAAACATACGGTCGGTTTCACTGCCCACATTTAGCCCATTGAGTTTGCCTTCTATTTGAAATTCGATAAGGTGCCCCAGCGGGTAGGCGCTAAGGTAGAGCGGGTAGCTGATCATGTGCGAATAAATGGCCAGAATTGGCGAATCATTTATTCCAAAAACCGGAGCAAAATATTTGTTCCACACCTCAATTGCAATTTCAATTGTTTTTTCTTTGAGTTGGGAGGCGGTGGCATTTGGATTTTGGTACATCCACTTCCACACGGCCATATCCACCAGAGAAACGCCCATTATTTCGTAGCTTCCCCAGAAATTGTCGAGGGTGCGCAAATGAATTTCGTCGGGGTTGCCACTGTTTATGCCAATCAGTTCGAGGTCGCGTACCTGAAAAATAAATGCAAGTGCTTCGGTAAAGGCAGTGTTTGGCACTCCGCTCATCATATAGTAATCAACATTGTGCAGGGTAATTGTTTGTTCTACGTTATGACCCAGCTCGTGTATTGCAATATTGTAGCCTTTATAGTCCATGCCTTCTGCCCCTATGCGTGTACGCAGATGCGACATTTGCGAGCGCATTTGTGCGCCCCAGGCGTGGCCGGCTCCGCGCGAGCCTTCCACCACAATTTTTGAAGCAATAAAATTGGCCCGCTCGCGGCCCCAGCCAAGGTTGACCAAAATATTGGGCAAGTCTTTTTCAAATGCCTCCCCGCTGGGATATTTTCTGCCAACAATGGCATTGAGTTCTTTTTCGGAAATGGCACTGCGGGCTTTAAATCCATCGTACCAAATGTCGAAAGGCTGCAATGGCCTGCCAAGGCGCTGGCTTATTAGCGCACCTGTTTCTTTGGCAAGGGGCGAGCTTACCAGGCTAATAAACAAGGCTTCAACTTCGGGCTGTGTAAGCTCAAGCCCTGCATTAAATGCGCGCTCTATGGCCGTGGGGTAGCTGGGCGAGTAGGGGTCTGCCTTGCGTGCAGCATTGAAATTGTTGAGCAAGTGCTGGTAGCGGGTGTCAGGCTCGGGGGTGGCCTCTACTTTCTGACCATCTTTAAACACTTCGTTGCTGAAAGGATTCCAGGTAAACTCGGTATTGTTGATAACCTTTTGGGGGATATCCTGGGCTATGATGCGGCGCATAACCTGATAAATCAGTTGTTGTTTCTGAAGCCCATCGGGGTTGCCGTATTGCGATTTGATCTCGTCGCGAAGGCCCCAGTGGGTAATCAGGCGCATATTTTCGGGGAACATGGTTTGGCCAGTTTCATTTACCAGATTGCCCATGATAATATTGTACTCCGAAATGTAATTGTCAGACTCGGTGCTAATACGCGAGGCTTCCTGGTTTATGGCCGAAGGCACTCTGGAGGTAAATACATCGCCCATTCGGGCGTATGCCCATTCGAGGCGGCTCCAACCTGGCCCTAACTCGGCCTTTTCTTCAAGTTTGTAAAACGGAAAGTTTAGAATGACTACAAAGGCAATTTTGTTGCCAAAAAAGTCATTGGCCAGGTGGGCGTATGGCGAGTAGCTTCCAAACATTACATCTACGGGCGTAATCGGACCAAGGTCTAAATGCAGAGGCTTATTGAGCATAAGGCTCATTTGGTTCATGTGCCCCCAAAGCACCTCAAAATTTGCCGAAAGTTTTTCAAAAAGGGTTTTTCGAGTGGCATCATCACCCTGGTAGTTCGCAAGGCAAAAAGCTTCAAACTCTTCGGGGGGGCCATCTTCTGTTTTCCATAGGCCGGCGGCCTGGCGAACGCCCCTATTTATCAGTTCTGAACGGCTTTCGCCATACTTTACGGTCAGTTGGTCAATCACCGATTTTAGGGTGGTTTCAGGTATTGTGCCCATATCGTCTTTTTTTTCGCGGCCGGTTTCGCCTGTGCATGCAGCTAACAGCAAGGCAATAAGCAAACCGATAATTAGCTTAAATTGTTTCATAAAATGGTGTTTAAAATGTGTCGGATGGCTGGTTTAAAATGTTTTAGTGCTCAAATTTACTTCAATATTGGTTGAAGCTGGCTATTTGATCCATGCTTTTTCTTATTTTGCGACGTTTTTTGGTGTCGGGTGCATACCCCAGGGTAATTACCAGAGAAATGCGCCTGTTTTTGGGGATGCCTAGGAGTTGTCTCACCTTATTTTCGTCGAACCAACCCAGCATGCAGGTACCCAGGCCTTGTTGGGCCGCAGCCAGGCAAAAATGCTCTGCTACAATGCCGGTGTCAATCAACGACAAGTCTTTGCCTTTTACTGCACTTCCAATTTTTGAAAGCATTTTGGCCGGCTCCAATACTAGTGCTGCCAAAACTGGAGCCTGCAACGAAAAGCGGTTAAATTGCAGCACCGGGCTGAAAGTGGCATTGGCTACCTGTATGGCCAGATTGCGGTCGGTTACAATTACAAACTTCCATGGCTGGCTGTTGCAGGCCGATGGGGCTAGTCGGCAAGATTCAAGAATGTAATCGATTTTTTCTTTTTCTACCGGCCGGTTTGAGTATCGCCGAATGCTCCCGCGCTCATTTACAAGTTGTAGAAAGTCCATAATATTGTGTGTAATTATTAAAAAATGTCAGTAAGGGTTGGAAGCCAAAACAAATTTGTCAAAAATAGCAATCCAGGCGCAATAACAACCTGGTGTTTGTTTAATTTCTTTTTTTTTAGCAAATGGCTTAAAAATGCAAGATTTTATTGGCGCTGATTTTTCTTGCCAAGATTAACGATATTTGCAGTTCTTTTGCCAAGAATAACTAAACTATCATTTTGAGCCCGTACTGTATTCAAAAAAGATTAGAATGGAGGTAACACTTAGGGAAGTATCGCGCAGCAAAGAGCTGGGGTTGTTTATCCGGTTTCCTGACAAGCTTTATAAGGGTTGTGAGTATTATATACCCGCATTGCACTCAACCCAGCTGGAAACCCTAAGCTGGCTAAAAAACCCGGCTTTTGACCATTGCGAAGCCCGTTATTGGTTGGCCTTTAAAGGTTCGGAAATTGTCGGACGTATTGCCGGTATAATCAATCATCGGTACAATAAGGATCGCAACCTTAGTTTTATGCGAATAGGCTGGCTCGATTTTGTTGAAGACCAGCAGGTTCTCGAAACCCTGCTGGGTGCGGTTGAGGGTTGGGCCAAAGAAAAAGGGCTTGAGTTTATTCATGGGCCTCTGGGTTTTAATTCTTTCGATGCCTCGGGAGTTCTGATTGAAGGCTTTGCAGAATGGCCAACGTCTTTCGGAAAGTACAATTTCCCGTATTACGACCCATTGCTTCAAAAAGCGGGTTTTAAAAAGGATGTGGATTGGGTGGAATACAACATTAAGGTGCCTTCGGAGCTAAATTCGAGGTTAAGTGCTGCTGCCCTGCTTGTAAAAAAACGCTATTCGGTTAGAAATGCTGAGCTGAAAAGCAAAAGTGAAGTTAAAAAATATGCAATTCAGGTATTTGACCTTTTAAATGATGTTTACGGTCAATTGTATGGCTTTTCCAAATTATCGCCACTTCAGATTGACCGGCTCATCCGGGGGTTTTTATTGCTTATAAACCCTGGTTTTGTTTCTATTGTTCTTAACGAAAGCGACGAAGTTGTGGCATTTGGCCTGGTAATGCCCTCCCTTGGCAAAGCATTGAAAAAGGCCAATGGCAAACTTTGGCCTTTTGGGATATTTTGCATATTATGGTCGCTTCGTTTCAACCACACTGTTGATATGCTGCTGATAGGCGTAAGGCCCGACTATCAGGGAAGGGGAGTTCATGCGCTGATTTTTGAAAAAATCTTTAACACATTTAAGAAAAGGGGTATAAAACAGGTTGAAACCACCCGAGAGCTTGAAGGCAACCAAAAGGTTCAGCAGCTTTGGGTAGGTTACGAGCCTCGTTTGCACAAGCGGTCAAGATGCTATGTAAAGCAAGTAGGCCCGAGCAGCTAAAAGACTTTTTTAAAGGGAAATATTTTAGTATTATTCGCCATAAAATTTTCTGATATTGGTTCGCTTGCCAAATAGCACCAGCACATCGTCGGCTTCAATGGTAGAGCCTGCATAAACAAAATCGACGGCATGCCCGGGGTCAAAAGGCTCGGCAAGGCTTGCCCCGCCCGACCGATGCTTTATTATAGTTACCAGGTTTAGGTTGAACCGCCCTTTGAAGTCTATTTCAACAACTTTTTGCCCAACATATCGCTGAGGCGCCAAAACCTCCAAAAGTATGTGGTCCTGGCCTATGGTATATGAATCAACAACTTCGGGTGTTGTAAGCCTTTTTACCATTCGTTCGGCGGCTTCTTTTTCCGGATGAAGTATCTCCTTGATGCCAAGGGCATTAAACACCGATTCGTGTACAGGCGATGTTGACCGGGTAATCAGCCGTTTTACATTCTTTTGCTTGAGCAGGGCAGTAATCATAACCGAAGCCCCAAAATCTTCGCCAATAGCTACAATTACGGCATCGGCTTCAGCTAGCGGAAGGGTGCCAAGGGCAAACGGATCTTTGGCATCGAGGCAAATGGTGTTTGTAATTCTTTCTTTGTGGGTTTCTACTTTTTGCATATCCGTGTCAACTCCAATTACTTCGTTTCCAAGGTCTGTAAGCATTGCACCCATCGATGAGCCAAAGTTGCCAAGGCCGAAAATAATATACTTCATGGCATTAATGTTTTAGTTGATATAAATCTGTTCTGAAGGCAGGCGATAATTCCAGCCTGAAAGCTTGCGGAAAAACGCCACAAGTATGGTAAGGGTGCCAATGCGGCCAATAAACATGGTTGCCGTAAGTATAAGCTTGCCGGCATCATTTATCTGGTGGGTAACACCCAAGCTTAGCCCTACGGTACTGAATGCTGAAAAACTTTCGAACACCAGCGCCTTTAGCGGGAGCCCCGGGTTGGTATAGGCCAGCCAGAAAATACAGTTACCAATAATAACTATCGACATGATTATAATTGCGAAAGCCCTGTTGTTGCTGTCGTGGGTTATTTGTCGGCCAAAAATTTCCAAACGGTTTCTGCCGCGGGCAATACTAATAATATTGAGAAAAGCAATGGCAAGGGTGCTGGTTTTTACACCCCCTCCAGTTGAGCTGGGCGAAGCCCCCACCCACATCAGAAATAGGTAAAACAACACCGTGGGCACAGTAAGGGCGGCCATATTTATGGTATTAAAGCCAGCGGTGCGAGGGGTTACTGCTCCAAAAAAAGAGGTTACAATCTGGCCGTACCAGCCCATACCTTCCAAAACGCCCCGTCGCTCAAAAAACCAAAAGCCGATTGTTCCGGCCGTAATCAGCATAAGGGTGGTAAAAAGCACAATGCGTGTATTGGAGCTGATTACTCTTGGCTTGTGGTGAAATGCCTGACGGCGGGTCAGTCGATTCCAGGTGTTTTTAAAGGAAAACTTCAGGTAGGAATAGACGTTTATAGCAACCGGAAATCCAATTCCGCCAAAAACAATAAGCAAGGCAATGAATAAATGCATATGGTAGTTATGTCTGGTACCCATGCCAGCATCGTTCAAGCCATCGGCAAACACAGAAAACCCGGCATTGCAAAAGGCGGAAACCGAATGAAAAACCGAGAACCATAATTTTTCTGCACTAGTATGCAGCCCCTCAGGAAATGACTGGTAAATTAGTATAACGCCAATGAGTTCAATTCCGAGAGTAAATACCAGTATTTTTAGCAGGGTTTTGAAAATTTTTCCGAGTTGTTCTTCATTTATAAAGTCTTTCAAAAAAATCTGGTTTTGAAAAGATTGGGATCCCTGAAAGAAGAATCCAAAAAAACTGGTAAAAACCATTACTCCCAAACCGCCTATTTGTATCAGAAAAAGTATAATGCCCTGGCCGAGGGGTGTGAAATGTGTGGCTGTATCAACCACAATTAGCCCTGTAACGCACACGGCGCTGGCCGAAGTAAACAGGGCATCAACAAAACTTATTTCGCTGTAGGTTGCCCGCGGCAGCAGCAAAAGGCCTGTTCCCAGCACTATCAGAAAAAAGAAACTACCTAAGAAAAGCAGTGATGGGTTGAAGCGGATGCGCAGCAACCTAAGGCTGCTACGCGAAAACTCAATAGCAAAAATACTAACAAGCAGTGCCTGGTTAAAAAACCTGGAGTTGAAAAATTGCGGAATGGCCTCTCTGCCAAATAACGATTCCTGGCGAAAAAAATGAAGATCGGTTGCAAGTATTAAAAAAAGGAACAGTATAAGTTCGGTAACAAACAGGCCAGGCGATACTTTGGGCGGAACATGAAATGCCAGGCGAAGGGCAAACAAGACCGAAAAAAATAAATAGATATAGCCGAATACCCCATCAACAAACTGCTTCCACGATGGTTCCTGGTAAAATCCAAAGTCGTAAATTACCATAATTAGGGTGAGGGTACTGAAAAAAAACAACCAGCGGTTAATCTTTTCCGGCAGGTGTTTTTTTAATAAATACCATCGGTCAGCTATTCTGAATTTTACTAATCGCCAACGCATTGCAGTATTATTGTCAGGGTTTCAGAAAAAAACGATAAAGTTTTCCAAAGCTTTCGAAGCGATTATTTAGCATAATTAGCAACGAATTCAGGATGATGCTAATCAGAACTGTAGAGTAGGCAATGTTTTGTAACATTTCGCCTCCATGTATGCCAGCCTGTGCAGGCAAAGAAGCCAGCACGGCCGCTGCAAGCCCTTTGGGCACCATCACCGACATGATTACCCGGTCTTCGATGGGAATGGATGGCCGAACCGAAATTTTAACGATTGGTATTCTAAAAGCAAACACCAGCAGGGTGAGCATTCCGCCGATGGCCAATGAAAAATAGTCGGTAAGGGCAATTGACACCCCAATATAAACGAAGAAAAATGTTTTTAGCAGGAAAACGACTTCTGAAAAGAAAACCCTTTCGGTTTCGTTGAGGGGATGGGGCACAAAGCGAGTGTATTTTTGCAGCGTTGTTTGCGGTAGCAAATCAATGTTGGCCATGGTAATGCCAAACATAAGTGCTGCAATTGCTCCGCTGAATCCTGGCAATTCGGCCACTCCGTAAACAATAAATACGAATGCCGGGGTAGTGAAAATTGAGTTTTCAAGGTTTCTGGCCCGGTTAATAAGAAACGACCACCCCAGGCCGCCCAGCACCCCAATAACGGCCGAAAAGAAAAACCCGCTTACCAGGCTTCCCAGCATTAGCCCAAAGTTTAATGCACCAAGTTTAGCGGCTTCTAAAAAGGCAAGGCCAACTACCACGCATAGCACATCGGTAACGGCCGATTCGAGTATAAGTATTGTTCTTGATGCCGGCTGAAGGCTGAGTTGTGCAACCATGGGTATCACTATGGCCGATGCGGTGCCTCCCAGAAACGCCCCCAGCATAAACGACAATATGGGATTATAGTCGAAAACCACCAGGGTTGCCATGCCAATAATTATTCCGCTTATCACAAAGTTTACTGTGGTAAGGCTGGCAGTACCCCTTATTGCGGTGCGCAACACATCTAAGCGTAGGCTGGTGCCGCCCTCAAAAAGGATAATTACCAGAGTAATGTTGGCAAACACGCTCCCGATTTGCCCAAAACTGCGCTGCTCTACCAAACCAGTTACCGGGCCCAAAACCAACCCTATAATAATAAGCATTAAAACATCAGGAACCTTTTTGCTGCGAAAAAACTGAGCAAACAGGTGGGCGGCAAATATAAGAATCCCCACAAAAACTATGGTCAGTGTAATTTGAATGCCCATTCAGTTGTGATATTACAGAGTAAAACCTGAGCTGGCCGTGTTGAATGTAATATTGAAAAGCTAAATAAAAAATTTGCTCAAAATTAAGAATTAATTGGCTCAGAATATTTTCCCCTTGCCGAAATGATGCGCAACTTAAAGCCCTGATGCAGATGGCAGGCGCTTCAAATTTGTTATATCTTTGAAATTGAATCTTAAAAACCGTAAAAAGGTGGCAGGAGCAAGGAAGTTCGGCGCATTTGGCGGTGTTTTTACCCCCTCTATTTTAACCATTCTGGGTGTAATTATGTACCTGCGTTTGCCCTGGATTGTTGGGCAAGCGGGCCTTTGGGCCACTCTGGGTATTATACTTGTGGCCCATATTATTTCGCTTAGCACCGGGCTAAGTGTGGCCTCGGTGGCTACCGACAAAAAAGTTGAAACAGGTGGCAGCTACTACATTATTTCGCGAAGCCTGGGTTTGCCCATTGGCGGCACTCTTGGCATGGCCCTTTTTGTGGGCCTCTCATTTAGCGTAAGCCTTTACCTGATAGGGTTTGCCGAAACCTTTTTGTCGTATTTCGGATTTGAAGTAAGCCTGCAAACAATTCGAATAGCAGGATCTGTTATACTTTTTGTTGTGGCTCTGGTAACATTTATCAGCACCTCACTAGCCATAAAAACGCAATACATAATAATGACGGCCATGGCGCTGTCTTTGGTTTCGGTATTTTTTGGCAACCATGATTTTGCCCCCTCGCAACCACTTTTTGGCTCAATGACAGGCTCTCTGCCATGGATTGCATTGTTTGCCATCTTTTTCCCGGCTGTAACCGGGTTTGAAGCTGGGGTTTCAATGTCGGGCGATCTTAAAGATGCCCGCAAAGACATACCCTTCGGAACCATTGCTGCCATATTGGTTGGCTTGGCCGTTTATATCGGGCTGGCTGTATTCTTTTCATTTACTGTTGACCGTAATCTTCTGGTAAATGACCCCAGGGTGTTGTTTCAGATTTCGTGGGTGCCTCAGTTGGTTATTGCCGGAATTTTAGGTGCCACTATTTCATCGGCACTCGGAAGCATTTTGGGCGCTCCGCGTATATTGCAGGCCATAGCCGCAGATAAGATTTTACCCCGCTTTTTTGCCAAAGGATACGGTCCCTCATACGAACCCCGCAATGCCCTGCTGCTCACCTTCCTTATTGCGCAGGCTGGCATACTTATAGGAGAACTGAACGTAATCGCCCGCATTGTAACCATTTTTTTCATTATTACCTACGGCTTCCTTAACATAACTTATGCCATTGAAAGCTGGGCCGGCAGCGACTTCAGGCCTTCGTTCAAAATTCCTCGCTTTGTGAGCATTATTGGCGCCCTGGCTTGCATTATTGTTATGATACAACTTGACATAATTGCTTTGCTTGTAGCATCGGGAGTTCTTATTGGGTTGTTCCTTTTTTTGGCGCGCAGAGAGCTAACCCTTCAAACAGGCGATACCTGGAGCAGCGTATGGACCTCCCTGGTCAAGTCTGGCTTGGGGCGGCTTCCGGTAAGCAACCGTAAATTGCGCAACTGGCGGCCCAATGTAATTCTGTTTAGCGGTGGCCAGCATACCCGTCCGCACCTTATTGATATGGGTAAGGCCCTTGTGGGAAAACTTGGCATTTTTACCAATTTCGAGCTTATAGAAGATACTGGCGCCGACCCCATACTCAGGGCGGAAACCGGCCCTGGCGAAGCAGCAGCCAGCCCGAAAAAACCAGGGGTTTTTACCCGAAGGCACCATTGCCGCGACTTTTACGAAGGCATCGACCTTATTTCGAGGGTGTATGGGTTTTCAGGCTTCGAACCCAATACCATTCTTATGGGATGGGGTAGCCGTACAAAAGACCCAAAACGGTTTGCAAACCTTATTGAAACATTCAAAAAACAAGATTTTAACAATGTTTTTTTGGCCTATAACCACCAGACAAAATTTGGCAATTTCAAACAAATTGATTTTTGGTGGACAAGCAGCGGCCGAAACCTTTCGCTTGCAATTACATTGCTCAGGTTTATTTCTTCGGGAAAAGAGTGGATGAATGCCAAAATTCGTATTATGGTGATAAGCCAGGACAGCTCTCAAACCGAAAGCCTATACCAAATTGTTTACCAACTTCTTGACAAGTACCGTGTTGCTGCAGTGGTAAGGGTAATAAATAACGGCATTGAAAAGTTGCCCGAAGAGGCTATCATTCAGGCCCATTCAAACCAAACCGACCTCTCAATTATTGAACTTCCCGAAACCAATAAACCGTTTAATGCCGGGATGGTTGAAAAAATTAGCACCATGCTGGCCCAAACTAAAACATGCCTGCTTATAAGGGCATCGAGCCACTTTGATGTTTTAAACTTAAGCCCAAGGCTTCAGTCAGAAGATGTTGACGAACTTCAGCCCCAAACGCCCCTTTCCACGGTGCTTCCAAAGCTTAATACCGCTTCGCGCGAAATAATTGCCAACGAGGTTTACAATGCCGGCCAGGCAGTAGAGGGCATAGTGCTTAGCTACTCTGCCACGGCTTTTGAAAACCAGCAAAACAAACTGAAAGATTTTTTTGCTGAACTTACCGGATTCTCGGAAAAGATTTTCGAGCAGTTGCAAAAAACTATCAAGACCATCGATCAGCCCGCAAGACCTAAGGCCTTTCTGAGGATTCTGAACGATTTTTCATACCATTCTCAAAAAAGAATTCTGGCTTATAAGTTGGCCCTGATTGAGGATCAAAAAGTGCAAATAGAAAAGGCAAACGAAACACTTGTAAATGATTTGCATTTGTTTTTAAGAAATACCCCCGATTTTTTAAGAATAAAGTTGTTGCCAGCCGACTTTGTTATTAATGCCCGCGATAGCTGGTTTGTTAAAATAAAGAAGAGCCTGGGCAAGCTTTATGTTAAAACCACCGGGCGCAATGTTTATTACAAACTAAGGCTTTCGCAATCGGCCAGCTATTTTTTGTTTACCAAACGCCTTTTGTCGGTTTCGAAATTACTCAACAAGTTTGCCCTGAATTCATTTGGCAAAGTAGCCGCATTGCGGAAGATTTTTTCGGAGTTGCATGGAGTCATTGAGTTGACACGGCTTGAAAACTTAGATCGGGACAAAGCCCTTGCGTGCATCTCGCATGAGCGGGCCAAAATTTTATCACAGATTGCCTCGCTTGAAAACCAGGCGCTTACATTTCGGCAAAATGCAGGTAGCATCCTGCTCCACGATTTGCTCAACGACCTTCAGCAATTTAGCGACTATCTGGATAAGGCCGAGGCCGACTTCAAGCTCAGAAGAAAGTTGCCATTGCTCCGCAAAAAAGCAAAAAAGCTTGAAGAGGAATTTTTGGCATTTACTCCAGCCTGGGGAAAAAACCTTGAACTGTTCTTAAACAAGGCCGTTCTTGACTTTATGTTGCTTTGGCTGAGAAGCCGCATTGACTCAAAAATTAGAAAATACCACCAGGATTTTTTTATTATTCCTGAAAAACTTCTGCTCGGACCAATCAAAGGCTTTATTGAAGGTGTGCAGAAAGCCAAAGAAGCAGAATTTCTTGAAAGCATCCCTGATTTGCAGCTCGACCACGGTGTGTTGAAGACCCCTGGTTTGCTTGACTTTTATGCAGACCTATTTTCTGAAATAAAAGAATTAGTTGCCGAACTGCCCGAAAAAATTGAGATAAGCAGCATGGAGGCAGCCGATCAGGTGGGCCATGGGCAAATTTCTGAACCTAATCCGGTTGAAGTGGAACTGCGAAGAGCATCTGGCTTTTATTTGAGTAATATGTTCGTTGACCGGATTAAAACCATTGGACGCGAAACCGAAAATCAATTGCAGCAAAGCCTGGTCAGAACAAAAGACCTTGTGAAACTGATAAACTTTAGTTTAAGTTCAGACAATTACAACCCCGACAGCAACGATGAGGTGCTAGATCTCGAAAAAACCAAAATTCTCTTTCAGGAGTTTGGTTTGAGTCTTAGGAATGAAGAGCATCAAATACGGAACATACTCGAAAACTTCTACCAATGGTTTGACAAGGGCCTGAATCTTGCTTTTGAGCCACTTTCGTCGGCGCTTATCAGTCAAACCAGCCACGAACTGAAGCAAAAAGTGCGTAGCAAGGATCATACCCGTTTCAGAAAGATGCTAAGCAGGCAGCTTGACAATTTGCACCAAGGCATTCAGGAAAGCATTGTAAACCTTCTTTACAGCAAGAGCAAAGGCATTGTTTGGGCCAGCCGGTTTGAAGGGAGCCAAACAGGCAGGCTGTCAAACCGCGACATGCTAACCTTTGTTGGAGCCATTACGCCCAATCCCGCCATTATAAGCGAACTGCCCTACTTTTATTCCACACTGTTTTCGGGCCTTTCGGGCACCAGCAGCGATTTTTGGGTGGGTATGGGCGCTGAGATAGAAGAAGGCAGCCAGGCCATTAGGCGTTTCAAAGCAGGGCACCAGGGAGCGCTCATAATTACCGGCCAAAGAAGCTCAGGCAAGTCGAGCTTGTCGAAATACCTTGCCCGCCATCACTTTACCCCCGACAATGTTCACTTTGTAAAAGCGCCCAAGTCGTGCCAGGCCAGCGTGCTGGTGTTTCGCGATGCCCTTATCAGGGCACTCAAAATGCAGGCGCAAAATATCGATGACCTGTTTAGCGCATTGCCAGCAGGTAAGGCTGTAATTATACACGACCTTGAGCTTTGGTGGGAAAGAAAACCCGGCGGGTTGCAGGTGGTTGATCAGTTAAAAGACCTGATTGACAAATACGGCCGAAAAGTTTTGTTTATTATCAATGCCAACGAACACGCCCTGAAGGTAATTGACAAGGCCGCCGGGCTGTTGAACTATTCACTGGCAACCCTGGTTTGCAAACCATTTGATGCACGCCAACTGCGCGAAATAATAATGCTGAGGCATGCAGCAGGGGGCTTAAAATTTGTTTTCGACCGCAAGGAAGAAAGCAAAATGACCGCATTGAATTATGCCAAAATGTTTAACCAATATTTCGACCAGTCGTTTGGCAACCCCGGCCTGCTAATTTCTTTGTGGCTAGCATCAATCAAAAAAATATCGGGAAAAACCCTTATAATGCAGCCTATAGAGGTGCCTTGGGTCGATGTGTTTGACCTTTTGAGCCAGGAACAGCTGTTTTGCCTTACACAGTTTGTAATGCATAGAAGGCTTAAGGTAGAAACCCTGGCCCGCAACCTGCAACTATCCGAACAGGAAATTAAATACAAAATTAGTAATATGATAAGGGCAGGCATTCTTACCGAAAGGTTTGAAGGGGTTTATGCCATTCAATCGACCCTCGACCTGTGTATTGTTGAAAAACTAAAAAGCAAAAACCTGCTATGAACCTGCTATTAGCCGTATTGCTTGGTTTGGCAATTTTTTTTGCCATGCATCTTATCAACAGGCTTGCAAACCTTATTCAGGGCCAGAACAAATGGGTTGGGCTTTTGCAGCGCATACTGCCAATGGCCGAGTTGATAGTTTGGCTTGGTTTTGCATTTTGGGCTGCAAGCATTGTTTTTACTGATTTTGCCTTGCAAAGACTGATAATTGGCGTTATGGCCACAGTTTTGATTATAGCCTTGGGTTGGTATGTACTACGCGATGTATTAAATGGCGTTTTGTTTAAAACAGAAAATGCCCTCAGGAAGGGGCAAACCATTAAGTCTGGTTTTGCCTCAGGAAAAATTACTGGCATTGGTTACCGCACCCTTCAATTAGAAACCGACAAGGGCGAAAAGTTGCGGGTTCCTTACTCGCGTCTGCACGATGCTGTTATTTGGCAACCGCCCCCCATAGGCCAGAGCCATACGCATGTGCTCCGTTTTAATATTAATGAAGGCCAGCAGCCGCAAGTGGTTACTAAAAAGGTTTATCGCGAATTGGTAAATATGCCTTGGGTTATTTCAGAAAGTGAGCCAGGGGTTGCCCTGGTGCAATCTGATGAAGGCCTGGTTAGCCTTGAGGTTAAGTTTACTGTTTTAAATGAAGAGCATGCTATATTGGTTGGTCAAAAACTTGAAGAACTTCTTTCTGGCCTTAATTGATTAATACATTTTTTGGTGGGGCTTGTTACCTAATCTGCCTTCCGTTTTCGAAAGTCATGGTTTGTACCAACCGGCCATTGGTGTCCCATTGTATCCATCGGCCATGTCGCTGGCCGTTAATGTATGATCCTTCCTGCTGCTTCCTCCCGTCTGGGAAAAAGGTGGTAAAACGGCCGTGGGCCTTGCTTTCAGCAAAGCCCTGCTCGCGGTATTTTCTTCCGTTCCCGTCATAAAAGACCCATATTCCGCTTCGCTCTCCGTTTGTAAACATGCCTTCCTCAAGTTTGTTTCCGTTGTTTTGCCATCGCACCCATTGGCCATGGTTCAGTCCATTCAGGTAATTTGCCACCTGCCTTGGGCTTCCGTTTTCGTACCAGTGGGTAGCAAGGCCATGGCGCTGTCCATTTACATAATGCATGAGATAGCGTTGGCTGCCCGACTCAAACCATCCTTCCCAGGTCAAATCCATTTTGCCCTGGGCAAAGGTGCCGCGATCCTGTATCTGGCCGTTCTCGTACCAGCTCTCCCAAAGTCCGTTTTCGCTGTCGTGGGCAAACGGCCCGCGGTGGCTTACCCTTCCTCCCTGATACCAGGTAGTCCATTCGCCGTGCCTTTGGCCCTCAACCATTGGGCCCTGGCGAAGTTTCTCGCCCGAGGTATAGAAAAAGGTCCAGATTCCGGTTTCCTTACCATTAACAAAATCGCCCTTCGATGCCACCAACCCGTTCATGTAAAAGAAAGTCCAGGTGCTGTCTTGCTTATCGAGAACAGACTTGCCCTGCGACTCGGGCATTCCATTTTCATGATACCATTTTGAAAAGCCATGCAGCAGCCCATCGCTAAATGTGCCTTCAAACTCAATGTTTCCGTTGGCGTAGTAAAGTATTGAAGGCCCGTTTTTATTGTCGCGGCTGAAATGGCTTGTTTCGTTAATCTGGCCTGAGCTGAAATAAAACTCCCATATTCCTTCGCGCATACCATTTTTTATCTGGCCTGTCAATTCGAGCACACCGTTAGGATGCCACCAGGTTGTGGTGCCGTTTTCAATGGCTACTTCGGCATTTTTTACTCCCGAAGCATACCAAAACTCCCAGGTTCCGGTTTGCCTTCCCTGGTCAAAATGCCCTTTAGCCCAGGTTTTTCCATCATCATGATAATACTGCCACAAACCTGCTTTCTCAAGGGCATGAGTAATGGCTCCCTGCCCCTTTATGTTCCCGTTCTCGAAATACTCTCTGTAGAAAAGGCTGTCGTAGTCAACAATAGCAAGGGTTTTGAGGCTGTCGCCAAAAAACTGCCATTTCCCGGTGCGCTGTCCTTCATTAAAATTACCGCTTTCGCGAATGGCGCCGCTTTCGTCAAAAAAATGCCATAAACCCTGGTTTTTGCCTTCCGTCATGCTCCCTTCGCCATGAAGGGTTTCATTGTGCGTAATAAGTGGGGGGAGGGTCTGGGCTGTGGCAAAGGCTGCATTCAGAAAAATAAAGGCTGCGGGCATCAGCCATTTTTGCGCTTTAATAGTTCTGGTGTTCATGGTGTTTAATTTGGGCATTGCAATTAAACAACAAAATTGCCATAGGATTTATTTTACCTTGGAAGGAAAAAATCAATTTTTGCGCTCTATTGTAAAATCTATGAGCTGCCTGAGCGATTCTTTGGCGGGGTTGTCGGGCATTTGCTGAAGCATTTCAATGGCCTGGTTTCGATACTGGGTCATCATTTTAGTGGCATAATTGAGTCCGCCTCCTTTATTTACCTGTTCAATAAGCCATGCAATTTTTTCGCGATCGGTGTTGTGGTTTTTTACTATGTTTATTATTTTTCGCTTTTGCAGGTAACCAGAGTTATTGAGAAGGTAAATGAGCGGCAGTGTCATTTTGCGTTCCTTTATGTCAATGGCTGCCGGTTTGCCTGTGTAGTTGCTGGTGTCAAAGTCAAGAATGTCGTCTTTAATTTGGAAAGCAATGCCAATTTTTTCGCCAATCTGTCTCATTTTTTCAATTTCATCGGGGCTTGCTCCGGTCGATGCGGTTCCGCTTGCCAGACATGAAGCAATGAGTGAGGCAGTTTTTTTTCGAATAATTTCAAAGTAAACAGATTCTTCAATGTCGAGGTTGCGGGCTTTTTCCATTTGCAGCAATTCGCCTTCGCTCATTTCCTTTACTGAATATGAAACGATTCTGAGCAGGTCAACATCGTCGTTTTCTAGCGAAAGCAGAAGACCGCGCGATAGCAGGTAGTCGCCAACCAGCACTGAAATTTTATTTTTCCACAGGGCGTTTAGCGAAAAAAACCCGCGGCGCTCGTTGCTGTCGTCAACCACATCGTCGTGAATCAATGTGGCGGTATGCAACATTTCAATAAGGGTGGCTGCACGGTAGGTCCGTTGGTTTATGCCCGAAAATAGCGCAGCCGAAAAAAAAACGAACAGGGGCCTCATTTGCTTGCCCTTGCGCTTTACAATATAATTGGTAATGGTATTCAGAAGCGGAACGCTGGTTTTCATTGAGTTCCTGAAATAGGTCTCAAAAGTTTTCATGTGCCCCTCAACGGGCGCTTTTATTTCTTTTAGTGTCATTTTCGAAAACCAGCTATTGCGCGCTTCAATACTTCGCTGTTTTTATAAAACACAACAAATATTATTGTATAAAGTTCTCGGGTTATTTTTAAATTAACAATGCCTTGTGGGGCCTTTTCCACAAGGGTTGTTATTGTTTTTGTCTAATATCAATTTTTTGTGCAACCACTCTGGCTATTTGGTCAATGGCAATGCGTTCCTGCATCATGCTGTCCCGTTCGCGTATTGTAACGGTATTGTCCTGAAGGGTTTGGTTGTCAATTGTTATGCAAAACGGGGTTCCAATGGCATCCTGGCGGCGGTACCGTCGGCCAATGGCGTCCTTCTCGTCGTACTGGCACATACAGTAGAACTTTAGCTGGTCGAAAATTTCGCGCGCTTTTTCGGGCATTCCGTCTTTTTTTACCAGGGGCAATACAGCCACCTTGTAAGGAGCAATAGTTGCAGGTATGCTCAGCACCACACGTTCGGAGCCGTCGTCAAGTTTTTCTTCGTTATATGCGTGCGATAAAATTGCCAGGAAAGTACGGTCTAATCCAATTGAGGTTTCAACCACGTAGGGCACATAGCTCTCGTTGGTTTCGGGGTCGAAGTATTGTAGTCTTTTCCCGCTGTATTGCTGGTGCGCAGCCAGGTCGAAGTCGGTCCGCGAGTGTATTCCTTCCAATTCCTTATATCCAAACGGAAACCCGAACTCGATATCGGTGGCGGCATTGGCATAATGTGCCAGTTTTTCGTGGTCGTGAAAGCGGTATTTATTGGTAGGGATTCCTAGTGACAGGTGCCAGTTCAGTCGCTGCTCCTTCCAGTATTCAAACCACTGCATTTCGGTGCCTGGTTTAACAAAAAACTGCATTTCCATTTGTTCAAACTCGCGCATGCGGAAAATGAACTGACGGGCCACAATTTCATTTCGAAAAGCTTTGCCAATCTGGGCAATACCAAAAGGAGGTTTCAGGCGACCAGTTTTTTGCACATTGAGGTAGTTTACAAAAATGCCCTGGGCGGTTTCGGGCCTAAGGTAAATCAGGTTGGCATCGTCGGTTACCGACCCCATTTGGGTGCTAAACATCAGGTTAAACTGGCGCACTTCGGTCCAGTTGCGCGAACCCGAAACGGGGCAAACAATGCCAAGCTCCTCTATCAGGCTTTTTATGTCGGCAAGGCGATTTTGGTCGAGGGCCGCAACAAAGCTCTTGTTTATATTTTCAATTTTTTCGCGGGTTTCAAGCACCCGGGGGTTGGTCTTTACAAACATTTCCTGGTCAAAGCTGTTGCCAAATCGCTTTGCGGCCTTTTCAACCTCTTTGCTTATTTTGTCTTCAAGTTTTTCAATGTGCTCCTCAATAAGCACATCGGCCCGGTAGCGTTTTTTCGAGTCTTTGTTGTCAATAAGGGGGTCGCTAAAGGCATCTACATGCCCCGAGGCTTTCCATACGGTGGGGTGCATGAAAATTGCCGAGTCGATGCCCACAATATTCTCATGAAATTGCACCATCGAACGCCACCAGTAATCCTTAATGTTGTTTTTGAGCAAAACGCCGTTCTGCCCATAATCATACACTGCACTCAGCCCATCATAAATCTCGCTCGATTGAAAAATAAAACCGTATTCCTTGCAATGCGAAATAATTTTCTTAAAGGTATCTTCTCCTTTGGTCATTCGGAAATAAGCATTAGTGGGCCTTTAGCCCAGGTGATTAATAATTACTTTCAGGCTTTTGGGAATAATGCTGAACTCGAATGGCGAATTTCCAAGGGATTCGCCATCTGTTTCAAGGGGAATGGGAATGTCAGAATATATGTGTATGTTTTTTCCGGTATGCAGCTCAACTTGTTTTACCTTGCGAATAGAGCCATCATAGAGCCTTCGTAAATTGTAAATGATTGAAAGTTTACCCATGTGTTTTATTATGGTAAGGTCGAGCAGCCCATCGTTTGGCAATGCATCTGGGGCTTGGAGCATTCCGCCTCCGTTGTATTGCCCAATGCCCACACTCATGCTGAAAACTCGTGCCCTTATTTCGCGACCGTCAACATTTATTCGCACATTGGTCGAATCGTACGAAAACAGTGAACTGACCAGGTTGGAGAGGTACAGAAACGGGTTGCTCGACCCCATTTCCTTGTCAGCATTGGTCTTTTTTGCAACCAGACCATCAAAACCAAAACCGGCCATATTGGCAAAGTAGCGCGTTTTGTATGAGCCATTGGCCGAAAACTTTACAAACCCAACATCCTGATCAAGGGTTTTTTGCTGTTTAATTATTTCTATGGCCTTTTGGTAATCAAGGGGCACATTGTATGTTCTAACCCAGTCGTTTCCTGTTCCAATCGAAATCATTCCCAGTGTAATACTGGTGGGTGAAACGGTTTTTTGGGCAAAAATTCCGTTCACCACCTCGTTCATTGTGCCATCGCCACCTACAACTATTATTTTTCGATAGCCATTTTCAATGTATTCGGGTACCAGCTCAATGGCGTGAAGTTTTCTTTCGGTAAAAACAGAATGGTAGTTGAAACCTAGCTCGGTGAGTATGTGGCTGATTTTGTGCCAGTCTTTTTTCCCTTTTTGTGTGCCGGCATTGGGGTTTACTAAAACCAGCCAGTCCTTAGTTTGGGTATTGTTCATTAAAAGGGTTTTGTTGTTTTGTTTGATGATTCCTTCCTGGGTTTTTTGCAGAATGCAAAATTATTAAAAATAGGTCAACCTCAGGCGATTAAAAAAACACATGTTTAATTGTAAAAAAATTAACTAATGAGCCCTTTTTCGAGCAATTTCTGGGCAATCTGAATAGCATTTGTTGCTGCACCTTTGCGCAGGTTGTCAGCTACAATCCACATATTTAGTCCAAATGGCACACTATGGTCGCGGCGTATGCGTCCAACAAACACTTCGTCTCTGTTGTGTGCAACACGCGGCATGGGATATAAATTTTGCGAAGGATTGTCCTGAACCACTATCCCTGGTGTTGCTCTGAGCATTTGGCGAACTTCAAGTATGTCGAAGTCGTTTTCAAACTCAACATTCACAGCCTCAGAATGCCCCCCAAGCACCGGAATGCGTACCACTGTGGCAGTTACCTTTATTTCGGGGGCTTCGAGAATTTTGCGCGTTTCGTTCAGCAGCTTCAACTCTTCGCTGGTGTACCCGTTGTCAGAGAATTCGCCCCCATGCGGAAAGCAGTTTAAATCAATAGGGTGGGGGTATGCCATTTCGCCCTGGCGCCCTGCGCGCTCATCTTCAAGCTGTTTCACTGCTTTGACACCCGTTCCGGTTACCGATTGGTAAGTGGCCACCACCAGGCGCTTTACCTTGAAGGCCCTGTGCAGGGGGGCCAGGGCAAGTACCAATTGTATGGTGCTGCAATTTGGGTTGGCAATTATACGGGATTCTGGAGTAAGAGTATGTGCATTGATCTCGGGTACCACCAGCGGAACGTGGTCGTGCAATCGCCAGGCCGATGAGTTATCTATCACAAAGGTTCCGTTGGCCGAAAATTTTTCGGCCCATTGTTTTGAAACGCTTCCTCCGGCCGAAAATATTGCCAGATCGGGGCGAGCCTCTACGGCATCAGCCATACTTACTATTTTATGAAGCTTGCCCCGAAATATTACTTCTTTTCCTACCGAACGCTCGGAGGCCGCCGGAACAAACTCTGTGCAAGGGAAATCCCTTTCTTCCAGAACTTTTATCATTACGGTGCCTACCAGGCCGGTGGCTCCTGCAAGTGCAACTTTCATGGTGTAAGCAAAGAAATTGGGTAAATTAATTCTGGTGAAATCAGGTTTTCGCAAAATTACTATATTTAACCTCCAATTTTAAAAGATTTATTTATGGCTGCCAGATTCTTGTTTACCTTGTTGCTTTTAATTCCTTTGTTTGCTGCTGGACAATTTTTGGATAATTTTGGCGATGGTAATTTTTCGGCAAGCCCTGCATGGGTTGGCGATACCGAAAAGTTCATTATTGAGTCGGGTGTGCTCAGGCTCAACGACAATGTGGCCGGGCAATCGTACCTGGCCACCCAAAGCAGTATTGCCCTTGATGCGCAATGGGAGTTTTGGGTAAGGCTTGCCTTTTCTCCCTCAAATTCGAACCATCCAAAAATTTACCTTATCAGCAATGTGCAAAACCTGAGAGGCCCGCTCAACGGGTATTATATTCAGGTAGGAAGAGATGGGGTTGACAATAAGCGCCTGTTTCTTTTCAGGCAGGATGGAAGTACACATACGCTATTAATGACAGGCAACCTGAACCTGGCTACAGGCACCAATAACATTATGCGCATTAGGGTTACCCGCAGCCAGAGCGGAAACTGGAATGTGTGGGCCGATGCCGCCGGAAACAGGTTTTTTACACCCCAGGGAACCGCAACAGACCTAACGCACACCACTTCGGCCTGGTTTGGCATGGTGTGCAATTATACTGTTTCCAATGCCAATCGCTTTTTTTTCGACGATTTTGAAGTAGGGCAGCTTGTTCCTGACTTAGATCCTCCAAGAGTTACGGCCACAGAAGTAATATCGGCAACCCAGCTAAACATTCACTTTAACAAAGCTGTGGAACCTGTTTCTGCCCAAAATACAGGCAATTACTTGGTTAACCACGGCATTGGCCATCCGCTTACGGCCAGTCGAAATGCAAATCAGCCAAACGTTGTAGGCCTGTTCTTTGCCCAAAGTTTTACTCAAAATGTGTTACACCAGATTCAGGTGAGCAATGTTCGTGATTTTTCCAATAATGTTATGGAAGCCTTTTCCGGTACCTTTCTGCTGTATGTGGCGCAACCCTTCGATGTGGTTTTCAATGAGCTTATGGTTGACCCTACCCCCGAAGTGGGTTTGCCGCCTTTCGAATATATTGAACTGTATAATACAACTGGTTTTCCGGTTAATGTTTCTGGGTGGGTATTGCAGCACGGAGGTACACTCAGGGTTTTGCCTGCTGCCCTTGTTGAGCCAGGGGGGTATTTGCTGTTGGCGGCAGAGAGTGCTGTAGCTTCCTTAACGCCTTTTGGCAATGTGGTGGGAGTGCCGGGTTTGTCAACCACCGCACTAACAAATGCCGGAGCCAGTCTTCTTTTGCTCGATCAGCATGGCACCCTGGTTTCCTTTGTAAACTACACCGATCGCTGGTATCGCAATCCGGCCAAGATAGATGGGGGTTGGTCGCTCGAAAAAATTGATCCGCTCAATCTCTGCCAGGGACCTGAAAACTGGAAAGAATCTGAGAACCATAGAGGAGGCACACCTGGGGCTCCTAATTCAGTATTGAAAAGCAACCCGGATAATGTCAGACCCGACTTGCTCAGAGTGGGGTTTATTGATGAACTGAACTTACAATTGTTTTTCAGCGAAACTATGGACGAGCAAACCATTCAAACCCTTACTCAGGCAGGAGACTTTGGGCTTGGGAACATAGTATCGGTTCAGTCCTTGCTGCCCGATTTTACCTCTGCTATACTCAGGCTTGAAATCCCGCTTGCTGTGGGGCGTATTTACGAGGTTACTCTTCCATCTCATTTGGCCGATTGTGCCGCAAACAGAATTAACCTGCGCAGCACAAGGGTCGCTGTTCCTCAGCCTGCCGCAGCATTCGATGTGGTAATCAACGAAGTTTTGTTTAACCCGCCCGACCGCGGCAGCAGATATATTGAAATATTTAACCGCTCTGACAAGGCTCTTGATTTGCGAAACCTAACTATTTCTTCAAAAGACACCATACAAAACTTTCTGACGGGTATTCGCGACATCAGTACGGAAAGTTTCCTGTTTTTCCCGGGCGATTACCTGGCTATTACCACTTGCCCCGAGTCTGTGCTGAGTACTTTTATGACTACCCGACCACATGCCGTTATCAGGGTTGCTTCCATGCCATCCATGACCAATACCAGCGGGGTTTTAGTGCTGGCCAACAAAAGCCTTGTTGAAATTGATCAGTTTGCTTACCATGAAAACATGCATTTTGCACTGCTTACCAACCGGAAAGGGGTATCTCTTGAGCGTGTAAATTACCACAGGCCAACCCAGGATCGGTCAAACTGGCACTCTGCTGCTCAAAGTGCCGGGTTTGGCACCCCGGCGGTTAAAAATTCTCAATTTAGTTCAGGACCTGTCTCGCAGGAGGGAGAAATAGAAGTATATCCCGAGGTGTTTTCGCCCGACAGCGATGGCCATTACGATTTTCTTACAATAAGCTACCGGTTTGATAATCCGGGTTACGTGGCAGCCATCAGGGTTTTTGACAGCCGCGGCCGACTGATTCGAACCCTTGCGAGGGCCGAACTGCTCGCTGTAAACGGGCAGATTACCTGGGATGGAACCACCGACGATTATCAAAAAGCCCAAATCGGAATTTATATTATTCACGTTGAAGTAACCGGCCTTAACGGTGTTGTGAAACACTTCCGAAGAACAGCCGTTCTGGCAGGAAGGTTATAGCTCACTGGCAGCCTATACCGTTATGGCTATAGTGGCTAACCACACCCTTGCTCCTTTTATTTCAAGCAGTTTTTGGGCACAGGCTTCAAGGGTCGAGCCTGTGGTTAATACATCGTCAACCAACAATATGTTTTTGTTCTCAAACACCCCGGAGTCGGGTATATGAAAAACCGATTCCACATTTTCCCACCGCCTGAAACGTGTTTTACGGGTTTGGCTGGCAGTAGGGATTGTGCGTAGCAAAGCCTTGCTAACCAATGGTATATTCAAGCTGTGGGCAATGCCTTCTCCATATACTTCACTTTGGTTAAACCCTCTTTTTCGCACTTTGTTGGGGTGAAGAGGTACCGGCACCACCAAATCGAGGCCCTGATAGAAAACCGACTTTTTTAGCTCACCCCCATGAATGGTTCCCAGAAAACGACCTATATCCCGAAACCCCTTGTATTTGAACCGATGTATAAGTTTCTGCACTTTGCCGCCCTTCTGAAAGAAAAACAAGGCAGAGCCAGTTTCTATTGAAACCCTGCCCCAGAATATTTCGGTAACCCTATTTTCTTTATGCATCGAGAAATGGGTATGGGGCAAATGAAAGAGGCAATATGTGCAAATGCATTCCTCGCCTCTAGCAAGCGTTTTCCCGCATGCATTGCATGCACGCGGGAAAAAAAGCGAAAAAAAATCAATGATTAAATTGCCCAGTACCATAAGGTTGCCTGTTTCTATTGGGTAAAAATAAGTAAATTTGCAAAAAATTCAAACTCAGCATAAACAAAATAAAAATCTCCTTTTTGCCCAATGGGCTTTTTAGTTCAATCAAATATAGTTTTTTTTCAACAAAAGAAAAAACCGAGTATAAAGCAATGTTGGCAGGCACGTCAACAAAATTTTATATGCAATCAACTGATGGTTTTTTCGTTAACATAGTGAAAAATCATAGTTAATTAATCAATAACCAACAAAACAAAGAAACAAATTTATGGAAAACAAAAGCCAACCGAAATTTGACAAAAGGACTGATCGAATTTACAAAGGGACCATTGCTTTGCTTTTGCTTGTTGTGGCCGGCCTAACGGTAATGCTGCTTACCAATCGGAAATCATTTAATGTTGAACGCGAAACATCTGCTTTGGCCAACACCCAGCTTCAATATGAGCTTGACTCTTTGTTAACCGCGCACAACCTAATAAAATTGGAATACGACAGCATACTGGTAGATAAGGACAGTATTATTATGGCCAATGCGCAGGAAATTCAGAAACTGATTGCCCAGCAAGCCGATTATTTCCGTATACGCCGGCAATTAAATCTATTGCGCGAGGTAACCAAAAGCTACATAAGCGATATCGATAGTCTGGTATCAATTAATCAGGTGCTTCGGGCCGAAAATGTGGCCATCCGCGAAGAAATTCAAAGAGTAACCGTGCGCAGCACAGAACTCGCTGCCGATAAGGAGGTGCTTACCTCAAAAGTTGAGGCTGCATCAGCTTTACATGCCTACCAGTTTAGTGCCGAAGCAATCCGCATTCGCACGCGAGGCCGCGAAGAAACCACCGATCGGGCTAGCCGTGCTGAGCAAATAAAAGTATGTTTTACAATTGCCGAAAACCCTATTGCGCCCGCCGGAAATATAAGGGTTTATATGCGCATTGCGGCACCCAACGGAAACATTCTGCGCATTAGCGACGAAGATGCTCAGTCATTTACTCATGGAACAGACACACTGCAATTCTCTGCTTCTGCCGTGGTTGACTACCAAAACCGTGCAACCCCTGTTTGCCTCTACTGGCAGCGATTGACCGAGTTTGAGCCAGGGCTGTATATGGTGTCTCTTTATACCGATGAGTATAAACTTGGCGAAACTGCAATTACCCTGAGGTAAGCCCAGATCGATTGTTAGCATTTTAGGGAGTTTGTTAGCATTTTTTTGACATATTTTGTAGTTTGGTTTCCTCAAATCCTTACTTTTGAAAAACCAAAACCAAAACATTATGGGTAAACAGCGACTTTCTGACGCTTCCCTGCGCAAAGGGTTTTCGCAAACCGCCAAATCGGCCAATATTGCGCCAATAGTTTTTCTCTCTTTGTTATCAGTCATTTTGGCTATTGCGGCAGCTTTGGTATTGCGCGAGTTTTTTCAGGCGCGAGAACTGGCTGCCGCAACAGCTATTGAAAATGCCGAATGCGAAAAGCGAGCCACTGACCTGCTGGAAAAACTTAATGCCCTGGATGCCGCCTACCAGGGACTGATGAGCCAACATGCTGACCTGGAAGTTCTGGCCCAAAGGCAAAGGAGCGAAATTAACCGTCTTAGGGCACAAATCAGGTCAATTGCAGGCACTCAGACCCTCGACGAGGTAAAAGCCCGGATTGAACAACTCGAACAACAACTTGCAACCTACCAATCTCAGGTAAGCACTCTCTCTGATGACAACGCGCTCCTGACAGATGAGAAAACTAAGGTAAAAGGGAACCTGGAAAAAGCTGAACAGCAAATTGTAGTACTTGAAGCAAATAACCAAACCCTTAGCCAGCGGATTGAAAAGGCCAGCGGACTCAAAATCATCAATGTTGAGCCTATTACCACCCGGCAGGCCCGCAGCGGAGAGCAACTTACAAGCCGCGCATCAAGGGTTGACAGAATTCAGGTTTGCTTTACCATTCTTGAAAACTTACTTACCCCCCCAGGCAACAAAACATTTTATATCAGGATTACCGGGCCTGACGGGCAATTGCTAACAGGCGGTCAATCCCGCACATTTGAACTTCTCGGAAATCAGGTTTCTTTTACTGCCTCACGAACTTTCGAATACAAAAACGAACATTTGGTAGCTTGCATGGTTTTCAGGCCAACTCAAAAACTCGAAAAAGGTATTTATGGTGTGGCCGTTTATTCCGAAGGCCAGGAACTTGGCACTCACCTCTTTGAGCTAAAATAAAAAAATATTCCTTCAATGAAAAAGGACCGGTTTTGCCGGTTCTTTTCGTTTTTGACTAAACCCTGTCAGGCACATCATAAAACCAAAATGATTACTTTTGCACTTTGCCTCAAAACCAGGCTTGAGCCAGATTGTTTGCCCCTTACGGGAAAAATGGCAGAGTAATAATTTATTTTTGTTGTATTGAATTTCAAACCCCAATGAAGATCTCCTATAATTGGCTTAAAACATACGCGAACTTTAGCAAAAGCCCTGAAGAACTTTCTGTAATACTAACAAATTGCGGACTGGAAGTTGAAGGCATAGAATTGTTCGAGACTATAAAAGGAGGCCTTAAGGGGGTTTTTGTGGGTCAGGTTATGTCGTGCCACAGGCATCCCGATGCCGATCGTTTATGGGTTACAACCGTAGATATTGGTACGGTGGGGGGGGTGCTCCCCATTGTTTGTGGGGCACCAAATGTTGCAACAGGGCAAAAGGTGCTTGTAGCCACAGTAGGTACCACCATTAGCACCCCCAAAGGCGATATTGAGCTGAGAAAAGTAAAAATTAGGGGCGAAGCTTCCGAAGGTATGATTTGCGCCCAAGACGAACTTGGCCTGGGCAACGACCACCAGGGCATAATCGAGCTTCCTGCCGATGCTCCTGTTGGAATGCCCGGTGCCGAATACCTGCAAATAAAATCTGATTTTATTTTTGAAATTGGCCTAACGCCTAACCGGATTGATGCAGCCAGCCACTTTGGCGTGGCGCGCGATGTAGCGGCAGTAATTAACCATAAGCAGGGAAAAGGCACCATCTTGCTGTCGAAACCCTCAACCGATGAATTTAAAGTAGATAACCAAAATCTTCACATTCGGGTAATTATTGAAGATGCCGAAGCCTGCCCCAGGTATAGCGGCCTCACTATTTCAGGCATTGCAGTTGCCGAATCGCCTGCCTGGCTTAAAGAAAGACTTTTGTCAATTGGCCAAAAACCAATAAACAATGTGGTTGATGTAACAAATTTTGTTCTGCACGAAATGGGGCATCCTCTTCATGCATTCGATGCGGCAAAGATTGAAGGGCATAAAGTAGTAATACGCAAACCGGCCAAGGACACTCCATTTGTAACCCTCGATGGCCTTGAGCGAAAACTTACCGGCGACGACCTGATGATATGCAGTGCCACACAGCCAATGTGTATTGGCGGAATTCTCGGAGGTATTGATTCAGGGGTTAGCAGCCAAACCACAAGCATATTTTTAGAAAGTGCATGCTTCAACCCAGTTACCATACGCAAATCGTCAAAAGCCCACGGTATAAAAACGGATGCTTCTTTCCGCTTTGAGCGCGGGGCCGACCCTGAAAATGTAATTGAGGCCCTGAAGCGTGCCGCCATACTTATAAAACAAGTGGCAGGGGGGCAAATCTCATCAGAAATTGTTGACGTGTATCCCGCAAAGGCACATCCTGTCAGGGTTTACTTCAACTTTGAGAGGGCTGCAATGCTGATTGGTAAAATTATTTCGCGCGTACAAATTATTGATATACTCGAAAGCCTTGACATAAAGGTGATTGAGAAAAGTGGCGGCCAGTTGCTGCTTTCTATCCCTACCTATCGGGTTGATATAACCCGCGAAGCCGACGTTGTTGAAGAAATTTTGCGCATTTATGGTTTTAACAATATTGAATTGCCCGAAAGGCTTTATTCATCGCTGGTGCTCTCGCCCAAACCCGACAAAGAGAAACTGCAGAACCTGGTTTCTGATATGCTGTCGGCCCGCGGCTTTAACGAGATTATGAACAACTCCCTTACTCGCTCCACTTATTTCGAAAGCGAAGGGTTTGAGCCAGCCAATTCGGTTCAAATACTCAACCCTTTGAGTCTGGACCTTAACGTTATGCGCCAGAGCTTGCTTTTTGGCGGCCTCGAAACAATTGCGTACAACCAAAACCGCAAAGTGGTCGATTTAAAGCTTTATGAGTTTGGTAAAATATATTTAAAAGACCCAAAAAAAGATGCTTCGGCCAATGCACTGGCTCCATTCGTTGAGCGAATGCAACTTGGCATTTTTATTAGCGGGCTGCGCCAAAGCCAAACATGGAGCTCAAAGCCGCCCGATGTCGATTTTTTTGACATTAAAGCTGTTGTGCATGCTGTGCTAAACCGAATTGGAGCACACAACAACCTGTTGCAAATTAATGACGAAAGTGCTAACCCAGTGTTTGAATTCGGATTGAGCTATTTGTTAAAAAATAATGAAGTTGCCTGTTTTGGGAAACTAAACAAAAACCTGCTCAGGCATTTCGATATAAAAAACGATGTGTATTATGCAGCCATTGAGTGGGAATTGCTGCTGAAACATGCGTCAAAACAGCAATTGCTTTATTCCGAAGTAAGCAAATTTCCAGAAGTTCGCCGCGACCTGGCCCTGCTTTTAGACCGCACAGTGAAATTTTCGCAAATCGAGAAGCTCGCCTTCCACACCGAGCGAAAATTGCTGAAAGAAGTGCGCCTTTTTGATGTTTATCACGATGAGCGACTGGGGCCTAACAAAAAGTCGTATGCCATTGGCTTTACTCTGCTCGACGACCGTAAAACTCTCACCGACAATGAGATTGACAAAATAATGCAAAAACTTGCCTGGAACTTCGAAAAGGAACTTGGAGCGGAAATCAGGAAATAATACTGGCCTCGGGCAAAAGCATGGCATTAACTGCCCACTACTGGCTTTCCAGAAATTTTACCAGTTTTAACAGATCGTTTCGGTTTGATAAGTTTATGTTTTCGTGGCGCATGAAGTCGCGCAATCCGTGGCTGTATTCCGGAAAATCGCGCTGAAGTTGCCGTGCGTTCGTAAGTCGTATTAGTTGATTTCCTTTTTCAAGTACAAAATACTCGTTGTAACGGAGGGTTATTTCCAATTCCTGCCCGCCAGGGTTGTCAAGGGTAATGGTTTGCCCAAAATTGCCATCGCTTACCGAAAAGTTTGATAAAACCTCTATAGATGAGGCCCGGTCGTTTCCGCCATAAGCCCCCCTGCGAACCGGTTGGGCGGTAACCCTTATTTCGCGTTTCAGGTAAAGAGGAAGGCTGCTGCCCGAAAGGACTTCGAAAAAGCCCTTGCCTGTCCTGAAAACAAAGGTGGAGCCTTCGGCCTTAATCCGTTCGAGATTGTTGGTCTCAAGCTGAAAAATGCTGCCGCGGGTCTGTATTTCCATGCGATCAAGCAAAATGTTGTAATTGATCTTTGCGGGGTTTGTACGGCCATTTTTTAAGGTAATCTCTGCATCTACCAGACCAGGAAAAAGAAAAACAAGCGTAGAGTCGGCAAGTGTTTCAACCTGTACCCGGCTGGCTGTAGATCTTATGGTTTGTGTGCGTTGGGCAATTACATGCTGGCAAAAAAATACCAGAAATATTAGCAGCGCAAATTGAATGGCTTTCATTATATTGTTGATTTATGTGTGTGGGTATAAATGATTCTTCTTTCAAAAACAGACAAATTAATTATTTTTCAGAAGCAATGAAATGTTTCTGACCGGAAGCACAGAGGCTAGCAATCCTATTGCAAAAACCGTTACTGCTACGAGCAGAAAGTCTATGGCCTTCACATACACCGGATAGGCATCAATAATAAATGAGCCTTCTGCTTGTATGGCAATAATTCCGAAGCGCATTTGCAACCAACTTATAAAACCGCCCAGAATGAGTCCTGCAAGCGCGCCACCCAGACTTATCATTATGCCCTGAACCAAAAATATGCGCCTGATTATTTGTTGCGAAGCGCCCATACTGTGCAGTATTTTTATGTCGCGGTTTTTTTCAATCACCAGCATGGTGAGCGATCCAATTACATTGAACGAGGCAACTATAAGTATAAAGGTAAGAATAAGGAATATGGCCCATTTTTCAGAGCGCATTACTTTGTAAAGGAACTCTTGCTGTTGCAGCCGGTTTCTTACTTCAAAACCGGGGCCAAGCAAATTCTCTATTTGTCTTTGCACCCTGGTTTGGTTGGCCGTTGCATCAACTGCTACTACCACTGAAGTTACTTCACTGTCATATTCAAGCAGGCTTCGGGCCAGTCTTAATGGCACCAGTACATATTCCAAATCAAACTCTGCCTGAACCCCAAATACTCCGCTTGCAAACAGGCTCGATGCATTAAATGCCTGCGATGGGTGCAATCCGGTTGTACGGCCGCGTTTCGGAACATAAAGGTTTAAGGGGTTCATAAAGTCGTTAATGTTTGCGCCCAGTACAAACTCAACCCCTTGCCCAAGGATAATGAAATCGGCTTCGCCTTCTTTTAGCAAAAAATCACCTGCCAGCAGCATGGTGTCAATGCCAGTTATGTTTATATACGCATCGCTCACCCCGCGCATTGTTACCAGGTGCTGGCGGTCGCGGTAGGTCAGCAGGGCCGTTTCTTCAAGCAATTCGCTGTATAATACCACCCCCGGAATGTTTTTCATCTCCTGGAGAGGAAAATCCTCAATCGAAAATACCTTGCCCTCCCTGAGCCGGATCTCAAGATCGGGGTTAAAGGAATTGAACAGCGATAGAATAAGCCTTTCGAAACCGTTAAATACCGACAGAACTACTACCAGCGCCATGGTTCCTACTGCCACACCGATTACCGAAACCAGGGTAATGATGTTTATGGCATTGTGCGATTTTTTCGCAAACAAATACCGGCGTGCTATAAAAAACGGGAAACGCATCTCTGCTTTAATTTTTAAATGCTTTTACCATCAATCCCGTACCCGATTTGTGGTTTATTCTTACATCGGCAAAGTTGAGCAGTAGCGCCCAAGGCATAACCAATAGATAATATAATGGGAGCAAAATCAGGAAAAATTTAGAAGCGCTAAGCAATAAAATGGGATATTTCATGGAAAAAAGCCAGGAAACTTTTCCTGGCTTGCCATAGGTGTATTTTGTTTCAATTATGCCAAAGCCTGCTTTTTTCAGCTTTTGCTCAATTTCAGTTTTTGCATATCCGTCGCGCACGTGTTCGCCAATAAACGAAGTGTCTTCATGGCTTTCTACCCCGCTACCTCCCTGGTCGCTGGGGGTGCTTATCAGCAACATTCCGCCCGGCTTCAGCGAGTGAAAAAAGTTCTTGAAAACGCGTTGGTCATCTTCAATGTGCTCCATTACATCAACGGACAAAATCAGGTCAAAGAAGTTTTCGTTTTGGTAAATAGTCAAGTCGCCTTCATTAAATGAAGAATTTTTCAGCCCTGCTTTTTCAAAAAAAAGGCGGCAAGCCTCAACCTCTTCTGTTTTTACATCCAAGCCCAAAATATTCCAACCTGGATATCTGCCTGCCATAAAATACGAATATTGCCCGAAACCGCTACCTGCATCCAACACATTGATATTGTGAATGCCTTTATTGCTTAACGAAAACTTTCGCAACTCCCTGTGAATATGCCAGGTGCGCAACAGTAGGATGTCGAGCAAATGGTAGAAAACCTTTCGTGAAAAAGTAAACCGATTGAACAACCGGCCAAGGGTTTGCTTTATGGGGTCGTAATGCATATATTGGATTGTGATTATTCCTTGATCAGCCTTTCAATGTTTTCGATGTAGTCGAGGCTGTCATCAATAAAGAAGCGCAAATCCGGAATATGTCTCAGCTGATTTTTAACGCGCAGGCCAAGCTGATGTCTTATTTCCCTGCTGTGTACCTCAACCTGCCTGATCACCTCTTTGGCATCCTTGCCAAAAACACTCAGGTAAGTCCTTGCAATGCTCAGGTCGCTGGTAACGTAAACCTTAGTAACTGTTACCATTGCGCCCGGAAACCAATTGCGGCCATCAATCTGAATGATTTCGCCCAGGTCTTTTTGTAAAAGGCGCGAAATGCGTTTTTGTCTGTTCGATTCCATAGTTGCAAAGATAGTTAAAAACAGTGCAAACCTGAAGATTTCAAACTCTCTGGCTCGCAAATTTAAATGGATTTCAACGATTTATGTCCTGAATTTTGTAATATTTAAATTTTTCCGCTACATTTAAAACCCTTTAACCCATTGACAAAAACGCCAAAATCACCACCGATGGAAACACCAGCATTTTTTTACCAAAAACCCTTTACGCTGGGGCCCGACCAAACCGAATATTACCAACTAAGTGGCAGCTATGTCAGTTTATCAGAATTTGAAGGCTTGCCTATATTGAAAATTTCTCCTGAAGCCCTAACCTTGGTTGCCAAAACCGCCTTGCGCGATGCCTCATTTATGCTTCGTACAAGCCACATAAAGCAAATGGCTGAAATTCTTACCGACCCCGGTGCCAGCGAAAACGACAGGTATGTGGCTCTTACCATGCTGCGAAATGCTGAAGTTTCGGCAAAGGGCGTGTTGCCCTTTTGTCAGGACACAGGTACTGCCAACGTTTTTGCTCACAAAGGACAGTATGTGTGGACGGGAGAAAATGATTTCGAGTCTATTTCTAAAGGTGTATATCAGGTGTTTACCGAAGAAAACCTTCGTTATTCTCAAACGGTCCCGCTCGATATGTATAATGAAAAGAACTCTGGAACAAACCTTCCGGCACAAATAGATATTACCATAAGCCAGGGAATGGAATATGAGTTTTTGTTTGTAGCCAAAGGTGGCGGGTCGGCCAACAAAACGGCCCTTTTTCAGGAAACTAAAGCCCTGCTCAATCCTGAAAGCCTCGAAAAATTTTTGGTTGAAAAACTTCGTTTGCTTGGCACGGCTGCTTGCCCGCCTTACCATGTTGCTTTTGTAATTGGGGGTACATCGGCCGAGGCATGCCTTAAAACGGTAAAACTTGCCAGCGCCCGGCATTACGACAACCTGCCCATTACTGGCAACATATACGGGCAGGCATTCCGCGATTTTGAACTGGAAGAAAAGGTGCTGAAGGCAGCAAGTAAGTTGGGTATTGGAGCTCAGTTTGGGGGCAAATATTTTGCCCTCGACATTCGCATAATCCGTTTGCCGCGCCACGGCGCATCTTGCCCAGTGGGCATTGGGGTGTCGTGTACGGCCGACCGAAACATAAAGGCTAAAATAAACAAAGATGGACTGTGGATTGAAAAACTCGAAGTGAATCCCGGACGTTTCATCCCGGAAGAATTCCTGAAACCAGGCGAAAATGGTGGTGTAAAGGT
This sequence comes from uncultured Bacteroidales bacterium, assembly GCA_964348755.1. Taxonomy (GTDB): domain Bacteria; phylum Bacteroidota; class Bacteroidia; order Bacteroidales; family UBA7960; genus UBA7960. The sequence continues at coordinate 72,374 of CAYGDW010000001.1, read as the reverse complement.
TGACTTGAACCAACCAATGAAAGAAATTCTGGCATTGCTTTCAAAGCATCAGGTAGGTACCAGGTTGTCGCTTTCAGGTACAATAATTGTTGGACGCGACATTGCCCATGCAAAGCTAAAAGAGCGGCTCGACAATGGCCAGGGTCTGCCTCAATATTTAAAAGATCACCCCATTTACTATGCAGGCCCGGCAAAAACGCCACAGGGCATGGCATCGGGTTCGTTTGGGCCAACCACTGCAGGCCGTATGGACTCATACGTTGAGCAGTTTCAGAGGCAGTTAGCCAGCATGATTATGATAGCCAAAGGCAACCGAAGCCAGGCAGTTACTGATGCATGCAAAAAACACGGAGGGTTTTACCTTGGTTCTATTGGCGGCCCCGCAGCAATACTCGCACAAGAAAACATTAAAAAGGTTGAACTGATTGAATACCCCGAACTTGGCATGGAAGCCATTTATCGAATTGAAGTTGTCGATTTTCCCGCATTTATACTTGTTGACGACAAAGGCAACGATTTTTACCGAATGTTGTAACCGCCGATTGAACTTTTCAGGTCAAAGCCCTGTTTCTGTTTTTAAAATCAAAATAATTACCGCCTATGTACCGAACAGAATACGACAGCATGGGCTCCGTAGAAGTACCTGCCGAAAAGTACTGGGGAGCGCAAACCCAGCGCTCTCTCCTGAATTTTAAAATTGGCCATGAGCTTATGCCCGATGAGCTTATCAGGGCTTTTGCTGTTTTAAAAAAAGCTGCTGCTATGGTAAACTACCAAACGGGAGGCTTGCCAAAAGAAGTTCTTATACCTATTGTACAGGCATGCGACGAAATTTATGAGGGCAGGCTCGATGACCAATTTCCGTTGGTAGTCTGGCAAACAGGAAGCGGCACTCAAACCAATATGAACTTAAACGAGGTTATTGCCAATCGCGCACACCAGATAATGGGCGGAAAGCTTGACGAAAAGGTGAAAAAGGTGCACCCAAACGACCACGTAAATATGTCGCAATCATCCAACGATGCCTTTCCTACGGCCATGCATATAGCTGCTTATACTCTTATAGTTGAGTACACCCTGCCGGCTTTGAAAAAACTGCAGCATGCCCTCGACCAAAAAGCAGAAGCTTTTGGTCATATTGTAAAAATTGGCCGCACTCATCTTATGGATGCCACACCAATAACTCTGGGGCAGGAGTTTTCGGGGTTTGCTTCACAACTTGGGCATGGCATTAAGGCTCTAAAAGCAACACTTGAGCATTTGAGCGAGCTAGCACTCGGAGGTACTGCCGTTGGCACGGGCCTAAATGCTCCAAAAGGATTCGACAAAAGAGTTGCCGAAAAGATTGCTTCGCTAACTGCTCATCCTTTTATTACTGCTCCCAACAAATTCGAAGCATTGGCAGCCCACGATGCCATAGTGCAAACCAGCGGTGCATTGAAAACCATTGCGGTAAGCTTAATGAAAATTGCCAACGATGTACGCCTGCTTGCTTCTGGCCCTCGCTGCGGCATTGGCGAAATAGAACTTCCGGCCAATGAGCCTGGCAGCTCAATTATGCCCGGAAAAGTAAATCCTACACAAACCGAAGCAGTTACAATGGTGGCTGCCCAGGTAATAGGCAACGATGCTACTATTACAATTGGGGGTATGAATGGCCAATTGCAATTGAATGTTTTTAAACCAGTAATGATTTTTAATTTGCTGCAATCGGCCCGTTTGCTATCAGAGGTTTGCAATTCGTTTACCAACAATTGTATAAACGGCATTCGGGCAAACCATACCCGGATTGAACAACATTTAAACAACTCACTAATGCTTATTACCGCTCTCAACCCACACATAGGTTATGACAATTCTGCCAAAATTGCCAAAAAGGCTTTTGAAGAGAACCTTAGCCTCAGGGAAGCAGCGTTGCAGATGGGATTGGTAACGGCCAAAGATTTTGACAGTTGGGTAGATCCATCTAAAATGGTATAAAAAAAGAGGCAGGCACATGGTGCCTGCCTCCTTTTTTGTAGGGTTCAAAAGCATTAGTATTCCCACAGGTCATGTTCGAAATTGCGAATTGACTCCCTGATTCTTTCTGCTTCGAGCAGGGCATCAAGGCCAGTGTAAAACTCCATGATACGCCGGTCGTGCACGTTCGACTCCTTATAAATAAAGCTGGTAAAAAACCTGCGTATAAATAAGTCGTCATACGACATGCGCTGGGAGTCATTGTGGCGGTTAAACACTTCGGCGTTTGCAAGGGTTTTGCGGGCTTCGGGGAAATAAACCCAGAACAGGGGTTCTTCGCCCCTTGACTCACCGGTAATGGGGTCTATATTTTCTCTTACCGGGCATATTCCCAGTACTCTTACATCGAGAACCGACCGCTTACTGTCAAAAAACCATTCTTCCTTTATTCTGAATCGCCGAACATCTGCTGTATTGAAAGCAATGGTAAGAGTTGTGTCAAATTCGTCGTAAGGAGGGGTTGGCCTTTGCATGGTAATGGTTTGGGTCCTTTCAAGCTGAGAAAAGAGCTGTTCGGGAGTAAGAGGCATTGTAAATTCGTCATTACCAGGGTCATAGGCGGTAATTGCCCCCTCCCTTATACCATCGATGAGTACCTGGGTAAGGTTGCGCCTGTGGTTGGTGGCTGTAATTGGGAAGTACATTGGTTGGTTCATTTTTTCCCGGAGGTCAATGACCTGCCACACCCTCCTCATCCAAAGCACATCAGCCTCGCGAACAAAGGGCAATGTTGCCGGTTCCTTTTCTTTTATCATTTCTCTGTCGTAAAACCCATCGCGGGGGGTTTCAATTACCTGAGCCAATGACTGTAGGGACAGAAATAATCCCAAAATGATCAATATTATCGAATTTTTAGCCATAGGGCAGCCTCCAATGATTGAATGGGCATTAATTAATAGTGAATGTTAAAGGCGAAAGGGTTCGAACCCGTCCATCAGGCCCGGGCCGGGTAGTAATGTTTTCAAAAATTACACGCTGGCCTCGGGTAGCCGAGTTGATAATCTGCAGCATTTCAGGCGAAAACACATTGCCTGTTGCGTTCCAGCTGCGGAAGTCGCCCGCTACTGTTGAGGACATTGTATATGTTGCAATTTCAAAGTTCATATCGAATTCAAAATTCTCTAGGCGTGGAATAATTGCTCTTGCCAGTGCAAGTTCCTCGCGCGATATTCGTCCTTCGCGGCGGCCGGCAATGTAGGCTACCGGGTCGGGCACGGTTCTTACCCTGAAAACGGAAGTTCCCATAGACCGACTGGCATCATCAACTACTGCATTGACTGAAATTCGAACTTCTGAGGTGCCAGGCGATACCCGCACGGTGTATCCTGTACCTCCGCGTGGAGTTAATGTTGCGCCCGCCGAAATAGACGGACGAATGTTTTCGGTGGGAACACCAGGCACTGATATAGACACGGGGTTGTCAACACCAATATAGAAAACGTTCATTCTATCGGCCGAAACCGTCAATGAAGGCTGCTGAATCATAAAAGACTCTCTGAAACTGTATTCCTGGGGAATTCCGGCCGGGTTGGTAACCCTAATAACCCCACTAAAGGTACGGGTACCTGTTCCGGTAGCCGGAATGCGCAATGTTCCAACACCACCTGAGGTGGGAATTTCTCTTCCATCTACAACAATGGTTGGCTCTTGCCTTGAGTCAAATGCGGCCACAAAAATTTCTGCTTCGTAGCTCTCTCCAGCAAGTACAATCTGACTGCGCGGAACCACTCTGGCAGAAATCTGGTCAAATTTAAAGTCATCGGCCGAAATGGCTCCATAAAGCGTGTTTACTGCATCAAACTCAGCATTGCGCACTTCGGTAATCAATCGGTTAAGGTTAGTAGCAACGGCCACCGGAATAATCCTGTCGAACATATACTGCTGCCACGAAATTTCAACATTTGAGTTGGGGAGAGAGAACGGGCCTTCGGTATTCAATCCAATGGTTATGGCATTCTCCAAGCCATGGTTTGCCATGATTTCAATTAATGAGGCCTTATATGTTTCAATTCGCTGTCGAAGTTCGTGAGCCCTTGTGCCTGGACCGCCAATCTGGCCTGGGTCCTGGTTGTTGTCGCGAAGCCAGAAGCTCGAGGATGAACTGTAATTATCCTTGTTTTTTAGTTCGATAAGACGTGCCTGCGAAGCTTGTTCAATGGGGATATCATCAACCCGCGATATCATTTCTGCTCTTACGTTCGAAATGTAACTGACCATTTCAGCGGCCAATTCCCTTACCTCTTTGGCCTCACCAAAAAAAGGCTGTACCTTTTCTGCGCTAATTACTTCCTGCTGAATGAATTCCTGCATTACCGTTTCAACCTTCTGGGTTAGAGTCAGATTGGTTTGTTCAATGCCTTCGTCTATCAAAGGAAATGAATCTAAAACCTGCCTGGAAACGTTTAGTGCCATCAGCGCAAGGAATACCAGATACATTAAGCCTATCAGCTTTTGCCTGGGGGTTTGTTTTCCACCTGCCATAATTATTCGGTATAATAGATTATTTGCTTTTAGCCTGGTAGCCCAAAGCTCAAATTAACTACCTGTTAACATTGAAATTCATTGCCGAAAGCATATTGCCATAAACGCTGTTAAGTGCGCGAATATTGGCATTGAGCTTTTCAATTTCCTCTTTGTACTGCTTGGTGTTTACAAGCGATAGGTTGAGGTTGTCAACCAGCGAGCCAACAGTTTGTTGCAGTTTTTCGGTGGCCGCCGATTGGTTTCCTGATGCCTGCAATTGCAATTCGTAGGCAGTATTGAGTGCCATCAGGTTATTGGCTGTTTTTTGCAGTTGCTGGCTGTAAACTTGCCCGCTTGATGCATTGCCCTCCAGGGCCTCCACAGCTTTGGTAAGCAATGCAGCATTTTTGCTGTAGCTTTCGCCAAGCTGATCGGAATAGGTTGTTGCATTTTTTATGCTATTGTTAAATTGCGAGGAAACATCGAGGCTTTCCCGGGCAGTAACGGCAGTTTTCTGGTAAGTTTCGCTGAGCTGATTCATTGAGGTAACGGCACTTTTCAGGCTGTTGCCATACTCCTGCGAGAGGCTAAGGTCGTGCTTGAGGTATTCAGCAGCATTCTTATACGATTGGCTAAGCTCTACAACAGACTTTGACGCGTTTTCTACATTCTGAATGTAGCCATTGGTTACAACGGCAGCATTTGATAGGTCGGCCATTTTTGCTGCATTTTCGCTGAGGTTTTTCAGGCCAGCGCTTAGGTTGCCAATAAGTTCAGGGCCAATATTGGCATCTTCGAGAAGCTTGTCGAGAGTGTTAGAAATAGTTACATTTTGAGTAACCGCCCTTACTCCTTCAAATTTTCGGGGTTCTGTAGCTTCAAGACCGGCCAGCTCAGGATACACCAGGCTCCAGTCGGGTTCTTCGTGCAAAGGTTCAAAACCGCTGAAGAAAAACACAACAGCCTCGGTAATCATACCAATAAGCAGGAGCAGACCTGCATAAGGATAATGCTGGATTTTGAATAAAGCACCAATAATTACTACTGAGGCGCCCCATCCATATAGTCTGGACATGAAGGTTCTCCATGCTTTTGTTTTTACGAATTTCATAAGGCTTTTTCTGAAAGGTTAATAATTGAAACAGAAGTGGATTTACAAAAGGGTTGGGGTTAGTAAACGTTTGAAGCTCTGTTACCATCGCCGCGGTCGCGCCCCGGATAGGTCTGTATTGATCGAAAACCAATGTAAGATTTTGCAGTATCCTGGAATTCAAAAGCCCTGGTGCTTACTTGCAGAAAATATCCGACATCTTTCCACGAACCTCCACGAACAACTTTTCTCTTAAGGGTTTCGGGGTCGTCGGGTTTGGCTTCATACTGGAAGTCGGGGTTCATGTCGTGGCCAAACACATAAAACGATTCGTCGTAAGCGTTGCGTGTCCATTCGGCCACATTGCCGGCCATATCGTACAATCCGTAGTCGTTTGGCGGATAGTGACCTACTATAACAGTTTGGTAGCCTCCATCTCCAATGTAATTACCTCTTTGTGGTTTAAAGTTGGCCAAAAAGCAGCCGTCCTGGTTGCGGATGTATGGCCCACCCCAGGGGTATGGGCTAAGAGCAAGGCCACCACGGGCAGCATACTCCCACTGAGCTTCGGAGGGCAAGGCAAATTCCATGGCAAAGGGTCTCTCGCGGCTTGCCAGGTAGCTATTAAGAAACTGGGTGCGCCAAATTGTGAATGCCCGGGCCTGGTTCCAGTTTACGCCAACTACCGGGTAATGATCGTAGGTAGGATGCCAAAAATAATATTGGGTCATAGGCTCATTATACGAGTAGGTAAAGTCGTGTATCCAGGCAAGGGTATCAGGATAAACCGGGGTTTGATATTCGTAAACCAGCTGGCTGCGTGGGGTGTTTCGCTCCGAGCGACGGGCAGCTCTGGTGAGGTCTATCAAGTAGTACCTGTATATGAGCTTGCGCGAGTCAATTTCGCGACGGCGAAAAAAACGCTCATGCTCTGGCAAATACATCTCTGCGAGCACTTCACGCTCTTCTTCCCCATCCCAGCGAATGCGATTCCTCCAATTAATCAGGGGAGGGTCAAGAAGGTTGCCTGCCTGATCCTCTGTTATAAGAAAAGTTTCGTCGATATTGGCAAGCAGGGTGCGGGCGAGTGAGTCGCGAACCCAGAACACAAACTGGCGGTATTGATTGTTGGTTATCTCTGTTTCATCCATATAAAATGCAGGGATAGAGATGGTTTTAGATATGGCATTGTGGGCGTAGGCAATGTCCTGGTCTGATGGCCCCATGATAAAGCTGCCCATCGGAATATACACCATTCCGGGAGGGTCGCCATAAAAGGCGTCGGGCCTTTCAATGACCCCGGTCAGATGTCCGCGGCCCGAACGGTCGCAGCTTGTAAATATTGCCGCAGCCAAGACAATAAAAATCAGTTTTTTCATGGTACTTACTAAATTAATTGACCATTGTTGTTAGTTAATCTGAAAGCCATATTGCTTTGTTGATAAAATTATCAAAGAAAACGCACATTGCGCTGAATTTCTTGTACTTTGTCTAATTGCAGGTCAAAACTATACTGAAGCATTATTTCGTGGCTTCCGAAGCTCCGGCCCCTTCTCCCCAGTGGGGAAGTTGTAAAATCGTAGGAATATCCTACGCTGATTTGTTCAATATTGAGTCCGAAAAGAAACACTACGGCATCTTGCAGTCTGTAACTAACGCCACCCCAAAACCTTTTATTGTAAGTGATCATGGCATTTACATCAATTTGTACCGAAGCAAGGTCTGTTTTAACAAGCACCGAAGGGCTTAGCTCAAAAGCGGGGTTGGTGGGTAATACCATGTTGTACCCACCGGTAAAATAAGCATGTCGCCTAAGTTGGTGGTTGGCGTTGCCTATTTGTGCGCTGGTTTGCCATGCCTGGCTAATCGAAAGGCCCGCCCAGGAGTTGTTTTTGCTTAAGAAAAAGGCACCCAGAGCAAAATCGGCAAAAATTCGGTTTTCTTCTTCGCCGCCTATAAGTACCGGATCTCCGTCAGTTATGGGTGTAAGCCTGCCGAAGTCAATTCGTTTGTCTAAAAAACCAGCCTGAACGCCTATTCCCAACTTGCCGCCATGGAGCTTAAAATGGTAAGCGTATGAAATTTTAACCCCCACGCTGTTTTCATAGCCAAGCTTGTCTTGCATAAAACCCAGTGCCATGCCTCCCCTAAGCAAAGGTATTGGCGAATCAACATTCAAAAGGTATGTTTCGGGATTAATGCGGTTATCTTCAGCATCTCTGAAACCCATCCATTGTTGCCTGGCCAAACCGGTTGCATTTATAGCTCCGCGAAGTCCTGCATAACCCGGGTTTATGCCCATGTTGTTATACATATTGTGGCTGAATTGGGGCTCTTGCTGCGCCAAAACACTGGGGCTGTATAAAAAAACCAAAAAGAAAATTATAAGGCCCGGTAACCTCATCGATCAGTTTTTTATCCTTTATAAAACTTGAAACGCAAAAGTAGCTGGTTTATTGATTACAAGCCGAAAAATGAAACTAGCATTGCGGCCCAAATGAAGATGAATAAAGGTAACATTATTATTTCTTCGGGCCTACCCGTAGTAAAATTTTTCAGAATCAGCACGTCAAAGAGCAAAAAAAAAAAATCTAACAAATCTATTAAACTACCAAACAAAAGTATGTTTGCTCAAAACGAGTTTTATCAGTAATTATACGCAGTTAGAGCGAGAGAATACTTTTGATTTAAACTTTTTATTCAATCTAATTTTTGTTTGGTTTTATTTTATCGGGCAAAAGTACTTAAAATCTTGCCTTTTGTATTGAAAAACTCAATAAAATTTCTGGTAAACCTGCAACCACTTTTCGGGTATTTCATCCTGGCAGGCTGCCTGGTACTCGCGATATGAACACGGAACCAAAAACTGCCTTTCGTATTTTACCTGAAGCCCCACCGGGCATGGCACCTCCATCCACCAGCGATCGCTCTTTTTGCTTTTATAAAACACTATTTCGTTTTTAAAATCCTTAAGCGTTACCACGTATTTTATGTACTCGCCAGCATCTTTTCTTGTTCGGTCGGGCATATCGTTTTTTCTGTGGTAAAAGCCATCGAAAAAATACCAGATCATTTGCGCCACCAGGTGGGCTGTTTGTTCGCCTTTATCAAGGGCCGGGTTTATTTCGTAAAAACCTATCGACGAAAGTTTATCGCTAAGGCCTGCATAGCGAACAATCTGACAGGCTTCTTCGCCATAAAATCCATTTGGCGACACATTGGCATTGCCCGGTGCATCTGACTGGCGTATGCTCGAAACATCGAAAGAAATCATGTCGGCGCTGCGAACTATCGGCTCTACTTCCTCCAGATCTTGCCTTACCACCCCAAGCCGATACAAATCGAAATACAATTTACCCATCAATTCTATAGCATCCTGATCAACAAGGTAGGTTTGATATCCCAGGTTGGTGAAGTTGAACAGGTAATTGGGCTGATGGGTAAGAATGGTGCTGAGGTAATTTTGGTTGTTAATTTCTTCGTGGCGCTTAATGCCCAGGTCGAAGGTTGAGTCAATCGCTACAATATTTATAATTTGCCCAAGTGCTTCGTATGCGCGATAGTTGGCATAGGTCAGATCCTGGCTGCCGCCTATTAATACCGGTGTAATTTTATTTCTGATGAGTTCGGCCACAGTAGTTTTTACTGCAAAGTAGGTGTCATTTACATGGTTGCCGGCAATTATGTTTCCCAGGTCGGCAATCCGCACTTTAAAAGGCCCCTGAAAAAGACTGTACAGGTGTTTTCTGACAAAATCGGGGGCAAGCGCACAACCACGGTTATGCAGGGCGTTTCGGTCTTCTTTTATTCCAATAATAGCAATGTCAATGTTTTCAAGATTAGGAAAACCACTTTCTTTTGTATGGCTTTTTATTGACCTGCCCAGGGCCAATGGGTGTTGTTTGTTGCTGGTAAGGGCTTTGCCAGGGTCAATGGGTTCAAAAAAGTCAACTATTTCCATACTTTCCAAAAATCATTTGCTTTTTCCCCTTTTTGTGGGGGCTGTTTTTTTGGTTGTACGGTTTTTTTTCGAAGAAGTTCCTTCTTGTATTAATTTTAAACAATCTTCAATCGTTAATTTTTCGGGCTCGGCGGTTTTGGGCAGTTTGTAATTGTTTCCGCCTGCTGCAAGGTAAGCCCCCCATCGGCCCCTGAGTATTTTTATGTCGGGATTTTCGGCAAACTCCCTGATTACTTTCTGGCGTTCCTTTCCCCTTTTTTCTTCAATCAGCTCAATGGCCTTTTCGGTCAAAATGCTTAGGGGGTCTTCTGTAGCCGGAATGGAATAAAACTGACCATCGTGCCTTATATACGGCCCGAAGCGGCCTGCTGCTGCCACCATCTCCTTGCCTTCAAACGCTCCTACTACACGTGGCAGTTTAAATAGTTCAAGGGCTTCGGTAATCGAGATGGTTTCGAGGCCCTGATCCTTTCTCATGCTGGCAAATAGTGGCTTGTCGGTTTCATCGGCCTGGCCAATCTGTATCATTGGCCCAAAGCGGCCAATCCTGGCATATACATTCCTGCCTGTTTTGGGGTCGATACCCAGCAACCGCTCACCACTAAACTTCTCGGAGTTTTTGGTGGTTTGCACTACCTGTTTATGAAATGGCCTGTAAAAGTCGTCTATAACCTTGCTCCATTCTTTCTGGCCGGCTGCAATTTCATCAAATTCTTTTTCTACGTTTGCCGTAAAGTTGTAATCCATTATTTCTTTAAAGTATTCCAAAAGGAAAGTGTTTACCACCGTTCCAATGTCGGTAGGGAAAAGTTTTCCCTTTTCGTGTCCGAAAATTTCAGTTTTTCTGCTTTCGCTAATTTTTTCATTTTTCAGGCTCAGGTGGTCATACTGGCGTTTTTCTCCTTCCCGGTTTTCTTTTACCACGTATTCGCGTTTCTGAATGGTGCTTATAGTGGGAGCATAAGTCGAAGGGCGGCCAATGCCTAACTCTTCGAGTTTTTTTACCAGGCTGGCCTCGGTATAGCGCGGAGGGCTTTTCGAAAAACGCTCAACGGCAAGCATTTCGTTTAGCGAAAGCTCCTGGCCGGGTCGCATAGGCGGAAGTATGCCTTCGGTGGCCTCCTCATCTTCTTCATCGGTCGATTCGAGGTAAACCTTTAAAAATCCCTCAAACTTTAGCACCTCACCCGTTGCAATAAATTTTTCGTTATTGGTCGAAACGCCTATTGAAACATTTGTTTTTTCAAGTATAGCGTCGGCCATTTGCGAAGCAAGGGTGCGCTTCCAAATCAATTCGTAAAGGCGCTGTTCGGCATTGTCGCCACTTATTTTCTGCATATACATATACACAGGGCGAATGGCTTCATGGGCTTCCTGTGCCCCTTTGGTTTTGGTGGTATATTGCCGCACTTTTGAGTATTCCGCTCCAAAAGTTTTTTCAATTTCTTCCTTTGCCATACTAATGGCTGTGCCCGAGAGGTTTACCGAGTCGGTACGCATATAAGTTATCTTGCCCGACTCATATAGCTTTTGTGCAACACTCATTGTGCGGGCCACCGAGAAGCCAAGCTTCCGGCTGGCTTCCTGTTGAAGTGTGGAGGTGGTAAAAGGGGGGGCTGGCGATTTCTTTGCAGGCTTGGTTTCGGTATGTTCAACAGTAAATACTGCCTTTACACATTTTTCAAGAAAAGTATGCGCTTCTTTTTTGGTAGTAAAGCGTTTTGGCAGCTCTGCCTTAACAAGCACAATATGGCCATTATGCATTGCATTAAAAACGGCCGATACTTTAAAAATTGCTGCTGTTTTAAAGGCCTGTATTTCCCTTTCGCGCTCAACAATAAGCCGCACAGCCACCGACTGCACCCTGCCTGCCGACAGTGCTGGTTTTACCTTTTTCCACAACAGTGGCGATAGTTCAAAGCCCACCAAACGGTCAAGAACCCTGCGCGCTTGCTGGGCATTTACCAGGTTGCGGTCAATCTGGCGAGGGCTTTCAATGGCAGTTAAAATGGCTTTTTTGGTAATTTCATGAAACACAATTCGCCTGTAGCAGCCTTCCTGTAAATTCAAGCTTTCGGCCAAATGCCACGAAATGGCCTCGCCCTCGCGGTCCTCGTCAGTAGCAAGCCAAACAACCTCGGCCTTCTCAGCATGCTTCTTCAAATCGCTGATTACCGATTTTTTATCGGCAGGAATTTCGTATAAAGGAGTGAAATTTTTTTCAATTTCAATACCTATGCTCGATTTTGGAAGGTCGCGCACATGGCCGAAACTCGACTTGACCAGAAAATCTTTTCCAAGAAATCCTTCAATAGTCTTGGCCTTGGCCGGCGACTCAACAATCACCAGGTTTTTTATCATTGGTTTGGTTTTTCGCGCCCAAAAGTAATAAAACAAATATAAATAATGAAAAAACCCTGTCAAATTGCTTCACCAATCAATAACCGGATTACTGCCAATCAAAGGCCTGGTTGGGGTTTTTCGGGTTTTTTCTGTTGTGTTATTATTATTTAAAATATGGAAATGGGTGCTTTGGTTTAATTATCTCAGAAAATTTTGCAAAGAAAACAAAAACCAACGGGTTTTCAAGCCCCTGACATTGATTTTTAATTGGAGTCAATACCGATATTGAGTAATTTTGCAATTCCAATGATTTTTACTTTCCGTTTAAAACCCTGAATATCAAAGCGTGAGCAAGAAACTATATATCGAGACCTTTGGATGCCAAATGAACTTCTCAGACAGTGAGATTGTGGCATCGGTCATGACCAGCAATCAATACCAAACTACAGAAGACCTCAATCAGGCCGATGTAATCTTTCTGAACACCTGCTCCATACGCGACAATGCCGAGCAGAAAGTTATGAACCGCCTCAGGCTGCTTCAACATTTGCGTAAAAAGAAGCCAGGGCTTATTATCGGGGTGCTTGGTTGTATGGCCGAGCGTTTAAAAAGCTCTTTGCTCGAGGAGAAAGAGTTGGGCATGCGCATTGATATGGTGGTGGGCCCCGATGCTTATCGCGACCTGCCGCAACTTATGCTCAATGCCGAAAGCGGTCAAAAGGCCATAAACATTATACTTTCGGCCGACGAAACCTATGCCGACATTACGCCTGTAAGATATGCCTCAAATGGGGTGTCGGCCTTTATCTCGATTATGCGCGGGTGCGAAAATTTTTGCTCATATTGCGTAGTTCCTTTTACTCGGGGCAAGGAGCGCAGCCGCCATCCGCAGACCATTATCAGTGAATGCCGCGAACTCTTCGACAGGGGTTACCGTGAGGTTACACTGCTGGGGCAAAACGTTAACTCCTATCGCTGGGAAAATGAAGACAACCTTACGGCAACGGGTTTTCCTGAATTGATAGAGATAGTGGCCCGGGTTAGTCCGTTGCTTCGGGTTAGGTTTGCCACCTCGCACCCCAAAGACATGTCGGACAAACTACTTTCAATCATTGCCCAATACCCCAATATATGCAATTCTATTCATTTGCCTATGCAGTCTGGCAGCACGGCAGTGCTTGGTCGTATGAATCGCAAATACACGCGCCAGGATTACCAAAACCGAATTGAAGCCATAAGGAGAATCATTCCTGGTTGTGCTGTATCTACCGATATTATTGCCGGCTTTTGTGGCGAAACCCCATTGGAGCACCGCGAAACCCTCGAAATGCTCGAATGGGCAGCTTTTGATTTTGCCTATATGTTTAAATACTCCGAAAGAGAAGGCACTTTGGCCGCAAAGAAATTAAAAGACGATATACCTGAAGAGGTAAAGTCGGCTCGCCTGCAGGAAATTATTAAACTTCAGCAAAAGCTTTCGCTGAAAAGCAACAAAAATGATGTTGGCTCGGTGGCAGAGGTTTTGGTTGAAGGCCCCTCAAAGCGGTCGCCCGAATTTGTTTCGGGCCGCAACAGCCGCAACAAGGTTGTGGTTTTTCCCGATAAGGGATATAAGCCAGGCGATTATGTAATGGTAAAGATAAGTTCTTGCACCCCCGCCACTTTGCTTGGCGAAGGAATTTAAAGCAGGGCTGCTGCAATTTTCAGGTCGGACGGGCTTGTTATCTTTATATTTTCGGGGTTTCCTTCTGTTAGATAAATGCGGTGGCCATCGGCCTGAAGCAGCGAGGCATCGTCGGTAAATTCCTCTTTGTAATTACGGTTATATGCTTTTTTAATCAGGCTGGCCCTGAAGCATTGAGGCGTTTGCACTATTCGCACCTTTTCGCGCGAAAGCGGCTGGCTAAAGGCGTTATCAATAGTGCGCAACGACTCTGTGGCTGGTACCACAGGAATGGCATTTCCGAATTTTTCGGCATAATAAAACACTTGCTCTATTGTGCTTGCCGAAACCAATGGCCTTATGGCATCGTGAATGGCTACCAGCGAGTGGTTGGGCACCAGCTTTAGGCCACTCTTTACCGAATGAAAGCGTGCAGGGCCACCGTGGGCAATCTGATGGGGTTGCCCAAATTTATGCTTCTGGCAAATTTGCCTCCAGTAGTCAACGTGTCTTTCGGGCAATACCAATACAAACTCGAAGTCGGGACTAAATTTTATAAAAGCCTCGAATGTGTGCATAAGCAATGGTTTGCCAGCAATTTCGAGAAACTGCTTGGGCAACTCTGACTTCATTCGGGCGCCAGAACCGCCGGCCGTAAGTAGCACATACCTAAGCATTGGGGTGGGTTTTACAAAATCAGCATAGCATCGCCATAAGTAAAGAAACGGTATTTTTCTTTCACTGCGGTTTTATAGGCTTTCATAAGCAGGTCAAAACCTGAAAATGCCGATACCATCATCATTAGTGTTGACTGGGGCAGGTGAAGGTTTGAAATCATGGCATTGGCCACGCTGAAGTCGTATGGAGGGTAAATAAATTTGTTTGTCCAGCCTTCATAGGGTTTTACCATACCAGAAATTGACACCGAAGACTCGAGGGCGCGCATGGTGGTGGTACCAACTGCGCAAATCCTTTTTTCTTTTTCTTTTGCAGCATTTATAATTCTGGTGGCTTTTTCTTCAATATGAAATTCTTCGCTGTCTGTTTTGTGCTTGCTCAGGTCTTCAACATCTACGCTGCGAAAATTGCCAAGGCCAGCGTGGAGGGTAATTTCTGTAAATTCAACCCCTTTAAGCTCCATTCTTTTAATAAGCTGGCGGCTGAAATGCATTCCGGCTGTGGGTGCTGCCACAGCGCCTTCGCGCTTGGCAAAAACGGTTTGGTAGCGTTCGCGGTCTTCGGGTTCAACGGGTCGTTTGATAAGGCGGGGTAGCGGGGTTTCGCCAAGCGATTCAATAGTGCTTTTGAATTCCTCGTAAGTGCCATCAAAAAGAAACCGGAGTGTCCGGCCGCGCGAAGTGGTATTATCAATTACTTCGGCTACCAGGTTGTCGTCGTTTCCAAAATATAATTTGTTGCCAATGCGTATTTTGCGGGCGGGATCAACCAAAACATCCCACAGCCGGGCTTCGCGGTTGAGCTCGCGCAACAAAAAAACCTCAATCTGGGCGCCAGTCTTTTCTTTGGTGCCATAGAGGCGGGCCGGAAACACCTTGGTGTTGTTTACTACCATAACATCGCCATCTTCAAAGTAGTTTAAAACATCTTTAAAGGTTTTGTGCTCAATTTCCTGAGTGGCCCGATGTACAACCATAAGGCGCGACTCATCGCGATTGGGGGTAGGCCGCTCAGCAATTAGCTCAGCAGGAAGGTTGTATTTGAAATCTGATAGCTTCATAGAAAAAAATTAAGTGCAACAAATCCTGGTTACCAGGATAATTGCAGGTTAATGGTTGATATTATATGCTTTGCATTGATTTTGAGAAAGGAGTGCAAAGATAATACTTCAAAAAGGCCTTGTCAATACCTTTTTATAAATAATTGTCAAACCACTTTCAATGACCAACAATATTTCTAAGGTGCTTTTCAAAATTATCAATGGTCCATGCATCTGTTGCGCAGTAGTTGCCTATCCGGGTTCTACGCAGGCTTTTGAGGTGTGCACCCGAGTGAAGTTCGCTACCAAAATCGCGTGCAAGCGATCGTACATAAGTGCCTTTGCTGCACACCACCCTGAAATCGGCTTCGGGCAATTCAAAGCGGGTAATCTCAAACTGGCTGATAACTACTTTTCTGGATTTAAGCTCGGTATGTTCGCCCCGGCGGGCATATTCGTAAGCCCTTTCTCCATCAATTTTTTTTGCAGAATAAAGGGGGGGTATCTGGTTTTGAGGTCCTGAAAGTTTTTCGGCGGCAGCCACGGCCATTTCAAACGTAATATGGCTGGTAGGGAATATGGCATCGGGTTTTGTTTCCAGATCGAACGAAGGGGTGGTTTGGCCCAGGGTGAAGGTACCGGTGTATTCTTTTTCCATATCCTGAAAACCTTCTATGTTTTTGGTTTGCTTGCCGGTGCATATAATCAACAGCCCGGTAGCCAGGGGGTCGAGCGTGCCGGCATGGCCGGTTCTGAGCATTTTAATGCCAAGCACATAACGCGCCATCGAACGCACTTTGTTTACCACATCAAAGGAAGACCAGCCAAGGGGTTTGTCGAAACTGAGTACTGCGCCTTGTAAAAATGATTGCACCAATTGGTCTTTATCCATAACACCTAAATCAGAAAAGGCCAGTAAATATTGCTATAAGGCCAACAACAATGCAGTAAACTGAAAACCAGGCAATGTTCCCTTTTCTTACAATAGCAAGCATCCATTTGCAGGCAGCCAGCCCTGCCGCAAATGCTGCCAGGGCGCCAATAATAAGGGGTGTGGTGTCAACGGGTGCAATGGCTGCCTGATCCGACATTTTTATGATTTTCAAAAAGTTGGCTCCAAAAATCGGAATAAGTACCATTAAAAATGAAAACCTGATTGCTTTGCTGCGTTCAATGCCCAGATACAAGGCGGTGCTAATGGTTGCACCACTACGGCTTATGCCTGGCAATACTGCCACCGTTTGGGCCAGGCCAATTAGCAATGCGCTTTTAAGGTCAATTTCTTTGTTGTTTTTTGGGGCAAAGCGGGTAAGAAAAAGCAAAACCGCCGTAACCAGCAACATAAACCCCACCAGCACAATTCGACCTTCAAAAAGGCTTTGCACCTGCTCCTCGAAGAGCAGGCCCACTATGCCAACAGGAATGGCTGAGGCCATCAATAAAAGTGAAAAGCGGGTTTCGGCATTCCATCTGAAGCTGAAAAAGTTTGCAATCAACCCTATAATGTCTTTCCAAAAAACAACCACCACGCTCATGAAAGTGGCTCCATGCACCATGATGTTGAAAGTAAAAAAAGCAGCGGAGTCCTGCATTCCGAAAAGGGCACCGCCCAACTCGAGATGACCGCTGCTGCTTACTGGCAAAAACTCAGTAAGACCCTGCAACACACCCAGCACCAGGGCTTCAATCCAAGTCATGAAAAATTATTTTTGGTAATTACTTTTTTAGGCCTTTGCTATCGGGCTGGTTGCTGGTTTTTTTCATAATGGCATAAATTTGTATGCCGAAGCCCGCCAACACCAGAAATGGCGCCAGTGTAATACGGCGGAAACTAAACAAGTCGTGGCTGAAAACATTGGGGTCGTCGCTGCCACCGCCTATCATTAATAAAAAACCTAATGCAACTACAAGCAAGCCCACAATCATTATGGTGTACTTGCTGCGGTCGAATAGCAGCACGCGTTCAGGTTTGGTTTTGCTCATAGGGTTATTTGTTTGTTCTTGTTTTTTTTTCTGCATAGCCAGCATTTTTCAAAAAATTAATACAAATACAGGTAGTCGGTTTTTATTCGCAGGTATTTTTTCACGGCCAGGTGGGTCGAAATCCAGCTAATGATAATTCCAAGTAAAATTACCAGTACAAAAAGGCTGAGCAGCATATTTACATCCTGAAACCCGGCGAGTTCGGGTATTTGCCTTTGCCCGACATAAAGCACTCCCAGCAGCAGAACAATAGCCAGCAAGGCGCCTATAAGCCCCTGTACCACGCCAATTACTACAAAAGGTTTGCGTATAAAAGCTTGAGTGGCTCCTACAAGTTGCATACTCTTAATCAGAAAACGCTTTGAAAACACGCTGAGTCGTATTGTGTTGTTTATCAGTGCAAAGGCAATGGCCAGCAAAAGACCGCTGAAAACCAGCAGTCCGGCGCCAATCTTTTTTACATTGTCGTTAATGAGCGAAACCAGGTCTTTTTGGTAGTGAACCTCGCGAACTATCCTGTTTTTCATAACCTGAGCCTCGAAAAGGGCCAGGCTGTCAGGATTTGCATAGCTTGCATTAAGCCTTACATCGATGCTTGGGAAAAGCGGGTTGTAGCCCAAAAATTTTATAAAGTCTTCACCAAGCTCTTGCATTAAGACGTCGGCGGCCTGCTCGCTCGAAATAAATTCGGTGGTTTTTACGGCAGGCATCACATCAAGGGTTTTTTGCAGGTTGCTAATCTGGGCAGGGAGGGCATTGTCATGAAGAATTACCGAAAAACCAAGATTTTCCTTTACATGATCCGAAATTTTTTTGGCATGCAACATAACCAGCCCCAGCAAGCCAAGTACAAACAGCACAAGGGTTATGCTTATTACAGTAGAAACATACGATGTTTTTAGCTTTCGGCCCAGTATGGCTTCTTCCTTTTTGGCCATGGTGTGCTTGTTATGCCTGCAAAAGTAATAAAAAAAAAGCCCCAACCCGGGCATTTTATAATTCTTTAACCCAGGTGCCGGTTTGTTTTTTCTTTTAGCTTTGGCAGTTTTGTGCTAATTTTATTCACCCATAACAAATCCAATACATTTACCGGGTTGTTTTCCTTAAATTTTACGAAATGAAAAGGTTGTTTTTTGTTTTTGCAGTATCTCTGTTTACAATATCGTGCGGCTTGCTGGCAAAACAGAAACCTGTTGAGCATTCGGGCGTAATTATTGTTGGCAATAAAAGCGGCAATGATGTGTATTTTCTTGATCGGGTTAGCGGCGAAATTCTTGCCATACTTCCAACAGGTTTAGAGCCTCATGAGGTTGAAGTGAGCGACGATGGCCGTATTGCTGTGGTTTGTAATTACGGTAACCGCGAAAATCCGGGCAATACCCTTTCGGTTTATGATGTGGTGAATGCCAAACTGATACGCACCATAGATTTGGGCGAGCACACCCGCCCCCATGGTATGCATTGGCTACGGGGCACAAGCAAATTGCTGGTAACTGCCGAGAGCAGCCGCAGCCTTCTGGTGGTCGATGCCGGGAAGGGTCTGGTGCTTCAGGCGCTTTACACCGGGCAGGATGTTTCGCACATGGTGGCAGCCACACCTGATGGCAGCAGGGCTTTTGTGCCAAGTATCCGCACCGGAAATGTTACTGTTTTTGACCTGAAATCCGGCAAGTTGCTGCATCAGGTATATAGTGGCCTGGGTGCCGAAGGAATTGACGTTTCGCCCGATGGGAAAGAAGTTTGGGTTACAAACCGGGCCGAAAATACCATTGCCGTTTTCGATGCTAAAACCCTTGAAAGACTGGCCACTATTGCCTGCAAAGACTTCCCCATCAGGGCCAGATTTTCGCCCGATGGTAAGTTGTTTTTGGTGAGCAATGCCCGGTCTGGCACAGTGGCAGTGTTCGACACCCATACCCGCACCAAACTTGCCGACATAAAAATGACCCCTCCGGCTCCAACCCATGAAGACCCCGAAAGGTATTTTGCCGATTTTGCTGAAACCTCGGTGCCTATTGGTCTGGTGGTGCCCGACAACCACTTTGCATACGTGGCCAACACCCGCTCAGATGTGGTGTCGGTAATAAACCTTAAAACATTTGAAATAACTGGCCATTTTGCTGCCGGAAAAGAACCTGACGGGATAAACTTTTCGACACGGCGGCCACAAAATAAAAAATGAATCAAAAGTTACTATTAAACCCGGGTGGGTTTACTTGCAAGGGAAGAATGAATACATTTGCAAAAAACCGAAAAACAACATTATGGCAAACCGCATTATGGACCCTATTGGCCGGCTTATGGGTCTTCGCTACAAGTCGCATCCCTGGCACGGGGTCGATATAGGTAAAAACGCCCCCGATGTGCTTACCTGTTTCGTAGAAATGGTAACTACCGATACTGTCAAATACGAAGTTGATAAGGTAAGTGGCTATCTGAAAATTGACCGGCCGCAAAAATACAGCAATGTGCTGCCGGCTCTTTATGGCTTTATCCCTCAAACATTGTGTCATAAAAAAGTGGCCGAATTTGCCATTGAAAAAACCGGACGTACCGACATAAAGGGCGATTACGACCCGCTCGACATTTGCATACTTACAGAAAAATCAATTTCGCATGGTAACATCTTGGCCGAAGCCATACCTATTGGCGGATTCCGCCTTATTGACAGAAATGAAGCCGACGACAAAATAATTGCCGTTCTCAAAGACGATGCCGTTTTCGGGGCCATGCGCGATCTTTCTGATTGTCCGGCCCCTGTAATTGAGCGGCTGCAGCATTATTTTCTTACCTATAAAGACCTCCCCAACACCAAACTCGATGTTGAAATTACCCATACTTATTTTGCCCAGGAAGCAAAAGAAGTAATTCGACGCTCAATGGAGGACTACCGAATGAAGTTTGAAGACTTTGACAGCATGCTCTCGCAGGTTGAGGCCTGATTGAATGTTTTCAGGTAATCAGCAGTTTATAAACCTTGCCCGGAAGGGGTTTTAATATTCCCTTAAATTCGAGGCCAAGCAGCAGCGCCGAGGTTTTACCTACGGTAAACCCTACGCTGGCCACAATCAGGTCAATGGCGGCTTCGGGGTTTTGCCGCAGAAAGTCCACCATTTTTTCTTCATCGGCATCGAACTCGGTAAACAAGGCAGGTTGTATTGCTTTTTTTGAATCTTTCTGAACATCCCAGCCCATAATGTATTCAAGGTCGGCGGCACTTTCGAGCAGGTTTGCCCTATTGGTTTTTATAAGCATATTGCAACCTTTGCTGTACAGGTCGGTAGTGCGCCCCGGAAGGGCAAACACATCGCGGTTGTAGCTGTTGGCAATATTTGCAGTTATAAGCGCACCGCCGCTGTCGGCTGCTTCAATTACAATAACGGCATCGCATAGCCCGGCAATAATCCGGTTTCGTTTAGGAAAATTTTCGCGATCGGGTCTTGTTTCGGTAATAAAATCGGTTACCAAAGCCCCTTGTCCAACAATTTTTTTTGCAAGTTGCTGGTGAAGCGGAGGGTAAATGCGGTCGAGGCCATGGCCAAGAACTGCAACAGTTTTAAGGCCTGCATCAAGAGCCTTTTTGTGGGCGCAGGCATCTACACCATAAGCCAAGCCGCTTACAATCAAGGCGTTATGCCGGACAAGCGCTTCGATTATCTCATTGCATTTGTCGCGCCCATAATCGGTTATGTTGCGAGTGCCCACAATGCTTACTACCCGCTGGGCATTAAAATTGGCGTTCCCTTTTATAAATAGTAATATTGGTCCGTCTTCGCAATGTTTAAGGCGGGCAGGGTATTCCTTGTCGAGGTAAAAATGAGCCTTGATGTTGTGTTTTTCAACAAACTGCAGTTCTTTTTCTGCCCTGTCAAACAACCTATTACCTTGTACTGCTTTTGCAAGGCTATCGCCAATGCCGGGTACTTTAAGCAGCCCTGCCTTTTTCTCCTTAAAAACCGCCTCAACACTTCCGCAATAGCTTATCAGCCTTTTGGCAATAACCCCGCCAACGCCTGGAATCAGGCTCAGGGCAATCTGGTATTTTAGTTGCTGATCCATTCTTTTAATCAGACAAAACGTATCATTTCAAAAGGCATAAATATAAACAAAATTCAATTTGCAGAAATGAATAGGTATTTAATTGGTGCTTGCCTTTATAATTGTTAATTTTAGTGGGATGGAAGGCCGGCAACCACTTACTGTTTTAATTTGCCCGCTCAATTGGGGTCTTGGGCATGCTACGCGTTGCGTTCCTGTAATTAATGCCCTGCTTATGCGAAACTGCCGCGTGGTGGTGGCAGCCGATGGACCTGCGCTTGATTTTCTGCAATATGAATATGGGCAATTAGACTTTATTCGCTTTCGCGGAAAAACCATACGATATAACCAAAGAGGAAGTCTGGCGCTAAAACTGGTTCTTCAGGCCCCAGCGCTCCTTTGGTCGGTTGTACACGAGCATTTTGTATTGAAAAGGCTGGTGAAACAAACCGGGGCTTCGCTGGTTATTTCTGACAACCGCTACGGGCTTTGGAGCAATCGGGCCAAAACAGTTTTTATTACCCATCAGATATTTATTCAGGCCCCGCCTGTAATAAAATGGATTGAACCATTGCTTTGGCTGATTACCCGTTTTTTTGTTAAAAAATTTACCCGTTGTTGGGTGCCCGATTTGCCTGAAGCGCCCGGGCTTTCTGGCTTGCTTTCGCATGCGATGCCCATACCAGGTATTCGGTTTGTAGGCCCTCTTAGCAGGTTTACCGCACTTTCAGAAGCAGATTTCATAAATCCGATGCCAAATGATTTTTCGGGCAATTTTTACCTTTGCATAATTTCTGGCCCTGAGCCTCAGCGCTCAAAGTTTGAAGAGTTGCTCAAAAATCAATTTGAAAAGGCCTTGTTGCCAACCGTTTTTGTGTTGGGAAAACCTGGCAGTAAATTGCGACAAAGAGCCGGCACACTATTCTTTATTGACCACCCCAGCACCACCGAATTGGCATGGCTTATAAAAAATGCCCGTTTGATAATTTGCCGCCCGGGGTATTCAACCGTAATGGACCTAACAGTATTTGGGAAAAAAGCACTGTTGGTTCCATCTCCGGGGCAAACCGAGCAGCTTTACCTTGGCCAGGTGCTTTTAAACACGGGCCTGGCACATAGTGTCAGTCAAAAAGAGCTAAATCTGGATAGAGATATTGGGATTGCCGAAAACTGCCTGGGGTTACCAAACATAAACCCTGATAATAGTTTGCTCAATGCGGCTCTCGACGAATTGTTGGGCCCCCTTTAAAACGTCTTGGTCATGGTTTTTGGCACGGCAATAATAAAGTCGGCCAGGCCAATACTGGCCTCTTCAAGGGTGCTGATGTCGGCCTGCTCAACGGTGCTAATGGTTACAATCCGGAGATTTTGGTTAGCCAGTCGCAAATACCAGTAAATGCCTTCGAAATTGTTAGAGTGGTAGGTGCCGTGGTAGTGAACAAAAAGCCCGTTTGGATTCAGATTTTTATAAATAAAATGCGCCATGGTGGCATCTTTTATGGCCTGGGCCTTTGGGAAATTTTCGCTGTTGTGGGCAGGCATTCCGCTCATCTCGAGCATTGCCTTGTAGCCTGGCAAATCGGGATTGTAGGCGGGCGGAAGCGGAGCAATATATCTTTTTGCCTCAGTGCTAAGGCTTTCAAGCCCTTCAAACCCCTTGCGGTTTACTATTGCTGCATATCTCCGGGGTATATTTGTGGCAATAAAATTTAGCCCCTTCTCTTTTGCAAGCTCTACCAGAGGTTTGTAGTCGGTAGCGTAATTGTTCCATAGTTTGGCTTCGGCAATAAAGTTGCGCTCATTAATAAGGCCCGAAAGGTATTCATTAAGGATAAGCTGGTTGTCGGTTTCAAACATTTCGGCCCCAAGCACAAGGTTCTGCCCAAACCTTTGGGCAAGCTCGCGGCTCAGCTCATATTGCAACCAATGCGATATAGGGTTGTTGTGAAGTTCGCCAAATAATACCACCTGCGTTTGTACCGATTTTTCGAGCAAAAGGCCAAAGTCAACCTTTTGACCTTGCCGGTCGAACAATTGGTAGGCTTGCAGGGCTTGCCCCAGAGCAAAATTTGAAAAATAAATTGAAATGAGCAGCACCAGGGCAATTTTCTTCATGGGTTCTTAAATATTTAGCACGCATTAAAAACAGTGGTCTATTTTACAATAAACCGAAATAATACCAGCATGTTCATTTTGTAGCCATTCCACCCTTTTTCAGTTCGTTGCCCGAAAATGACAACGGTAGCAGGTCCTGCACTTTTTCTATAATCAGAATTTTCCCATCTTCCTTGCTGAGCAAAACTTTAATAGGTTTTTTCTGAAGCACTTCGTATTCGAGCAAAACCTGGCGGCAGGCCCCGCAAGGCGACACTGGCTCAGTGAGGCTAATGCGCGATGAAGTGGCACTTACCGCAATCATTTTCATTGGTACGCCCGGAAACATGGCCGAAGCTGCAAAAACTGCTACCCGCTCAGCGCAAAGACCACTGGGATAAGCCCCGTTTTCCTGGTTACTGCCCGTAATTATTTCACCGTTTTCGAGCAAAACAGCCGCCCCAACAAAAAATTCTGAGTATGGAGCGTACGCTTTTTGGGTCATGGCGCGCGACAATCTAATCAACTCCTGTTCCTTTGGGCTTAACTCCAAAAAATCATCTACTTCATATATCTGAATTCCAAGGGTTTTTTTTACCATCGATACCTAATTTAGAGTGCGCACTTTTTGTGCAAAAAGGGGTATAAAATTATCAACTATTGGTAAACCTGCCAAATAAATAATAATAGCCAGTTGTCGGGGGCTTAATGGTTGTAAATACGGGCAGGTTGAATTAGTGCTGCGCATTGGTTAATTGGTCAAAGCATTTATTCTGCAAACTAATACGGAGGGTTATTGCCAATTGCCCCGATTTTTGTTATATTTGTTCATGCCGAATAATTTGATTGAATCAACGAAAACCCGAACACTTTTGTTTTAAAATTCTAAATCGTTTTACATTTAAACAGGAAAAACCATGGAAAAATCAACAGGCAAAATCATTGCAGGCTTTATTTTTGGGGCGGCTGTAGGAGTTGTTGCCGGGTTGCTTTTTGCGCCCCGAAGTGGTGCCGAAACCCGGAAAAAAATTCAGAAAAAGGCCAAAGAATATTCTGATGAGGTGGCACGCAAGGCAGGTGAAAAGATTGATGAACTTAAGGAATTTGTTGGCGAAATGACCAACGAAGCCAAAACCAAAGGCAAGAAAGCTGCCGATCAGGCATAATTCCTTTTCACATTTCCCTGACAAACATGGAAGAAAAATCATTTTTCGATAACGTTTCCGGGCTAAAGGAAAACCTGCAGAAATATTTCGAAACCAAAGCATCTTATTATTCGCTTCTGGCATTTGAAAAAGCAGTTAAGCTGGTTATCAGTGTAGTTTCGAACACCGTAACCTTCGTAATAATTATGCTTGCCCTAGTGTTTGTTTCGGGGGCTGCCGGCTTGTATGTAGGCAGGCTGCTGCAAAGCTACGAACTGGGTTTGTTGATTATTGGCGGGTTTTACCTTTTGCTCGGAATATTATTGTTTGTTTTCCGCAGAAAAATTTACAGCCGTAGTGTGATAAAGCACCTTGGCGAGATTTTTTTTCAGGACGATGACAATTTTGAAAAAAAATAAACCCTACCTATATGGACCTAATTCGTTTAAAAAAAATTAAAACCCTTGAAGATATTAAACAGGAAAAGGCCAGGCTTCGTTTTGAAATATTGCTGGCCGAAAACAGCCTGAATCAAAACCTCCAATGGGTTCAAAGGATATTTACCATCGAGGGTCTGGTAACTCGAATTGTTAATGCTGTAAAATTCGGGCAGGATGTTTTTTACCGCCTTGCAGGTATATTTTCCTGGTTCAGTGACACCAAAGCCCAGTCAGAAAATGACCAATAGGTTTAGCAGACTTATTCTTTGAAATTAATTTTGAGCTTTACAATCTCGGGCCGGTTTCCGATTCTGATTGGCGGGCCCCAGGTTCCCACCCCGGCCGATACATACATGTGCATATTGCCCACCATGCCATAGCCGTAACCAACTACATACATTGCCCTGATAATATAATTCAGGGGCCAAATTTGCCCGTTATGCGTGTGTCCCGAAATCATTAGGTCGGCTCCGGCCTGCTCGGCCTGCTCGGGATGAAAAGGCTGATGGTCTAAAACAATCACAGGCAAGCTCTTTTCAAGGTGCTCCAAAAGGCTGCTTATTGATCGCCGTTCTTTGCCTGCGAATCGGTTCTTCTGAAAGTCCTCGCGCCCCACAAGATAAAAGCTGTCGTTGATTCTAACTGCCGTGTCGCGGAGCATTTCAATGCCATGCTCTTTTAAGTATTGGTATGCCGGCTCAGGACCACCAATGTACTCGTGGTTGCCCATTACGCCAAAAACCCCCAATGGGGCACTTAGCTGCCTGAGGGTTTCGCCTGAATTTTGACGAATAACAGGCTCAAGGTCTTCATCCAAAATATCGCCGGCCAAAAGTATAATGTCGGGCTTCAGGCTGTTGGCTTTGCTTACAATTCGTTCGAGACGGCCGTTGCCCACAATGGTGCCCAAATGAATGTCAGACATTACAACCGCAGTAAGGCTTTGCATCCGCTTGGCCTGTTTGGGTATTGTTATTTCTACCGACTTTATTTTTGGAAACAAAGCGTTAATATATCCGCCCAGAACTACCAGGCTTACAAGCAAAACGCCAAGGCCAAGCATTACCAATTTGTAATTGGCGAGGTTTTGGCGCATAAATGCTGGTAAAAATGGCACAAAGTGGTTTATCAGTCTTAGCAGGTCAACAAATACCACCAGCAGAAAAAAATACATCATTGCTCCCAGCCAAAAAGACCCAATCCACAATAAGGCATCGCTTACCGGGCCTAACCAAATCCGCTCAAGAAAACGGCCGGCAACGTATGATGCGGCAAGCACCAGAAATATGATCACGTACCAGGTACGCAACACGCTTCCAGCCTGAATTGCCTGAAATCCCCTGATGAAAATATAATAGTTTATCAGGCCATACACGAGCATAACTATCGAGAAAAATATTAGAAACCCCATTTTTTGCATTTTTTACTTGTTAATAGCGAAAAAATAACCAATCCGCAGGTAGTTTGTTTAGAGAACCGTATTTTTGAACAAAATGAAGACGTGGTGGGTTTGAATACTCATAAAAAAACCGATAACATTATTTAATATAATTATGGATACAAATAAAAAAGTAGCAATCATTACCGGGGCCACCAGCGGCATAGGCCTCGAAACCGCTAAGGCACTCGCCCTTAAAGGCATGAACCTGGTGTTGCCGGTTCGCAACCTTGGAAAAGGCAGGGCAGTTAAGGAAAAAATTCATGGGCTTACCGGCAACGGACTGGTTGATTTGTTTCAATGCGACCTTTCTTCGCTTCAATCAGTGCGCAAATTTGCTGAAATGGTAAATAATAATTACGACAGGCTCGATGTGCTTATCAACAATGCCGGCGTTTGGGAAATGAAGCGCAAGGAGTCGCACGATGGCATTGAGATGACCTGGGCAGTTAATCATTTGGCCCCTTTTCTCCTTACCAATCTTTTGCTCGAGAAGCTCAAAGCCAGTTCCCCTTCACGTATTATTACAGTATCGAGCATGGCCCACAAAGC
Source organism: uncultured Bacteroidales bacterium (assembly GCA_964348755.1). GTDB lineage: Bacteria > Bacteroidota > Bacteroidia > Bacteroidales > UBA7960 > UBA7960. Next base: position 45,428 of record CAYGDW010000001.1, on the reverse strand, counting down.
TGCCAGAATCGACTTTCATGATTTGGAAGGACGTCGTAGATGGAACTGGATGAGTACATATTCGCAAAGCAAGCTGGCCAATGTGCTTTTTACACGACAATTGGCAAAAAATCTCGAAGGCACTGGTGTAGTGGCCAACTGCCTTCACCCTGGTGTAGTTGCTACGAACTTGTTCGACAAGATGCCTGCAATATTTCACGGGCCAATGAGGCTTGTAATGATTCCGCCAGCCAAAGGAGCAGAAACAATCGTTTACCTAGCCACATCGCAGGAGGTTCATAATGTTTCGGGCGAGTATTATTTCAAAAAGAAAGTTGCGGCAACCACAAAGTACGCCCGCGATCCGATGGTAGCCGAAAAGCTGTGGAAAATAAGCAGGCAATATACTGGGATGTAAAAACTGAGCTAAGTTTTCTGTTACTTTTCAGGTCTATTAAATATGGTCAGTATATTGCATTTGCCTATTTTTGCAAAAATCCATGATTATGCTTAGAGAAAATGCAATTGAGCTTTTGCACCAGCATATAGCCAACCCGCGCATGATAGCCCATTGCCTTGCTTCGGAGGCTGTACTGCGGGCTTTGGCCCGGCTCCTTGGCCAAAACCCCGAAACTTGGGGTCTTGCCGGGCTGCTTCACGATTTGGATGTGGAAATAACCGGGGGCGATGTGCGTACACATGCAATGGAAACTGCCCGTATTTTGAGCGAACAGGGCCTTGACCCGGAAATCGTTGAAGCCATTATGCTTCATAACGAGGATGCGGCTCATGGGATTCCACGAACCAAAATGCTACACCATGCCCTGGCAGCCGGCGAAACAATTACTGGCTTGATTACCGCAACAGCAATGGTTTACCCCGACAGGAAAGTGAGCAGCGTAAAACCAAAATCGGTCGTAAAACGAATGAAGGAAAAGGCTTTTGCGGCAAGCGTAAGCCGCGAAACTATTCTTGAATGCGAAAAGATAGGAATACCAATAGAAGAATTTGCCGCCCTCTCGGTAAGTTCAATGCAAGAAATTGCTGAAGATCTTGGCCTTTAACGCTGTGTTGTTGGCTGAAGCATTGTGTGGTAGCTGCTGCTTTTTAGCATTTCAATGGCTTTTAAAAGTGTTTTGTCGTCCTGGTGTATAACCGGGAAGAAGGCCCCCATGCCAAATATATTTCTTCCTACTGTGGCTTTGATGTTTTGCCTAATGAGCGATTCGCTTTCCGGGCTAATACGAGCAGGAATCGATACGCCTTCGGCAGCAGAAAAAGCAATAAAATCGTTGTAAATACTCTGTGTAATCCCGAAATTTCTAACAAATCCGGCCGCATTTGTATATTGCAGAATGGTGGCCCGGTTTCGATCGGCATAATTAAATGCAAACCTGTAAACGAGCCCGCGGTTGGCAACTTGGTTGTAAAACACAAATTGTTCGCCCGACTCAATAGGAATAAAAATGTCGGGCATAATTCCTCCGCCTCCAAAAACAACCCTGCCTGCCGGTGTTTCAAAGCGAAGCGAATCGGCAAATTTAATGCTGTCAGGGTTCTCAAGTTCACCATCGAGCATACGCTGCACAAATTCTGCGAAATAGGCTTCATCGCCCTCATCGTATGGCCTTTGTATGCTACGCCCTGTTGGGGTATAATAGCGGGCCACGGTTAGCCTCAGGGCCGATCCATCGGCCAGTTGAACTTGTTCCTGCACCAGGCCTTTCCCAAACGATCGCCTTCCTAACACCAGCCCCCGGTCGTTGTCCTGCACAGCACCTGCAACAATTTCGCTGGCCGATGCCGACCACTCATCAATAAGAATAATCAGGGGCTGGGTTTCGAACCCTCCGGTGCGGCGGGCGTGGGCCTGTTGCCTGGGCCTGTTGCGCCCATCGGTATAAACAATGAGCTTTTGGGGCGATAAAAACTCATCGGCAAGGTTTATGGCAGCCTCCAAAAAACCTCCTCCATTACCCCTGAGGTCAAGTATCATCTGTTGCATCCCTTCTCGTTTTAGCCTATCCATGGCTACCAGAAACTCCTGGTGGGTGGTGGCCGAAAACTTGTTAAGGCGTATATAGCCAATCTCCTGATCGACCATATAAGCTACATCGAGGCTGTATTGGGGTATTTTGTCGCGCACAAGGGTAAAGGGAAGCATCTCAGAAACACCCGCCCGCTGCACCATTACGTTTACCACGGTGCCCTTTTCGCCCTTTAGCCGTCTTACTACTTCGCTTGTCGACATGCTAACTCCTGCAATAGGCTCATTGTCCACCCTCAAAATACGGTCGCCCGGCATTATACCAGCTTTCTCGCTTGGGCCTCCTGCTATGGGGTTTATTACCACAACCGTGTCGCTTATCATGTTGAACTCAATACCTATCCCTTCGAAACTGCCCAGCAATGGGTCGTTCATCTCGCGAAAATCTCTGGCAGGTATAAAGGCCGAGTGTGGATCAAGGTTCTTTAGCAAACTTAAAATGGCCTCTTCGGTAAGCGACTGCCTGTCAACCGAATCAACATACGATTCAAGAATGTAATCAATAACGTTGTTTAACTGGTTGCTTCGGTCTTCACCAATCGAAAAAAAATTCCTTGGCGATGAAGATTGGCGCGGCCGTAAACTTACTCCAAGAATAAATCCGGCTACAAGCACTAGCGAAAATAAAACTGGGAGATATATTTTAAAACGCGAATATTTTTTTTGTGAGTGTTCCATTTTTTATAATAATACAGTTTGTTTTTCAGGCTAACGAAGTTAGCAAAATCGTTTGGGTCGTAATTGTAAATTTTCTTAAAAATTGGGTTTGCTTACATAAAACAAAACACCTAAGTCAAATGTTGCGCGGGGGGTAATTTCCGGAATTTTTGTTGCCTCTATAGCCCAATGAATAGATCAGCCAAAGCACTCCGCCGGTTCCAATAATCAGAAACATTTGCATGGCGTGCGATAGGTATGCGTAAGAGGTGGCCGGTTCGGGGGCTATGTTGTAAAGCTTGGTAAGTGTGGCAATCGTAATAAAATGGTAGGTGCCGATGCCCCCCGGCACAGGCGCCAGAATTCCGAGGCTGCCAACAGCCAGCAAAGTAAGGCCAGCCATGGGCGAAAGATGCGAAGTGGCTTCTATGGCAAAAAAGCATAGATAAGCCGTCAGAAAATAAAAACCCCAAATCAGCACCGAATAAAAAATAAACCAACCCTTCTGTTTCATTCGCCACAAGGTTTTTACTCCATTGGCAAACCCCCTTAGCTGACGGTGCAACTTATGCGAAAAGGTTCCGGGTTGCGAACTGCGCAGTTTTTTTCGCAAAAGCAAGAGAAAAATTATTAATACCGCCAACAAAAATGCACTTGCCAGAAAAACTATAATCAGGTTTGTTGAACCCCGCATTTTTAATGGTTCAAAAAAAAATTCGTTCAGAAATTCTTTCAGAAATGAAAGTTGAAGTGCAATGGTAAAAAATATTAGCAATGCAAGGGTTATCATGTCAATAAAACGCTCGGCAATCATTGTGCCAGCCAGCGAGTTGAACGGGATTCCGTTTTCCTTGCTAAGTAACGCGCATTTCGAAACTTCGCCCAGGCGGGGCACCACCAGATTGGCAAGATAGCCCGACATAACTGCACGAAACGTGCTGGCAGCCGTAATGCTGAATCCCAGCGAACGTATCAGGATGTTCCAGCGCAAAGCTCTTATGTAATGGCTTACCACCCCGAAAAAAATAGCTGCAAAAATCCAGAAATAATTGGCTTTTTTAATTTCAAGTATTATTAGGTTAATGTCCTGGCTGCGGGTTATCCACCAAAGCAAAAACAAGCCCAGTCCAAGAAATATCAGCACCCTGAAATATTTACCGAATTTTTTTAGCACAGAAGTCAAATTATAAAAATTTGAAGTTTAGGCGCTTGCAAAAGGTAAAGCATCGCCTTGTTTAAAATTTATTGCAGCAAAGGTAGTGGTAAATTGCCTGTTTCAGGCAAATCGGCAAAGCTAAAATGAAAATTTGAAAACGAGCAAAAAAAAGCGTATATTTGCAGACTATTTCATTGAACTAACTGTCAATCACTTAAGTTTATGGAAAAAACAAAAGTACTTTTCGTTCAGCAGGAGATTACTCCGTATCTGAAGGAAAGCCAAATGGGTCTTATAGGCCGGCATCTACCCCAGGGCATTCAGGAAAAGGGCAAAGAAATAAGGACATTTATGCCGCGTTATGGCAACATTAACGAACGCCGCAATCAGCTTCATGAAGTAATTCGCCTTTCGGGAATGAACCTGATAATTAACGATACCGACCACCCTCTGATTATTAAGGTTGCTTCCATCCAGTCTGCCCGAATGCAGATTTACTTCATCGACAATGAAGACTTTTTTAAGCGCAAATACACCTTGGCTGACAAAACGGGCAAATACGCCCCTGACAACGACGAACGGGCAATTTTCTTTACCCGTGGAGTGATAGAAACAGTAAAAAAATTGGGATGGTCGCCCGATATTGTTCACTGCAACGGCTGGTTTACCAGTTTAATGCCATTGTATATTAAGGTTGCCCTTAAAGAAAACCCCATGTTTTCTGACACTAAAGTGGTTTATTCTGTTTACAACGACGATTTTGCCGGCAGGCTCGACCCTGCCCTTGTAAAAAAACTGCAGGGTAAAGACATAAAAGCAGAGCACCTGAAAGGCTATGAAGACCCAACCTTTGTAAACCTTAGTAAAGTGGCAATAGACTATTCCGATGGAGTTATTTTCGGCAATCAGCACATTAACCCCGAAGTTGAGCAATATGCCCATCAAAGCAAAAAACCCCTGCTTTCATTTCAGCCCATGGAAAAATACATCAGGGCCTTTAACGAATTTTATGATGAAGTGTTGATGAAAGAACCGGTGATTTCAGAATAAATTACTTTAAATTTGCCTGCTGGAACTCCAGCTATTAAGTGTTCTTGCTGATTAAAAACTTCCTGAAATTGAAAACGACAACTTTACCCCGTAACCGCGGGGTTTTTTTCCGAATTAGCCTGCATATTATTGCCCTTGCCTCTGTAATGCTTGTGTGGCAAAGTTGCGCCGAACCCGATGGTATTGGTCTTGACCTGATCGACGATCAGGCAGGGTTTTTAACTACCGACACCATAAGCATTCTGGCTTTTACCGAACCCGATGACTCATACCCGTCAAGTCTTAGCTTTCAGAATTTGCTAGGCCTAATGCGCGATCCGGTTTTTGGCAAGGTGAGGGCTAGTGTTTTTACCGAAATTCGATTGCCTTCCAACAATTTTTCGTTTGGCACCAATCCGGTCCTCGATTCTATTGTCCTATCGTTTGGTTATTCAGGCCGTTTTTATGGAATTCAGGAAACCATGCAAACCATTAGAGTTTATGAGCTAACCGAAAATATGCCAGCCAGCGACACCATTTATAGCAACAGGTCATTTACGCATAACCCCCAACATATTGGCGAGCGAATACTGAGACCTGCCCCTGCCGACAGTACCCTTATCGACACAATCTTTTACGCCCCTCATTTTACAGTCAGGCTCTCAAACGCGTTCGGTCAAAAATTTTTAGATGCGAATGGCACCCGATCTTTTGAAAATAATGCAAATTGGCTTGAATATTTTAAAGGATTGAAAATAACCGTTGAAGACAACTTCAACCAGGGAGGAGCTGTTTTCAGCCTTAACATGTATTCTTTATTTACACGGCTTAGCGTTCACTATAAAGAAGCATCAGATACCCTCCAAATACCAAGGGCAACCCATTTTTACATTACAGAATTTACCAGGCGATCAACCTTTGTTGAACATTTTGGTTTTGAAGGAAGTATTCCTATACTTGCCCAACAACTCAATAACCCCAACCAGGCTAATGACAGCCTTGTTTTTGTGAGGGCATTGGGGGGGCTTAGGGCCAGAATTAAACTTCCACACATTAATCGCCTGGCCGCACTGCCCAAGGTTACAATAAATCAGGCCCAACTCATTATTCCGGTTGACAGCGCATTTATAAACAAACAATTTTTTGCAGCAAGGGGGCTTATTTTGCTGAGGCAACCTGAGCCTGGCAAATTTTCCAACCTTTTGGATAGCCAGATAGGTTCAACCTATTTTGGAGGGGTTTATAACGAAAAACTTGGCCAGTACGAGTTTAACATAACTCAGCATGTGCAGGAAGTGCTAAGCGGCCGGATTGAAAATAACGACCTTGTGTTGTTTATCTCCGGCTCGGCCGAAAATGCTGAAAGGATAGTACTCAGAAGCCCTGGTAGAAAAGAAAACCCCATGAGAATGAGAATCAGGTATTCCGTTTTCAATTAATTACTATCACCAAAACCTAAATCATTATGTGCGGAATTGTTGGATACATAGGCCCGCGCGAGGCCTGCCCCATATTGGTTAAGGGGCTTAAAAGACTCGAATACAGGGGCTACGACAGTGCCGGCCTGGCCATACTTAATGGTGGGCTCAACCTTTATAAAGTTCATGGCAAAGTATCTGATCTTGAGTCAAGCATTGCAGGTAAAAACACATTTGGAATAGCCGGCATAGGGCACACCCGCTGGGCCACACATGGCGAGCCCAACCAGGAAAATGCCCACCCCCATTTCAGCCAAAGCCGCAAACTGGCCATAATTCATAACGGAATAATTGAAAATTACGTTCCACTCAAAACTGAATTGATAAACCGAGGTTTTTCGTTTCAGAGCCAGACCGACACCGAGGTACTTATTCACCTGATTGAAGACATACAACAGCAGGAAAAGGTTGAGTTGGTTGAGGCCGTTCGCATAGCCATGAACCAGGTGGTTGGTGCATACGCAATTGTGGTTATTTCAGAAAACGATCCGGACTACCTTATTGCCGCCAAAAAGGGCAGCCCGCTTGTAATTGGTATAGGCCAAGGCGAATACTTTGTTGCATCCGATGCCTCGCCTATTGTTGAATACACCCAGAACGTGGTTTATCTCGACGACGAAGAGCTGGCAATAATACCCCGCCACGGCGAATTAAAGATAAAAACCATTCGCAACAAGGAAAAAACACCCTACGTGCATCAGCTCGAAATGCAACTTTCAAACATTGAAAAAGGGGGGTTCCCGCATTTTATGCTCAAGGAAATTTTTGAACAGCCCAGGAGCATTAAAGACAGCATGCGCGGAAGGTTAAACCTGCAAACCGGGCAGGTTCTGCTCGGAGGCATTATTGATTACGAACAGAAGTTTCTGAATGCCCGCCGCATAATTATGATTGCCTGTGGCACCTCATGGCATGCCGGTCTGGTTGGCGAATATCTTTTTGAGGATTTGGCCCGAATACCTGTTGAAGTTGAATATGCTTCGGAATTTCGTTACCGCAACCCGGTAATTTACGAAGATGATATAATAATTGCCATTAGCCAATCGGGTGAAACGGCCGACACTCTTGCCGCCATTGAACTGGCCAAGTCGAAAGGTGCCACCATTCTGGGCATTTGCAATGTGGTGGGCTCATCTATTGCTCGTGCCACGCATGCCGGTTCTTATACCCATGCAGGCCCTGAAATAGGGGTGGCAAGCACCAAAGCTTTTACCGCCCAGGTTACTGTATTGGCCCTTATGGCATTAGCCATTGCCAACCGCAAAGGCACCCTTTCAAAATCGCGGTACTTTCAATTGCTCAGCGAAATGGATGCCATACCAGCAAAAGTTGAAGAAGTCCTGAGGGTAAACGACCTGGTAGTAGAAATTTCGACTCACTTTAAAGACTCACGTAATTTTCTGTACCTTGGCCGTGGATACAACTTCCCGGTAGCCCTCGAAGGCGCCCTCAAGCTCAAAGAAATTTCTTATATACATGCCGAAGGCTACCCCGCTGCAGAAATGAAACACGGGCCAATTGCACTCATCGACGAGCACATGCCCGTGGTGGTGCTGGCTCCAAAAAAAGGATCGTACGAAAAGGTTATAAGCAACATTCAGGAAGTAAAGGCCCGCAAAGGAATAATTATAGCCATTGTTACCAAAGGCGATGAGATTGTTCGCAGTATGGCCGACTACGTAATTGAAATTCCTGAAACCGACGAGATATTTGTTCCGCTTGTAGCCACAGTTCCCCTTCAATTGCTGTCGTACCACATTGCTGTAATGCGCGGCTGCAATGTTGATCAGCCTCGTAACCTTGCCAAATCGGTAACGGTAGAGTAATAATTACCCTGGCTTAAGTCCCTGGTCCCAGCCTCTCCAATAAGCTTTTATACGAACCGGCTTTAGGGCCGGTTCAGTTTTACATCCGTAAATTATTTTTAAATTAAGGTCGGATAGCTTGACTCGACTCAGGCGAGTGAACTCGCATGATGGATTTTAGCTTCGCTGAACTTCGGTTCATCCTTGTTTACCTCCGGTGAGCTCGCATGCCCGGTTGTCCCGCCTGAGGCGGGATGCTCGTTTCATCCAAAGTTTTTTGCCTCCTGGTCTTTTTTTAAACATATCTTTGCCTTAAATAACAAAACACCTAAAAACCATGAAACCCCTTTTCCTTTCGTTGTTTTTGCTCATTGTATCCGGCGCAGCCAATGCCCAACCCATTGTTTTGGTAGCCTATCACAGCAAAACGGGCAACACCCTGGCTCTGGCCGAGGCGGTTGCCCGGGGAGCAGCGCAGGTTGCCGAAGTTACAGTTGTGCTTAAGCCGATAGATCAAATAACCACAGCCAACCTGCTCGAAGCCTCTGCCATAATTGTGGGCAGCCCTGTGTACAATGCCAATGTTACCCCCGAGGTGCAAGCCTTTATTTCGTCCTGGCCTTTTGAAAACGCCCCGCTCAAAAATAAGCTTGGCGCGGCCTTTGTTACCGCCGGAGGAATATCGGCCGGCGAGGAGCTTACGCTTATGAATATTCTTCAGTCGATGATGATTTTTGGTATGGTTGTAATTGGAGGGCCCGACTGGACAGCCCCTTTTGGCGCCTCAGCCATAGTGCACGAGCCACCGTTCAGCCCCGAACAGGGAATAGCCCCACAGTTTCTGAAAAAAGGCGAGGGACTTGGAAAGCGAGTGGCAGAACTGACACTGAAAATGAGCCGCTGACATTTTAATTTTTGACCCCCAACCCCAGGCCAATTAGCCTATAAAGTCTATCTTTGCACTGTTTTTTTTTAAAGCAGTATTATGAGTTTATTGATAGTTGGCACAGTGGCATTTGATGAGGTTGAAACCCCTATAGGAAAAACAGGTAAAATTCTTGGCGGAGCCGGTACCTATATTGGTATTGCCGCCAGCCACCTTACAAAGCAAATAAGTATTGTTTCGGTGGTAGGGGGGGATTTCCCAAGGGAATATCTAGACATTTTCAGGCAAAAAAATATTGACATTACAGGCCTTAAGATAGTTGAAGCCGGAAAGACTTTTTTCTGGGCCGGCAAGTACCACCTCGACATGAACACGCGCGATACACTCACCACCGACCTGAATGTTCTTGCCGACTTCGACCCGGAGGTGCCCGGTCATGCGCGCAACAGCAATTATGTAATGCTTGGAAACCTTACGCCCCACATTCAAAAGCGCGTTATTTTGCAAATGCAAACCCGCCCCAAACTCATTGTAATGGACACCATGAACTTTTGGATGAACACGGCCTGGGACGACCTTTTGCAAGTGCTCAAAATGGTTGATGTTTTGACAATTAACGACGAGGAGGCACGCCAGCTTTCTGGAGAACACTCGCTCATGAAGGCAGCAAAAAAAATTCTTACTATGGGCCCAAAATACCTGATTGTAAAAAAGGGTGAGCACGGGGCAATGCTGTTTTACGAAAACCAGGTGTTCTTTGCTCCGGCCATGCCCCTCGAAAACGTGGCAGACCCCACCGGCGCTGGCGACACCTTTGCCGGAGGTTTTATTGGATACATTGCTCAAAAGGACGATACCTCATTCGAAACCCTGAAAAATGCCCTGATTTACGGCTCTGCCCTGGCAAGTTTCACTGTCGAAAAATTTGGAACCGATCGCCTTCTCGAAATTACTTCCACCGAAATTGATCAACGCCTGCAGGAATTTGTAAAAATGGTAACCTTCAAAATCTAAAGCTTTCTGTTCCAAAATTTTGAAGTATTGTTGCCATGTCTTCGCAGTTTTTTAATAACTTTAGCCACTTTTTTCGGGGCTGCAATTAGGCTGGTCAGTGGCCTAATGCCTCAGTTTTTTTAAGCGAAATGCAGTTTTTTTTGAGATAATTATCAAATTCATTATACACGTTTAAACCTGTTGATGCTGTTATGAAAGTATATCAAACTAACGAAATCAAGAACATTGCCATTATAGGTGGTGCCAAAACCGGCAAAACAACCCTGGTCGAAGCTATGCTTTTAGAGGGTGGGGTCATTAACCGAAGAGGCTCCGTTGACGACAAGAGCTCGGTTTCTGACTACCGCGAAATAGAACTGGAGCGCCAGGCATCGGTGTTTTCAACAATTTTGTATTCAGAATTTGCCGGAAAGAAAATCAATATCATTGACACCCCTGGCTTCGACGATTTTATTGGCGAAGTGATTGCTGCCCTTAAAGTGGCCGACACCGCCGTGATGGTGGTAAACTCGCAAAACGGGGTTGAAGTTGGAACCGAAATTACCTGGCGCCATATCTTAAACCTCGAAAAGCCAGCAGTATTTCTGGTAAATCAATTAGAAGCCGAAAAGGCCAATTTTGATGAAACCCTTAGGCAACTCAAGAGCAACTTCGGCGACAAGGTTCTAGTGGCACAGTATCCCATAAATGCAGGTCATGGCTTCGATAGCGTGGTTGACGTGTTGAAAATGAAACTTTACAAATTTTCGGTTGGCGGAGGCAAACCCACCATTAGCGAGCTGCCTGCCGAAGAATTAGCCAAAGCCGAAGTCTATCACAATGCCATTATTGAAGCCGCCGCCGAGAGCGACGAAGCCCTCATGGAAGCATTTTTCGAAAACGGTACCCTTACCGAAGATCAACTGGCCAAAGGCATTAACCTGGGCATTGCTACTCGCACAATGTTTCCGGTGTTTTGCGCGTGCACAAAGCACAATCAGGGCGTAAACCGCTTTATGGAGTTTGTAGCCGAAAACCTTCCGGCACCTAACCAGGTGGCTGCAATAAATACTACCGATGGCAAAAAAATGAATTTTGACCCAAGTGCAGCACCAGTGGCGTTCGTTTTTAAAACTGCCGTTGAGCCTCACCTTGGCGAAATATCTTTCTTTAAAGTGTATAATGGCTCAATAACAGAAGCCTTTGACATGATCAATGTTAATACCAGCTCAAAAGAAAGGCTATCGCAATTGTTTGCCGTTGCAGGCAAAAACCGGCAAAAGATTGAAAAGGTTATGCCTGGAGACATTGCCGCCACCATAAAACTGAAAGATACACGCACCAACAACACCCTTGTTGGGCCAAAAAACCAAAACGACACCATACCCCCCATCGTTTTCCCCGAGCCCAGAATTCGGTTAGCAGTTAAAGCTAAAAACACCGCCGACGAAGAAAAACTTTCCGGAATTCTGAAAGAAATGAACAGCATAGACCCTACGCTTGTTTATGAGCACTCAAAAGAGCTTAGGCAGCTGATACTTTCGGGACAGGGCGAGATGCACCTTAACGTAGCCAAATGGATGATTGAAAACCTCAACAAGGTTGCAATCGAATTTATTGCCCCAAGAATTCCATATCGCGAAACCATTACCAAAAGCGCCAAGGCAACCTACCGCCACAAAAAACAATCGGGCGGAGCGGGTCAGTTTGGCGAGGTACACATGATGATTGAGCCATATTTCGAAGGCAAGCCCGATCAGAACGAATTCCCGATTCGTGGACGCGAAGAACACAAATTGCCCTGGGGCGGAGTGTTAATGTTTCACAACTGTATAGTTGGTGGAGCTATTGATACCCGCTTTATGCCAGCTATTCTTAAGGGCCTAATGGAAAAAATGGAAGAAGGCCCCCTAACTGGCTCGTATGCCCGCGACATTGTAGTAAACGTGTATGACGGCAAGATGCACCCGGTTGACTCGAACGAAATTTCGTTTAAACTTGCCGGCCGCAGCGCCTTTAAAGATGCCTTTAAAAATGCAGCCCCAAAAATTCTTGAGCCTATTTATGATGTGGATGTTATGGTGCCCGAAGAAAAAATGGGCGATGTAATGACCGACCTACAAGGTCGCCGTGCAATAATTATGGGGATGGAAAGCGAAGGGAAATACCAGAAAATAAAAGCCAAAGTTCCTTTGGCCGAACTCAATCGCTATTCAACCTCGCTTAGCTCAATTACCAGTGGCCGCGCCACCTATGGCATGAAATTCGCCGAATACCAGCAAGTGCCTATGGATGTACAGGAAGCATTGCTCAAAGCGTACCAGGAAGATGAAAAAGACGAAGATTAACCGTTTTTCTTTTGCAAGAAAATCAAACCTGGTTTTCAGGCCAGGTTTGATTTTCTTATCTGGCAAAATCCGGTAGCATGCCAGGCTTGCGCCAACTTTCCTTTTTTTGCCTGCCGAACCTTAAAATGGCATTTTAAATACAATAAAGTTCAATACTAATGGTCATTCAACAATATTATTTTCGCATAGATGGCAGAAGACAAAAATAAAAGCAAACAGCCTAATACAGAAACTGCCCAGGGAGCTGGCCACGAAACGGCCTCTAAGGGCATTCTTCGCTGGATAGAAGTAATGGGCAATAAACTGCCACATCCTTTTTGGATGTTTGTGTGGATATGTATTTTTATTATAGCAGTAAGTGCTGTTTCCGCTTGGGCCGGATTGAGTGCCGAAGACCCCGGCACCGGCGTACTGGTAGAGGCTCAGAATCTTGTTTCGGGCGATGGGCTGAGACGATTTGTAGAAAATATGGTTAGCAATTTTGCCTCCTTTGCCCCATTTGGCCTTGTGCTTGTAATGATTATGGGGGTTTCGATTGCCGAGCGCAGCGGATTGCTGCCAGTGGTAATGCGCACTATTGCCTTTTCGGTGCCAAGACCTGTTGTATTGCCGGTAATTTTTATCATCGGAGCCTGCGGAAACATTGGCTCAGATGCCGGAGTGGTAATAGTGCCACCAATAGCCGCACTTATATTTACCCAAATGGGCCTAAACCCTATTGCAGGGCTTATAGCCGGATATGCAGGGGCTACTGCAGGGTTTACCGCCAACTTTTTTATTGCAGGGACAGACGTGCTGCTTGCAGGCATTAGCACTGAAATAACAAAAAGCCTTGGCGAGGGGCTCGAAGTTAGCGCTACAGCAAACTGGTATTTTATGATTGCCTCTACCTTTATGATTGGCCTTGTTGGTGCGTTTGTTGCAAAAAAATACACGATACCAAGCTGTAGCAAATTTGCCATTCTGAACGATACTCCGGTTACTGCCGAAAGACCCGGACTAACAGTTTCCGAAAGAAAAGGGCTGAAACATGCCGGAATTGCTTTCATTGTATATGCCATTTTGGTTCTTCTGGTGGTGGTGCCGCCCGGAGCCCCTTTGCGCAATGAAGCTGGTGGCTTGGTACCCTCACCGTTTTTGAGAGGACTGGTACCCATTCTTTTCTTTATGTTTGCAATACCTGGCTATTTTTATGGGAAAGCCACCGGAACCATCACTAAGCCAAATGATGTTATAAAACACATGGAACATGGCATGAAAGAGCTTTCGGGCTATATTGTGCTTATGTTGGTAGTTGCCCAGTTTATCAATCTTTTTATTTGGTCAAACCTCGATAAAATCATTGCAATAAACGGAGCCGAGCTTCTTAAAGCCACCGGTATAACCGGACCGCTGTTGTTTGTGCTTTTTATTTTGCTTGTGGCTTTTATCAATATTTTTATGGGAAGCGGATCTGCAAAATGGGCCATTTTTTCTCCGGTATTTATTCCCATGCTATATCAGCTCAATTACAGTCCGGCTTTTGTGCAGCTGCTTTATCGTATTGGCGACTCCATAACCAACAGCATTTCTCCCCTCTATGTGTATTTCCCGCTGCTGCTCGGCTGGATTCACAAATACAACAAAAACATTGGTATTGGCACGGTGGTTAGCTTGCTTTTACCTTATGCCGCAATTTTGCTGGTATCCTGGGTTGCTTTACTTTTCGTGTGGTATTGGCTTCAGTTGCCCATAGGGGTAGGAGAAGGGATTTTTATTCAATAATATTTTGCTGATAAAATTAAAGCCCGTGTTATTTTCGGGCTTTTTTTGTTTGGTTTTTATTTGCAAAATAATTGTTTACAGTAAACTTCTGCCAAATCATCATAAATTGTAAAAACCCCCGATTTGCCCATTTGGCAAATCGGGGGTTTTTGGGGGCTAACAGGGGTTAATAGCCTACCCGCATTTGCTTTCGCCGCAGGTGGTGCAGGTAAGGCAACCTTCCTGATAAATTACGCTGTGTTGTTTACAACTGCTGCAAACCTTTCCGTGGGCTTTTGTTCCATCGGCAATGAACTTTTTCAGGGCGCGAACCACTCCGTTTTTCCAGGTGTGCAATTGGTCGCTGTCCAGGCTCAGGTCTTCAATTACATCTACTACCGAAGGTAGTGGCATGCCATGTCGCAGAATGCCCGAAATAAGTTTTGCATAGTTCCAGAACTCCTTGTGAAATGAGCGCGAGAGCCCCTCGATGGTTACCTTGTATCCGTCCTTGTCAAGAAACTGGAAGTCATATCGTTTTTCGTCCTTTTCGTTTCGGTTTTTGATTACCCAGCCCCTATCGACGTATAATGGGAGGTAAAACCCTTCGGCCTTGCCGGTAAAAATCTCATAGGGGCGTTCGTGCAAAAGACCTACCACGGCAATCCATTTTTCTGAGTTGTTGTTGAACCGAACTATTTCGCATTCAAGAACCTTAGGGCGTTTGGGGGCATTGGTTTCCTTAAACTCAACCTGGTCATCCTTTTTCGAGTCTTTTACAAGCACCCCAGCCCTACTTCCATCGCGATAAACGGTAATGCCTTTGCAGCCACTCTGCCAACCAGTAAGATATATTTTTCCAACAAGTTCTTCGGTGGCTTCATTTGGCACATTTACCGTTACGCTAATTGAATGATCGACCCATTTCTGCACAGCACCCTGCATTTTTACCTTTGCCACCCAGTCAACATCGTTGGCGGTGGCCTTGTAAAATGGCGACTTGCGGATTACATCCTGAAGTTCATTTTCTTTCATATGGGTCAGCTGTTCTTCATCGTGGCCATTGGCCCTCATCCAATCAATAAACTTGTGATGAAAAACATTGTACTCCTCCCAGTGGTCGCCAATTTCGTCAACAAAATCTACCCTTACGTTTTTGTCATTTGGGTTAACCTTTCGCCTGCGCTTGTATGCAACCATAAAAACAGGTTCAATGCCCGAGGTCGTTTGTGTGAGCAAAGAAACGCTACCTGTAGGAGCTACTGTGAGTAGGGCTATATTTCGGCGGCCGTGCTTTACCATGCTCTCGTACAAGTCGGCATCAGCCTCCTTTAGCCGCATGACAAAGGGGTTGTTTTCCTCCTTTTTGGCATCATAAATCTTGAAAGCCCCCCTTTCGGCTGCCAGCTCTACCGACGAACGGTAGGCGGCCAGTGCAAGGGTTTTATGCACATTTACCGAAAAATCGGTGGCCTCATCGGTGCCATACCTATAGCCCAGGGCGGCAAGCATATCGCCTTCAGCGGTTATTCCTATACCAGTGCGGCGGCCTTCGATGCATTTTTGGCGAATCTTGAGCCACAACTCCCGTTCAACCTGTTTTACATCCTCCAGCTCAGGGTCTGCATTAATTTTTTCTAAAATCCGGTCAATCTTTTCCAGCTCAAGGTCAATAATATCATCCATGATTCTCTGAGCCAGTCCCACGTGCTTTTTAAACAGGGCATAGTCGAAGTTTCCTTTGCTGGTAAATGGGCTTTTTACATAGCTGTAAAGGTTTATTGCCAAAAGACGGCAGCTATCGTAAGGGCAAAGGGGTATTTCTCCACAAGGGTTGGTCGAAACGGTGCTAAAACCTAAATCGGCATAGCAATCGGGTACCGATTCGTTAATAATGGTGTCCCAGAAAAGGATTCCTGGCTCGGCCGATTTCCATGCATTGTAAACAATTTTTTTCCAGAGCTGGTCAGCGTTAATCTTTTTAATATACTTTGGTTCTTGTGCATTGATGGGGTATTGTTGTACAAAATCTTTCTTGTTTACTACCGCCCGCATAAACTCGTCGGTAATTTTTACTGAAACATTTGCTCCGGTTACTTTTCCTTGCTCAAGTTTGGCATCTATAAAACTTTCGGCGTCGGGGTGTTTAACCGAAACAGTTAGCATTAGGGCACCTCGGCGGCCATCCTGAGCCACTTCGCGGGTCGAGTTTGAATAGCGCTCCATAAATGGTACCAGGCCTGTTGAGGTAAGCGCGCTATTCTTTACTGGGCTGCCCTTGGGCCTAATGTGCGAAAGGTCGTGGCCAACACCGCCACGGCGTTTCATTAGCTGAACCTGTTCTTCGTCAACCTTCATAATGCCTCCATACGAGTCGGCATCGCCCTTGTTGCCTATTACAAAACAATTTGATAATGACCCAATCTGAAAAGGGTTGCCTATACCTGCCATGGGGCTTCCCTGGGGAACAATATATTTGAAGCGATCCAATACCTGAAATATGGTTGAAGCATCTAAGGGGTTGGGATAATTTTTTTCAACCCGCGCAATTTCATGGGCAATTCGCCAATGCATATCCTCTGGCGAAAGCTCGTAAAGGTTACCATCTGAGTCTTTAAGGGCATACTTGTTTACCCATACGCCAGCCGCCAGGTTGTCGCCCTTAAAATATTCTCCGGTTTTCCTGAGAGCCTCTTCAAACGAAAATTTCTTTAAAGGAAGTCCCGAAGGTACTTGTTCCTTTGGCTCATCGGCTGCAACCTCAGGCCGGTTTCGCTGATCAAGCACCAGGTTGTATAGGTTCTGACCCTCCTTTTGTTGTCCTACCTTGCTCTGTGCATCTGCAAATGCAGGCTTATTATCCATTACACGTATTGGTTTTTAGTGGTTTGCGAATTAAACGCCCTCTGCTATTATTGAAAAAGCATGCTTAAGGTTTGCATTTCAGGGGCGATTCATGGGCGAAGATAAAAAACAAAATCATTTGCCCTAATGGTAGGTTATCAACAAAGGGCGAAAGTTATTAACCGACCAAACTTAACTGTTTGACAGGAAAATGGATAGGATAAATTTAGTTTTTTATCCTTTATAGATGGCCGGTAATGGTTTGATTATCAAATGTTTGTTTAACAAAAATACATACAATGGCCTGGAAATGATTGTCTTGCCATTAATTTTAGTTGTAAGGTTTACAATAGCATCTTTTTTTTGAATTCCTTGCCCGGCTGGCTACGATTCGCCAAACTCAATGAGGTAAGCCTTTATAAATTCATCAATTTCGCCGTCCATTACCAGTTGAACATTCGATGTTTCTATGCCTGTTCTGAGGTCTTTTACAAGTTTGTAAGGGTGAAAGACGTAATTTCTGATTTGCGACCCCCATTCTATTTTTTTTTTTGTGCTTTCGAGGGCTTCAAGTTTTTCGCGCTTTTTGCGAAGTTCAATTTCGTAGAGTTGCGATTTGAGCATGGTAATGGCTTTTTCGCGGTTTTGCCCCTGCGAGCGTGTTTCCTGGCATTCTACCACAATACCCGACGGGGCATGGTAAAGTCTTACGGCCGTTTCAACCTTGTTAACGTTTTGCCCGCCCGGCCCACTCGAGCGGAAGGTGTCCCAGCTCAGGTCGGCAGGGTTTATTTCTATTTCAATTTTGTCGTCAATTACTGGATAAGCATAAACCGAAGCAAAGGAGGTGTGTCTTCGGTTGTTTGAGTCGAAGGGCGAGAGCCTTACAAGTCGATGCACTCCGCTTTCTCCTTTCAGGTATCCAAAGGCAAACTCACCTTCAACTTCTATTGAAGCGCTTTTTATGCCAGCACCATCGCCTTCCTGAATGTCAAGAACCTTCGATTTGTAATTGTTTCTTTCGCCCCAACGCAAATACATACGCATAAGCATTTCTGCCCAGTCCTGGCTTTCGGTGCCTCCTGCTCCTGAGTTAATGTTTACAATAGCGCTTAAGCGGTCTTCCTCTTTACTAAGCATTTTTTTGAATTCGAGCCCTTCAACAGCCTTTTGTACTGCTTCATGTTGCTTGTTGAGTTCGGCCTCGGTGGCTTCGCCTGCTTCAAAAAAATCAAAAAGAACTTTCAGGTCGTCAGTTTCCTGCAAGGCTTTTTCAAATGCCAAAACCCATTTCTTTAGTTCGCTAATTTGCCTTAGCACTCCTTCGGCCCCTTTCGGATCGTCCCAAAAGCCTGATGCCTCGCTTTTGGCCTGAAGCTGGCTTATCTGGTTAATTTTGCCTTCAATGTCAAAGAAACCTCCTTAAGGCTTCAAGCCTTTTGTCGAGCTCCTTTATGTTTTCTGAGTAAATCATTGAGTAATTTTTATTTATTTGAAATTTATCTTGTTAACCGTTTTCCAAACCAGGTCGGGTTCAAAGCCTTTATTTATGCAAAATCCGGCAGTTTTTCCCCTGGCGGTAAACTCATCCCTCCCCTTCAGGCTTTGCAGTTTTTTCGTTGCAATTTTCTCGAGCAGAAGCTGGTATTGGTTTTGGTCAATTTGGTTAAGGGCAGGATCAATCAGTTCTTCAGGTATTTTTTTTAAAATTAATTCTTGTTTTATTCGCAATCTTCCCCATTGGTTGTATTCAAATTTTCCGCGGGCAAATGCTTCCGAAAACCGTTTCTCGTCAATAAAACCTTCCTCAATGAGGGCGTTAATCACTTTTTCGAGTAATTGGCCCGTTGCCCCCAGGGGCAGCAGTTTTTGGGCAACTTCGGCTTTGCACCTGTCGCGATAAGCGCAAAAGCGTTTACCTTTTTCCAGAAGCTCAAAGTAAACCATATTTTGTGTGGCTGAAACGGGGCTCCCTTTCATACGGGGTTTTTGATAAGCTGTATGCAAAGGTAGCTCAATGCAGTCAAAATAAAAAGCGGTGTACATTCCCGGATTTTTTAAGCAAACCGGCTATGTACACCGCCAATAGTTCAAGCTTTAAAGCTTGATTTCGTCATCCGGTTTTTTGAAAAACCGGTAATCGAGCAGGTGATACGATAAGGCTGGAATAATTTTTACCCATTTTTTGTACTTAAAGAACCATTTCATTTGTTGCGAATAAAAACCTTTTGTAAGAAAAGCGGCCACATAAGGGTGGGCTCTCAAAGTCAGGTCCTTTTCGTTTTGTTCCTGAATCAGATAGCGAAGGTTGTTTTCAATCTCGTCAACCAGAATAATACTTGGTTTTATTTTGCCTGTGCCTTCGCAGGTGGGGCATTTTTCAAGTATTTCTACATTGGTTTCCGACCGAACCCTTTGGCGGGTTATCTGTATCAGACCAAACTTGCTTGGAGGCAAAATGTTGTGCTTTGCCCTGTCCTTGCTCATTTCCTCTCTCATCTTATCGTAGAGCTTCCGGCGGTTTGCCGGTTGCACCATGTCAATAAAATCGACCACAATAATTCCGCCCATGTCGCGCAGTCTTAACTGGCGGGCTATTTCAGCGGCGGCTTCAAGGTTTACCTCAAGGGCATTGTCTTCCTGGGAGTTTTCGCTGTTCATGCGATGACCGCTGTTTACATCGATTACATGCAGGGCCTCAGTGTGTTCAATAATCAGGTACGAACCACTTTTAATTGATACAATTTTCCCGAAGGAACTTTTGATTTGTTTCTCAATACCAAAATGCTCGAAAATGGGTGCTTTCCCTTTAAAGAGCTTTAAGATATCAATTTTTTCAGGTGCAATGGTTTTAATGTATTCCCTGAGTTCTTCAAAAATTAACGGATCGTTTACATGAATGTTGTTAAACGATTCGTTTAGCAGGTCGCGCAAAATGGCCGAAGAGCGGTTTAGTTCGCCCAGAATGATACGGGGCGGTTTTGCGGCTGCAAGTTTTTCGACAATGCTATACCACCTCGAAACCAGATTGTTTAGATCTGCATCGAGGTCGGCAACCATTTTTCCTTCGGAATTGGTCCTGACTATTACACCAAAATTCTTTGGTTTGATGCTTTGCATCAGCCTTTTAAGGCGGTTTTTTTCTTCGGTGCTTTGTATCTTCTGCGATACCGATATGCGGTCGGAAAAAGGAACCAGCACCAGGAAACGGCCTGCAAGCGAAATTTCGCTTGTAATTCGTGGCCCTTTGGTCGAAATGGGTTCTTTTGCAATCTGAACAAGCACCGGCTGGTTGGTCGTCAGCACACTGGTAATCTTGCCGGTTTTCTCAATCTCTTTTTCAAGGATAAAGTTATCCATGGTAAGCACCCGGGTTTTGCCGGCCAGGGCAAGCTTGGTGTATTTGTTCAGAGAGTTGACCTGGCTGCCCAGGTCAAGGTAGTGTAAAAATGCATCCTTCTCGTATCCTACGTCAACAAAGGCGGCATTGAGCCCCGAAATGACCTTTTTGACCTTTCCAAGGTAAATGTCGCCAACCGAAAAGCTGTTATTCCTGCGTTCTTTGTGCAACTCTACAAGGAGCTTTTCCTCCTGCAGGGCCATAACAACTTCCGAAGCGTTGGAGTCAATAATTAGATCTTTGTTCACTTTTAGGATATTTTGTAAGATTTGTCATTCAAAGCTTTGACAATGAATGGTGGAAGTGGTTCGGGCGTGGCAATAAACCAACGCTTTAAATAAAATTACATAATACCCCATAGGCATTATGTAATTTTATTATGCAGGTAAAAAAATAAGCAACTAATCAGAAAAAGCGTATTACTTCTTTTTATGCCTGTTTTTTCTCAGGCGCTTTTTCCGCTTATGGGTTGCCATTTTATGTCTTTTTCTCTTTTTTCCGCTGGGCATATAGGGTCTCCTTTTTTAAACAATCCTTAGGGCAAAAACCTGTAGGAATAAATGTGGGGTGTTTATTAAACAACCACCGATTCTTTAACTTCGCTTACAAACTCCTTGGCGGGTTTGAAGGCCGGAATACTGTGGGCCGGGATAATAATGGTGGTATTCCTTGAAATGTTCCGGCCGGTTTTTTCTGCTCTTTCTTTAATGATAAAGCTACCAAATCCTCTTAAATAAACATTTTCTCCTTTTACCAGCGAATTTTTCACAGTGGCCATGAAAGCCTCTATGGTTGCTTGTACCGCAACCTTTTCTATGCCGGTCTTGTTGGCAATTTCGGTAACAATTTCAGCTTTTGTCATTGTTATTACTTTTTGGTTATTAGAATTTTATGAAGGTTTTTACCTTAATCGGGTTGCAAAGATAAGTTTTTTATCACAATCAGAAAACAAATTCAATTATTTTTACCCCCATCAATCAAGTGATTTATAACCTTTAACGCACCCGGCCAAAGGCATCATGAGTTTTTCTGACAGGCTTTTGCAATGGTATGCCATAAACGGCCGCCCCCTGCCTTGGCGAATTACCAATAACTCATACATTGTTTGGATTTCTGAAATTGTTTTGCAGCAAACCCGCGTTGATCAGGGTATAGGTTACGTTTACAGGTTTGTTGAGGCTTTTCCAAATGTAGAGGCTTTGGCAGCAGCACCAACCGACCAGGTGTTGCGTATTTGGCAGGGACTGGGTTACTATTCGAGGGCCAGAAACCTGCACGTCGCCGCAAAGCAAATAGTAAGCCAAAGAAACGGGCAGCTGCCTCAATGCTATAATCAGTGGCTTCAGGTAAAAGGGGTTGGCCCATATACGGCAGCTGCAATCGCCTCAATTGCTTTTAACCAGCCGGTTGCGGCTGTCGATGGAAATGTTTTCAGGGTAATATCACGAATTTTTGCCCTGAACGAAAATATTGATACAAGCAAAGGAAAGAAAGTTTTTTACCAGATTGCCTCCGAACTTATTGACTCCCGAAATCCCGGAAACTTTAACCAGGCCATGATGGATTTTGGTGCAACAGTGTGTAAACCCGCCTCGCCCAAGTGCAACATTTGTGTTTTCAACCAGGAGTGCCTCGCATTTTTAAGAAAATCAACCAATCAATTTCCCCAAAGGAAAAAAAGAGTAAAACCCCGCCAAAGGCACTTAAACTATTTCCTTTTTTATTGGAAAGAAGAAAGGGGCGAACTATTTTTTTTGGTAAACCAGCGAAAAGGCAATGATATATGGAAAAACCTTTATGAGCTTCCGCTGATTGAAACCCAAAAGCACACAGAAGTCGAAGGTATTACAAAAACTGAAACCTGGAAATTATGGTTCCCAAATAGCGATGAAGCCTATTTGGCTACATTGCCAACTTGCATTAAACACCAGCTAACGCATCAAATTATAGTGGCCCGTTTTTTTATGCTCGGCCTTAATCCTGCAAGAGCCGGATCGCTAATGGGTTTTTATCAGAAGGTTAGCCTCGATGCTTTTGAAAAAATGCCAAAATCGAAATTAATGTGTCAGTTTATTGAAAATCAAAAGATTTTGAATATTTTTAACGAATAAATATACATTGGTTGTTTGATATTTTCATTGCCCAATGGCAGTTTTTTTTTGATTTTTCCGGAATATTATTTATATTGTGAAACCAATGCTGATTAAATTTTAAACAAATCAATTAACCTCAAAATCAAGAGAGCTATGGCAGGAGTTAACAAGGTTATTTTACTTGGGCACCTGGGCAAAGACCCGGTTGTTCGTTCGCTCGAGAGCGGTTCAAAGGTTGCAAGTTTTACACTGGCTACCAATCGTTTTTACAAGGGGCAGGATGGTAATCCTGTTGAAGAAACCGAATGGCACAATATTGTGCTATGGGGTAATCTGGCCGACCTAGCTGAAAAATACCTTGCTAAAGGTCGTCAGGTATTTATTGAGGGCCGTTTAAGAACCAGACAATACGACGACAAGGAGGGTAATAAGCGTTATACAACCGAGATTGTTGGCGAAAACCTAACCTTTGTTGGCCCCAAACCCGGCGAAGCCGACTCAAAGAAAACGCCTGAAGCTCCGCTTACCGGCGACTCGCCAATAGTTGAAGATGACTTGCCATTTTAACAGGCAAAAAAAACGGGGGGCTGGTAAATTTCAGCCCCCCGTTTTTTTATGGTTCGTTAAAAATGCAACAGGGCTGCCAGGGCGCCAAGTACAATAACGGCAAACTTAATGAGGTTAAAGCGATGGTTCTGGTCGCTTTCAAACAGTATAGTGGTAGAAATATGAAGAAAAATACCCACCACAATTGCCATCGAAAACTTAAAGAACATTTGCATATCTGTAATAAAATGAGTTCCCAAAATATTGCCTGCCAAGGCTCCGGCCGGGCCCGAAAGGGCAAAAACGGTCAGCAATAAAATTGACATTAACCTTGAAAGATGGTTCTGAATCAACAAGCTCATAAAAACAATAGCAATGGGTATATTGTGTATAACAATTCCCAGCAAAAGGTGGTTTTGAAGGGCAGACGATTCAAAACCTTTAGCCAGTGGCATACCTTCTAAAAACGAATGCAACGACAACCCTATCAATACAGGTATAAATGACACTGCCGCAGAATGGGGTTCGTGCTCGTGCCCATGATTGTCGGGGCATTGCGAGTGAAGGTGTCCATGCTCAACCCCCTTGGTCAGATAATCGAGAACAAGCTGAATAAAAAAGCCCAGCAATATAAAAAGGCCAATTTTGCCGGCTGCACCGTGGTTGTGGCCATGACCAGCATCCTCTTGGTGGCCATGCTCAGCATGGTGGTCATGCGAATGGTCGTGGTTGTGGAGGTGCCCCCCGGAATGTATTTGCTCCTCAACAGCAGGCTGAGAATCAAGCCCGCTATAAATTTGCGGTATGAGTTCATTAAAGGTAAGCGAGAGCAAAAAGGCACCGCTAAAAGCAACCAATAGTTTCAGGTTTTTGTTTGACATCCTGAAAAAGTAAACACTAAGGCCAAACACCATTATTGGCACAAAAAGCCCTGCAAATACAAGTAGCGTCATATTGTTTTAGATTTTAGTCTGGTAAATTGATGCGCAAAGGTAAGAAATTAATTGCCTTGGCCTGGATACAGTTGTTAGTTTTGGACCTGGTCCAGCTTCGCTTGTTTTGACGAGAGGAAAGACCACACATACTTTTCAAACTTCTGCTGGTCGCTGTTTTGAAAAACCACCCTGATTGGAATATAAAAAACAGGCAGGCTTTTTAGTTCGTTTAAAAACTTTTCTTCCTGCAGGCGCATGGCATCTTTTTCTGTAATTACAATTGCCTTTGACTTACCAATCACTTCCCTGAATTGTTGTTTGAGGTTTTTGAGGTTAGCAACTGTAAATTGGTAATGATCGGGAAAACGGTTGATTATCAGCTCGGTGCATTGTCTTTTTAAATATTCCTCAATAGAAGCTGTGTTGGCTATGCCTGTAAACAAAATAATTTTTTTAAAGGATGTTTCAGGTGATTTGCATTGGGTTTGCAAGGGGACCCAATCACCGTATTCAATTTTTGAAAAGAACACATTGTTTTTTGTGCCATACCTGCTCAGTTTGTTTAGGAAATGCCTGCGGTCTAAAGGCGAAAATACTGGTGGAGTTTTGGTTACAATAATTGCATGGGCCCTTTTTGCGCCCGACTTTGCCTCTCGCAAATCGCCGCAAGGCAAAATATGGTTGTCGAAAAATGGCCTGTAATAATCCGTTAGCAATATATTTAAACCTGGTTTAACATATCTGTGCTGAAAAGCATCATCGAGCAAAATCAGTTTTACCTCGGGTTGGTGCTTTATTATTTCTTTGATTCCTTTTCTTCTTTGCTCATGAACAGCAACTATAATTTCAGGGAATTTCCGGCAAATCTGAAGGGGTTCATCACCCACCTCGCTGGCCTTATGCCCACTGTTTACTACCAAAAACCCCCTTGTTTTTCTTTTGTACCCCCTGCTGAGTACAGCTATTTTATACTGGCCTTGAAGCAGGGTGACTAAAAATTCGGTGTGGGGTGTTTTTCCAGTTCCACCACTGCTTAGGTTGCCAAGGCAAATTATGGGTAAATCAAAACTGGCCGAAGGCAACACCCCCCAGTCGAAAAGTTTGTTTCTAACAAGGGTAACAAATCCATATAGAATGCAAAATGGAAACAACAACAAACGAAACGGTGAGGGGCTCATTATGCCGGTATTGTTTTATGCAATTATAACAGCCTTGTTTTTAATTATATACGCAGTTGTTTGGGTAGGGTTACAGGTGTTTTGCTAAATTTTAGTAGCATGTTTTACTTAAAAATTTGCGGTTATTATCGACAATTTTAATTTCAAAACACCAATTCTGCATTTGCGCAGCCTTTTTTGGGTTACAATTTTTAACTTTGGAGAAAAAAGAATTTGCCATGAAATTAACGGAGGTTCTGGAATATTTTGAGCAAATAGCCCCGGGCGTATTACAGGAAAATTATGACAATAGCGGTTTGCAGTTGGGTTCGCCCTCACAGGAGGTTTCCAGGGCGTTGATTTGCATTGATGTTACCCCCGAAGTAATTCATGAGGCTGTTTCGAAGCAGTGCGACCTGATTATTGCCCACCATCCGCTTATTTTTAAAGGCTTAAAAAGCATTACCGGAAAACGTTTTACCGAAAGGGTAATAATTGAAGCCATAAAGCACAACATTGCCATTGTGGCTTTGCACACCAATCTTGATAATATTCATGGCGGAGTAAACCATAAGCTTGGTGAAAAGCTTGGCCTTTGCAACCTTCGGGTATTGATGCCGCAAAAGGGCCTGCTCCGAAAACTTGTTACCTTTTGCCCCCTTACGCATGCCGAAGTGGTAAGGGCGGCCATTTTTGAAGCCGGAGCCGGGCAAATTGGCCAATATGATTGTTGTTCGTTTAACATAGAAGGGAAGGGTACTTTCAGGGCAGGAGCCGAAGCCAATCCATTTGTGGGTAAGAAAAACGAGGTTCATTTTGAGCCCGAAGTAAGAATTGAAACCATTTTACCCTCGTATCTTGAAAAAAGGGTGGTAAGTGCAATAATAAAAAGCCACCCTTACCAAGAAGTAGCCTATGATGTATATCCGCTCGAAAATGAATTTGCAATGGCTGGGGCCGGAATGCTCGGCGAATTGAAAATTCTCATTTCGGAGAATGATTTTCTTGATCTTTTGAAGGTAAAACTAAAAATGCCCTGCATCAGGCATACTGCCTTTACCGGACAGGCAATAAAAAAGGTAGCATTGTGTGGCGGCTCGGGCAGCTTTTTGATTGAAAGTGCTATTGCTGCAGGAGCACAGGCATTTGTTACCGGCGATATAAAATATCATCAGTTTTTCGAAGCCGAGAACAGAATTCTTTTGGCCGATGCTGGCCATTATGAAACAGAGCAATTCACCAAAGAATTATTGTATGAGGTTGTTAACAAAAAATTTACTACATTTGCACTCCTTATTTCAGGGGTAAATACCAACCCTGTAAATTATTTTTAACCTATCAAGTAAAAGATCAACTTACCCATGACCAAGAGTTCAAAAACCGAGGCAGAAGTTCCAAGGCAGTTAAACCCCAGCACCGGAACAGAAGGTTCTCCGGTTGCCATACCCGATATGGCTACTGATGAAAGCGTTGAACTTACTGTTACTAAAAAACTTACAGCCTTATTTACACTTCAGGCCATCGACACCCAGATTGACAAAATCAGAAATATTCGTGGCGAGTTACCCCTTGAAGTACAAGACCTTGAAGACGAAATTGAAGGCCTTGAAACCCGTGTTGAAAAATTCAGGCGTGAGATTAAAGAGCTTGAAACTGAAATTGCTGCAAAAAAGATTTCAATAACTCAGAGTCAGGAGCTCGTAAAAAAATACGAAACCCAGCAAATGAATGTTCGCAACAACCGCGAGTACGATTCTCTTTCAAAAGAAATAGAGTTTCAAACGCTCGAGGTTCAACTTTGCGAGAAGAAAATTCGCGAATTCACTGCTTCGGTTGAAATGAAAAATGAAACCGTTAAACTGGTTGAAACAGAGGTGGAAGAGCGGCGCAAAGACCTGGAAGTAAAGAAAAACGAGCTGAACGACATTGTGGCTGAAACCCAAAAAGAGGAAGAACTTCTTATTGAGCAATCAATGAAACAAAAAGAAGTTATTGAGGGTCGCCTGTTAAATGCTTACAATAGAATACGCGAAAACGCACGCAATGGGCTTGCTGTTGTGCCGGTTGAGCGTGATGCTTGTGGAGGGTGCTTCAATAAAATACCTCCCCAACGCCAATTAGATATCCGATTGCACAAAAAAATAATTGTGTGCGAGTATTGCGGCAGGGTTTTGGTTGACAGCAATATAGTGAGTTTGGTCGAACCATTTAAGTAACAAACAAAAAAACGGGGCTTTGCCCCGTTTTTTTTTAACTGTTTATTCTAAAACCTGAACCCCAGTGTTAGTAAAAACCTGCTCAAAGAATATTGATTTTCAACAGGGTTTACAAACCGGGCGTTGTACAGGAAGTAATCCTCACTGAAAAATGTGTGCGCGTAGGCAAAATCCATGAAAAAGTGCCTTTCGCGAATTCCTATACCTGCCGAAATCACCGATTGCTGCCCATCATTTACTCCTTCGCGGTAAGGGCTTGAGTAAAAGGCGTAGCCTGCACGAAGCACCAGCGGGTCAAAACGCAGTTCGCCGCCTAACCTCAGGTTGTGCTGAGCAGTAAAATTTTCGCGTATTATACTGTTTTCTGATGAAAAACCATAGGAGTCGCTGCGAAGCCTCATCCTGGTATAATCAACATACTCATAATCGAAACTGACAAGGCCTGCATTGCCAAAAACCAAACCCAGGCTCCCTGTAGCTTTCAATGGGGTGTTAAGTTGGTAACTAAACCAGCCATTTGGCGAGGAAGCAAAATCGGTATATTCCGAAAGGTTGAGCGATGACCTCATGGAGGCGCTATACTCATCGTTAAGTTTGAAAAAAGTTGGGGTGTGAATTGAAGCTCCAAGGCGAACCATATCTGTAGCCCTGACAATAATACCTGCTTTCAGATTAAATCCGGTGCCTGATGTGCTGAACTTGTTGGTAAATGTTAAAGAGTTAAAAACACTGTTCAGGTTATCGCGGTCGGTTTCAACAAAAACAGAGTTTTCATTGTAGCTAACTGTTGGCAGGCCTACTGTGAGCCCAAGAAAAACAAAATCGTTGTAATTGGCGCCTGCCGAAAAAACAAACTCACGAATGGAACCAGATGAGTTGGTTTCCTGCCTTTGCAAGACCCTGCCATTTGGCATGTCAACTGCAAATTGTCCGAAATTATCCCTGTAAAGCAACCAGGTGTCCCAGGCAAGGCCGGTCGAAAAGTCGTCGAGGTTTTCCACTGTACCCTGACCAATTGCCTTGTCCAAAAGGTCAGTCATAATTGAGCTTTCGGTGTTAAACCCTTCGGCAATCCATCGCTGATTAAAATTATTGTGCCGGTTTATCCCAAGCCCAAAGTTAACAGATTTCCACCCTGGCTGGTCTATTGGCCCTGAAATGGGTATTACGAAAACAAGCCCAAGATTATTGAAGTTAAAATTGTACTTCATATCATCCATCATCGATCCGTAGTAGGTCGATTCTACACTTGAATAATCTAGCGAAGGGGTAAAAGTAATTTCAGACCCTCTAAATACTGCCAGCCCTGCAGGGTTTGTGCTTAGGGTCGAGAAGTCGCCGCCAAGGGCCCCAAAAGCGCCTCCCATACTGGTAAAGCGGGCTGTACCACCGGGTTTCATGAATGAATACCTGAATGCATCGTTTTCATTTTGCGAAACCGCTGACAAGCAAAAGATTACGGAAGCGATCATAGCAAAAGTTATTTTTTTCATGGCATAAGTTTTAGTGTGGCATGGTTAAAAGGACCTCCCGACCCGGTCATTTAATGGCTTATTAAAGCCGGGAGATAAAAAAAGTCAAAGAGTAATGAACTGTTACTGCAATTTTATCGCCTTCCAGAAGAGGAGCTTCTGCCCGAGCTTCCTGAAGAAGAACTTCCACTTCCTGAGCTTCCTGATGAAGAGCCTCCTCCGCCAGAGCTACGAGACGGAGCGTAGCTCTGCCCACCTGAACTTCTTGATGGGGCAACTACGGGAGCGCTTCTGCCTTCTGAACTTCTTGGTGGCGGGCTAACCTCTCTCGATGGGGAGCTTTGCTGTGTTGGGCTTGTACGGGCAGGAGCCTGCTGTCGGGCAGGAGGTGTGTAAGAGGGTTGTTGAGGCCGTTCCTGCCGGGGCGGTTGTGCCTGAGTAGGTACTGACTGCTCGCGGCTGGGGCTGGTTGTGCCAGGTGCCCTTCCCTGTGAGGGGTTGCTAAACTCCTGATTGGTTTTGGGCTGCTGGTAGCTTGGTGAGGTATAGGTGCGGGGCCTGTTGAAATTGGGGTCGTTTTCCTGCCGCTGGCTGTTGGCAGGAGCTTGTTGAGGCCTTTCATATCGCTGCATCTGGTCGCGTTGATAGTCGTTGCGCGAAGGGGCCTGTAGGCTGGCTGGGTTTCGCTGCTGCTGCTGAGGCCTGTCGGTTTGAGTTTGTGGCCTTGGCTCCGGATCGCGAACAGCTTGCTGGGGTTGAGCCGGGCGTGTGTATTGAGGTTGAGCCTGACGCGGCTGTGAGCCTACCTCTGGCTGTTGCCCTGCATTGCCCGGGCGCGTTTGCTGGGGCTGTGCCTGGCGGCCTTCTGGCGCCTGCCCGGCACGTGCTCCTGGCTGACCACCTTCTGCTGGCTGCTTTGCAGGTGCCGAAGCTTCGCGAATTTCACGGGCAGCTGAAGCTGCGGAAGGCCTGCCTTCAGCCCTGTTTAAATCAGGAACTGCGGCAGGGCGCGCCTCGTTCGAACCCGAGCGGCCTGATCCCCGGGGCCCATTAAAAGTTTCGGTGCCACTCTGGCGGGTTTGCACACGGCTTGCTTCAAAATTCTCGGCAAGGGTGGCAGGTCGGCCGGCACCGCGGTCGGTGCCTTGGGCAACAGCTCCGCCAATAGATCCCCTATGACCGTAAAAATAGTTGCTGCGATCTAAGCTATTGTAGTTATAATTGAAATAATAAAGGTTGCTCCAGTAGCCAAAATGGAAACCCCTCGAAAAACCCATGTGGTAACCAGACCAGTAGCTTAAGCTCCATGGGCTGTGAAAACCCGAATGAAAACCCCAACTATTCCACCAGGGCCATCCCCAGGTCATACCCCATGAATGCGAAAAGGGCGAATACCATGGATCCCAGTAAAAGCCTGGATTGTGAAAAAACAACCCAGGGTAATGAAAACCCAGTGCCCCATAACCCATATATATACTAACTCCATAATAATAAGGATCGAAGTTATACCAATACATATTGGTAAACCAGGGATCGAAATAAGCCCATTGCGTGTTCGGGCGATGAAATCTTCTGATGCGCGAAGAATACGAATAGTCGTAAAAATCGCCGTAAAAGTGGTTGTTTTCAATAGTGCTGCCATTGTCATCAGCATATAGCCGGGTAGCAGGGCGTGCAGTAGCGTAATCGTACTGCTCATCCTGGTATTGAAAATTCTGATTATTCACCCCTTCAGCATATTGAGGCTGAAGGGGCCGGCCGGCCTGCGAAACATCTACAGCCACTGCCTGCTTGCGGGTTGCCGCTAAGCGTGCCTGAGCGGGGGAGTAATATACGTCGTCGAATGTATGCGAAGCCTGATAGGCTGTTGAACAACCTGCCAGTACTACCGACACTACAATCAAAATATTTTTAATTGATTTCATAACTGGTTCCTCCTTGCATACGGTTATTGACAAAGTTAAGAACTTAACTTTATTTTCGTTGTTTTTTCATAAATTTGCCGGGTTTATTCAAAGGGGAATAATGCAAATATTATACCAATTAGCTTTATGGCAAAAGATTTTTCAACGCGCGAAGAGAATTATTCCAAATGGTACAACGATATTGTTCAGCGGGCCGGCCTTGCCGAAAATTCGGCTGTTCGCGGCTGCATGGTTATTAAGCCATACGGTTATGCCATTTGGGAAAAAATGCAGGCTGCTCTCGACAAAATGTTTAAAGATACAGGGCACTCCAATGCCTATTTCCCAATTTTCATACCAAAGTCATTTTTTAGCAAGGAAGCTGACCACGTTGAAGGTTTTGCCAAGGAGTGTGCCGTTGTTACGCATTATCGCCTTAAAAACGACCCCAACGGCAAAGGCGTTGTAGTTGATGAGGATGCAAAACTCGAGGAAGAGCTGATTATACGACCTACCTCCGAAACGATTATTTGGGATACTTACCGCAATTGGGTTCAATCATACCGCGATTTGCCAATACTGATAAACCAATGGGCCAATGTGGTACGCTGGGAGATGCGCACCCGCTTGTTTTTGCGCACGACCGAATTTTTGTGGCAAGAGGGCCATACTGCCCATGCCACCCAACAGGAAGCAATAGAAGAAACCGAGCGTATGCTTGAGGTTTATGCCTATTTTGCCGAGAATTTTATGGCAATGCCTGTATTAAAGGGTACAAAATCGGTAAATGAGCGTTTTGCCGGCGCAGTAGAAACCTACTGCATTGAAGCGCTTATGCAGGATGGGAAGGCGTTGCAGGCCGGAACCTCGCACTTTTTGGGGCAGAATTTTGCAAAAGCATTCGATGTAAAATTTGCCAGTCAACAAGGAAAGCTCGAATATGTGTGGGCTACATCGTGGGGGGTGTCAACAAGGCTTGTTGGCGCATTGATTATGGCCCACTCAGATGACCATGGCCTTGTTCTTCCACCCAAACTGGCTCCTATTCAGGTGGCCATAGTGCCTATTTACAAAAATGCTGAACAATTCGAGCTGGTGGTGAGCAATGCTCGTCTGATAAAAGAACAGCTTGAACAAAAAGGCATTTCGGTTAAACTTGATGATCGCGACTCGTACAAACCCGGGTGGAAATTTTCTGAATACGAGTTTAAGGGGGTGCCTGTAAGAATGGCCATTGGCCCGCGCGATGTTGAAAATGGAACCGTTGAAATTGCCAGGCGCGACACCCTTGCCAAAGAATTTGTGCCGGTTGACAATATAGCGAATACTGTTGAAAAATTGCTGCTGGATATTCAGAGCAACCTTTACCAAAAGGCACTTGCGTTTCGTGAGCGAAACACCTTTAAGGCTGACACCTGGGATGAGTTTGTTGAAATTCTTGATACCAGCGGAGGATTTATTTTGGCACATTGGGACGGAACCGCCCAAACTGAGCAAAAAATAAAAGAACTGACCAAAGCCACCATTCGGTGCATTCCATTTAACAATCCGCTTGAGGAAGGGAAATGCATTTACTCCGGAGAGCCTTCGGCTGGCCGGGTTGTATTTGCAAGGGCTTATTAAGGGGTTTTGAAAAATTGGGCTTCGATGGCACTTTTTTTGATGGATGCTAAATTTTGGTTTATTTGAAAAAGCAACGAGGGCTTATGAAAATTATTCCGTTTTTGGTATTGCTTTTTTGGTGCTCAGCAAGCAAAGCACAACCCACTTCAACTTTTGGGTACGACTCAACCAGCCTTGACATCGACATTAGGCAGGATGCCCAAATAGAGCGACTATTGCGCACACACAAGGAGCTTGTTTCGTCTGACAACAGGATAAATGGTTTTAGGGTGCAAATTTACTCAGACTCAGGCAACCAGTCGAAACTGCGCACCCAGCGCCGCCAGGCCGAGTTCGCGCGCCGGTATCCTGAGGTGCCTTCGTATATATCTTTTGATGCCCCCGAGTTTAAACTTCGTGCAGGCAATTTCCGAACCCGCCTCGATGCCCGCAGATTTCTCGAAAAAATAGCCAGGGAATACGAAGGGGCCTTCATTGTTGTTGACCTTATCCATTTCCCTGGCTTTGATTAATTGCCTTTAAGCCTTTTCGTAAAAAACAATTAGTTGCGGTTTAATGCGTTGAGGTCTTCATAGGCAAGCTTAAGGCGGTCGCGCATGGTTTCTTCCCCCTTGCGCAGCCATACACGCGGATCATAATATTTCTTGTTGGGCTTGTCTTCGCCCTCGGGGTTGCCAATTTGGCTCTGCAGATAGCCTTCGTTTTTCTTGTAGTAATTCTTTATGCCCTCCCAAAATGCCCATTGGGTGTCGGTGTCAATGTTCATTTTTATCACACCATACCCAATGGCTTCGCGTATTTCCTCGCGGCTCGAACCACTGCCACCATGAAACACAAAACTCACTTCCTTTTCGCCTGTATTAAAATGCCTCATAATGTATTCCTGCGATTTTTTCAAAATTACGGGTTCGAGTTTTACATTGCCTGGTTTATAAACTCCATGAACATTTCCAAAAGAGGCAGCTATAGAAAATTGATCAGATACCTCTTTAAGGGCTTTATACATTTTGGCTACTTCTTCGGGCTGTGTGTAAAGTTTCGAGCTTTCTATGCCGGTATTGTCAACGCCATCTTCTTCTCCGCCGGTTACACCCAATTCTACCTCGAGGGTCATTCCCATTTTACTCATTCTTTGGAGGTAGCGCCTGCTCACGGCAATATTTTCTTCGAGAGATTCTTCGCTAAAGTCAAGCATATGCGAACTGAATAAAGGCTTGCCGGTCGCTTTGAAATTGGCCTCGCTTGCATCAAGCAGGCCATCAATCCATGGAAGAAGCTTCATGGCAGCATGGTCGGTATGCAAAATAACCCTTACACCATATTCCTTGGCCATAAGCTCAATATGCCTGGCACCCGAAATGGCTCCGGCAATGGCAGCACGCTGGTTTTCGTTCGAAAGGGTTTTGCCTGCAAAAAACTGTGCCCCGCCATTAGAAAACTGAATGATGACCGGCGAGTTTACATCGCGCGCAACTTCAAGCACAGCATTTACAGAGTTGGTGCCAATAACGTTTATGGCCGGAAGTGCAAATTCATTTTCCTTGGCAATACGAAAAATTTCCTGCAAATCACTTCCGGTTACAATTCCCGGCTCAATATGCTTTAATAAATTAGCTGACATTTTGCTGATTGTTTATGTTTGTAAAAAAATGAACTCAACCCCAAAATTAACAAATAAAAACCTAACTGCACAGGATCATCAGTTCCTGGATTATGCAAAGACAGCAAAAGAATTTTTGTTTACAATACACTATGGATTACTTTTGAACAGCGAAAGAATGAGCCATGAAAAAAATTGCAGTCATTTCAACATAATTTTTGTTGGCTCATTAAAGTAAATTTCTGTGAGCATAAAAATTGCCATAAACACCAGGTTATTGCTTTCCGGACGGCTCGAAGGCATTGGGTGGTTCACCTTTCAAACCTTTAGGCGAATTGTTCAAAACCATCCGGAAATTGAATTTCATTTCGTTTTTGACCGCCGCTTTGATGAGCAGTTTATTTTTGCCAATAATATTGAACCGGCAGTGTTGTTTCCTCCGGCCCGCCACCCGGCCCTTTTTTATCTTTTTTTTGAACAAGCCATTCCGGCATATCTTAATAAACTTAAACCCGACCTGTTCATATCGCCCGATGGGTTGTTGTCGATGGCATATAAAGGAAAGCAATTGCCTGTTTTTCATGATCTTAACTTTATGCACAATCCTGGCAATTTACCCTGGCTTAGCAGCAAATACTACAGGTGGGGCTTCCCGAGGTATGCTTCAATTGCCCATCGAATAGCCACCGTATCGGAATTTTCGAAAAAAGATATAATTAAAACATTAAAATATCCGGCCGAAAAGGTTGATGTGGTTTACAACGGGGCCAACGAATCCTTTAAGCCTGTTAGTTTAGATGACGCACGCCAAACCAGACTGAAATATACTGCTGGGTGTCCCTTTTTTGTTTATGTTGGCTCACTTCATAAAAGAAAAAACATCGATAATATGCTTTTGGCCTTCGATTTTTTTAAGGCCACCGGCAAGTACAACCACAAGTTGGTGGTAGTGGGCGAACCAATGTTTGACGATGGCTGGCTAAAACCCCTGCTCCAATCAATACAGCACAAAGATGATGTGCTTTTTACCGGCAGGCTTTACAATGATGAACTTAGCAAAGTTGTGGCCTCTGCACAGGCGCTAATGCTGGTTTCTTTTTTTGAAGGCTTCGGGATACCGGTATTGGAAGCCATGTACTGCGATGTGGCGGTTATCGCTTCAAATGTTACAAGCCTGCCCGAGGTGGCAGGCAATGCTGCTTTGTTTGTTGATCCTCACTCGGTAGAATCTATTGCCGGGTCTATGCTGGCTATTGCTAATGATGAAAGGTTGCGACAAACCCTAATTGAAAAAGGCCGCGTGGCCAGGCAAAACTTTTCGTGGGATAAAACCGCACATCGAATGTGGAACAGCATTAGGCAATGCTTATGAGCTATGTGGTAATTATGAAGGTGAATCATTTTATCTTAAATTTTGTTAAAGCCTGCAGGCATTTTTGCTATTATTTTTACATTTGGTAAAACGCAAGAAATTTGGTGTTAACTTTGCAAAGCATTCGCCTTAACAACCTTAAATCAGGTCATTATGTACCCAATCTGATTGGTTGTTCAAACCAACTGACAATGCCCGGGGTTGCAGCAGGCTGAATGCAAATATGTATTAGCACCCGACCTTTTAACCCAAAAAAATTAAAATGAAAAAGTTTTTTATAATTGGCATTTTATCGGTATTTATGGCCTCATGTGGCCAACAGGCAAAAGAGGAAGTTGTAAAACTTCAGGAAGAAAAGCTGGCTCTACAAGAGCAACTGAAAACCCAGGAAGACACCTTTAATCAATTTTTTGCCGAGCTCAACCAGATTGAAGAAAACCTTGCCCTAATCAAGGAAAAGGAAAGAATTATAACGCAAGGGACCCAAAACAATCTTGAAGGACAGACTGCCAAAACCGAAAGCATCAATGAAGACATTCGGTTGATTGGAGAACTAATGGAAAAAAACCGTCAGCTGATTAACCGCCTAAATCGCGATTTGAGGAACTCGAATGTAAAAATCACCGAGTTTGAAAAAATGGTGGCCCGCCTCAACGACCAGATTCAGGAGAAAGAAATTGAAATTGGGACCCTTCGCGAGGAACTTGGCCGAATGAACCTGCGTGTAGATTACCTTACGGCAACCGTTGACACCCTGCAGGAAACCTCCAGGCAACGGCAAAGGGTTATTGAGGAAAAAATATCTGAAATTAATACGGCATATTACACCATGGGCTCGCGCCGCGAATTGCGCGACTGGGGTATAATTACCCGCGAGGGCGGCTTTTTGGGCATTGGCCGAACCAACAGGCTTCGCTCCGATATTGACCACTCCTATTTTACACGTATCGACCTTACCCAAACACTCGAAATTACTATTGCAGGAAAAGAACCAGTGTTCAATACCCCGCATCCTGAAGGCACCTGGGAATTCAGAACTCAGGATGGCGTAACAAACCTGGTTATCCTTGATCCGGCAAAATTTTGGGGAACTTCAAGGTACCTGGTCATTGAAATACAGTAAAACATAACTTTATAACCTCTGACTTTAGGCTTACTGTTGACTTTGGCAACAGTAAGCTTTTTTTAGACCCCGTTATGTGGCCAACTGACCCTGAAAGGGTAAGCCGTTGTTTTGTGCCCCAAATTTATTAAATGCCAAAGTGCATTAACAACCAATAGGCTGCAAAAATTCATACCCCGAATTTATGCTTTAGCCAGTCCAAACAACCTGTTTTTTAAAAGTAGTTTAAACAATTGAAACCTTTGGTTTTGCTGCTTACAACCTAAGGTAGTATTGGCCCTCTCATTGCCTTTGCTTACACCAAAGTAAAATTGTGTTATTTTTGTAAGCCAAAAAATAAAACCTGGCTTTTTAAAACACTAACTGAAAAATGAAAGAATTGAAGCGACAAAGAATTTCTAATTTGCTTAAAAGCGATGTAAGCCACCTTGTGGGCCAGGAAATAAACGTTAAAGGCTGGGTAAGGACCCGGAGGGGAAATAAAAATGTGAATTTCATTGCTTTGAACGATGGTTCGGTAATACATAGCATTCAAATTGTGGTTGATGTTGCACAAATAAACAACGATGAGCTTTTAAAACATATTACTACCGGTTCATGTCTTTCGGTAAATGGCATTCTTGCTGAATCCAAAGGTCAGGGCCAGGATATTGAAATTGTGGCAACCGCCATTGAGCTATACGGAACCGCCGACCCAGAAACTTACCCGCTTCAGAAAAAAGGGCACACCCTTGAGTTTTTGCGCGAGATTGCACACCTTCGCCCCCGCACTAATACTTTTGGCGCCATATTGCGTATTCGCCATGCCCTGGCATTTGCCATTCATAAATACTTTAACGATACCGGCTTTTATTACCTCCACACTCCAATTATTACAGGCTCAGATGCCGAAGGGGCAGGAGCCATGTTCAGGGTTACCACGCTCGATATCAGCAACCCGCCCCGCAAAGAAAACGGAAGCATTGATTTTGGCCAGGACTTTTTTGGAAAAGAAACCAACCTTACAGTTTCGGGGCAGCTCGAAGGCGAGCTGGGTGCCCTGGCTCTTTCAAATATCTATACCTTCGGGCCTACATTCAGGGCCGAAAACTCAAACACAACCCGACACCTGGCCGAGTTCTGGATGATTGAACCCGAAATGGCGTTTTACGACATTAAGGACAATATGGACCTGGCCGAGGATTTTCTTAAATACCTTATCAGCTACCTGATCGAAAACTGCAGTGACGATCTTGAGTTTTTGCAAAAAATGTATGACACCGAGCTGATAGAAAGGCTCAACTTTGTGATTAGCAATAAATTTGAGCGGCTTTCTTATACCCAGGCAATTGAAATACTGCAGGTCTCGGGGCAAACATTTGAGTTTGCCGTAAACTGGGGTATTGATCTGCAGGCCGAGCACGAAAGATATTTGGTTGAAAAGCACTTCAAAAAACCTGTAATTCTTACCAATTACCCCAAGGAGATTAAGGCATTTTACATGAAACTGAATGACGACAATAAAACCGTTCGGGCAATGGACGTGCTTTTCCCAAAAATTGGAGAAATTATTGGAGGTTCGCAGCGCGAGGAAAATTATGAAAAGCTCTATGGCCGCATTAAAGAAATGGGGAT
This sequence comes from uncultured Bacteroidales bacterium, assembly GCA_964348755.1. Taxonomy (GTDB): domain Bacteria; phylum Bacteroidota; class Bacteroidia; order Bacteroidales; family UBA7960; genus UBA7960. The sequence goes on along the minus strand of CAYGDW010000001.1, from coordinate 7,408 downwards.
TCATGAGGAAGATGTATGGTGGTATCTCGAAACGCGCAAATTTGGCACCGCGCCGCATAGTGGTTTTGGGCTCGGTTTCGAAAGGCTTATGCTGTTTGTTTCAGGAATGGGCAACATTCGCGATGTAATACCTTTTCCGCGCACCCCGCAAAATGCAGAATTTTAAACAATGGAGGATAAACCCCGAAAAATTATTTTATCGTGGTTTGCTTTTTGCTCAAAGCAGTTTTTATTTAAAAGCCTTACAAATAAGTAAACAGGCATCGCAATATGTTAAAACAAAGCCTTCAGCAAAAACTTTTGCAAAAGTTGTCGCCTCAGCAGATACAACTAATGAAGCTTTTGCAGGTGCCTACCATAATGCTTGAGCAGCGTATAAAGCAGGAAATAGAAGAAAATCCTGCCCTTGAAGAAGGACAAGATGAAGGCGATGATACTGAAAACCTGCTTGAAGACGATTTTGACGAGGAATTTGATGAGGCCGACGACGACTTTATTCCTGAAGAACCCCAGCGAAATGCCGAGGAAGAATTTGACCTGAGCGATTATTACGTGGACGATGATGACGATATCCCCGCCTACCGGCTCAATGCACAAAATACAAGCCCCGACGACGAACGCAAAGAAATCCCTTTCGTTTCGGGTGTTAGCTTTCAGGAGTTGCTCCTTTCGCAACTTGGCTTAAGAAAATTGAACGAAAGAGAGCATCTTATTGCTACCCACATAATTGGCAATATTGATGATTCGGGTTACTTGCAACGCGATATTCATGCACTAACCGACGATCTGGCATTCAATCAAAACATTCAAAGCAGCTTTAAGGAAATATTGAACCTGCTAAGGATTATTCAGGAGTTTGACCCGCCAGGTGTTGGTGCCCGCGACCTTCAGGAGTGCCTTTTGCTGCAGATAAGGCGAAAAACACCCCGCACTCAGGCCTTAAAAAATGCCACCTTATTGCTCGAGAAAAATTTTAATGATTTTACGCGCAAGCACTTTGATAAAATTCAAAAAAAGCACAACCTCTCTGATGAAGATTTAAAAGCAGCCATAGATGAAGTCCTTAAATTAAATCCAAAACCAGGAAACTCTCTAAGCGACTCAGGAAAATCGTCGGAATATATAGTCCCCGATTTTTTTGTTTCAATTATTGATGGGGAGCTTGAGCTATCGCTAAACTCATACAATGCCCCCGCCCTGCGGATTAACCGCACCTACTCGCAAATGCTCGGAACCCTGGCCGAATCGAGGGGCAAGGTTGACAAAAGGCAAAAAGAAACCATGATGTTTGTAAAACAAAAACTCGATAGTGCCCGATGGTTTATTGATGCTATCCGTCAGCGCCAGAATACCCTGCTGGTTACCATGGAGGCACTTCTTAAATTCCAGAAAGAGTATTTCCTCAGCGGCGACGAAACCAAACTCAGGCCCATGATTCTGAAGGATATAGCCGATATGGTAAAACTCGACATTTCTACCATTTCAAGGGTGGCCAACAGCAAATATGTACAAACCCCATACGGCACCTTTTTGCTCAAAACATTTTTCTCCGAATCGCTGCAAACCGACTCGGGCGAAGAAGTCTCGACCAGGGAGGTGAAAAAAATTCTTCAGGACTGCATTGAAGCCGAAAACAAAACTAAGCCGGTAACCGACGAAGAGTTGGCTGATATTCTGAAGGAAAGAGGGTATAACATTGCCAGGCGCACTATAGCAAAATACCGCGAGCAACTCGACATACCTGTAGCCCGGCTTAGAAAGGAACTCCTGTAATGAAAATTGAAACCCGCATTGCCAGTATATTATCGGCATTTTTGCATCCCCTTATTATGCCTACCCTTGGGCTAATTGTTTTGTTTAACCTCAATACTCATTTAATATTTATAATGCCGGGGCAGGTAAAAAAAATCGTACTGCTCATTTTATTCATAAACTCGGCAATTTTACCTTTGCTTTCAATCATTTTGCTAAAAAAAACCGGATTCATTCAGGATATACTGCTCGACAACCGTAGTGAGCGCATGCTCCCCCTTTTGCTATCAGCCGTTTACTATATTCTTACATATTTTATGCTCCGCAATGCAGCCCTGCCTTCTATAGTTTATTTCTATATAATCGGAGCTGCTTTGCTTGTATTGCTCACATTGTTGATTACCTATCGATGGAAAATCAGTATTCACATGGTTTCAATTGGCGGATTTACCGGATTTATTATAAGTATGGCAATTCTTTTTAGCCTGGGCTTAGACCTGCTGCTGATTGCCGCTTTTTTTGCATCGGGCTTGCTTGGAACCTCCAGGGTAAAATTAAACGCCCACGACCTCCCCCAGGTATTTGCAGGGTTTGCCTTGGGCGCTTGCGTTATGATTGTGCTTTTCCTTTATCTTAGAGGCTAATAAATAACAAAAGTCAATCCAATTGAAAAGGGCTTCATTTCGGTGAAATTATTTCCGACAAAAGTATAGGTCAAAGGCAGGTAGGCGTATAAATTAACCCGCCCATAGCCAATTCTTCCTGTAATGCCAAACTGAAATTTTTCTAAGTTGCCCAATTTTTTCTCTTTTATCTTATGCTCTGCCTGAGTCCCAGGCCCAAATACACCTTCTTCATTTTTCAGATGGGTTTTGGTATGGCCATTAATCAGGTAGCCAAATCTTAAGCCTCCGTAAAATCGCAAGGTATGACTAAGGTTGTTGTTGCGGTACCTGAATTCTAGGGGCAGGTTAAGGTAAGTGAGGTTCAACTTGTTATTTTTTACCTCACCATATACATCACTAATTTTATAAAATTGAAATGCCTGCTGAGGCGAGAACATTGAAAAGGAGGATTCGGCCAGCCTTTTGTAAAAATGGTCGCTGTACAAATTGTGGCTGGCAAGGCCCAGGCCGGCAGCAATACTGAATTTTGACTGACCAAGCCGGAAGTCCTGCAACAATGAAATATTTACCCCACGGTTTATGGTGAAAACCTCCATGTCGGAGGGAACGTTACTCCAAATGTCGCTAAAAAGGTCAATCATTAAGCGATCGGTGCGGCCATCCAAAAAAACTTCCTGAGCTCTCAGGCTCAAAGAAATGGCAAAAAAAACTGAAATAGCAATAAAAAGGCGTTTCATGGTTTCAGAATTTAATTTAAACTGGATAGGAGCAAGTAGAAATTTTGTGCAGAAAATCGCACCCGGGTTCGAGCGCAGGTTTCTTAACCGGGATTGGTTTATTTAAAAAAGTGAATTATAAAAGTAATTATTTTTCTGCAAAACGGACATCCCCTCCAAAAATTGAACTTCGAATGTGGTGGCAGATATTGCGGGAATTTTTTTGCTTCGGGCAAATGTTTTGTGAATGAAGCTGGGTAAGTTTCTGACTCTATTTGCATTTAAAATTCGGTTAAACCCTTTTAAAAAAGCGTAACACCTGTGCAATTATGTCGATTTTATTAAGTAAAATTTGCCGGGCACATCCGAATTATTAATTTTACGGTTAATAGCCCTAAAGCCTGATGCAAGAATTTTTAAATAACTCTATTGAATACCTCAAAGGAGTGGGCCCCAGGCGCGGGGAGTTGCTCCGAACTGAGGCTGGCATTTTTACCTTTGGCGATTTGCTAGAGTTTTTCCCTTTTCGCTACGTTGACCGCAGTAAATTTTATAAAGTAAACGAGGTTAATGAAGACCTGCCATACGTTCAGCTTCGCGGATATATCTCTGATATTGAATTGCATGGGAATCGGCGCACCACCCGTATGAGTGCCACCCTTGGCGATAAAACCGGCAAGATTGAGTTGGTTTGGTTTCAGGGTTTTAAGTGGCTGAAAAACGCGTTTAAACCAGGTGTTGAGTACATTGTTTTTGGCAAACCGAGTCTTTTTGGAAGGCGCTACAATATTGTACATCCCGAAGTAGAGCCTGTTACACCCGGCGCTATCAGTCAGGTTTCGGCAATGCAGCCCGTTTATAATTCATCGGAAAAACTCCGCTCGCATGGGCTCGACAGCCGTGGACTTGGAAAGCTCATGCAAGTTCTTTTGCCTCAGGCCATTAATCATATACAAGAAACCTTGCCCGAAGCATTGCTTGTGTCGGTTAACCTCCCCGACCGCAAAACTGCCATTTCCGACATCCATTTTCCGCCAAACCCCCTGTCTCTTAAAAAGGCCACCGCCCGGCTAAAATTCGAAGAGCTATTTTATATTCAACTCAATTTGCTTAGGCAAAAGCTGGTTCGTTCAGAAAAGGGTGGCGGACATGTCTTTAGGCAAATTGGGCCACTATTCAATGACTTTTACAACAATTGCCTTGCTTTTGAGCTTACCAATGCTCAAAAGAGGGTTGTTAAGGAAATTCGCAGCGATACCCTTTCGGGGAAGCAAATGAACAGGCTGCTCCAGGGCGATGTAGGCAGCGGAAAAACCGTGGTTGCCCTAATGACGATGCTTATGGCTCTTGACAACGGATTTCAGGCATGCCTTATGGCCCCTACCGAAATACTAGCGTTTCAGCATTTTGAGTCTGTTTCAACTATCCTTAAGCCCTTAAATATCACTGTTGGCTTACTCACTGGATCTACCCGGCCGGCAAAACGCCGCGAACAGCTAAAGGCCTTGAAGCAGGGCCATATACAATTAATTATTGGTACCCATGCCCTTATTGAAGATGTAGTGGAGTTCGAAAAATTAGGGGTGGTAGTCATTGACGAGCAGCATCGCTTTGGAGTAGCTCAGCGCGCCAGGCTCTGGTCAAAGGGGCAGATTCCGCCCCATGTGCTGGTTATGACCGCAACCCCAATTCCCCGCACCCTTGCAATGACCTTGTATGGCGACTTGGATGTTTCAGTAATTGATGAGTTGCCTCCTGGCCGCAAACCTATAAAAACCATTCATCAATACGACAACAACCGCCTAAAAGTTTATGGCTTCATGCGGGAGCAGATAAAGCAGGGCAGGCAGGTTTATGTAGTGTACCCGCTCATAAAGGAGTCAGAAACCTTAGATCTGAAAGACTTGGCCGATGGGTATGAAAGCATAATTCGCGAATTTCCGTTGCCTCAGTATGCAGTAAGCATGGTTCACGGCCAGATGAAGCCTGCCGACAAAGACTTTGAAATGCAGCGGTTTGTAAAAGGGGGCACTCAAATTATGGTTGCCACCACAGTTATTGAAGTTGGAATTGATGTTGCAAATGCTTCAGTAATGATTATTGAAAGTGCCGAGCGGTTCGGGCTATCGCAGCTTCACCAGTTGCGGGGCAGGGTTGGCCGTGGGGCCGATCAAAGCTACTGCATTATAATTACCGGCCAAAAACTCAGCAACGATGCTCGCAAACGGATTGAGACTATGGTGAAATCGACCGATGGTTTTGAAATTGCCGAAGTGGATCTCAGGCTCCGTGGCCCGGGCGATTTGCAAGGGACCCAGCAAAGCGGAATGCTCGAATTGAAAATTGCCGACCTGACAAAAGATGAGGCAATACTTAAATTTGCCCGCGACAAGGCCCGCGAATTGCTTGAGGAAGACCCTAACCTTGAAAAACCCGCCCACCGCGTAGTGGTAAATCGGTTGAATGCCATTTATCAGGAGAAGCTCATTTGGAGCAAAATCAGTTAGGCGAAATAAAAAAACGCCGCACCTATGGGCACAGCGTTTTCAAATGCGTTACGGCTTAATTTAGTTCAGAACAAAGCGGATAGGCATGTTAAACTGAACCCTTACCGGTTGGTTTCTTTGGCGGCCAGGACTCCAGCGGGGCATATTGCGAACTACCCTTACGGCTTCTTCGTCGCAACCACCACCAATTCCGCGAAGTACACGAACATCGGTTACTGAGCCATCGCGTTCAACCACAAAGGTTACAAAAACAGTTCCCTGAATACCGGCTTCGCGTGCCATTTGGGGGTAGCGAAGGTTCTCAGTAAGGTAACGTATGCGCGCCTCTTCACCGCCCGGAAAACTTGGCTGTTCTTCAACAACAGTAAAAATTACGTCTTCCTTGATTTCTTCTTCCTGCTGAAATATTACCGGTGCAAACTCTCTGATTTCAGTGAAAACAGTGGCTTCAACATCGATAACAAAATCATCATCAACTTCAACATCGTCGTCAACAATAACCAACTCTGTTGACATTTCGGGAGGTGGTGGTGGCGGAGGTACTTCCTGGCGGGTAATGGGAATGTCTTCCTCTTCGACAAAATCCATATCCAAGGTGCCAAGGTCGAAGTCTGGCCTTTCGTAAGTTTTCCATTCAAAAGCTACCAGAACGCCCAAAAGCGCTACTGCCAGACCAATCTGGAGGAAAATGCGCTTCTTGTTTTCAAGGTCAGCTTTCGGTGTTTTCTTTGCTTCCATATTATGTTTTGTGGTTTTTTGGCAGGCGCCCGTGACGAAAAAAGTTCATGCTCAAAAGCGACTGCTAATATACAAATAATTTGAAAAAACTTTTCCTGCTTTCTTTAGCCAATTTTTATTTAAATTTTTGACTTAAAATCAAAGCCAGGCCGAATAAAACAACCCCAAAAACTGTTCCAAAAAGGTTGGCAACAGCATCCGAAATGCTTGCAAACCGTTCTGACAAAAAAAATAATTGCATCAACTCGGTTAATATTCCGTAAATTAGCCCCGAAGCAGCCGCCAGAAATGCAAACTTACGCTGCATAAAGCTGCCCTTTTGTTGCCTGAAAAATCCAAAAGAGGCCAAAAATCCAAACCCGGTAAATAACCCAAAATGAACCACAAGGTCGAAAAGCGGTATTCTGAAAATGATTTTTGGGACATTTGATGGTGATATGCTGAGTGCCAAAAAAACAATCAACCCCCAGATAATGCCAGGAATAAAATATTTGAAAGCCATCAAAAGGGGCTTAACGCATTTCCATTTTGCAGAAAAATTTGATATTAGCTGCCTATGAGCGCTCTGTAACTTGCCACAGGAAGAAGATCATCAACCTCTGAAGGGTTTGAGAGCTTCATTTTTATTATCCAGCCAGCCCCGTAAGGGTCTTTGTTTACCACATCAGGGGTTGACTCCAACTCCTGGTTAAACTCGGTAACCTGGCCCGAAAGTGGCATAAAGAGGTCTGAAACAGTTTTAACGGCTTCTATTGTCCCGAAGGTTTCTTCTTTATCAAGACTCTCGCCAACGGTATCAACTTCTACATATACAATATCGCCAAGTTCTTTTTGGGCAAATTCGGTAATGCCAACAACAACATCTTCGCCTTCAAATTTTACCCATTCGTGGTCTTTGGTGTAGAGGAGATCTTCAGGAAAATTCATGGTCAGGATATTTTTATGGTGAATGAATTTGTTGAGTAAGGTGGCCAAAAATACAATCTTTTTTCTTTAAAAAAAAACACTATTGTTCGATAAAGTAAAAAAGGGTAGAATTTTATGCATGAGATTCCTCACTACGTTCGGA